>JACAEF010000068.1 GCA_013388985.1 Rhodocyclaceae bacterium
ACCGCGATCGGGATCGTGGCGCCGCGCCTGGTCATTTTCTCCATGAGCGTTTTCGCGGTCGGGATGAGGTCGTGCTCGGCCAGCGACTTGCCGATCTTCTTGCCGGCCGCGGCCAGGAAGGTATTGGCGATGCCGCCGCCGACCACCAGTTGGTCCACTTTCTCGGACAGCGACTCGAGCACGGTGTGCTTGGTCGACACCTTGGAGCCGCCGACGATGGCGACCATCGGGCGTGCCGGGTCGGCCAGCGCCTTGTCGAGCGCGTCGAGTTCTTCGGTCAGCAGGATGCCGGCCGCGGCGACCGGCGCGAACTTGGCAATGCCGTGGGTCGAGGCCTCGGCGCGGTGCGCAGTGCCGAAGGCGTCCATCACGAAGACATCGCAGAGTGCGGCATATTTCCTCGCGGTCTCTTCGGCGTTCTTCTTCTCGCCCTTATTGACGCGGCAGTTTTCCAGCAGCACGACTTCGCCGGGGGCGACCTCGAAGCCGCCCTCGACCCAGTTCTGGATCACCCGCACCGGCTTGCCGAGCTTCGCGGACATCACCTCGGCAACGGGCTGGAGCGAATCTTCCGGCTTGAACTCGCCTTCGGTCGGCCGGCCCAGATGCGAAGTCACCATCACCCGGGCGCCGGCCTTCATCGCGTATTCGATGGTCGGCATCGAAGCGGTGATGCGGGCGTCGGAGGTCACCTTGCCGTCCTTGACGGGCACGTTCAGGTCGGCGCGGATGAAGACGCGCTTGCCTTTGAGATCGAGGTCGGTCATGCGGATGAATTTGGCCATTGTTATCTCCCGAGTCTTATTTTCGAAATCAACCACGGAAGCGTTGCGCCTTCGTGACGGCGCAACGCTTGGATGGTGGATTTCCTTGCTTACTTGCTGGCGACGTGCTTGACGAAGCGCAGCATGTTGCAGGTGTAGCCGTACTCGTTGTCATACCAGGCGACGACCTTGACGAAGGTCGGGTCGAGCTGGATGCCGGCCTCGGCGTCGAAGATCGAGGGCTGGGCGCAGCCGCGGAAGTCGGTCGACACGACCTTCTCGTCGGTATAGCCGAGCACACCCTTCAAGGGGCCGGATTCCGAGGCTTCCTTCATCGCCTTGCAGATGTCTTCATAAGAGGCTTCCTTGAGGAGCTCGACGGTGAGGTCGACCACGGAGACGTCGGAGGTCGGCACACGGAAGGCCATGCCGGTGAGCTTCTTGTTGAGCTCGGGGATCACCTTGCCGACGGCCTTGGCGGCGCCGGTCGAAGACGGGATGATGTTTTCGAGGATACCGCGGCCGCCGCGCCAGTCCTTCGAGGACGGGCCATCGACGGTCTTCTGCGTCGCGGTGGCGGCATGCACGGTGCTCATCAGGCCGCGCTTGATGCCGAACTTGTCGTGCAGCACCTTGGCGACCGGCGCCAGGCAGTTGGTGGTGCAGGAGGCGGCCGAGACGATGGCCTCGCCCGCGTACTTCTCGTGGTTTACGCCATAGACGAACATCGGCGTGTCATCCTTCGACGGCGCCGACTGCACGACCTTCTTGGCGCCGGCGTCGAGGTGCTTCTGGCAGGTTTCCTTGGTCAGGAAGAAGCCGGTCGATTCGATCACCACATCGACGCCGACCTCGCCCCACTTGAGGTTGGCCGGATCCTTCTCGGCGGTGAGGCGGATCTTCTTGCCATTGACGACGAGGAAGTTGCCGTCGACCTTGATGTCGCCATTGAAGCGGCCATGCACGGAGTCATACTTGAGCATGTAGGCAAGGTAGCCGGGCTCGAGCAGGTCGTTGATGGCGACGACCTCGAGCTCGGGGAAATCCTTGGCGATGGCGCGGAAGGCCATGCGGCCGATGCGGCCGAATCCGTTGATACCGACTTTGATGGTCATGTGGGTTTCTCCTTGGTCTTGAATTGATCAAATGAATTGCTCGACGGCCTTCACGACGTTCGCGACGGTGAAGCCGAACTCCTTGAACAGCACGCCGGCCGGCGCCGACTCGCCGAAACGGTCGATGCCGATCACGGCGCCTTCGCCACCGACGTATTTCCACCAGCCGTCGGTGACGCCGGCCTCGACGACGATCTTCGGCAGGCCCTTGGGCAGCACGCTGTCACGGTAGGCCTTGTCCTGGCGATCGAAGGCGTTGGTGTTCGGCATCGAGACGACGGTCACCTGGATTTCCTGCTGCGCCAAGGCTTCCTGCGCCTTCAGCGCCAGATCGACTTCGGAACCGGTGGCGACGATCACGGCACGGGCAGCCCCCTTGGCAGGCGACAGAATGTAGCCGCCCTTGGCGATGTTGGCGATCGTCGCGGCATCGCGCTTGATGAAGGGCAGGTTCTGGCGCGACAGGCACAGCGCGGTCGGCCCGCTCCGCTTTTCGACCGCCTGGGTCCAGGCGACGATGGTCTCGACAGTATCGCAGGGGCGCCAGACGTCCATGTTGGGAATCAGGCGCAATGTGGCGATCTGCTCGATCGGCTGGTGCGTCGGGCCATCCTCGCCAAGACCGATCGAGTCGTGCGTGAACACGTAGATCACGCGCTGCTTCATCAGCGCCGACATGCGCACGGCATTGCGCATGTATTCGGAGAACATCAGGAAGGTGCCGCCGAAGGGCAGGATACCGCCGTGCAGGGCCATGCCGTTCATGATGTGCGCCATGCCGAACTCGCGCACGCCGTAGGAAATGTAGTTGCCCGGCTCCTTCTGGAAGACATGCTTGCAGCCCGTCCAGTTGGTCAGGTTCGAGCCGGTCAGGTCGGCGGAGCCGCCGACGAATTCAGGCAGATGCGGTGCCAGCGCGTTGATCGCGATCTGGCTCGCCTTGCGGGTGGCGACGGTTTCGGCCTTGGCGTTGATCGCCTCGATCGCCTGCTGGGCGAGCGCCGGCCAGCCGGCGGGCAGTTCCCCGGCCATGCGGCGCTTGAACTCGGCGGCTTCGGCGGGATAGGCCTTGGCATAGTGCTCGAACTTGTGATTCCAGGCCGCTTCGGCCTCGGCGCCTTTCTTGCGTGCATCCCAGGCTTCATAGACTTCCTGCGGAATCTCGAAGGGCGGGAAGTTCCAGCCAATGTGCGGGCGGGCGGCGGCGATCTCGGCGTCACCGAGCGGCGCGCCATGCACGTCATGGGTGCCGGCCTTGTTCGGCGAGCCCGCACCGATGATGGTCTTGCACTGGATGAAGGTCGGCCTGTCGGTGACGCTCTTCGCTTCCTCGATCGCCTTGTGGATGGCTTCGGGATCATGGCCATTGACGTTGCGGATCACATGCCAGCCATAGGCCTCGAAGCGCTTGCAGACGTCCTCGGTGAACCAGCCCTCGACATGGCCATCGATCGAGATGCCATTGTCGTCCCAGAAGGCAGTGAGCTTGGAAAGTCCCCAGGTGCCGGCGAGCGAGCAGGCCTCATGCGAGATGCCTTCCATCAGACAGCCGTCGCCGAGGAAAACCCAGGTGCGATGATCGACGATCTCGTGGCCGGGCCGGTTGAATTCGGCAGCCAGAAGCTTCTCGGCCATTGCCATGCCGACGGCATTGGTGATACCCTGACCGAGTGGGCCGGTGGTCGTCTCGACGCCCGGCGTGTAGCCATATTCCGGATGCCCCGGCGTCTTCGAATGCAACTGGCGGAACTGCTTGATGTCCTCGATCGTCAGGTCGTAGCCGGTCAGATGCAGCAGCGCGTAGAGCAGCATGGAGCCGTGACCGTTGGAGAGCACGAAGCGGTCGCGGTTGGCCCACTTGGGGTTGGCCGGATTGTGCTTGAGATGATGGTTCCACAGCACCTCGGCGATCTCCGCCATGCCCATCGGCGCACCCGGGTGGCCCGATTTGGCTTTTTCGACGGCATCCATGGCGAGTGCGCGGATCGCGCTGGTGAGGTTGTTGAAGACAGGGGGTTCGAAATCGCTGAATGTGGCTGACATGATGTTTTCCTCCCGGGGAAACGTGCAATTATGCGCGATTCCCCGCGTACGTGGTTTTCGTGTTCCGACTCAGATCGCCATCGCGCGGCGCTTGTTTTCCATCAGGCGCAGGATCATCGGCGTGAAGATCAGCTGCATCGCCAGTTCCATCTTGCCGCCCGGCACGACGATGACGTTCGGGCGCGACATGAAGGAATCGTGAATCATCGACAGCAGATACGGGAAGTCGATGCCTTTCGGATTGGCGAAGCGGATGACGACGAAGCTCTCGTCCGGCGTCGGGATGTCCTGGGCGATGAACGGGTTAGAGGTATCCACCGTCGGCACGCGCTGGAAGTTCACGTGCGTGCGCGAGAACTGCGGGGTGATGTAGTTCACGTAGTCGGGCATACGGCGCAGGATCGTGTCCACCACCGCCTCGGTCGAGTAACCGCGCGCACCCTTGTCGCGGATCAGCTTCTGGATCCATTCGAGGTTGATGATCGGCACCACGCCGACCAGCAGATCGGCATGCTGGGCGACATTCACCTTGTCGGTGACCACGGCGCCATGCAAGCCTTCATAGAACAGCAAATCGGAGGGCGGCAGGTCCTGCCAGGGCGTGAAGGTACCCGGCTCCTGTCCCCAGGGCGCCGCCTCCTCGTGGTTGTGCAGATAGTAGCGACGCTTGCCGGTGCCGGTCTCGCCATATTGCTTGAAAAGCGCCTCCAGAAGCTCCAGCTCGTTGGCGTCGGCGCCGAAATGGCTGAAATGGTTGTTGCCCTTCTTGGCCTGCTCCGCTGCCACTTCCTTCATCTGCTTGCGGTCATACTTATGGAATGAATCGCCCTCGATGATCGCCGCGGTGATCTTTTCGCGCCGGAAGACATGCTGGAAGGACTTCGTGACCGTGGACGTGCCCGCACCGGACGAGCCGGTGATGGCGATGATGGGGTGCTTGACCGACATGTGCGTCTCCCAAAGAAGTGAAGTGAATCCTTAGCGGAACAGGTTGCGCGTCGAGAACAGCGGCATGTCGTAGCTCGCCAGATCCTTGCCCTCGACGTAGTCCATGTGATAACGGTGCAGCCGCTCGACTTCCTCCTTCGAGCCGAAGATGAAGGGGGCGCGCTGATGCAATTCCTTCGGCTTGATGTCTAGAATCGGATTGCGCCCGGTGATCGCGGCGCCACCCGCCTGCTCGATGATGAAGGCGATCGGATTGGCTTCATAGATCAGCCCGAGACGGCCACCCTGCTCGCGCGTGCGCTCGTCGTGCG
This sequence comes from Rhodocyclaceae bacterium, assembly GCA_013388985.1. Lineage (GTDB taxonomy): Bacteria > Pseudomonadota > Gammaproteobacteria > Burkholderiales > Rhodocyclaceae > Sulfuricystis. The sequence goes on from JACAEF010000068.1 coordinate 5,182, forward strand.
GATAGAGGAACACACCGCCCCGCGTCAGGATGCGATAGGCCTCGGCGACCAGCGAAGCGACCCAGCGCATACCGAAATCCTTGCCGCGCGGTCCGTCCTTGCCCTGCATGCATTCCTGCACATAGCGCCGCACCGGCGGTTCCCAGTATTTCTCGTTCGAGGCATTGATCGCAAAGGTGGAGGCCTGGGCGGGAATCTTGATCTGCGGATGGGTGAGGATGTACTCGCCGATCTCGCGGTCGAGCGTGAAGCCATCGACGCCATGGCCGGTGGTGATGATCAGGCGCGTCGAGGCACCGTACTGGACGATGCCGGCGGCGAGCAGCTCCTTGCCGGGCTGGAGAAAGTCTTCTTCCTTGGGCTTGCGCTTCGGATCGGGCGCGCGCATGATCGAAAAGATCGTGCCGGTCTGAAAATTGATGTCGAGATTGCCCGAGCCATTGAGGGGATCGAAGGTCAGCAGGTATTTACCGCGCGGCTGCGCCTGGACGATACCCTCGACATCCTCGGAGGCCATCGCCGCGAGATGTCCGGTCGCCATCGCCGCCTGCAGCATGACATCGTTGGCCATCGCCTCGAGTTTCTGGTTCAGCTCCTTGCCGGCGGCGATCAGCGCCCCCTTGCCGACCAGATTGGCGATGACCTTGCTCGCCGTCGCGATGTCGGTGAGCAAGCCGGTGAAATCCCCGGTCGCACCGGGAATCCGGCGCTGATACTCGTTCATGAACTGGGACAGCGTGATGCGCCCTGTCTGCATGTTCCCCTCCTAATCGTTGGCCGCCAGTGTGAAAACGACTTATTTTAGGTATCTGCCGGCCGCATTCCCCCTCTGTTCGAGAAAAATCCCCGCCCCCGCCGAAACGGAGGGGGCGGGGCAAAACTGGCTAAACGCCAGAGGGAGTGGAGAAACGGCTTGCCGGCGCCTGCCCGGACTAGGCCAGCCCAAACAGGACGCCGCGCAGATGGACGGAATGTAATGAACACCATCCATAAGGACAAGTCACTTTTTCTTATAGTCTGAATAAGTCAGTTATTATTGCCATGCAACATGCCATGCGTGTATGTAGGGCTTCAAGACCTCATGTCATGTGCCGTCACGCCAGCGCCGATTTTCCGCGCTGGCGTTTTCGTTTCAACGCGTCAGGCTCAGGTAGAGCATCGGCAGTTGCTCGGGCAAGCGTTCGATGCGGTCGAGGACGCGCCAGCGGGTGCCGAAAATCTCGCGCACATACTCGTCGGCCTTCGGGTCGAGCGACAGGCAGAAGGAGGTGACGCCCTGCGCGTCGAGTTCCTCGACGGCCTTCTTTGCATCGGCTTTCAGATGCTCCGGGTCGGTGACGTCGATGTCGGCCGGTTCGCCGTCGGTGAGCAGCAGCAGGATGCGCTTGTCGGCCTGGCGGGCGGACAGATAATGCCCGGCATGACGCAGCGCCGCGCCCATGCGCGTCGACCAGCCCGCCGCCATCGCGGCGATGCGCGCCTTGACCTCGTCGTTCCAGCGTTCCGAAAAGCCCTTGATGTGCTGATAGCGCACTTCATGACGGGTGTTGGAATGAAAGCCTGCGATGGCGAGCGGGTCGCCGAGCCGGTCGATCGCCCAGGCCAGCAGCGCCACCGCCTCCTGGGATAGTTCGAGGATAGTCTGTGCCGTTCCGTCAGCGCCGATTTTCTGGTTGAGCGATTCTGACAGATCGACCAAGAGCAGCACGGCGATGTCGCGCCCGTCGGTGCGATGGCTCATGTTGATGCGCGGATCGGGCTGGCTGCCGGCCTTGAAATCGATGAGCGCGCGCAAGGCCACGTCGAGATCGAGCTCGCTGCCCTCCTCCTGGTAGCGAATGCGCACCTTGTCCTGCGGCTTCAGGAGATCGAGCAGGCGCTTCAATTGCTTGGCGAGCAGGGCATGCTTGGCGAGCAGTTTGTCGACATCGGCCGGATTGCCCGAAGGATGCAGCGCTTCATAGACGCTCACCCAGTCCGGGCGGTAGGTCTTGGAGGAATGGTCCCACTCGGGGTAATGGCGCGGCGGCAGGCCGACGACCTCGGTTTCCTTTCTGAGCTTCCTGTCGGGATCGTCGAAGAACTCCTCGTCGTCGCTGTCCTCGATGTAGCGCCACAGATGCCGGTTGTCGTCGCGGTAATCGACCTCCGTGTCCTCGAAGCGCACGTTCGGCAGCTGGTCGCTCTGGCGGCGCGTCTGTGTAACGTAGGCCAGGGCAAGTTCCGCGATCTGGCGGGTGCTCGATGGGCCGCTGGCCAGCAGCGCGTGAAAGCGCGCGACCGTCTCGTTGACGGCTGTATCGCGATAGCCGTGCTCGGGGTCGAGACAGGCACGCGAGAGCATCGCCAGCCGATGGCGCAGACAGGAAGTGGTTTCCGGATCGCAGGCGTCCTCGACGGGTTTCGGATGCAGCGCGAGGAAGATTTTCCGCAAGCCGGGATATTCGCGGATCAGCAGGGTATCGATGCGCGCATCCTCGAGGAACTCGACCGCCATGCGCTGGAACGGGCTCCAGTTGTCGGCGATCAGTGGCGCACTCCAGCGCCGGTGGCCGACCATGTGGGCGAGCGTGGCGCGGTAGCGGTCGATGCCGGCTATCCCTCGCGCGTCGTCATAGACGTCGGGAACGCGCATCCCCAGCCTGTCGTAGTAAGGCATCGGCCGGCGTAGCTCGTCGAAGGCCGTCGAATACGGCACGAGCTGGTCGCTATCGCCCCACAGCGCGCGAAGATAAAGATCGAGCTGACGCTCGACATCGGCGAACAGCGTGCCGTGGCGCTCACGCTGCACGACCGCCCGGCTGTCGGCGAGTTTCAGCGCGAAATATTCTGTCTGCCGTTCCGGGTGGTGGCGATAGTTACGGATGCCATAGTCGACCCAGTTCCTCATGCCGCCGACCGAGAGCAGGTCGAGCACCCGTGGCGCCTGCTCGAAGAAGACCGGCAGGCCGGGGCTGGGCAGGGTCGCATGGCTGCCGTGGATCGAGCCGGTGGTGCGCAGCATCAGATCGCGCGCGATGTCGAGATAGTGGTGCAGCTGCTCGACCGACTGCAGGCGCCGGGCGACGGCGGCCAGGGTCTGCAGGAACGGCGTGATGGCCTTGCCGTTGGGCGACCTTTGCATCGCCTTGATGAAGTCGAGCACGGGATCGAGCGCCTCCTTGCCCACCGCCTTGACCACCGACGGCCATTCCTCGAGAAAAACCAGCATCGGCTCGACGCCGCGGCCGAGCTTGCCGAGGAAGCGCGCCGCATCGAGGTAGGCATCGAGGTCGGGGCGGTCGATGACCGCGAGCGCCTCGGCCATCATCTCCTCGAAGACCTCGGCGACCTGGGAAAAGCGCGTATCGAGACGCGCCCAGTATTCCCGCATCAGCGGGTGCTGGTAGTCGCGCAGCGCGGCATCCTGGCAATCGGCAGCCGTCATGACGGCTTTCAGACAAAAGTCGTATCGATGGCGTGATCGAGCGTGGCGCGGATGTCGGCGTCGTCGGTGATCGGCCGCACCAGCGCCATGCGGCAGGCATCGGTCTCCGGCACGCCGCGGCGGATCAGGGTCGCGGCATAGACGAGCAGGCGCGTGGAAATGCCCTCGTCCAGGCCGTGCCCTTTCAGATTGCGGCCGACCTGGCCGATCTTCACCAGCTTCGCGGCGGTGCCCTCGGCCAGGCCCGTCTCCTGGGCGATGATCGCGGTTTCGAGCTCGGGCGCCGGATAGTCGAAGTCGAAGGCAGTGAAGCGCTGCTTGGTCGATTGCTTCAAATCCTTCATCAGCGACTGGTAGCCGGGGTTGTAGGAGATGACGAGCTGAAAGTCGGGGTGCGCCTCGACGAGCTCGCCCTTCTTGTCGAGCGGCAGCACGCGGCGGTGGTCGGTGAGCGGATGGATGACGACCGTGGTGTCCTGGCGCGCCTCGACGATCTCGTCGAGGTAGCAGATGGCCCCGATGCGGGCCGCGGTGGTCAGCGGGCCGTCGAGCCAGCGCGTGCCGTTGGCGTCGAGCAGCCAGCGACCGACGAGATCGGAAGCCGTCATGTCCTCGTTGCAGGCCACCGTGATCAAGGGCTTGCCGAGCTTCCAGGCCATGTATTCGACGAAACGGCTCTTGCCGCAGCCGGTCGGCCCCTTGACCATCACCGGCAACCGCGCGGCGTAGGCGGCCGCGAAGAGCTCGACCTCCCTGCCCTGCGGTCGATAGAAGGGTTCCTGCTTGACGAGGTATTGCGTCTTGTCGGTCATCTCTTTATCCGATCGGAAAAGTCAGGAATAGCCAGCGAAAAATCCCCGCCGAAGCGGGGATCGTGCCCGAAATCGGCTTACTTGTGGATGCCGAGTTTCTCGCGCCAGCCCGGATAGAGCTTGTCGGCGTCGTGCGGGAAGGACTCGAAGGCGCGGGCGAATTCCTTGTGCTCCTTGGCCCACTCGATCGGGTCGGCCTTGGCCTTCCAGCACTCGTAGGCCTGCCTGAGCGAGATCGCGCCGGCAGCCGGGCTGTCGATGTGGCCGTAGGAGCCGCCGCCGGCGGTGTTGATGACGTTGCCATGGCCGAGGTTCTCGAAGAAGCCGGGCAGCCTGAGCGCGTTCATGCCGCCGGAGATGATCGGCGTGGTGGCCTTCATGCCATACCACTCCTGATGGTAGGCGGGGCCGGTGAAGCTGTCGCGCTCGATGATGTAGGCGATCGCGCGGTCGTCCTTGTCGCCTTCCATCTTGCCGTAGCCCATGGTGCCGACGTGGATGCCGGAGGCGCCCTGTAGCCGACTCATCTTGGCGAGCACGTAGGCGGTATAGCCGCGCTTCGATTGCGGCGAGGTCACGGCGCCATGGCCGGCACGGTGATAGTGCAGGAACTGGTTGGCGAAGTAGCGGCGCGCGAGCGTCACCATGCCGGGGCCGCCGACGTAGCCGTCGACCAGGAAGGCCACCTTGTCGGCATCCGGACCGAAAGATTCGAGGATGAACTCGCCGCGCGCGATCATCTCGAAGGGGTCATCCGCAGTGATGTTGGCCGAGAAGATCTTGGCCTGACCGGTCTCGTCCATCGCACGCTTCATCGCGTCATAGACGAGCGGGATGGTCTTCCGCATCGGCGCGAACACCTGGTTGCCCTGCGGCTCGTCGTTCTTGATGAAGTCACCACCGAGCCAGAACTGGTAGGCCGCCTTGGCGAAAGGCTCGGGACGCAGGCCCAGCTTGGGCTTGATGATGGTGCCGGCGATGTAGCCGCCATCCTTCACCGGTCGGCCGAGGATGCGCCAGAGGTCTTCGATGTTCTTCGCCGGGCCGTCGAAGATGTTCAACATGCACTGCGGCATGTAGAAGTCGTACATCTTCGCGTATTCGATGTCGCCCATGCCCTGGTTGTTGCCGATGGTGAGCGTCAGGAAGGAGACCAGCATCGCGCGGCCGTCGGTGATGTTGCGGTCGAACAGCTCGACCGGATAGGCGATGCGCATTTCCTCGGTGGCCTCGTCGATGTGATAGACCAACGCATCGACGCCCTTGGTGAATTCATCGGTGGTGCACACCTCGACGTTGGTGCCGGTCGAGGACTCGGCGGCGAAATGCGCGGCGGCCTCGAGATAGCCGTAGCCGGACTTCGGCTTCATCTTGTAGGCGCAAAGGACGTGCTTGCCGCCCTTGATCAGGTCCTCTTCCTTCAGGGAGAGATCGGCGTAGCGGCTGGATTGGTCGAGTGCCATCTTGGGTTTCCTCCGTAAGTGGTGGTCGGTGTCGTGCGGTGAAGCGTTGTAGGTATCTTAAGTGAAGGGTTTATAAATAACAGTCACTTGTTTTTATCGTGATCATCATGCTTTGCTGATGTTTTCGGCATGCCAGCGGCGCAGCAGATCGACATCGACATAGGTCTTGCCATGCATGTCGCCGCGCCTCACCTCGCAAGGCTTGTCCGGCTCGCCCAGATCCGAGAGCACCGCCAGCGCACCCGAAAAATCGTGGTCGGCCGTATATTCGCTCTCGGTCACGACGGTCGCAAGCCCCGCCGCGAGGCTGGCCTTGAGACCATTTTCCGAATCCTCGAAGGCGAGGCAGGCCGTTGCCGGCAGGTTCATCTTCTCGAGCACCCACAAGTAAATGTCGGGCGCTGGCTTTTTCTTCGGCACCACGTCGCCGGCGCCGATCACCTCGAACCAGCGCTCCGCGTCGGGCGCGAGGCTCGCCTTCAACAGACTCGTGACGTTCTCGGGCGTCGTCGTCGTCGCGATCGCCAGCCTTAGGCCCGCCGCGCGCGCCTCGCGCATCAGCCGTGCCACGCCCGGCTGGAGCGGAATGCCGCCCTTGGCGACGAGCTCGAGATAGTGTTTGGTCTTCGCCGCATGCAGCGCGCGGATTTGCTCGTCGGCATCGGGGCGCTTCAGGAAATCGGGATCGTGGCGCTCGCAGAAAAAGCGCAGGCGCTCCTTCCCGCCGGTCACCGCGAGCAGTTCGCCATAGAGTGCGGCGTCCCAATGCCAGGGCAGCCCCGCCTCCGCGAAGGCGGCATTGAAGGCCAGGCGATGGCCGTCGCGCTCGGTGTCGGCGAGCGTGCCATCGACATCGAAGATCAAAGCTTGCAGGGTTTCCATGGCCGCGCAAGATAGCCGCATCCAACCATAAGTAACAGTCACGTTTTCTTATTCCAATGATAAGATCGAGGTCATTGCAAATCGGCGCTGACGGGACGGCACCCGCAGCCAGGAGTGGATGAAATGAAGCATGTCACCTTGCGCCAGCTCAGGGTCTTCGAATCCGTCGCGCGCCATTTGTCGTTCTCGCGCGCCGCCGAAGAGCTGCACCTGACGCAGCCCGCCGTGTCGATGCAGGTCAAGCAGCTCGAGGAGCAGGCCGGCCTGCCGCTCACCGAGATGATCGGCAAGAAGGTCTACCTCACCCAGGCCGGCGAGGAGGTCGCGCGCCACGCGCGCTACATCGCCCAGCAGCTCAGGGAGGCCGAGGAAGCGCTCGACGCCCTCAAGGGCGTCAAGGGCGGCCGGCTGTCGCTCGGTGTGATCAGCACCGCGAAATATTTCGCGCCGCGCCTGCTGGCCGAGTTCCGCCGCCGTCAGCCGGGCGTCGAATTGCAGATCGGCGTGCATAACCGCGAAACCGTGGTGCGCAAGCTCGCTGAGAACGAAATCGATCTGGCGATCATGGGGCAGCCGCCGGTGGAGTTCGCCACGGTGGCCGAGGCGTTCGCCGATCATCCGCTCGTCATCATCGCCGCGCCGGACCATCCGCTCGCGGCCAGGAAGCAGATCGCACCGGCGCTGCTCAATGACGAGACCTTCATCATCCGCGAACCGGGCTCGGGCACGCGCGCGGCGATGGAGCGTTATTTCGCCGATGTCGGCATCGCGCCCCAGCACCGCATGGAGCTGATCAGCAACGAAACCGTCAAACAGGCCGTGATGGCCGGTCTTGGGCTGGCGTTCATTTCCGCGCATACCGTCGGCCTGGAGTGCGAGGTCGGCCGTCTCGTCGTGCTGCCCGTCACCGGCACGCCGATCATGCGGCGCTGGTTCATCGTCCATCGGGCGGAAAAAGTGCTGTTGCCCGTCGCCGAAACTTTCCGGGAATTTCTGCTGGCCGAGGCACCCGCTCTGCTGTCGGGCCAAAAGACCTCGCACGCCAACAAATGACCGGAACCGGCGCCGGTCACGTCCGCTCCGCTTTCAGGTGGCGTTCGAGTTCAGCGCCGATGGTCAGCAGGATGGCTTCTCGAAAGCGGCTGGCGCCGAAGTGATACTGCAAGACGGTGCACGGCACGGGTGCCGAGAGGTCGCTGCGGCCGGCATCTTCGAAGCGTTGCCAGGCGATGATCGGCGCATCGCCGAGCGTGGGGTCGATGCAAACCCACAAGCGCTCTTCGAGGATCGCCTGAAGCGGTTCCAATCCCGGCAGATCGAAGCGTCGCTGGGCCACGCGCATCGTATGCCGCAAGGTCCTGCGCCAGACGTTCCAGACCACCGCAGGGATGCGCGAGGCATACGTATCGAGGACGGGAAAATCGGCCAAGCGTGCGTACATGTCAATCGCGCAGAAAGTCGCCCTTGATGCGGTCCGCCGCATGCGGACGGAAGACGCGGTTCGCATAATCGAGATGCGCCGGATCCTTCATGTAGGCCGCCTCGGCCGCCGCGCTCGCAAGGCGGATCAGCCAGGCGCGCTGGTAGGGCGCGTCGGCGTGGATCGCCGCGCCGACCGTCGCCTCGCGCACGCCGGGCAGCCGGGAGAGCCGTTCGCGCCCCTCGGCCTCGAATTCGGCCGCACGGTCGCCGACCTCGTCCGACCAGTTGAACAGGATCACATGCTCGACGTTGCGCCAGGAGCGGCAGACGGCGAGCGTTTCGTCCGCACGGCCGGCCGCGCCGAAGACCTCGCAGGTGCGCGCCACCTCGTCGGCGACCGCCGCGCGCACGGCGTCGATGGCCGCGGCATAGCCGGTCTCGACGTCGGCCAGCGCGTTCGATGCCGCCGCAGCGGCGAGATCGGAGAGCGCCGTGTAGTAGTTGATCTTCGCCACGCCGCGCGCGACGAGCGAGCGCAACTGCTCGTCGGTCAAGCCCGTGCCGCCGTGGATGACGAGCGGCACGCCGACCGTGACGGCGATCGCGGCGAGCCGGTCGAGATCGAGGCGCGGTTCGCCGCGCAGCCGGCCATGCACCGTGCCGACGGAGACGGCGAGGAAATCGACGCCGGTAGCATCGACGTAAAGGGCGGCCTCCCGCGGCGAAGTCAGGCGAATCTCGCCGGGGTGGCGCTCGGCATCCACGCCCTCGACGCCCGGCACATAACCGAGCTCGCCCTCGACCGGCACGCCGACGCCGTGCGCCATCCCGACGACGCTGCGCGTGGCGGCGACGTTCTCGTCGAAAGGAAGGTGCGAGGCATCGACCATCACGCCATTGACGCCCAGACGGATCGCCTCGACCGCCGATTCCCTGCTCGCGCCATGGTCGAGGAAGAGCGCCACCGGCACGCGGGCGCGCTTCGCGTGCGATTCCGCCGCCGCGACGAGCGCCGGAAAGTCGTAATGGGCGAAATGCGATTCGGCGAAACTCACGATGACCGGCGCGCGCGCGGCCTCGGCGCCCTCGATGATCGCGGCGACGAAGTTGCTGTCGACGGCATCGTAAGCGCCGACCGCGAAGCCCTTGGCGCGCGCGTGGCGCAACATGTCCTTCAGATCGACGAGCGGCATGCTCCCCTCCCATGCAAATACCGCGTTTGCGGATTCATCGCGTCAATCCTGCATACAGCTGCGGCAGTCGCTCGGGCAGGCGCTCGACGTGGTCGAGGATCAGGTAATTGCGCTGGCCGAAGATGCGCGCCACATACTGGTCGGCGCGCGGGTCGAGCGTCAGGCAGAACGGCATCACGCCGAGGCGCCCGACGTCCTCGACCGCCTTCTTGGCGTCGAAGCGCAGGTATTGCGGGTCGCGCACGTCGATGTCGGCCGGCTCGCCGTCGGTGACGACGATCAGGAGCTTTTTCTGCGCGCGTACCTGCGAGAGGTGAAATCCGGCATGGCGGATCGCCGCGCCCATGCGCGTCGAGAAGCGCCCTTCCATGCCCGCGAGCCGCGCTTTCGGAATCTCGTTCCAGGGCTGGTCGAAATCCTTGTAGCGCTGGTAGAAGACGTTGTGGCGGCCGTCGGAATAGAAGCCATGCACGGCGAAGGCATCGCCCACCTTGTGGATCGCCTCACCCAGGAGCACCGTCGCGGCGCGCGTGAGTTCCAGCACCGTGTAGTCCTGCCCTGCCACCTTGTCGTTGGTCGATTCGGAGAGGTCGAGCAGCACCAGGACGGCGATGTCGCGGGTTTTTCGCACCGAGCGCATCATCACGCGCGGATCCGGCTGCATGCCCATGCGAATGTCGATCAGCGAGCGGATCGCCGCGTTGATGTCGACCTCGTCACCCTCCTCGAGCTTACGGATGCGCTGCACGCCCTGTGGCTGGAGCGCATCGAGCAGATGTTTCAGGCGCTGCGTCACCTTGCGATTGTCGTCGATGATCTTGTCGACGATGGCCAGGTCACCGAACTTCGGCCGCTTTTCCAGCACGGTGGCCCAGGCGGGACGGGCAAGCTGGATGTGGTAGTCGAACTCGTCGTAGTGGCGCGGCTCGGCGACCGGCTCCTTGCCCTCCTTCTGGTTGAAGGAGATGCCGTCGTCGTCGAAGAACTCGGTGGCGCAGACCCAGATTTCCTGCGCGTCGTCGCCGGCCGTCTCGACCTCGACTTCATTGACCATCTCCGAGACGCTGACGTATTTCCTGACCTGCTGCTCGGTGGCAAAGCCGGCGGCAATCGCCTGATCAATGGTGTATTCCTCGTATTCCCAAAGATAGCGGTTGTCATCGCGGTAGGGTGCGGCCTGCACGTCGCGGTAGGGCGAATAGGGCAAGCGGCGCTTCTGAAATTCCTCGGCAAGCGTCAGGCCCAATTCGAGCGACACCGCGTTCGTCGCCAAATCGGCGTTCGAGAAATTCTCGCGCGCCCAGGCGACGAGCGGATCGGCATCTTCATAGCTCGGGTCGAGCAGCGCGCGGGCAATGCGGTTGAGATACGCGCCGACCGCTTCGCCCTTCGGCTCGGCGACATGGAACTGCGCCCAGAATTCCCTGAGGCGGGGAAAGCGGCGGATCGCCAGCGCCTCGACCCGGGCATCCTCGAAGAGCCCGACGCAGACCTGCTGCAAGGCCGAGAGGCGGTCGGCGTCGATGCGCGCGGTGGTGGCGACGACATGCGCGGCGCAGTGCGCGGCGGCGGCGCGATAAAGATCCAGTCCGGCGATGCCGTGCCAGTCGTCGTAGGCATCCGGCAGATGCAGGAAGAAATCGGCGATGAAGGGCTTGAAGCCCTCGCGCGAATCGAAGTCGCCGGCGGTCGGGCGCATGAAGAAGTCGCGCCCCCACAGTGCCCGCAAATACATGCCGATGCGGCGGTGGATATCGACGAACAGCGTGCCCTTCCTCTCCTTCTGCAGCATCGTCTTGGCTTCTTCGGATTCCAGCCCGAAATAGCGCACCTGCTCGTCGAAGTTGGTGCGGTGCGCCTGCGCGCCCCACAGCGCCCAGCGGCGCAAGCCCCCGAGTGTCAGCACACCCAGGAGCTGGTCGAGATGATCGAGCATCGGCCGCAATCCCCGCGGAGCCTGGCCGAGCAGGACGTTGAGGAGCTGCAGATAGGCGCGAAAGAGCTCCGGGTCGCCCAGGCGTTTGGCCGCCGTCGGCGCAGTGGCGATCACCCGCTCGATCACCGCCCCCGAGGTGCGCGAGGCGAACTGCAGGCATTGTTGCGCGAAGTCCGCGATCACGTCCTCGCCGACTTCGCGCGCGACCGCCGGCACTTCCTCGATCCAGGCGGCGACGATGTCGCCGCCGCGGCCCATGCGCGCGAGCGCCGCCGCGCTCTTCAGCCAGTTGTCGAGGCCGCGCGGGCTGAGAATACGCGCCGCCTCGTGCCATTCGGCTTCGAGCAGCTGCCGGTGACTTTCCGACAGCTCGTCGATCAGTTCCTGATAGTCGGCGAGGTTCACGCTCATGGCGGTCTGCCCTCGGGTCAGAAAAAGGTTGAGACTGCCGCGTCCAGCGCGTCGCGCATGTCGGGGTCGTCGGTGATCGGCCGCACGAGCGCCACGCGGCAGGCGGCGACTGGGGTGACGCCGCGCGCGATCAGCTCGCCGGCGTGGATCAGCATGCGCGTGGAGATGCCTTCGTCGAGGCCGTGGCCCTTGAGGTTCCTGGCTCGCTCGGCGATCGAGACGAGCTTGTCGGCCACGGCGGCTTCGATCCTCGCTTCGTGGGCGACGATCTCCACCTCCGCGCCGTGCTCGGGGTAATTGAAATCCAGCGCGCCAAAACGCTGCTTGGTCGATTGCTTCAAGTCCTTCATCAGGCTCTGGTAACCCGGGTTGTAGGAGATCACCAGATGGAAATCGGGGTGTGCGCGCAAAAGCTCGCCCTTCTTCTCGAGCGGCAGCACGCGGCGGTTGTCGGTCAGCGGATGGATCACGACGGTCGTGTCCTGGCGCGCCTCGACCACTTCGTCGAGGTAGCAGATCGCGCCGTAGCGCGCGGCGATGGCCAAGGGCCCGTCCTGCCAGCGCGTGCCCGAGGCGTCGAGCAGGAAGCGGCCGACGAGGTCGGAGGCGGTCATGTCCTCGTTGCAGGCGACGGTGACCAAGGGCTTTCTCAGCTTCCAGGCCATGTGCTCGACGAAGCGGGTCTTGCCGCAGCCGGTGGGGCCTTTGAGCATCATCGGCATCTTTGCCGCGTAGCTGGCCTCGAACAGCTCCACCTCGTCCGCGACGGGACGGTAGTAGGGTTCTTCCGTGATGCGGTACTGCTCGATCAAATCGTTCATGAAAGGCTCCGGATAAAAAAGCCCTGCCCCGGATCGCCGGACGGCAGGGCAACCACTTACGGAAACGTTGCCGTCGCCGTCAGACCATCTTGCCGCGATAGACCACCATGTTGGCGCCCTGGCTCTGCTTGAAATTGTCGTAGCCGATCAGGCGCACGTGGTTAGTGGGGTTGGCCTTGTGGCAGGCCTCGAGCTCGGCGAGGATGCGATCGACATCGGTCTCGCCGAACATCGGCAGCTTCCACATGTACCAGTAGTGCAGATGGGCGTTTTCCGGTTCGGTATGCTCGATGGCCGGGTTCCAGCCGTTCTTGACGATCCATTCGACCTGCTTGCGGATCTGCTCGGGCGTCATCGGCGGCAGGTAGGAAAAGGTGCCCATCTTGCGGCTGGCCGGGTCGGACAGGCGGGATGCGTAGTCTTGTACGTCGCTCATGTTTCGTTCCTTTCAAAGAGAGTTCGTTTGGCGGTTGGGGTTAGGGAAACGCTGAAGAAAGCAGCGAGCGGGATGGGATGCAAGACGCACGGAGCGCAGGAGGCGAGAGATACCTAGAAGGTAGGCGAGCCTCCGGGCACCGCGCAACGCAGCAGACCGCCCGCGCAGCAATTTATTCGGCGTTTCCTTAGCGGTGCTGGACATCGAGCTTGTCGACCACATCGAACTCGAACTTGATTTCCTTCCAGGTTTCCATCGCCACCTTGAGTTCGGGGCTGGACTTCGCCGCATTGGTGAGGATGTCCTTGCCTTCCTTCTCGAGCTGGCGGCCTTCGTTCCTCGCCTGCACGCAGGCTTCCAGCGCGACGCGGTTGGCCGCGGCGCCGGCGGCGTTGCCCCACGGGTGGCCCAGCGTGCCGCCGCCGAACTGCAGCACGGAATCGTTGCCGAAGATCGACACCAGCGCCGGCATGTGCCAGACATGGATGCCACCCGAGGCGACTGGCAGCACGCCGGGCATCGGGCCCCAATCCTGATCGAAGAAGATGCCCTTGGAACGGTCGGCCTTGATGTGGCGCTCGCGCATCAGGTTGATCCAGCCGATGGTCGCCTCGCGGTCGCCTTCGAGCTTGCCGACCACGGTGCCGGAGTGCAGGTGGTCGCCGCCGATCAGGCGCAGGAGCTTCGCCAGCACGCGGAAGTTGATGCCGTGGTTGGGGTTGCGGTCGATCACGCCATGCATCGCGCGGTGCACGTGCAGCAGCATGCCGTTCTTGCGGCACCACTTCGACAGCGAGGTATGCGCCGCCCAGCCGACCGTCAGATAGTCGGACATGATGATCGGCGTGCCCAGTTCCTTGGCGAATTCGGCGCGCTCCATCATCTCCTCGAAAGTGCCGGCGGTCACGTTCATGTAGTGGCCCTTGCGCTCTCCGGTCTCGGCTTCGGCCTTCTCGATGGCTTCCTGACAGAACAGGAAGCGGTCGCGCCAGCGCATGAAAGGCTGCGAGTTGACGTTCTCGTCGTCCTTGGTGAAGTCGAGGCCACCGCGCAGGCACTCATAGACGGCGCGGCCGTAGTTCTTGGCCGAGAGGCCCAGCTTCGGCTTGATGGTGCAGCCCAACAGCGGCCGGCCGTACTTGTCCATCTTGTCGCGCTCGACCTGGATGCCGTGGGGGGGGCCTGGGCAGGTGGTGACGAACCAGAGCGGGAAGCGCACGTCTTCCAGTCGCAGCGAGCGCACCGCCTTGAAGCCGAACACGTTGCCGACCAGCGAGGTGAACACGTTGACGACCGAGCCTTCCTCGAAGAGATCCATCGGATAGGCGATGAAGGCGTAGAAGGCTTCGTCGTTGCCCGGCACGTCCTCGATCGCGTAGGCGCGGCCCTTGTAGTATTCGAGGTCGGTCAAGAGATCGGTCCACACGGTGGTCCAGGTCGCCGTCGAGGATTCTGCGGCCACCGCGGCGGCGGCCTCCTCGCGCGAGACGCCCGCCTGGGGCACCACCTTGAACACGGCGAGGATGTCGGAATCCTTCACCTGGTAATCCGGCTGCCAGTACATCGTGCGGTACTCTTTGACGCCGGCGTCGTATTTCTTTGCGGCCATGCCTCTCTCCTTAAGTGGTTGCGAAAGTCCCGAGCGACTCGGGATGGCAGGCAGTATGGCCGCGGACTCGAATTTATAAAACTGAATAGTTTTTAGACTTGTAATTCATTTTTATGTAGTATTTGATCATGCGTTTCAGCCTGCGCCAACTGCACATCTTCGAGGCCGTCGCCCGCCATCTCTCCTACACACGCGCGGCGGAGGAACTGCATCTGACCCAGCCGGCCGTCTTCACGCAGGTCAGGCAGCTCGAAGACGGCGTCGGTCTGCCGCTCTTGGAGCGCATCGGCAAACAGTTGCACTTGACCGCGGCCGGGCGGGAAGTGCTGGCCGCTTGCCGCGAGACGAGGGATGCCTTGGAGCGTCTCGAAATGCGGCTGGCCGACATGCAGGGCTTGAAGCGCGGACGCCTGCGCGTGGCGATCGTGACCACGGCGAAATATCTCGTGCCGCGCCTGCTGGGAGAGTTCTGCGCCCGCTATCCCGGCATCGAGGCCGCGCTCACCGTCACCAACCGCGAGAAGCTGCTGGCGCGCCTGGCCGCCAACGAGGACGATCTGGTCGTGCTGGGCATGCCGCCGGAAAACCTCGACGTCGTGGCCTTGCCGATCGCCGACAACCCGCTCGCGGTGATCGCGCGCAGCGACCATCCGCTCGCCGGCATGAAAGCGATCCCGCTCGAGCGGCTCGCCCAGGAGCCTTTCATCCTGCGCGAGCCGGGCTCGGGCACGCGCCTGGCCGTGGAGCGGCATTTCGCCCAGCACGGCCTCGCGCTGCGCGTGCGCATGGAGCTCGGCAGCAACGAGGCGATCAAGCAGGCCATCGCCGGCGGCCTCGGCATCTCGGTGCTATCGACCCACACGCTGGCGCTCGAAGGCGACGGCGGCTTGCTGCAGCCGCTCGATGTCAAGGGGTTTCCGCTGCTGCGCAAGTGGTATGTCGCCTACCCGTCAGGCAAGCATTTGTCCTCGGTGGCCGAAGCCTTTCTCGGCCATCTGCTCGGCCACGGTCGGAATCCCTGAAAATTCGGCGCTGGCGACACGGCACTTGCCGCCGTCAATGACGTTGCGGCGCTTTCCACAGCGTCACGGTCACCCCGAGCTTGCCGACGAAGCCCTTGGCATAGAGGCCGTTCAGGCGCAGCCGCGGCCCGCCTTCGGGCAACGCCGACAGGACGATTTCGGTCAATTGCTCATCACTCAGCCGGGTCGCGCCTTCCGCGTGCCAGAGCTTGACGTGCCCGCAGGCGTCCCGATCGACGAGCAAGGCCTTGTCCACGGGCGCCGCCGGCAGGCGGATCAACACTCCTTCCGGCAACTCGTAGGCGCGGGCCGGGCCGAATTCGGTGGTCCGTTCCGGTCCGCCGTCGGGGGTTGCGCTCGCCATCAGCTCCAGCGCCGTGTCGTCGTCCAGCTGGCTCGCCCCTTCACCATGCCAGACGACGAAACCCTGCGGCTCCTGCTGGATCAGCAGCACGTTGTCCTCGGCGTGCGCCGTGGCGACGAGGCACAGCCACAGCAGCGAAAGGAGCCTCACTCCGACTTCCACTTGATCGAGCAGCCGATGGAGGGAATCTGCTCGCGCGGACCCTGGCCGGTCTGGGCGATCTGCTTCATCGCCTCGAACAGGTCGCGGCGGACATTTTCCGGTGCGGTTTCCTTGCGCGATTCGTCCAGCCGGCCGCGATACTGCAGTTCGAGATCAGCGTTGAAGCCGAAGAAGTCCGGCGTGCACACCGCGCCGTAGGCCTTGGCGACCTCCTGCGTCTCGTCGAGCACATAGGGGAACGGAAACTGCTTCTCGCGCGCGATCCTCACCATGTTGTCCCAGGAATCCTCGGGATAGTCGGTCGGATCGTTGGACATGATCGCGATCGCGCCGATGCCGTGCTGCTTGAGCTCCTTCGTGTCGCGCACGATGCGGTCGATCACCGCTTTCACATAGGGGCAGTGGTTGCAGATGAACATCACCAACAGGCCGTTCGGCCCACGCGCGGCAGCGAGGTTGTAGCGCCGGCCGTCGACGCCGGGCAGATCGAAATCGACGGCCTTCCAGCCGAAATCGCAAACGGGGGTGGGGGTGCTGACCATTTTTTGCTCTCTCCTTCAGTTGTCGGTTTTCGCCGTTTCCAGCGCCATGCGCAGGGCGATGCCGCGAGCCGAGACCTCCTCCGCCTTCGCCTTTTCCGGCGGCGCGGTGCGCAGCCGCTGCGGCGGCACGCCCGCGGCTTCGAGCAGCGCGCGCAGCGTCTCGCTGCGCTGCTGCGCGAGCTCCTGCAATCGGGCATCCGGAATCTCTTCGCGTTCGCGCAGGCGATCGTACAACACGGCGTAGAAGTCGGCCCCCTTGAGGCGGGACACCTCATCCTCGCTCAAGGTCTTCTTCTCGCGCAGCAGGCCGGAAAGCCGCGAGACGAGCCTGCCGGCGACGCTTTCTTCGAGCTGGCCGGGATTGGCCTTGCGGAAAGCTTCCTTCAGCGCGGCGAGCTCAGCCGCGCCGAAACGTTCCTTGTAGAGGGCTTCGAGCGCCTCGCGGACCTTCGGCTGCTGGGTCGACATCGGGCCGGGATCGCCGCTCTCCGGCACCGACTGGCCGGAGCGCACCAGCACGGCGCGGCGCAGGCGCACATCCTGCAACGCGCTGCGATCGGCATCGGCATAGACACCGGTCAGCGTGAGCACGAGCTTCGGCCGCTTGCCCAGCGCGGTGGCGAGTTTCATCGCCCTCTCGCGCTCCGGCGGTGAAAGCTGCATCATCCCTGCCTCGAAAGCGACCTCTTCGAGCGGTTCCCCGCTGCCGAACAGCGCGCCGAGCGCGCGGAAGGGCGCGGTGACGATCTTGGTCAGGACATTGGTGATCGCCTTCCAGACGAGCGAGCCGTAGCTGAACTGCGGATCGTCGAGGCTGCCCGAGACCGGCAGGCCGAGATCGATGCGGCCGTCGGAGTCCTGCAGCAGCGCGATCGCCAGATCGAGCGGCAGGTCCTTCGCGCTCGGGCTTTCGACACGCTCGCCGAGCACGAGCCGATCCATGATCACCTGATTGTCGCCGGTGAGCTGGCGCTGCTTGATCTTGTATTCGAGATCGAGCGAGAGCTTGCCGGAATCGATCTTGCGCCCGGCGAACGTCGCCAGATAGGGCGTGAGCCGCGTCATCTCGATGTTGCGGAACTGCACGCGCACATCCAGCCCGTTGGTCGGATTGCCGAGCTCGACCTGGCCGACGGCGCGCGCCATGCCGTAATCATCGACGGCGCCTTCCAGCTCGATCTGTCCCACCGCCCCGGGCCGGTTCGACAGGCCGGCGAGGCTGCCCTGCAGATCGTGGATGCGCGTGGCGAACGGCAGGACCAGCGATGCGTCGGCGAAATCCATCTCGCCCTTGACGAAGCGCAGCCGGTCGATGTTCATCACGAAAGTCGGCGCTGATGACACGGCACCCGCTGCCGGTTTTTCAGCGCTGGCAGCCGGCGATTCCTGAGTGGGCGCCTTCAACACCCTTTTCACGTTGATGTTCTTGTCCTTGTCGATCAACAGCTGCGTATCGAGACCGGTGAGCACCAGCTCGCCGAGATCGAGCCGATCCGGTGCAAAGGCAAAACGCCGCGTGGCAAGGCTCCGCCAGGCCAGGAGCGGGCTGGTGCTACCGGGTTCCATCAGGCGCAGATCCTTGAGCGCGAACTCGCCTTTCACGCTCGGCCCCTTCTCGTCATGGACCGCCCGCCCCTGCATCGACAGCTTGCCATCGGCCAGCGTCAGCGTGGTTTTCGCCGTCAGGAAAGGCTGCGCCGGTTTCAAGGCCAGATTGGCGAGCCGGAATTCGGCCTCGGCCGCGGCGGTGGCCGGCACGATCCGGCCTTGCGCCTCGAAGCGGCCGCCGCTGGCGACATCGAAAGAAAGCTTCACCGGCAGCGGCGCGCTCATGTCCTGGCTCACGCCCGCCGCCTCCGCCACGAGATGCTCGAGCGCGAGCTCGAACGCGGGCTGAACGCCGGTGTCGCGCAGCTGCAGGCCGAGATCGGCCACCTCGACCTGCTCCAGCCGGTAGCGCCAGGGCTTCGCGGTCTCACCGGCGGGCGCGGCCGTCGGCGCCGGTGCCGGCCTGGCGGGAGCAAGCGTCTTCAATGCCTCGACGAGGTCGAGGCGGCCCTCTCTGTCGCGTTGCAGTTGGACGCGCCCGCCGTCGAGCCGGACCTTGCCGACCGACGCCATGCGCTCGGCGAGCGCGACCTGGATGTCCTCGACATTCAGCGTGGCGAATCGTGGCGACGGCTCGATGCCCGGCAGCGCGAGCTGGCCGTTACCAAGGCTCACCGCGGCGATGGCCAATCGCTGGTCGGCGAGTGCGAAGCGGCCGTCCCTGAGCTCGACCGATTCGATGCTGGCCACCGGGCCGGCCGCCTCCTTGAGCGGGATGCGCAGGCCGGCCAATTTTGCCTGGAGACGATCGACCCGCGCATCGAAACGGCTGCCGTCATTGCCCGCCTGGATATCCGCGGAAAGCGCCAGTACCCCTTCCGGCGGCGCCGGCAGCGCGGCCTCGAGATAAGGCCCCAGCTTGGCGAGCTGCAGGTCGGCGAGCTCCAGATGCCCGGAAATACGCAGCGGGTCGAGATCGAGCTTGCCCGCCAGCTCGATGCGCGCGCCGAGCGCCGTGCGCGCGGCGAGCCGGTACTGGCCTTCCTGATCCGGCAGCGTCGACAGTTCCGTCAGTTCCAGGTCGAGCGGCTCGATGCGCGTGCCGAAGCCTTCGGCGGTGCGGCGCCGGTCGGCATAGTCGATCCTGCCATTGGCCAGTACGAAACTGCGGATCTCGAGCCGTGGCAGACCTTTCTTCTCCTCGGGCTTTTCTTCCCTGCTCTGCAGCGCATCGAGGAAGGGCGTCCAGTTGAGCTTGCCGGCGGGGAGCTCGATCAGTGTGGCCGCCAGCCCGTCGATGCGGATCGCGTCGAACACCAGCGCGCGCTGCGTCAGGCTCGCCGCGGACAGGTCGACCAGCAGGCCATCGAAGGACAGCAGCGGTTTGCCGTCGGGGTCGTTCAACTGCAGCTTGCCCAGCCGCAGGGCAAACGCGAAAGGATCGAACGCCGGCCGCTCCATGACGAGATGGTGGCCGGTCTTTTCCGCAACGAATTTCTCGGCTTGCCATTGGATGAGACGCGGCAGGGCCTGCCAGAGGAACAGCAACGTGGCGACGACGAGCACGCCGAGGACGAGCGCGATTCTCTTCGGGGACAGGGAGAGTTTCATCGTCTAAGCCGTTTCGGGCTTGTGGAATAATGCGGAAATGATACCGCGCTTCCATTGCCCCGTTCCGCTCGCCCCGGGCGCGCTGGTCGAACTGCCCGCAGCAATCGCGCATCACGCGCTCAAGGTGCTGCGCATGAAGGACGGCGACGCCCTCGTGCTCTTCGATGGCACCGGCGGCGAATGGCGCGCGACGCTGAAAGTCGGGCGACCGCTTGCAGCGGAGGGGGCCCCACGCAGTGGGGGCGAAGCGTCCGCAAGCGGGATGCGCGACGCCGGGTTCCGAAGCGCGGCCGACCCATCCGCCTCCTCGGTCGCATCCCCGCAAGCGGGGCCCCTGCTCCAGGCTCCGGCGTCGCCTCGTGGCACGGCACTCGCGCTGTTGCACGAGTTCGAGGAGCGCGAGAGCGAATCGCCGCTTGCCGTCACGCTCGTGCAGGCGCTGCCCGCCGGCGACAAGATGGACTGGGTGGTCGAGAAATGCATCGAGCTGGGCGTGGCCGCGATCCAGCCGGTCGCCGCGAAGCGCAGCGTGATGCGCCTGACGCCTGATCGCATGGCGCGACGCATCGCGCATTGGAACGCGATCGCCCGCGCCGCCTGCGAGCAGTGCGGCCGCAACCGCGTGCCGCCGGTCTTGCCGGTCCTTGACCTGCCTCAATACCTAGCCCAGACGCAGACGCAGAATGCCTGCCGCCTGCTGCTCTCGCCACACGGCAGCCAGGCCCTGCGCGCGCAGGCGAAGCCGGCGGCACCCATCGTGGCGATGATCGGGCCCGAGGGTGGCTGGGACGAAGGAGAGATCGCCGCCGCGCGCGCGGCGGGTTTTGCCGAGCTGCGCCTCGGCCCGCGCGTGCTGCGCACCGAGACCGCTGGCGCCGCGCTGCTGGCCGCTTTGCAGGCGCTGTGGGGCGATTTTTAGGGGAGACGCACGTGTTCGAATCCGCCGAGATCGGTCACAAGATCGACAAAGTCACGTGGAAAAACACGGTGCCGCAGCTGCGCACCGCACTGCTCGACGCGCAGTACGAGCTCAAGGAGCAGGGCAGGATCCCGGTGATCGTGCTGGTCAGCGGCCAGGACGGCGCCGGCAAGGGCGAGACGATCAACCTGCTCTACGAGTGGATGGATCCGCGCTATCTGTCGACGCTGGCCTTCGCGGAGCCCACCGACGAAGAGCGCGAGCGTCCCGTGATGTGGCGCTACTGGCGCGCGCTGCCGCCCAAAGGCCGCATCGGCATCTTCGCCGGCTCGTGGTATTCGAACCCGATCCACGAACGCATCGCCGGCACGATGAAGCAGGCGGCGCTCGACGCGCGCATCGACCAGATCAACCGCTTCGAGCAGATGCTCGTCAACGAGGGCGCGCTGGTGCTCAAATTCTGGTTCCACCTCACCAAGGCCGGTCAGAAGCGGCGCCTGAAGGCGCTGGAAAAGGATCCGCGCACCGCCTGGCGGGTGACGCAGTGGAACTGGGACCGCCTGAAGACCTATGACCAGCTCCAGGAAGTCGCCGGCCATGTGCTGCGCATGACCAACTCGCCCTGGGCGCCCTGGATCATCGTCGAGGGCGAGGATGACCGCTACCGCGGCCTGACCACCGGCAGGATCATCCTCGACGCGATCCGCAAGCGGCTGGCCGATGCCGACCGCCAGGCGACGCCGGTGGCACCCCCGCTGCAGCCGAACATCGATGGCCGCGACGTCATCACCGAGCTCGACCTGACGAAGAAGCTGACGAAAAAACAATATGAAACCCAGCTCGCCCGCTGGCAGGGCCGGCTCTCCGAGCTGGTGCGCGACCCGCGTTTCAAACAGCGCTCGCTGATCTGCGTCTTCGAAGGCGTCGATGCCGCCGGCAAGGGCGGCAGCATCCGCCGCGTCGCCACGGCGATGGATGCGCGCCAGTACCAGATCGTGCCGGTGGCCGCGCCGACCGAGGAAGAGCGCGCCCAGCCCTATCTGTGGCGCTTCTGGCGCCACGTGCCTCGCACCGGCCGCGTGACGATCTTCGACCGCTCGTGGTATGGCCGCGTGCTGGTCGAACGCATCGAAGGCTATTGCAGCGAGGCCGACTGGCTGCGCGCCTATGCCGAGATCAATGACTTCGAGCACGAGCTGGCGGAAGCCGGCGCCGTCATCGTCAAGTTCTGGCTGCAGATCAGCAAGGAAGAACAACTGCGGCGCTTCAAGGAGCGCGAGAAGATCGATTTCAAGCGCTTCAAGATCACCGACGAGGATTGGCGCAACCGCGAGAAATGGGACGACTACCACCGCGCGGTCTGCGACATGGTCGACCGCACCAGCACCGGCACGGCGCCGTGGACGCTGGTCGAGGCGGAAGACAAGGCCTACGCCCGGGTCAAGGTATTGCGCACCATCTGCGAGCGGCTGGCGGCGGCGCTGGAGACCACCGCCTTGCCAACGGCCGCTACCGGGAGCAAGGGAAGGAAAGCCAGGAAATGACGGACACGAACGAAGCAACGCTCACCGACGAACGGCTGGTCGCCTGGGTGCGCCAGGCCGCGCCCTACATCCATGCCTTCCGCGGCCGCACCTTCGTGATCGCCTTCGGCGGCGAAGCGCTGGAGGATCGTGACAGCGCGCAGGCGCTGATCCACGACATCGCGCTCTTGGACAGCATGGGCATCCGTCTCGTGCTGGTACATGGCGCGCGCCCGCAGATCGATGCCGAAATGGCGGCGCGGGGACTCAAACCCCGCTTCCACAAGGGGCTGCGCATCACCGACGCCGCGGCGCTGGAATGCGTCAAGCGCGCGCTGGGCGTGACCCGCATCGAGATCGAGGCGATGCTCTCGCAGGGCCTGCCGAACACGCCGCTCGCCGGCGGCTTCCTGCGCGTCACCGGCGGCAACTTCATCTCCGCCAAGCCGGTCGGCGTCGTCGACGGCATCGACCACTGCTACACCGGCGCGGTGCGCAATGTCATCGCCGAGGAAATCCAGGCCGACCTCGCGCAGGAAAACGTCGTGCTGATCTCGCCGATCGGCGCCTCGCCGTCCGGCGAGATCTTCAACCTCGCCTGGGAGGAAGTCGCCGAAGCCGTCGCCAGCGCCATCCACGCCGACAAGCTGATCTTCCTCTGCGACGCGCCGGGCCTGGTCGACCGCAAGGGCCAGCGCATCGACGCGCTCACCGCCGATGAAGGTGAGGCGCTGCTGAAGAAGCGCGTCAAGCAGTCGCCCGAAGTCAGCCGTGTGCTGCCGGGGGCGCTGCGCGCTGTGCGTGGCAAGGTCGGCCGCGTCCATTTCCTCGACCGGCGCCGCGACGGCGCGATGCTGATGGAATTCTTCACGCGCGACGGCATCGGCACGGTGCTCACCCACGCGCCGCTGGAACGGCTGCGCGAGGCGACCATCGACGACGTCGCGGCGATCCTGGCGCTGATCGCGCCGCTCGAAGCCGACGGCACGCTGGTCAAGCGCGGCCGCGAGCGCATCGAGATGGAGATCGAGCGCTTTTCGGTGCTGGAGCTCGACGGCACGGTGGTCGGCTGCGCGGCGCTCTATCCGTTCTCGGACGCCAAGGCTGGCGAGCTCGCCTGCCTGGCGGTGATGCCCGAATACCGCGAGATCGGCTATGGCGACCGGCTGCGGCGCCACATCGAGCAGCGCGCGAAGAAACTTGGCCTCAAGCGCCTGTTCGTGCTCACCACCCGCACCGCGCACTGGTTCACCGAACGCGGCTTCGTGCCGACGGATGTCGCTGCCCTTCCCGAGCAGCGCCGCGAGCTCTACAACTATCGCCGGCGCTCGAAGGTGCTGGTCAAGAGCTTGTAGAATCCACGCCACCCACTCTAGAAGGATTTCCCCATGGCGCGAATGGTCAATTGCATCAAGCTCGGCCGCGAGGCCGAAGGTCTCGACTTCCCCCCCTACCCCGGCGAGCTCGGCCGCCGCATCTTCGAGAACGTCTCTAAGGAAGCCTGGCAGCAGTGGATCCGCATGCAGACGATGATCATCAACGAGAACCGTCTGAACCTCGCCGACCCCTCGCACCGCAAGTACCTGATGGAGCAAGTCGAAAAGCACTTCTTCGGCGGCGGCGCCGACCGCGTGCAGGGCTACGTGCCGCCGCGCAGCTGACTATCTCGTCAGCCGCCGGACACCCTCCGGGGTGGCCAGCAACAGCAGATCCGCGCCGCGGCGGGCGAACAGGCCGTTGGTGACGACGCCGACGATCTGGTTGAGCGTCGTCTCCAGGCCGGCCGGATCGGTGATCTGCCAGCCATGCACGTCGAGGATCACGTTGCCGTTGTCGGTGACGAAGCCTTCGCGCGGGCGCGGTTCGCCGCCTAGCTTACGAATCTCGCGCGCCACGTATTCGCGCGCCATCGGGATCACCTCGACGGGCAGCGGAAACTTGCCGAGCACCTTCACCAGCTTGCTCGCGTCGCAGACACAGACGAATTTCTCGGCCACCGCGGCGACGATCTTCTCGCGCGTCAGCGCGCCGCCGCCGCCCTTGATCATTTCGAGGCGCTCGGTGATCTCGTCGGCGCCATCGACATAGACCGGCATCGTCGTCACCTCGTTGAGATCCAGCACCCGGATGCCGTGACCTTCGAGGCGCTTTTTGGTCGCTTCCGAGCTCGCCACCGTCGCAGCGATGTGATGCTTGATCTTCGCCAGCGCGTCGATGAAGAAATTGGCCGTCGAGCCGGTGCCGACGCCGATGATGCTGCCGGCGGCGACGTTCTGCGCGACGTAATCCGCCGCTGCCTGCGCGACGGCCTGCTTGAGTTCGTCTTGGGTCATGCCCACGATTCATCCTCCTTGAAGATAACACCCGGTCGGACCGGGCTTGTAATGTGGCGCGCAGTATATCCGCCCAGTCGCCATGGCGCTTGGGGCATACTGCGCCTTTCCGCACTCGTCCATACCGCCATGAAACGACATCTCGACGAACTGCTCGAACGCCTGCGCGCCCTGCAGGAAGAAATCGACGCCGAATACCAGCGCGCGATCCAGGAATTCGAACAAAAGCGCGCCCAGCTCGCTGGCGAGCTTGCCCGCCGGCAACGGCGTTACAAGATCGGTCTGCTGCGCTATCTGCGCCAGTCGCGCCTTCTGGTGGTGCTGACCGCACCGGTCATCTATGCCGGCTGGATCCCCTTCCTGCTGATGGATCTGTTCGTCACCGTCTATCAGGCGATCTGCTTTCCAGTCTATCGCATCCCGAAAGTGCGCCGCGCCGACTACATCGTCTTCGACCGCGAGCGGCTGCCTTATCTGAACATCATCGAAAAGATCAATTGCTTCTACTGTTCCTATGGCAACGGCGTCGCCGCCTACACCCGCGAGGTGGCGGCGCGCACCGAGCAATACTGGTGCCCGATCAAGCATGCACGCCGCCTCAAGGCCGCCCACGAGCGCTATCCGCGCTTTTTCGACTACGGCGACGCAGCGGGCTATCGACAAGGTCTCGAGAACTTGCGGCGCCAATACGAAAAGGACTAGGGTCTGTTCTCATTCATGCGGCGGCGACGCCGGCGCATCTGACCGCTGCGCCCGGTATTCGCGTTCGGCGATCAGTTTCGCCCAGGCAAGAGGACTTGCCGGAGAATCGGCGAACAGGCCAAAGGCCAGGGTGAAGGTCGCAGTAATCAGCGGTGGCAACAGCAGCAGCCAGGCAGTTTCGTGCCAGGGGCGCGCCGGGATGTGTTCGTCTGGCCAGGCAAGGAGCCGTGGCCGGAACCAGACGCGCCAGAGAATCGGCAGGAAGTAGGCCGCATTCAGCAGGCTGGAAGTCCATAATACCCAGACCGCCCAGCCCATGCCGGCCGCCGCAGCGCCCGCCGACAGCCAGGCTTTGCTGACCGCGCCCGCCGTGGCCGGCACGCCGATCATGCCCAAGGCTGCGATCGTAAAGGCAATCGTGGTGAGCGGCATGCGCCGGCCGGCACCGTCCATCTCGCTGACCTTGTGGATGCCGAGGGTTTCCGCGTAGTTGCCGGCGCAGAAGAACAGCGTGATCTTCATGATGCCCTGATGCACCAGATGCACCAGCCCGCCGATCGTGCCGATGGGACCGAACAGCGCGACGCCGAGCGCGATGTAGGAGACCTGACTGACGGTTGAATAGGCCAGGCGCTTTTTCAGGTCGTCCTGGAACAGGGCGCGGAAGCTGCCCCAGACGATGGTGATGGCGGCGAGGATGGCCAGCGGCGTCAGCAGGTCGAGCGCTTGCGCGAATTCGACGCCATAGATTTCATAGACGATGCGCACGATGCCGAAGGCGCCCGCCTTGACCACGGCCACCGCGTGCAAGAGGGCAGACACCGGCGCCGGCGCCACCATCGCCTGTGGCAGCCAGCCGTGCAACGGCACCAGCGCCGCCTTGACGCCCACGCCGGCGATCAGCAGCAGAAAGATGGTCTTCAGCTGGATGGCCTGTTCCGGTCCAAGCGCGGCGGCGATGCCGGTGTGGGCGAATTCCGTATGGCCGAGCAGGTGATGCAGCCAGACGATGCCGGTCAGCAAGGCCGTGCCGCCGGCCAGCGTGTAGGCGAGGTAGATCGTGCCGCCTTTCATCGCCTTGTCGGTGCCGCGGTGGACGACGAGCGGAAAGGTCGACAGCGTCAGCAGTTCGTAGAAGACGAAGAAGGTAAACAGATTCGCCGCCATCGCGATGCCCATCGTCGCCGTGACGCACAGGCTGAAGAAGCCGAAGAAGCGGCTGCGGTGCGGCGCGCCTTCGAGATAGCCAATCGCATAGAGCGTCGTAAACAGCCACAGCACCGCCGAGAGCGTGATGAACAACAGTCCCAGCGCATCGGCCTTGAAGGCGAGATCGAGGCCCGGCAGCACGGCCAGGCGCACCCCGTATTCCGTGCCGGCTGCCACGCCCGCCAGCAACACTCCCACCAGGACGAGCTTGGCGATGGCGCCGACCAGGTTGAGCGTCGTGCGCAGCCCGATCCAGCCTTCGGGCAGCACGAAGATGATCAAACCCGGCAGCAGCGAGGAGGCGAGCACCGCGAGCGGCAGCCATTCGTTGGCCGTCATGCGCCCGCTCCCAGCAAGCGCACCAGATCGACGCCGCGCAGGCCCAGCAGCACGCTCGCGGCGGCAAGCAGGAAGGCCACCCATTCGAGCCTGCGCGGCACGGATTTCACCACCGCATCCGCTGGCGCGAGCAGGAAGGCCTGACGCAGCACGCGGAACACATACACCGCCGCGAGCAGGCCGCCGGCCAGCACTACCGCGACCAGCCCCCAATGGCCGCGGTCCAGCGCCGCCTCGATCAGCAGCCATTTGGCGAGGAAACCCGCCGAAGGCGGCAGCCCCATCAAGGTCATGCCGGCTAGCCCGAAGGCGAACAGCGTCAGTGGCAGGTGGCCGGCAGCGCCGGACAGGTCCATCACCGATTCACGTCCGGTCGCCTCGATGATCACGCCGGCAGCGACGAACATGGCCGCCTTGGCCAGGCCGTGCGCGAACGCCTGCATGATGCCGGCTTCGAGCGCGTCCGTCCCCGGCAGCAGCGGAAAGATCAGGAACAGATAACCGAGCTGGGCCACGGTGGAATAGGCGATCAGCCGCTTCAAGCGTTCCGCGCGGATCGCCTGCCAGGATCCCCAGAGGATCGCCAGCGCGCCCAGCAGCGCAGGCAGCCAGGCAATGGCGGAGGTCAAGGGCGCCAGCGGCCCGAGCCACAGCCGCAGGATCAGATAGAACGACGCCTTCACCACCAGGGCGGAGAGCAGCGCCGATACGGGCGCCGGCGCGTTGCCGTGCGCGGACGGCAGCCAGGTGTGAAACGGAAACAATGCCGTCTTCACCATCAGGCCGGCGAGCATCAGACCGCCCGCGATCCACACGAGGCGCGGCGCATCGCTCGTCACCAGGGGCGTCAGGATCGCGATCGACACCGTCCCATAAGCGCCATGGATCAGCGCCACGCCGAGCAGATACAGCCCGGAGCCGACCAGCGTGGCGAACAGGTAGCGCAAGGCCGCGGCCACCTGCTGCGCTCCGCCGCCGGCGGCGACCAGACCGACCGCCGCGAGACCGACCAGTTCGAGCGTCACATAGAGATTGAACAGATCGGCGGAGAGAAAGAGCGCATTCAGTCCGGCGATCAGGAACCCGGCGAGCGGCCAGAAATACGCTCCTGCCGCGTCACCTCGCTTGAAATAGGCACCGGCATGGATCGCCAGCGGCAGCGCGATGCATTGCACCAGCAACAGCATCACGGCCGACAGCCCGTCGGCGGCGAGGTCGATGCCCAGCGGCGCTCCCCAGCCGCCCACCGGATGGAGGAGTGCCGTCCCGCCAGCGCCGACTTTCGCAGCCAAGTCGAACGCGAGCCATGCCTGCGCCGACAGACCTCCGATCGCCAGCCATTTGCCACGCCCCGGCCCAAGCACGAAGGCGAGGCTGGCCCAGGCGAGCGGCAGCAGGATCAAGCCCGTCATGCCTCGTCCCTGGGCAGTTCGACCTCACCGGTCAAGGCATGGAGCCGGCGCGTGAGCGCGAGCGCCAGTGCCGTAGCGGCGACGGCGACGACGATGCCGGTCAGCACCATCGCCTGCGGCACCGGATCCGGGATGTCGTTATCCTGCGCCAGCCCCACCAGGATCAGGAAGGCGCCGCTGCCCATCACATTGAAGGCGAGGATGCGGCGCAACAGGTGGGCGATCAGGATCACGCCGGCTAGCCCCAGCGCGAAGAGGAGCGCACCGGTAGAGGCGAACAGGAGGCCGCTCGTCATTCCTCGTCTCCCGGATCGCGTGACAGGAACAGGAACAGCCCGGCGAGGATCAGGCCCAGAGAAACCGTGAGCCCGGCCTCGACGAGCAGGATCAGCAAACCGGCCTGCGCCGGCGGATATCGAAGCAGTGCGCCCTGGGCGAGCAGGCCGGTGGCGACGGCGAGAAAGATCAGGAAGCCTGCCGTCATCCCCCAGCGCAGCGAGAGTGCTGGCCTTTGCCAGCTCGGCAACAGTCCGGTCAGATGCAAGAGCACGGCGGCGGCGGCGAGCACCGCGCCGGCCTGAAAGGCGCCTCCCGGGCGGAAGGCGCCCGCCCAGAGCAGGTAGACCGCGACGACGATCATCGGCGGCGTCGCCAGCCGCGCCAGGGATTGCAGGATCGGATTCGCGGCACGCGGACGATCCACCGCGGGATCGAGGCCGCCGGCGAGGATGACGATCACCGCCAGGAGCAGCACGGCGATTTCGAGCAAGGTATCGTAGCCACGAAAGTTGAGCAGCACCGCGGTGACCGGATGCTCGACGCCGCTCGCTGCCATGTGGCTCGCCACCGCGATGCGCAGATCGATGCCACCCGGCAGCGGTTCGAGCAGCGCGCCGATCAGCAGCACGGCGAAAACGGCCGCGCCCGAACCAACCAGCAGACGCCTCATGGCCGCCTCCGCTTCAACGCACCCCAGGCATCGAGCAGCAGAGCGCCGGTCAGACCCGCGCCGATCGCGGCCTCGGCCAGACCGATGTCCGGCGCGGCCAGCCGCGCCCAGGCGAGTGCCATCAATAGCCCGAAGGCGATGAACAGCACGATGGCACGGTCGAGCCGCTCGACACTCAAACAGCGCACGCCGCTCCAGATCAGTGAGAGCGCCAGCAAGACATCGAAAGCCAGGCTCATGGCGAATCCCTGCGCCAGGGTTTTACACCGAGATGTGCGGCGCGCCGCGCGATCGCATAGCTCACCGCGCTGCTGGCCGCCAGTGCCAGCGGCCAGATCAACAGGAGTTTCAGGCTGACGGCGAGATCCTCCGCCTGTAGCGCCAGACCGAGCAGCACGCAGCCCAGGCCCAGATTGTCGGCCTTGGCAAGGGCATGCAGGCGGCTATAGACATCGGGAAAGCGCAGCAGGCCCAGCGTGCCGGCGGCATAGAAGAGGGCGCCGACGATCGGCAACAGCGTGCCGATGGCGTCAATCATGACCATCCCCCTGCCAGGCGCGCTTGGCGAACGCGACGCCGCCGATCGCCGCCAGCAACGCCAGCAGCAGCGCGACGTCGACGAGGGTGGGCATACCCATTGCCTGTGCCAGCAAGACGAGGATGCCGGTGCCGGTGGAACCGAACAGCAGCGCCATCAGCATGCGGTCGGCCGCCGTCGGCCCGCGCGCCGCCGCGACGAGCGCCACGACCAGATTGCCGAGCAGGAACAGGGCGATCGCTAGATCGATCGAGTTCATGCGCCGACTCCGAACAAGGCGGCGATGCGCAACTCCAGCGCGCGCGCCTCCGCCGCGACCGGCAGCCGGACATCGAGCGCATGCACGCGCAGGCGGCCGTCCGCCAGTTCGACGCCCACCGTGCCCGGCATCAGGCCGAGCGTGTAAGTCAGCAGAATCTGCGGCGCGCCGTCCGGAAGAATGAGCGCCAAGTCGATCAGGCCGGGCGTCAACGCGCGTCTGCCGCGCAGCGCCATCGCCGCGACTTGCAGGCCACCGCGCACGGAATTGACGACGAAGAAGGCAAGAAAGCCCGGCAGGGCGGTCAGACGCACACGATATGCGCGCGGCGGCCAGAGTTTCACGCTCGACCAGGTCGCCGCGACGACCGCGACGCCCCCCAGCAGCCAGCCGTCGCGATGGCCTTCCGCCAGCAGCCACCAAAGGCCGGCGAACGACAGGACACGCTCGAGGAGTTGCATCATGACGTCATCCGATCCTGCCGCGACCCACCCCCGCGCGATGTCGGCGGCTCGTGCCCGGTCGCCGAGACAGCCGCGCGCGGCGGCAGGAAGAAATCTCCGGGGTGCGTCAGGCATCGCCACAGGATCGCCCGCACCAGGCGTAAGCGCTGCCGCAAATCGACGCCGCGCGCCTTGAGGCCGATCCACATGGCGAGCGAAAAGCTGACGACGAGATTCGTCACGCCGATCAGCAGCACGCCGAGGGCCGCGAGCGCCGCCGTTTGCCAGGCTACGTCGAATTCGAGGCCGGCCAGCGCATAGCCCCAATACGCCGAAGAAAACGCGATATGGCGAATGTCGAGCGGCAATCCCAGCAGCATGCCCACGCCAGCGGTTCCGCCGAGCAGGAAACCGAAGAAGAAGTTGCCGGCCAGCGCACCGAGATTGTTGCCGATGTAGTCGGTGATGCGCCGCCAGCGCTCCCGGCCAAACAGCCGCCGTGGCCAGCCGAGCCGATCGAGACGCTGGGGAATGCGGTTGTAGGCGCACAGATTGTCGTAATAGCCGGCGATCAGGCCGGCGAGAAACAGACAAACGCCCGCCACCGCGGCGAACAGAATGGCGCCGCTGGCGATGGGGTCGCTATCCTGCAGAAGTATCCTCGCCTTCTCGGCAGCGACGTAAGGCGCGCTCGTCAGCCATCGGAACAGCAGTCCACCGAGAATGGCGACCGGTACCGCCAGTCCGACATTGCCGAGGATCGCCGCCAGCTGGGTGCGCACCGTGCGGGCGACGAGGTCGACGACCGGCGATGGATCGCGCTGGCGCCCCTTGCCACCCGCCTGCATGTCACCGATGGCGGCGGCGATGGCATTCGCGGTCATTGCGGGCTGTTTGGTGGCGACGGTGAAATGCAGCAGGTGAATGAGCATGAAGCCGAGGCTGTAGTTGAGGCAGTAGGCCAACACTTCGGTCAGCGGCGCCAAACCCAGTGTACCCAGATGGAGCTTGTTGGCGGCCATCAGTGCGATGATGATGCCGCCGCCGGCGGCAGAGCGCAGCATCGCAAACCAGTCGGCGCGGGTTTCGCCAATGTAATGCTCACCGCTCTTGCCCGCGTTCTCTGTCACGCGCAGCGCCACCAACTCGGTGTTTTCACGCCAGAAGCCGATCAGATCGTCGCGGTGACTGGCGGCGATCGCCAATTCCCGCCAGAGCACGGCGCCTTGCGCGCGCGCATCGCCGGGACGATGGTTGGCCAATGCCTCGGCCAACAGAGTCAGGCGCTCCAGCCGGTCGAGATGCTGGGCGAGCCGGCGCAGGCGGAAAGTCAGATGGAAACTCGCCCCCAATTGTCGGGCGCGACGACGTACCCGATCACCTGCCGCACGTGCCTGATCGATCAGCACATGCAGATGGCGGACATCGGCGGGTGCCGTCCCGCCAGCGCCGACTTTTGCTTCGACCGCCTGGGCGAAGGCCAGCGCCTCCTCGCACAACGCGAGATAGGGAGAAACATGGTTCTCCAGCGTCGGGTCGAGTCGCAGCATTTCCGGTTCGAGACCCGCCGCTGCAATCCGATGGGCCACGACGCGCAAGGCTTCGAGCAGATCTTCGTTGAAACGATGCGCGGCGAGCTCGCCAGCGGCTTCATCGAGATGCAAGGCAGCGATGACCGCTGCCCATTCGCTCTCTGGAACCTCTGTCAGCCAGGAAGCATCGCGTGCCTGGATGATGTGTTCCAGAGCCCCCTTGAGCTGGTCGCCTTCATCCGCCTCGGGCAGCAGGCGATGTGCCAGACGCCGGAAGGTTTCGCTGAAGAAGCCGGTGGCGGGATAGATGCCCACCGTGGCGAACAACAAGACGGCATGGCGATGGATGACCAGCTCGAGCAACACCCCGCGCAGGGCGGCACGCAGATCGGGACGCGCCTGCAACAGCTCGGCCAGCGCACGCACGTTGTCCGCCGGCGCCATGCCATGTGCCGGGCGGAGTTCCGCCATCAGTGCCGTGAGCGCATCGAGCGATTCGACATGGGGATCGAGCAGCAAGCACAGGGTATCGACCAGTCGACTCATCGTTGTTCGTCATGTTCATCGTGCTTGTAGTTCCCCCATCTTATCGTGCTGGAAACCGCGCCAGAACCATTTTTCGATCTCGACGACGAAAAACACCAGCACACCCGCCGCCACGACGCGCAGCCAGGTCGCCGCATCGAGATGATCGGTACCGAACAATCCCTGCTTGAAGGGCAGATGGGTCATCGCCAGCTGCAGCACCACCAGCACCGCGACCGCCTTCAGCGCAACGGCATTGCCGAACAGGCCCTCCTTCGACAGCACCGATCCCGTCAGGCGGCGGCAGTTGAAGAGGTAGACGATCTGTCCCATCACCAGCGTATTCACTGCGGCGGTGCGCGCGAATTCCAGCCCCATGCCGCGCCCGTTCTCCCACAGGAACAGACCGAACGAGGTGGCGACCAAGAGCACGGTGACGAAGCCGATGCGCCAGAGCATGAAACCGTTGACCAGCGGCTCATCGGGATTGCGCGGCGGCCGCGCCATGAGGCCGGGTTCGGGGCGCTCGAAGGCGATCGCCAGCGAGAGGGTGACGGCGGTGACCATGTTGACCCAGAGGATCTGCACCGGCGTGATCGGCAGCGTCATGCCGGCGAGCACGGCGATCAGCACCATCGAGGCCTGCCCAATGCTGGTCGGCAGCACATAGACGACCGCCTTCCTGAGGTTGTCATAGACCGTGCGGCCTTCCTCGACGGCGGCGGCGATCGAGGCGAAGTTGTCATCGGCCAGCACCATCTCGGCGGCTTCCTTGGCTGCTTCGGTGCCCTTCTTGCCCATCGCCACGCCGACATCGGCGCGCTTCAAGGCCGGCGCGTCATTGACGCCGTCGCCGGTCATCGCCACCACTTCGCCATTGGCCTGCAACGCCTCGACCAGCCGCAGCTTGTGCTCTGGGCTAGCGCGGGCGAAGACATCGACCTCGCGCACCGCATCGCGCAAAGCGGCGCCATCCATCGCTTCGATCTCGCTACCGGTAAGCGCGCGCGCCGCGCCCTGCGACAGGCCCATCTGCCGAGCGATCGCCGCTGCGGTGACGGCATGGTCGCCGGTGATCATCTTGACGCGGATGCCCGCCGCATGACAGGCCGCCACCGCGCGGATCGCTTCCTCGCGCGGCGGATCCATGATGCCGGCCAGCGCGAACAATGTCAGCCCGCCCTCGACATCGGCGAAGACGAGCTCGCGCTTGCCTGGCTCGACGGGCTTCGCCGCCAGCGCCAGCACGCGGAAGCCTTGCGCCGCCAGCGCATCGATCCGGGCCTGCCAGAATGCGGCGTCGATCGGTTTGTCATGGCCGTTTTCTCTTTGCCAGGCGCACATGCCGATCACGCGCTCGGGCGCGCCCTTGACGAAGACGAAGGCATGACCGGCATGGTCGTGGTGCAATGTCGCCATGAAGCGATGCTCGGACTCGAACGGAATCGCATCGATGCGCGGCAACGCTGCGGATTCGAAGTGGGGATCGAGTCCGGCCTTGAGCGCCAGGGTCAGCAATGCCCCTTCGGTCGGGTCGCCTTCGAGCTTCCATTCGCCTGCGACCTCGCGCAGGGTGGCGTCGTTGCACAGCAGCGCGACGCGGGCGATGTCGGTCAGCGCTTCGGGTGCGATCTCGCGGCCCGCGACCGAAAACCCGCCGTGCGGCGCATAGCCGACGCCCGCCACCTCGATCGTCCCTTCCGCCGTCGCCAGCCGCTGCACCGTCATCTCGTTCCTGGTCAGCGTGCCGGTCTTGTCCGAGCAAATGGTGGTGACCGCGCCGAGCGTCTCCACCGCCGGCATGCGGCGGATGATGGCATTGCGCGCGGCCATGCGCTGCACGCCGATCGCCAGCGTGATGGTCATGATCGCCGGCAGGCCTTCGGGGATCGCCGCGACCGCCAGGCCCACCGCGGCGAGGAACATCTCGCCCGCAGGCTGTCCATGCGCGAGCATGCCAAAAGCCAGGGTGAAGCCGGCGAGCAGCAGGATGCCCACGGTCAGCCAGCGGCCAAAGACCGCCATTTGCCTCATCAGCGGCGTCTCGACCGATGCGACCGTGGCCAGCATGCGACCGATGCGGCCGATCTCGGTGGCGTCCCCGGTGGCGACCACGACGCCCTTGCCCTGGCCGAAGACGACCAGCGTGCCCGAGTAGGCCATCGAGCGGCGATCGCCGATCGGCGCGTCATCCGCCACGGCCTGGCTGGATTTCTCGACCGGCTCGGATTCGCCGGTCAGCGCGGCTTCCTCGATGCGCAGAGTGCGCGTCTCGATCAGACGCAGGTCGGCCGGCACTTTGTCGCCCGAGGCGAGCAGCACGATGTCGCCGGGAACGAGTTCTTCCGCGGCGATCTCCTGACGGCGGCCATCGCGCAACACCATCGCCTGCAGAGAGAGCATGTTGCGGATCGCATCGAGCGATTTCTCCGCCTTGCCTTCCTGGATAAAGCCGATCAGCGCGTTGATGAAGACCACGCCGAGGATCACCGCCGTATCGACGCCATGACCGAGCGCGGCGGTGACGCCGGCCGCGCCGAGCAGCACATAGATCAGCACGTTGTGGAACTGCAGCAGGAAGCGGACCAATGGCCCGCGCTTCTTCGGCGGCGTCAGGCGGTTGGGGCCGTGCGCGGCGAGCCGCCGCGCGGCCTCATCCCCGCTCAGCCCCGCTGGCGTGGCCTGTTGTGCCGCAAGCGCCTGTTCGGCTGCCGCCGCATGCCAGATCGGGTTCGACATGACGGTCTCCCGTTCGGCATCGCTCAAGGCACCAGCAGCACATTGCTGCTGGCGTGATAGAGCACGTTCTGGGTGACGCTGCCGATGATGCGCTCCTCGAGCGCGGAGCCGCCATGCTTACCGATGACGATGAGATCGGCTGCGAGGCGCTCCGACAGCTCGAAAAGCACTGCCGCGGGGTGGCCGTGCAGATTGAGCCATTGAACATGGGCCGTCGCCGGCACGGCAAGCGAGTCGCGCAAGGACTGCATCGAGCTTTCCGCGCGCGCCAGTTCTGCCTTGCGGTAATGGTCGAGATCGGCGTCTGTGGCCCCCGCCATGCGCATGCGCCCCTCGAATGGCACGAAATAGGCATGCGTGATATAGAGCGAGGACGAAGGAAACCAGTCGAGCGCCAGCTGCAAGGCGCGCCTGGCGTTGTCGGAAAAATCCATTGCCACGATCACGCTCGCCCATTCGGCACTGGCGGGGCGGCGCACCAGCAGCACCGGCACATTTGCCTGTGCCAGCACCTTGAGGGCCGTACCGCCGAGGAAGGTATCGCCGATCCAATCCTCGCCATGTTCGCCGACGACCAGCAGATCGGCTTGGCATTCCGTCAGGAAACGGGCGATTTCGGCTGCCGCGCCACCCGTTCGCGTTTCCGCGACGACACTGATGCCGTGTCGCGCCGCGAGCTCCTGCGCCTGTCGTGACAGATGGTCGCGTGCCGCCAGCACCGGGTCGGCGCCCGTCCAGCGCTCGGCATCGTAAATGCTCTTGATGGCGGCCCACAACCCGTCATCGAACACGTGCAAGACCGACAAATCCGCCTCGAAGCGTTTCGCCAGCACCGCGGCTTGTTCGACCGCGAGATTCGCCGCGGCCGACAAGTCGGTCGCGGCGACAATGGTGCGGATGACGGCTGGCGAGCGCGTGTCCATGATGGCTCCTTCGCAATGATCGATGAATGCTCCCCCTCACAGACGGTTGTCACGTCGCTCGGGTGCTAGGGCCTGTTCTCAATCATCCGGCGGATGGCGTTGCTGGCCGGAAAGGGATGGATGCAAGGCGGAAGGCGAAGCCAAGGGCGCCTCCCCTTGGCAAGCCCGACAACGCCGCAGACGCCATTTCCGGCCGCAACCCTTTGGGCTGGGGCGAATCGGATGCGCTGCGGTGTTGCGGCTCCTTGCGATATCGACATATCGCTGCGTCGCCGCGCCTGGCAATCGCATC
>JACAEF010000134.1 GCA_013388985.1 Rhodocyclaceae bacterium
ACCACGCCACGCTGGCCTGGCTCGAGCGCGAATACAACCGCACCCCCCATCGCGAGCTCGGCATGGGTCCGCTCGAGCGCTACCTCCAGGGTCCCGACGTCGCCCGCGAGTGCCCCGATGCCGACACCCTGCGCCGCGCCTTTCGCACCCAGACCACCCGCACCCAGCGCCGAAGCGACGGCACCTGCTCGGTGCTCGGCATCCGCTTCGAGGTCCCCTCGCGCTACCGCCACCTCGAGCGCCTGACCCTGCGCTATGCCCGCTGGGACCTCTCGAGCCTCGAGCTCATCGACCCGCACACCGTCGAGCCGGTGGCCACCCTCTACCCGCTCGATAAGACCGCCAACGCCGACGGCGTGCGCCGGGCCCTCGAGCCGGTGAGCGCGCCAACCCCTTCTGCAGCCAGCCCCGGCGAGATGGCACCGCTGCTCCAGCGTCTGCTCGCCGAGTACGCCGCCACCGGGCTGCCGCCCGCCTACCTGCCCTTCGACCCCGAGGAGTGAACCCCGTGAACCGCAAGCTGCTCGCCCTCTACGGCCTCAAGTGGAACCCCTTCAGCCCCGAGCTGCCGACCGAGGCCCTGCTCGCCACCCCCGCCATCGAGGACTTCGGCTGGCGGATCGAGAACACCCACGCCCGCGAGGGCGGCTTCGCGCTCATCAGCGGCGCCCCCGGCACCGGCAAGAGCGTCGCCCTCAGGCTGCTCGCCGCCCGCCTCGCCCAGCTCCCCGACCTCACCGTCGCCGCGCTCGCCCACCCGAGCGCCAACCTCGCCGATTTCTACCGCGAGCTCGGCGACCTCTTCGCCGTGGAGCTACGCCCCCACAACCGCTGGATGGGCTTCAAGACCCTGCGCACGCGCTGGCTCGCACACCTCGACGCCACTCGGCTACGCCCGGTGCTGCTCATCGACGAGGCCCAGGAGCTTGCGCCCGCCCTCATCAACGAGCTGCGCCTGCTCGCCGCTTCGAACTTCGACTCGCGCCTTCTCTTGAGCGTCGTGCTCGCCGGCGACACCCGTCTCACCGAGCTCCTGCGCCGCGACGACCTCCTGCCGCTCGGCTCGCGCATCCGCGCCCGCCTCACCCTCGAGCATGCCTCCCGCGAGCAGCTCCTCGAGTGCCTCGCCCACCTCACCCGCAGTGCCGGCAACCCCTCGCTGCTCTCCCCAGCCCTCGCCCAGGCCCTCGCCGACCACGCCATGGGCAACTACCGCGTGCTTACCAACTTCGCCGCCGAGCTCCTCGCCCACGCCGCCCGGCGCGAGCTCACCCGGCTCGACGAGAAGCTCTTCTTCGAGGTCTTCCACACCGAGCGGGCCACACCCAAGCGCCACGCCCGCAGCGCCTGATTCCGATCACCACCAACCCCCGAGACCGACACCATGAGTCCCGATCACTACCCCCGCGTGCTGCTCGCTACCCCGATCTCCGATGAGGCCGCCGCCCAGCTCGTCGAGATCCTGCGCGAGCTCGCCGACCTCCTCGAGAC
>JACAEF010000072.1 GCA_013388985.1 Rhodocyclaceae bacterium
GGTTGGGCGTTTTCATTACCTGCCCCGTTTGGGCGCGCTCTTGGGGTAAAGCTCCCACCAAAAGCAGTCAAGCAGGCAACTGCTAGAGGACGGCAACTACGTGGTACAGCTTGGGTAGAGATCAGAAATCCGGCGCTGTGTGCTCGGCAGGTGGGGTGGCGGGCTCCGGCAACCACGCGCCCGAGGCCGCCCAGACGCTTGCGGCGGCAATGAGCAACGCAACGATCGCTGCGGCGGTGCCGCCGCCCCGGCTCGACTGTTCAGGCGACCCTGCTGCCCAGCCAGTAATCATCGCCTTGACGAGGTTTTGCTTCTTGACACGGGCATAGAAAATGATCGCGCCGACGTGCAAGGTCACCAGCAGCAGCAAGCCTTTTTCGAGCAGTTGATGGATGCCCGTGATCCGACTGGAAAACTCGCTGCTGATCAGCGATGTGAGATAGCCTTCGAAGGCGATGTCGTCGTTGGCGAACAGGCCGCTCGCGGCCTGTAGCGAAAGGATGCCCAGCAGTGCGATGACAGAGAGCGCTCCCAAAGGATTGTGTCCCAGCCCGTGCCATTCACCGCGCAGATAGGCGCGGATCGCCGCTGGACCACGGATGAAGGTGGCAAAACGTGCGTAGGTCGAGCCGATGAAACCCCAGACGATGCGAAAGACGATCAGGCCGAGGATGGCGAGACCGAGCCGGCCGTGCCAAATCATCAGATGGCCGCCGATCTTGGCGGTGACGAAGGCGGCGACGACACAGACGACCAGCAGCCAGTGGAACAGACGCGTCGGCAGGTCCCAGACGTAGGTTCTCATTGAATCTGAATCACACGCAGGCACCGTCCTCGGTCATCCCCGCCGGCTTTTCCTTCTTCGGCTTGACGAACTGTTCGCGCGTCACACCAAGCCACATCACCAGGGGGCTGGCGACCAGCACTGACGAATAAATGCCGAACAGGATGCCGATGGTGAGCGCCAGCGCGAAATAGTGCAATGCGGGGCCGCCGAAGATCAGCATCGAAGTGACCATCATCTGCGTCGAGCCGTGGGTGATGATCGTCCGCGAAATGGTGCTGGTGATCGCGTGGTTGATTACCTCCGGAGTCGTCAGGCCGCGCTGCTTCTTGAAGGTCTCGCGCACGCGGTCGAAGACCACCACCGACTCGTTCACCGAGTAGCCGAGCACCGCGAGCACCGCGGCGAGCACCGGCAGCGAGAACTCCCACTGGAAGAAAGCGAAGAAACCGAGGATGATCACCACGTCGTGCAGGTTGGCGATGATCGCCGAGACGGCGAAGCGCCACTCGAAGCGGAACGCGAGATAGACGACGATGCCGATCACCACCAGCATCAGCGCCATCGCGCCGTCTTCGGCGAGCTCCTTGCCGACCTGCGGGCCGACGAACTCGACCCGCTTGATCTGTGGCTCGCCGCCCACGGCTTGTAAACTGGCATGCACGCGCTCGCTGACTTTGGCGGTTTCCTCACCAGCCTTGAGCGGCACGCGGATCAGCACGTCGCGGGCCGAGCCGAAGTTGATGACCTGACTATCGGTGAAGCCGTCGGCCTCGAGCCGTTTGCGGATCTGATCGAGATCAGGCGGTTGGGTATAGCCCACCTCCACCAGCGTGCCGCCGGTGAACTCGATCGACAGATGCAGTCCTTTGGTGGCGAGGAAGAACACGGCCAGCACGAAGGTGATCAAGGAAATGATGTTGAACACCAGCGCATGGCGCATGAAGGGGATGTCGCGTTTGATCCTGAAGAATTCCATGTCTTACACCCCCGGTTTCCAGACCTGACCAATGCTGATCGAGTCGAGCTTCCTGCGGCTGCCGTAGATCCAGTTCACCAGCGCGCGCGAGACCACCACCGAACTGAAGATCGAGGTGAGGATGCCGAGACAGTGCACCACCGCGAAGCCGCGCACCGGCCCGGAGCCGAAGATCAAGAGCGCGACGCCGGCGATCAGCGTGGTGATGTTCGAATCGAGAATCGTGCCCCAGGCGCGCTCGTAACCCGCGGCGATCGCGGCATGTGGGGTAACGCCGTTTCTGAGCTCTTCGCGGATGCGCTCGTTGATCAGCACGTTGGCGTCGATCGCCATGCCGAGCGTCAGCGCCACCGCGGCGATGCCGGGCAGCGTCAGGGTCGCCTGCAGCAGCGAGAGCAGGGCGACCAGGAACAGCAGGTTGGCGGTGAGCGCGATCACGGAGACGAGGCCGAGCAGATGGTAGTAGACGATCATGAAGGCGGCGATCGCCAAGAAGCCCCACAGCGTGGAGTGCATGCCCTTGGCGATGTTGTCGGCACCCAAGGAGGGACCGATGGTGCGTTCCTCGACGATCTCCATCGGCGCGGCGAGACTACCGGCGCGCAGCAGCAGCGCGACGTCGCTGGCCTCGGTGGTGGTCATGCGGCCGGAGATCTGCACACGACCGCCGCCGATCTCGCTGCGGATCACCGGCGCGGTGACGACCTCGCCCTTGCCCTTCTCGATCAGCAGGATCGCCATGCGCTTGCCGACGTTCTCGCGCGTCACGTCCTTGAAGATGCGTGCGCCGGCGGCATCGAGCGTGAGATGCACCGCCGGCTCGTGGGTCTGGGAATCGAAGCCGGCCTGCGCGTCGGTGAGCCGGTCGCCGGTCAGCACGACCTGCTTCTTCACCAGCAGACCGCGACCGCCGCGCTCGACGTAGTAATCGGTGCCCGCAGGCGGCTGGCCTTGCGCGGCCAGCTCCATGATCGCCGGGTTGGCACTGGCTTCGTCGTCGACCATGCGGATTTCCAGCGTCGCCGTGCGGCCGAGGATGTCTTTCGCCTTCGCAGTGTCCTGCACGCCCGGCAACTGGACGACGATGCGGTCGGCGCCCTGTTGCTGGATCACCGGCTCGGCCACGCCTAACTCGTTGATGCGATTGTGCAGCGTGGTGATGTTCTGCTTGATCGCGAATTCCTGGATGCGCTTTTGCGCCGCCGGCTTCAGGCTCGCCACCAACTTGAAGTCCGCGCCTTCCTGCGCGTCGGCGAGGTCGAGGTCGGGCTGGCTGTCACTGATCACCGCGCGCGCCTTGTCGCGCGTCTCGGCATCGCGGAAACGGATCGCCAGCTGAGTGCCCTCGCGCGCGATGCCGCCGTGGCGGATGTTCTTGTCGCGCAGCAGGGTGCGCAGGTCGGCGCCGAGCGAATCGAGCCGCTTGGTGATGGCCCCCTTCATGTCCACCTGCAGCAGGAAATGCACGCCGCCGCGCAGGTCGAGGCCCAGATACATCGGCAGCGCGTGGATCGCGGTCAGCCAGTCGGGCGAGGCCGAAAGCAGATTGAGCGCGACGCTGTAGGAGGCGTCGGCGGGATCGGGATTGAGCGCCTTCTCGATCGCATCCTTGGCCTTGAGCTGCGTTTCGGTATCCGCGAAGCGGAAGCGGATGCTGTGCGGATCGGCGAACACCCCGGTGGGTTTCAGGCCGGATGCCGTGAGGATTTCCTCGATGCGGGCTTGCAGTTTTGGCTCGATCTTGATCGTCGCCTTGACGCTGGAAACCTGTACGGCCGGCACTTCACCGTAGAAGTTCGGCAGCGTGTAGAGCAGGCCGAGAATCAACGCCACGATGACGATGGCGTTTTTCCAGAGGGGGTATTTGTTCATCAGAGTGTCTTGAGGGTGCCCTTGGGCAGCAGTGCCGCGACGGCCTGCTTCTGGACCTGCACTTCGACCGGGGCGTCCTTCAGCGAGGCGACTTCGATCGCGACATAGTTTTCGCCCACCTTTGTGATCTTGCCGACGATGCCGCCTTGGGTCACCACCTCATCGCCCTTGGCGAGCTCGCTGATCAGCTTCTGGTGTTCCTTGGCCTTCTTCATCTGCGGACGGATCATCAGGAACCAGAGCACGATGAACATCAGGATGATCGGGGCGAGCCCCATCAGGCCGCCGGTCGGATCCTGGGCAGCGCCTTGCGCCGCTTGAGCATAAGCATTGGAAATCAGCATGATCGAATCACTCCATGGAAAGGTGGGGCATTATACCCGGGCGCCTCATTGCGCCTGGTTCCGATCTTTGGCGAAGCGGATGGCGAAGTCCGTGAACGCGCCCGCCTCGATCGCCTTGCGTATTTCCTGCATCAGCGTCTGGTAGTAATGGAGATTGTGGATCGTGTTGAGCCGCGCGCCGAGGATCTCGCCGCAGCGGAAGAGATGGTGCAGGTAGGCGCGCGAAAAGTTGCGGCAGCAGTAGCACTCGCAGGATTCATCCAGCGGCCGCGTGTCGTTTTTGTAACGCGCATTCTTGATGCGGATGTCGCCGAAGCGCGTGAAGAGATGCCCATTGCGGGCATTCCGCGTCGGCAGCACGCAGTCGAACATGTCGATGCCTTGCGAGACGGCGAAGACGATGTCTTCAGGCGTGCCCACGCCCATCAGGTAGCGCGGCTTGTGGATCGGCAGGTGCGGCGCGGTGTGGGCCAGT
Organism: Rhodocyclaceae bacterium; assembly: GCA_013388985.1. Lineage (GTDB taxonomy): Bacteria > Pseudomonadota > Gammaproteobacteria > Burkholderiales > Rhodocyclaceae > Sulfuricystis. The sequence continues at coordinate 4,455 of JACAEF010000072.1, forward strand.
ATCCGCGCGAAATCCTCCTTCGGCTCGCCGACCGACAGGCCGCCGATCGCCATGCCGTCGAAGCCGATTTCCAGCAGCCCGGCGAGCGACTCGTCGCGCAGGGCCTCGAACATGCCGCCCTGGACGATGCCGAACAAAGCGTTCGGGTTGCCCAGCCGGTCGTGTTCGGCGCGCGAGCGTTTCGCCCAGCGCAAACTAAGCCGCATCGACTCGGCCGCCTGCTCGAGATCGGCCGGGTAGGGGGTGCATTCGTCGAAGATCATCACGATGTCGGAGTTCAGCGCGTGCTGGATCTGCATCGAATCCTCGGGACGCATGAACAGCCGGCTGCCGTCGATCGGCGAGGCGAACTTCACGCCTTCCTCGCTGATCTTGCGCAAGGCGCCGAGCGAGAACACCTGGAAGCCGCCCGAGTCGGTCAAGATCGGCCGCCGCCAGCCCATGAAGCGGTGCAGTCCGCCATGGGCGCGAATCACATCGAGCCCTGGCCGCAGCCAGAGGTGGAAGGTGTTGCCGAGCACGATCTGCGCGCCGATGGCTTCCAGTTCGTTGGGCGCCATCGCCTTCACGGTGCCGTAGGTGCCGACCGGCATGAAGACGGGTGTCTCGACCGTGCCGTGGGCGAGCGTCAGCGTGCCGCGGCGCGCGAGGCCGTCGCAGGTCAGTAGGTCAAATTTCATCGTGTCGGTGGATCAGCATCGCGTCGCCGTAGCTGAAGAAACGGTAGCCGGCGTCGATCGCATGGCGGTAGGCGGCACGGATTTCGTTCAAACCGCCGAAGGCCGAGACGAGCATCAGCAGCGTCGATTTCGGCAGGTGGAAATTGGTGATCAGCCGATCGACGACGCGGAAACGGTAGCCCGGCGTGATGAACAGTGCCGTCTCGCCAGCGCCGACTTTTACATGGCCGGCGTCGTCGGCCGCCGCTTCGAGCGTGCGCAGGCTGGTGGTACCGACGGCGACGATGCGGCCGCCGCGCCCCCGCGTCGCGGCGATCGCCTCCGCGGTTGCCTGCGGCACGTGGTAGCGCTCGGTGTGCATGCGATGCTCGGCGATGTTCTTGACGCGCACCGGCTGGAAGGTGCCGGCGCCGACGTGCAGCGTGACATGGGCGATGCCGATGCCGCGCGCGCGCAGCCGTTCCAAGAGCGGCGCGTCGAAATGCAAGCCCGCGGTCGGCGCCGCGACCGAGCCGCGCTCGCGGGCATAGACGGTCTGATAACGCTCCTCGTCGGGGCTCGCGGCGGCGCGCTCGATATACGGCGGCAAGGGCAGCCGGCCGTGCCGCTCGATCAGTTCGACCGCATCGCCGGGAAAGCGCAGGCGATAGAACTCGCCTTCGCGGTCGAGCACCTCGATGTCGAAGGCCTCCTCGATGCGAATGCGGCTGCCAGTTTTCGGCGGCTTGCTGGCGCGCACTTGCGCGAGCACCTCATCTGCTGCAACGACACGCTCGACCAGCACCTCGACCTGTCCTCCGGTGGCCTTCTGGCCGAACAGCCGGGCGTGCAGCACCCGCGTGTCGTTCATCACCAGCAGATCCCCGGGCGCGAGCAGCGCCGGCAGATCGCGAAAACACCGATCCTCGATGCGTGCGCCGTGCAGCCACAGCAGCCGGCTCGCGCTGCGTTCCGGCAAGGGCGCCTGGGCGATGCGTTCGGGCGGCAGCGGGTAGTCGAATTCGTCGAGGGTCAGGGACATCGGTTGCAGCAGAGGGAGGATTTGCGGATAATGCGCGCTCTTACGAGCGGCGCCGGCATTCTACTTGGCGTTGCCTCATTGGCCGAGATGGCGGAATCGGTAGACGCAGCGGACTCACAACCGGCATGGCCGGTTGCGGCGCAGGCTAACGTGAGCAAAGCGAACGTTAAGCGCGGCGCGTGCCGCGCGGCCGGAGCCAAAATCCGCGGCGGATTGGGCTGTAAAATGAAAACTTGACCATCTTTGCCGAGATGGCGGAATCGGTAGACGCAGCGGACTCAAAATCCGCCGGTGGTGACACTGTGAGGGTTCGAGTCCCTCTCTCGGCACCAGAAATAGTGCTTTTCAACGAGAAAAGCTTTAGGTAAGCTGGCGCAGTTTCTTGCAACGCATATCCACAACGCACACGAGAGGAGCCACGCCCATGAACAAATCCGAACTGATCGAAGCCACCGCGAAAGCCGCCGACATTTCCAAGGCTGCTGCCGATCGCGCCTTGTCCGCCGCCATCGATGCCGTCGTCAAGGCGGTCGCCAAGGGCGATACCGTCACCCTGGTGGGTTTCGGTTCCTTCAAGCCGGCCAAGCGTGCCGCGCGCACTGGCAAGAATCCGAAGACAGGGGCTCCGCTGAAGATCCCGGCCACGACGGTGCCGAAGTTCACCGCTGGTGCGAGCTTCAAGGCTGCCGTGGCGGGCAAAAAGGCCGCGAAAAAGAAATAAACCGGATTGCTCCAAAGAAAAAGGCCAGCCTGCGGGCTGGCCTTTTCGTTGCTGCGTCCCTGCTGGGACGCAGCGGACCGCTTACTTCTTCTCTTCGGCCGGCTTGGCGGCATCAGCCGGAGCAGCGGCGGGAGCAGCGCCTTCGGCGGGCTTGGCAGCATCAGCCGGGGCAGCGGCGGGAGCGGCGCCTTCGGCGGGCTTGGCGGCTTCAGCAGGAGCGGGGGCCGGAGCCGGGGCCGGCGCAGCCGCAGGAGCCGGAGCAGCGGCCGGAGCGGGCGGGGCTTCCTTCTTGCCGCAGGCAGCCAGGGCAAGAGCGGTCAGGGAGATGAGGAGAAGAGATTTTTTCATGGTGAGTTTCCTTTGGATTGATGACGAGGTTAGGGTTGCACAGAAAAAGCCCTGCCTTGGATAACTCCGCAGCGGGCAAAAAGTTGACGGTCGGTTATTCTAACCATTTTCTGGCCCATCTCAGCGCCGCTTGCAGATGTTGCCGGGCAGCCGCCGAACAGGGTGCGCCGAGAGAAAAGTCTGTGCCCCGGATCTCCAGCAGGAAGGCAGGCGGGGGGCGGGCGCCAAAAAAATCCTCATAGACCCGCAGCAAGACGGCCGGATCAATGGCGTGGCTGAAATCCTGTGCCATATCCGGGGCGGGCTGGAGCGGGCTGACGGCGAACGGCGCTGTGACGGCCATGCTGGCATCGACGAACAGGATGCGCTCTCGCTCCACGAGTTCGAAGATATGCTCGATCTGGAGCTGATATTCGCTCAGGCAGTCGATGCCCGCCAAGCCGAGTGCTTCGATGCGTTCGACGAACAGCGGGCCGAGCGCATCGTCGCCGCGCGAAGGATTGCCCCAGCCGAAAACGAGGGTCGGGGTGGTCGAAGCGCTAGTCGCCGGCACGGCGAAACTCAATACGCAGGAGGATCGCCTGCCCTGACTTCAGGTGGAGAAAGTGCTCAAGGTCGCCGCTGGCGTCGAGCTCGATGGTTTTGTTTTCATCGCGGCAGAGCCGTTCCTCGGCGACGATCTCCATGCGGTCGGTGTCGACCCGCGCCTGGCCGTCGGCGGGGCGGTCGAACTCCAGATGAATCTGCTGCCGGCCAGCTGCCAGCTTACCAAGCGGAATGAAATAGGCGCCGGCCTGCGGGTTGTGCCAGGGCGCCAGCTCCTCGGCTAGCCATGTGCCGCGCGCCGGCCGGATCGGCACCACCGGGTAATGGCGGCAGGTCTCCTTGACAAGGCGCAGCATCGCGAACAGCGCAGCGACCTGGGTCTCGCTCGCGGGGCCGCCGAGATGGCGTTCGATGTGAGCGTGCGCGGCCGGCGCCCCCGAATCGAAGCTCATCCGGCCGCTGCATTCGGCATCGTGGCAGTTGCTGCACATGGTGTTGAACTGGACGACGGCGGCCAAAGCGGCGGGGTCAGGCAACTGCGCGTGCGCGGCCAGCGGTAGCAGAGTCCCCGTCAGGATCGCCGCGAGCAGGGGCAGCCTGGACAGCGATTCCCTCATGGCTGCGATGCCTTCATCGCATCGCGCCGGCAGACGCCGCGCATGTCGCGCATCACCCGGTCGTGTGCCGTTCCGTCAGCGCCGAGAATTTCCACGACGAGCGGCATCCGCCCCAGCGCATGGGTGGCGCAAGACAGGCAGGGGTCGAAGGCGCGGATCGCTACTTCGACGTGGTTGAGTAGTCCTTCGGTGATCTGCTGGCCGTCGAGGTATTGGCGGGCGACGGCGAGGATCGCCTCGTTCATCGCCTGGTTGTTGTGGGTGGTGGAGACGATCAGGTTGGCGCGGATCACCAGGTCGTTCTCGTCGACGCGGTAGTGGTGGATCAGCGTGCCGCGCGGCGCCTCGATCACGCCGACGCCTCGGGTGCGGCGCTCGCCGCTGGCGAGCAGGTTCTGGCCGACGATATCGTCGTCGTGCAGCAGTTCCTTGATCGTCTCGGCGGCATGGAGCATCTCGATCATGCGCGCCCAGTGATAGCCGAGCGTGGCGCGGCTCGCCCGCCCATCGTCGAAAGCAAGGAATTCCTTGCGCTCGCGCTCGGCCAGCGGTGTCGGGATGAAATCGCATAGCGTGACACGGGCGAGCGGTCCGACGCGATACCAGCCGTGCTCGGCATCGCCCAGCGCCTTGAAGAACGGGAATTTCATGTAGCTCCAGGGCTTCACGTCTTCGCCGATCAACTCCCAGTAGCGGGTGTAGTCGGCATGATCGAACAGCGTCGTGCCGTCGGAAAGCCGGGCGCGCAGGCCGCCTTCATACAGATCCAGCGCGCCCGAAGGCGCGACGAGGCACATCGCCGGCGCGGTGAAGTGCGCGAACTCGCGGTATTGCTCGCGATGCGTCTCGAACAGATGCTTCACCAGTTCGACCGCCTCGCGCGACCAGCCGATGATCGCATAGATGTCCTTGAGCAGCGCGGCGCGTTCATCGGCGCTGAGCGACTTGTTGACGCCGCCGGGGATCGCGCCGGTGCCATGGATGCGTTTGCCCGCGGTGGCGCGGATCACCTCCTGGCCGTATTTGCGGATCAGCACGCCCTTGCGGGCGATCTCGGGGTGATGCGCCGCCAGCCCGACGATGTTGCGTTTGGCTGGTTCAGAGGCAAAGCCGAACAGCAGGTCGGGCGAGGCGAGATAGAAAAAATGCAGCGCATGGGATTGCAGGATCTGTCCATAGTGCATCAGGCGGCGGATCTTCATGGCCGTCGGCGTGACCTGGCTGCCGACGATCATGTCCATCGCCTTGGCGGCCGCCAGATGGTGCGAGACCGGGCAGATGCCGCACAGGCGTTCGACCATCACCGGCACCTCCCAGTAGGGCCGGCCTTCGATGAACTTCTCGAAGCCGCGGAACTCGACGATGTGCAGGCGCGCCTGCACCACGCGGTCGTGGTCGTCGAGCAGCAGCGTGACCTTGCCATGCCCTTCGACGCGCGAGAGCGGATCGATGGCGATGCGTTTGAGCGGCGTTTGAGTCATGACGGGGAAATTCAATCGTAGTGCAGCAGGCCATGCCCCAGCGTCGGCGTGCGCCCGGCAATGAGGTCGGTGAGGAACTTCCAGATCGCGTCGCCGGAGGGTGGGCAGCCGGGCAGGAAGTAATCGACCTTCACGACCTCGTGGATCGGATGCACCCGGTCGAGCGGCAGTGGCAGTTCCGGATCGTTGGGAATGTGCGCGCCGCGCGCCAATCCGCCTTCGGTTTCATAGACGGCCTCGAGGATGTCCCTGAGGTCGAGGTGGTTGCGCTGCGCAGGCAGGCCGCCGTTGATCGCGCAGGCGCCGACGGCGACGAGCGTCTTGCACTGGCGGCGGAATTCGCGCAGCACATGGACGTTTTCCGCGTTGCAGACGCCGCCTTCGATGAGGCCGAGATCGCAGGGTCCGCAGCGTTTGATGTCGGTCAGCGGCGTGCGGTCGAAGTCGACCAGCTCGATGAGCGTGAACAGCCGCTCGTCGATGTCGAGCAGCGACATGTGGCAGCCGAAGCAGCCGGCCAGCGAGGTGGTCGCGACGCGCAGCTTGCGGGGCTCGCTCACGGCTCGTCTCCTTGCGTATCCGCGACCGAGACCGGCGCGCGATCATATTTGCGCTGGCCGTAGGGAACGATGAAGCCGACGCGTTTTTTCAGGATCACGCCGACTGGACAGATCGAGGCCGCATGGTCGGTGAGGGAGAAATCGGTATCGGCGAGACGGCCTGTGGCGCTGTTGATGATCACCTTGCGGCCGCGCATGCCGCGGCCGCCCATGACGAAGACGAATTTGCCGTCGCGCGCGGAGGCCTGCTCGCACAGTGAGCAAAGGATGCAGCGGTTGAAGTCGAGCAGCACATCCGGGTGCGAGGCATCGACCGGACGGTTGGGATAGAAATGGTCGAAATGCGGGCCCATCATGCCGAGCTCGTAGGCGGTAGCCTGCAGCAGGCATTGGCCGCTCTTCTCGCAGGACGGGCAGAAGTGGTTGCCTTCGACGAATAGCATCTGCAACAGCGTGCGCCGCTGCTCGTCGAGTTCGGGGGTACGGTTCTCGACCCGCAGACCGGGAGTGGCCGGCGTCGTGCAGGCCGACGCCAGGCGGCCATCGATCTTCACCGTGCATAGCTTGCACGAGCCATGCGGTTTGTAGTCGGGATGCCAGCACAGATGCGGAATGTAACGGCCGGCGGCATGGGCGGCCTGCAGGATGGTCTGGCCGGTGTTGAAAGGCACCGCGACGCCATCGAGGAGGAAAGTGTCGTCGTTGGCCATGGCTTCAGGTCTCCGCGAGGTGGGCGCCGGCATCGTCGCGGCCCGTCATCTGGCGCGCCTGGGAGAGTTCCGCATCGAGATCGAAGGCCGGCTCGAACTCGAGGGACTTCAGGCGCCGTTCATAGGCCGGGCGGAATTTCGTCAGCGTCGCAAAAACCGGGTTGCCGGCGATGTGACCCAGCCCGCAGTGCGCGGTGCCTTGCAGCAGCTGGTGCAGCCGGGACAGTTCCTGGAGGTCGTATTGCGAGCCGCGGCCGGCGGCGATCTTGTCCATCAGCCGGGCGATGACCTGCGTACCGACGCGGCAGGGGGTGCAAAAGCCGCAGGATTCGTGGGCGAAGAAGTGGGCGAAGTTGTGCGCGGCCTCGAACATGTCGCGCGTGCAGTCGAAGACCATCAGCGCGCCCGCGCTCGGCACGTCCTCGAAACACAGGCGCCGGCCCAGTTCCTCGCCGGTCAGCGTCGTCCCGGACGGCCCGGAGACCTGCACACCCTGGACGCAGTTCCTCACCCCCGCGGCGTCGAGCACCTCGGCGACCGTGATGCCGCACGGGAATTCATAGACGCCGGGGCGCGCCACGTCGCCGGAGACCGACACGAGCTTGCTGCCCGTCGATTGCGGCGTGCCGGTGGCAGCGAACCAGGCCGCGCCCTTTTCCGCGATGCGCGCCGCGCAGGCGAAGGTCTCGACGTTATTGACGACCGTCGGCTGGCCCAGATAGCCGTGCGTGACGGGAAAGGGCGGGCGCAGGCGCGGCCGGCCGGGCTTGCCTTCGAGCGATTCGATCAGCGCGGATTCCTCACCACAGACATAGGCGCCGGCGCCGAGGTGGATCTCGATGTCGAAATCGAAACCTGGTGTGCCGAGGATGCCGCGGCCGAGCAGCCCCTGGTCGCGGCGCCGCTGCAGGACCGCTTCGAGGGTGTCGAGCAGATAGCGATACTCGCCGCGCAGGTAGAGGAAGCCTTGGCGCGCGCCGACCGTGAGCGCGGCGATCGTCATGCCCTCGAAGACGAGATCGGCATGGGAATTGAGCAGCACGCGGTCCTTGAACGTGCCGGGCTCGCCCTCGTCGGCATTGCAGACGACGATGCGCGTCTGATCGGTGGCGAGCGGTGCGTCGCGGCAGGCCTGCCATTTGCGCGCGGTGGGGAAGCCCGCGCCGCCGCGGCCGCGCAGGTTTGAGGCGGCGATCTCGGCTAGTTGCGCGTCCGGCCCCCGCGAAAGCGCGGCGGCGAGCGCCGCGCCGGGCGTGAAGGCTTCGCCGAGCAGGGGGCCGGCGCGGCGCAGGTTGTCCTCCACCTGAAACCACTCTTGCGGCCAATCCGCCAGGGGCACGCGGTTGCGGATCAGCTCGGCCATCGCATCGACCCGTTCGGCCGTCATGCGCGTCGCGGCACGGTAATTGACCAGCAGCGCCGGACCCTGGTCGCCCATGCCGATGTCGGAGGTGGTATGGACGAACACCAGACCGTCCTCGGACAGCCGGCCCGGTTCGAGCCACAGCGCCTCGCACAGCCGCTGCATCAGGGCACGGCTGCCGGCCATGCGGTCGATGATGTTGTCGGACCAGAGCAGACAATATTCGCCGCGCGGCCGCAGATGGAAGAAGCTGTAAAACGCCGCGGTGGCCTCGACCCTGGCGCGCGGCCAGCCGACGCCCTGGGCGATGCGCGTGATGGTTTCCGGCGCGAGCCAGCCCAACGCCTCCTGCGTTTCGCGCAGGATCTGCATCAGCCGCGTGCCGTCATGACGGTGGCGGGAAAGTACCCAATCGATCGCTTCGAGCTGGTCCATGCCTGCTAGCATAATCCAGTTCTGTGGCATTTTCGGGAAAGAATGCGATGCGAATCCTGAGCTGGAACATCCAATGGGGTCGCGGCCTCGATGGGCGCGTCGATTTGGTGCGCATCGCCGACGAGGCGCGCGACTTCGATGCCGACGTGCTCTGCTTGCAGGAGGTGGCGGTCAATCACCCGGCGTTGCCCGGCATGCCAGCGGGACAACTCGATCAGGTCGCGGTGCTGCGGGGCCTGTTCGTTGGCTTTGAGCACGCCTACGGCGTCGGCAGCGATCTGCCGGATGGCTTGGGTGGCAGACGCCAGTTCGGCAACCTGATCCTCTCGCGTCAGCCGATCCTGCAAATCTTCCGCCACTTGCTGCCCTGGCCGGCCGAGCCGGAAAAGCCCAGCATGCAGCGCGTCGCGGTCGAGGCGGTGATCGAGGCAGCGGAATTTCCGGGCGGCGCCCTGCGCGTGATCACGACGCATCTCGAATACTACTCGGCCAGCCAGCGCGCCGCGCAGATCGGGCGGCTGCGCGAAATCTGCGATGAAGGCTGGCGTCATGCCGTAGCGCCGCGCTCCAGCGCGGAGCCCGACTCGCCATTCGCGGTGCTGCCGCGCGGCGAAGGCGTCGTGCTATGCGGCGATTTCAATTGCGCGGGCGGGCCTGCTGAGCTGGAACCGCTGACGAAAGTCGGCGCTGACGGGACGGCACCCCGGCTCATCGACGCCTGGATGCTCGCGCATCCAGACCAGCCACACGCGCCGACGGTGGGCGTGCATGAAGTGAGCTTTTCCGCCGGCCCGCAGACCTACGATTACTTTTTCGTCTCCGAGAACATCGCCGGGCGGGTTCGGGATGTCGAGGTCGATTTAGGCACCCGGTCATCGGACCACCAGCCGGTGGTGCTGACGCTCGATTGGGGCAGGCTCGGTTTCTGAGCCTCACCCTTGCTATCATCACAATGGAATAAATTCATCAATGCATCTCTCGTGACCGCGCCGCGAAACCATGACATCGCACATGTTTGCGCTGCTGGGCCTTTGCTCAGGACGCAAGCACTTTTTGATCACCTCACTGCGGTTTCAGCTTTGGCGTGCGGCTTTGCTGCGTCTTTCGGCGCAGCCGACGTCGCGGCGCTGGCCGGTCGTTGGCATGATCTCGGCAAGTTTCGGCCGGGATTCCAAACGTACATTCGTGGGCAGGGTGACGAAAATGTCCACCTCGAAACCCATATCACGTCCAGCGACAAGACGCATTCGATTGCAGGTGCCCTGCATGCAGTCGAGCGCTTTGGCGCCGCGGGCCGATCGCTCGCGTACCTGATCGCCGGCCATCACGGTGGGCTGCCTGACTGGCATGGTGGGCTGGATGCGCGACTTTCGAAGGACAACCCCGACGCCCGCCGCGAGTACGACGAGGCGCGTGCTGGTGCGCCGCCCGAACTGCTGAGCGCTGGCGCGGCACTCGATTTGCGGCAGGTACCGGGCGGCGCGAAGGGGTTTGCGCTCTGGCTGCGCATGCTGTTTTCCTGCCTCGTCGATGCCGACTTCCTCGACACCGAATCCTTCATGGACGGCGACAAGGCGGAGTCACGAGCGGGCTTCGCCAGCCTCGATGAACTCGCCGCGCGTTTGGAGACCCATTTGGCTGCCCTGCAGGCCAGTGCCGGTAATACGGCCGTCAATGCATTGCGTGCCGAGGTGCTGGCTCAATGCCGTGCGCGAGCAGCAGAAGCGCCAGGCCTGTTCTCGCTCACCGTTCCCACCGGGGGCGGCAAAACGCTCTCGTCGCTCGCCTTCGCGCTCGAACATGCGCGTCGTCACCGCAAGAAGCGCATCATCTATGCGATTCCCTATACCAGCATCGTCGAACAGACCGCCGACGTCTTCGCCCGCGTCGTCGGCGCGGAGAACGTCGTCGAACACCATAGTCAGGCCGATTACGACGAGGAAACGCGGGACACTCTGCGGGCGCGCCTCGCCTGCGAGAACTGGGATGCGCCGCTCGTCGTCACCACCAACGTGCAGCTGTTCGAGTCGCTCTTCGCCGCGAAGGTCTCACGCTGCCGCAAGTTGCACAACCTCGTCGACAGCGTGATCGTCCTCGACGAGGCGCAATGCCTGCCGCCGGAATTCCTGCAGCCCATTCTTGATGTGCTGAATCTCCTGACGCAGCACTACGGCATGACCGTCGTGCTGTGTACGGCGACCCAGCCGGCGCTGGCCAGCAAAACCTATTTCGATGCCGCCAAGAACCGGCGCGGGCTGGACGCCGTGCGAGAAATCATTGCCGATCCGACCGAGTTATACCAGTGCCTGAAGCGGGTGGTCGTCGAGCTTCCCGATTGGGACGAGCGCTCGAGTTGGGAGGAGATCGCGGCTCTGCTCGCCGCGGAGGATTGCGTGCTCGCCATCGTCAATACCCGTGGCGATGCCCGTCGTCTCTGGCGGCTCTTGCCCGCGGGCACACTGCATCTTTCGGCCTTGATGTGCGGCGCCCATCGCGCCAAAGTGATCGAGGAAATCCGGCAACGGCTCGCCGACAAGCGAGCCGGACGCGACGATCGACCCTTGCGCGTGGTGAGCACCAGCCTCGTCGAAGCCGGCGTCGATGTGAGCTTTCCGGTCGTCTATCGTGCGTTTGCCGGCCTCGACTCCATCGCCCAGGCGGCCGGCCGCTGCAACCGCGAAGGCGAACAAGAGCGCGGCCGTGTCGTCGTCTTCCAGCCGCCTGAAGCCCCGCCGCCCGGCCACCAGCGTCTGGCCGCCGATGCTTGCCTCGACGTGCTGAGGAGCTGGCCGGGTGACCCGCTCGCGCTGGAGCTTTTCGAGCGTTATTTCGATCGGCTCTATTACGGTATCGATCTCGATAGGAAAGGCATTGTTCGTGACCTCACCCCGGGGCCGGGGCTCGAAGTCCAGTTTCGCAGCGCTGCCAACAAGTTCCGCCTGATCGACGACGAAGACCAGACCACGGTCTTCGTGCGCTATGCAGGGTATTCCGGCATCGATGCGCTGCTTTTCCAACTGGAGAAGGAGGGTCCGGAACGCTGGCTGATGCGCAAGCTGCAACGCTGCGCGGTAACCGTCAAGCGGCGCATCGCCGAACGCCTGGCGGCGAGCGGCGACGTGGCCGAGGTTTTTCCGGGCTGTTTCGTTCAGCGCAACGACCTGCTTTACGACCCGGTGTTGGGCCTGCGTGACGACGAGGATGCCGTCCTGCCGGCGCCGACTCTGGTGATCTGATCGAGGAGGAATTCATGCCTTCAACAACCTACTGTCTCGAGGTCTCTGGCGATTTCGCCTGCTTCACCCGGCCGGAAATGAAGGTCGAGCGCGTCTCCTACGACGTGATGACGCCCTCGGCCGCGCGCGCAGTGTTCGAAGCGATTTTCTGGAAGCCGGCGGTGCGCTGGCGGGTGCGGCGCATCGAGGTGTTGAAGCCGATCCGCTGGATCAACCTTCGGCGCAACGAGGTCGGCAGCGTGATCCCGGTACGCAACGTGCAGACGGCGATGAACGGCGGCGGCGCCATTCTGGCGCTCGACGTCGAGGACGAGCGCCAGCAGCGCGCCGGCCTGTTCCTGCGCGACGTGGCCTATCGCCTCCATGCCGAGCTCGAGGTACGGGCCAATCGCCTCGATCAAAGCGCGCCGGAAAAATTCCGCGCCATGTTCGAGCGTCGCGCCGCTGCCGGCCAGTGCGTGAATCAGCCCTACCTGGGCTGCCGCGAGTTCGCCGCGCGCTTCCGCTACATCGTCGATCCTGCTGCCGAGCCGCCGCCGATCGACGAGACGCGTGACCTCGGCTGGATGTTGCACGACCTCGATTTCACCAACGCCGACGATCCCCGGCCGCGCTTTTTTCGCGCACAGATGACGAAGGGCGTGATCGAGGTGCCACCGTTTGACGGTGAGGAGGTGCGGCGATGATCCTGCAAGCGCTCGTTGATTACTACCGGCGCAAGGTGGCCGACCCTGATCCCGCATGCCGCCTGCCGGCCTATGGGCTGGAGGAAAAAGAGATCCCCTTCGTCATCCAGATCGACGCTGCGGGCCGCTGGGTACCGCCGATTCGCGATACACGCCGCAAAGACGGTAAGAAGGTCGTGGGGCAACGCTTTCTCGTCCCCGCTGCGGTTAAACGCTCCTCCGGCGTGGCGGCGAACTTGTTGTGGGATACGGCCGAATACGTGCTGGGCGTCGATATTCGGGGCAAGTCCGAGCGGGTGGCCGCGCAGCACGCCGCCTTTCGGGCGCGTATCGAGGCCTTGCCAGAGCCGGCCGCCTCTCTGCCGGGGGTGGTGGCGGCACGCAAATTCCTGGCTGCGGTAGATCTGGCTGCCTTTGCCCACGATCCGCTCTGGCCTGAAATATTGGCGTCGAATCCATTCGTCGCCCTGCAATTGCAAGGCGAGATCGAGCTGATCTGCCAGCATCCGGCGATTGCCTTGGCCGCGGTCGGTGGGGGCGAGGAGGATTCCGAAACGGTGTTCTGCCTCGTCACCGGGACACCAGCGACTATGGAGCGGTTGCACGCCCGGATCAACGGCGTCTGGGGTGCGCAATCCTCCGGCGCCAACATCGTTTCGTTCAACCTGGATGCCTTCAATTCCTACGGCAAGCGCCAAGGGGCCAACGCTCCCGTCGGCAAACCCGCCGCCTTTGCCTACACCACGGCGCTCAATCATCTGCTTGGGCGCGCTTCGCGCCAGCGCGTGCAGATCGGCGATGCCTCGACGGTGTTTTGGGCCGAAAAGCCGAGCGAGTTCGAAACGCTGGTGCCCGATCTCTTTGGCGAGCCGCCGAAGGACGATCCGGACCGCGGCACCCGAGCGCTGGACACGCTCTACCGTTCGCTCCACACCGGACATTTCGTCAGTGACGATGACGATAGCCGCTTTCATGTCTTGGGACTCGCCCCCAACGCCGCCCGCATCGCCGTGCGCTTCTGGCAGACCGGCACGGTAGCGGAACTCGGCCACCGGCTGCGCCGACATTTCGACGATCTGGACGTGGTACGCGGCCCCAACGATCCGCGCCATCTGTCGCTGTTCCGTCTGCTCACCGCCATCTCCGTGCAGGGCAAGGCCGACAACATTCCGCCGAACCTCGGCGGCGAAATCGTCCGTGCCGTGCTCAACGGCGAGGACACGCCTTATCCCGCGGCCCTGCTCAATGGCGCCGTCGGTCGTTGCCGCGCCGAGCAGCGCGTGACCCATGCTCGCGCCGCGCTACTCAAGGCCTGCCTCAATCGCGAGATTCGCCGTGCCAACCGCAGATACCCATCGACCCCCGAGAAGGAGTTCATGCCCATGCTCGATACCGATAATCCCAGCCCGGCCTATCGTCTCGGCCGTCTCTTCGCCGTAATGGAGAAAATCCAGGAGGAAGCGAGCCCCGGCCTCAATGCCACGATCCGCGACCGCTACTATGGTGCGGCATCGAGCTCGCCGGTGGCCGTATTCACGACTCTCCTGCGCCTGAAGAATCATCATTTGGGCAAGCTCACGGCCGGTCGGCGCATTTATTTCGAGCGCCTGATCGGCGAGATCATGGACAACCTCGCCGACTTACCGCGGCAACTGCCTCTGCCCGAGCAAGGCCGTTTCGCACTGGGGTACTACCACCAGCGCCAGGACTTTTTCACCCGCAAATCCGATTCCGACACTTCCGAGGGAGGAACGCAATGAGCCTGAACCACCGCTACGACTTCGTCCTGCTGTTCGACGTCAAGGACGGTAACCCCAATGGCGACCCCGATGCTGGCAATTTGCCGCGGCTTGATGCCGAGACCGGCCACGGTTTGGTCACCGATGTGTGCTTGAAGCGCAAGGTGCGCAACTTCGTCGGCATCGTCAAGGGCGAGCAGCCGCCTTACGAAATCTATGTCAAGGAAAAGGCCGTGCTCAACGCCCAACACAAGCGCGCCTACGTCGCCATCGGCCGTGAGGACGCGCTCGAAGGCGACACCAAAAAGCGCAAGGGTGGTGACGCGGTGGAGGAAGCCAAGAAGTGGATGTGCGCCAATTTCTTCGACGTGCGTAGCTTCGGCGCGGTGATGTCCACCGGTATCAACTGCGGCCAGGTGAGAGGCCCGGTGCAGCTCACCTTCGGCCGCTCCATCGACCCGGTGATCGCTCAGGAGCATTCGATCACCCGGATGGCCGTCGCGACCGAAGCCGAGGCTGAAAAGCAGGAGGGCGATAACCGTACCATGGGCCGCAAGCACACGGTGCCCTATGGTCTCTATCGTTGCCACGGCTTCGTCTCGTCCTTCCTCGCCAAACAGACCGGGTTTTCGGAAGGCGACCTCGAGCTCTTTTTCACCGCGTTGTGCCAGATGTTCGAGCATGACCGCTCCGCTGCGCGGGGCGAGATGGCGACGCGCGGACTATATGTCTTCAAGCACGCATCGGAACTTGGCAACGCGCCGGCCCATGCCTTGTTTGATCGCCTGACGGTAGAGCGGAAAGCAGGCGTGGATGTCCCACGTGATTTTGACGCATACTCCGTGCTGTTCGATGGCCAGCCCGTCGCGGTGGGGCAGGAACTGGAAGTCGCGTCGAACGTCAAGCTGATCCGGAGGTGTTGAACATGGACTGGAAGGACCGCATCGTCGCCACACCTGACACGCTGGTCGGCAAGCCGCGCATCAAGGGCACGCGCATTTCGGTCGAGCTGATCGTCGGCTGGCTTGCCAGCGGCTGGAGCTTCGAGCAGATTCTCGAATCCTATCCGACCATCACGCGGGAAGACATCTTGGCTGCGCTGGCCTTTGCCGCCGAGATGCTCAAAGAGGAAGAGTACATCGCCGTGCATAAGGCAGCAGCATGACGGACAGCAATATCCGCTTGCTGGCCAATGAGAACTTTCCTGGGCCGGCGATCCGTTTGTTGCGGGAACGGGGGATCGATGTCGTTTGGGTTGCCGAGCGCATGCCGGCCGCCACTGATGCCGAGGTATTGGCCTGTGCTCGCGCCGAAGGACGCTGGTTGCTGACTTTCGATCGTGATTATGGCGAACTGGTTTTTTCCCGTGCAATGCCTCCGCCGCGGGCGGTGATCTATTTGCGTCAGGAGCCATACCCGCCAACCCGTCCGGCCGAACTGATCCTGGAATTGCTATCGCAGCCGGAACGTTTCGAAGGGATGTTTCTCGTCGTCAGTGAATACGCAGTCCGCACCCGACGCCTTCCCGATGGCTGGAATGACCTTGGATGAGAACGACCCCATCCCGCTTTCCGCGCTCCAGCACTGGTGCTACTGCCCGCGCCAGTGCGCGCTGATCCACATCGATCAGATCTTCGAGGAGAACCTCTACACCCTCCGCGGGCGGGCCGTGCATCGGCAGGTCGATACGCCGGGTCTCGAAGTCCGTGCCGGACTCCGTGTCGAAAGGGCTTTGTCTGTGTGGAGCGATCGGCTTGGGCTCATCGGCAAATGCGATGTCGTGGAATTCGAGCCGGACGGCACCCCTTATCCGGTCGAATACAAGGCTGGCAGCCGCGCCAAGGCGGCCTGGATCGGCGCCTGCGACGATCTGCAATTGACTGCGCAGGCCCTGTGTCTGGAAGAGATGATGGGCAAGCCGGTGTCTGCTGGCGCGATCTACTATGCAAAATCGAGACGTCGCCGCGAGATCGCGATCGATAACGCCATGCGCCGAAATGTCGAGAAAGCCGCTGCCGCCGTCCGCAGGCTGCTCGAAGATGCCGTCCTGCCAGCGCCGACTTTCGATGAGCGATGCGAGCGATGTTCGCTTGCCGAGATTTGCCAACCTCGTGCTGCAAACGACATCGAGGATCTCTTTGCCGTCGAGGATTGAGACATGCAACTGCTCAACACCCTTTACGTCACCACCCCGGATGCCTATCTGCATCTGGACAACGAAACGTTGCGCATCGAGGTTGAACGCGAAACGAGGCTGCGAGTGCCGCTGCATCATCTGTCGTCGGTGGTCTGCTTCGGTCATGTCATGGTCTCGCCCATCCTGATGCACCGCCTCGCTGATGAAGGCAAGAGCCTCGTGCTGCTGGATGCGAATGGCCGTTTCAAGGCGCGGCTCGAAGGGCCGATGTCGGGCAACGTGCTATTGCGCCAGGCCCAGCATGGCCGCCTCGCCAGCGCCGGTTTCCGCGTGGCTGTGGCGAAGTCCTGCATTGCCGGCAAGCTCAAGAACTGCCGGCAGGTGCTCTTGCGCGGAGCGCGCGAAACTGGCCGCGGGGAAGACATTGCAGAACTCACCGCGGTTGCCGACGAGTTGGGCCGGGCCCTGGCGCGGCTTGCATACGCGGCCGATCTCGACGCCGTGCGTGGCATCGAGGGCGATGCCGCCAAGCGCTATTTTGGCGTCATGGGCAGACTGGTGCGGCCGGAAGTGCGAGAGGCCTTCACTCCCGACGGGCGCTCACGTAGACCGCCACGGGATCGCATGAACGCCCTGCTTTCCTTTCTCTACGCGCTGCTGATGAACGACTGCCGCAGTGCCGTCGAAAGCGTCGGCCTCGACCCCCAGGTCGGCTACCTGCACACCATCCGGCCGGGGAGGGCGGCGCTGGCACTCGATCTGATGGAAGAGTTCCGTCCTCTGCTGGCCGATCGCCTTGCCCTGACGCTCATCAACCGCCGCCAGCTCCAGCCAGACGATTTCGAGGAGCGGCCGGGAGGAGCGGTCAGCCTCGAAGAAGCGGCGCGTAAAAAGGTGGCCATCGCTTATCAGGAGCGCAAGCAGGAATCCCTGAAGCATCCGCTGCTCGATTCCGCCGTGGCCCTCGGCCTGACACCTTTCGTTCAGGCGCGTCTGATGGCGCGCTGCATTCGTGGCGATGCCGAGCTGTATCTGCCGTTTGCACCGAAATGACCTTTCTCGTCATCGTTTGCTACGACGTCGTGACCGAGACGCGCGAGGGACGGCGCCGGCTCCGTCGGGTGGCGCGGATTTGCGAAGGCGTGGGGCAGCGCGTGCAGAAATCGGTATTCGAATGCCGCATCGACGCTGCGCAGTTCGATGAGCTGGAACGTCGCCTCCTTGCCGAAATCGAGCCGCAAGAAGATTGCCTGCGTTTTTATCGGCTCACGGAACCGGTTCGATTGCATGTGAAGGAATATGGGACGTTCAGGGCAACCGATTTCGAAGGGCCACTCGTGATATGACGCGCGGATTGCAAGTGGACAGGATAATCCGGTGGGTTCGCGCTCCATGGAAGGTATTGTTTGTGCGTGGGAATGGTTTTGCAGGCAAAATGGCGGCGCTCGCTGGGTGGTGTGACAGCTAGCGGTTCGCGCAATTTGGTTTTTTTTCGATAAAAAATCCATTGGTTGCGCGAAACCTGACGCCCGGCTCCATGTGGGCCGGGCGAGGATTGAAACGATGACCGGCCAGCGGGGCCGCAACTACAGCGTGGGACGCCCGGCTCCATGTGGGCCGGGCGAGGATTGAAACCGGTTTCTTCTCGCCCTTCGGCCACACCGCTCACGACGCCCGGCTCCATGTGGGCCGGGCGAGGATTGAAACGGGGATCTCGCGAAGTTCGGCAGCTACGGCGGCGGGACGCCCGGCTCCATGTGGGCCGGGCGAGGATTGAAACACGCCCACCGCGCTCCTCACCGCCATGCTGCCGCAGGACGCCCGGCTCCATGTGGGCCGGGCGAGGATTGAAACTGCCAGGACACGTGGCCGTCGCGGCTCGCCTCGATGACGCCCGGCTCCATGTGGGCCGGGCGAGGATTGAAACAAGGAAATGGTTGCATGGGATAACGCACCACCCGATGGACGCCCGGCTCCATGTGGGCCGGGCGAGGATTGAAACATCCGTCCGTACTGCCCCGGCAACGCCCAGATCAGACGCCCGGCTCCATGTGGGCCGGGCGAGGATTGAAACATCCCGGGTGCGCGCCCTCGCGAGGCGGTATACCGA
>JACAEF010000135.1 GCA_013388985.1 Rhodocyclaceae bacterium
GGCTACCTGAGCTTCGGCGAGCCGATCCTGGAGCCGCTGCACAACATCGAACTGAAGGACGCGATCCTGGCCTACGACGACGCGGGGAACCCGGTGGAGCCGGAATGGCCGGCGGTGCATGTGATTGTGAGCAACCCGCCGTTTCTTGGTGGAAAGCGAATGCGCACCGAGTTGGGGGATTATGTAGATGATCTATTCACCCTCTACGAGGGGCGCGTGCCTCATGAAGCGGACTTGGTGACGTATTGGTTTGAAAAAGCCCGCGCGATGATTGAGCAAAAGAGCGTCAAGCGTGCCGGTTTGTTGGCAACAAACTCGATCCGGGGTGGACCTAATCGTCGAGTATTGGACCATGTTAAACATTCAGGTGATATCTTCATGGCGTGGTCAGATCGCCCCTGGATTCTCGATGGTGCAGCAGTGCGTGTTTCGATGATTGGTTTTGATGATAGTACAGAGTTGACGCGCACTTTGGATGGTCGTTCCGTTACTCATATCACCTCTGACCTAGAAAGTACCATCGACGTAACCAATGCTTATCGTCTGCGCGAGAACGCAGGTCTCGTTTTCATGGGTGTGACCCCTGCGGGGCCGTTTGACATATCCAGAGATGTAGCTGAAGAGATGTTGGCAGCACCAAAGAATCCAAATGGACACCCGAATTCAGACGTAGTGCGTCCGTACTATAACGCTATGGACCTGACAAAACGGCCTCGTGACGTGTGGACAATTGACTTCGGGACAGACATGTCAGAAACCGATGCTGCCCAATACGAAGCACCATTTGAGTATGTTAAGGAACATGTCTACCCAGTTCGACGCGAGAACAGAAGAAAAGCATATCGGGATAAATGGTGGTTGTACGCTGAGTCACGTCCTGCAATGCGGACTGCTCTACAACCATTGCCACGTTACATCGCAACCCCAATGGTTGCCAAACATCGCATCTTTTGTTGGCTTGACCCGGAAGTAGTTCCAGCAAACCTGATTAACGTGATTGCCCGCGACGACGACTACTTCTTCGGCGTGCTACATTCGCGTATTCACGAAATTTGGTCGTTGCGCATGTGCACATGGTTGGGTGTGGGCAACGATCCCCGCTACACGCCCACCACCACCTTCGAGACGTTCCCCTTTCCCTGGCCGCCGGGTCAGGAGCCAAAGGATCACCCGGCGTACCGGGCGGTCAGCGCGGCGGCGAAGCAGCTTCACGCGGAGCGGGCGGCGTGGCTCAACCCGACC
>JACAEF010000029.1 GCA_013388985.1 Rhodocyclaceae bacterium
CGCCATCGGCCCCGCCTGCCGCCACGCCGGCGGCCGCGCCGCAGCCGGCACCGGCTGCCGAAACGCCCGCCAGCGCCATCGACTGGGGCTGGCCCGCCAGCGGCAAGCTGCTCGCCGGCTACAGCGACGGCAATGGCGGCACGCAGGAGATCAACCGCGGCATCGACATCGCCGGCAAGATCGGCGACCCGGTGCGCGCCGTCGCACCCGGTAAGGTGATCTTCGTCGGCGTCTATCCAAAGCACGGCAATCTCGTCGTGCTGCTGCATGCCGACGGCTACAGCAGCGTTTATGCACACAACAGCCGCATCCTCGTCAAGGAGGGCCAGATGGTGAAACGGGGCGACAAGATCGCCGAACTGGGCGATTCCGACGCCGATCAGCCCAAACTGCATTTCGAGCTGCGGCACAAAGGCAAGCCGCTCGATCCACTCAAGCTGCTGCCTGCGCGATGACGGCCGCCGACGAGGAAAACGAAATCGACGGCCTCGTCTCGCCTGCGGACGAGGCGGAGGCGAGACTCGAAGCCAGCCGCGAAGAGACCGGCGAGCTCGCCGGCGAGGATGGCTTTCTCGACGACGTCACGCAGCTGTATCTGAACGAGATCGGCGCCACGCCGCTGCTCACGCCGGAAGAGGAGCTCGTGCTCGCGCGCGCGGTGCGCGCCGGCGATTTCACCTCGCGGCAGAAGATGATCGAGGCCAATCTGCGGCTGGTGGTCAGCATCGCCAAGCATTACCTGCATCGCGGCATTCCGCTCGACGACCTGATCGAGGAAGGCAACCTCGGCCTGATCCATGCGCTGGAGAAATTCGACCCCGAGCGCGGCTTCCGCTTCTCGACCTACGCCACCTGGTGGATCCGCCAGAACATCGAGCGCGCGATCATGAACCAGTCGCGCACCGTGCGCCTGCCGGTGCATGTGGTCAAGGAACTCAACGCGGTGCTGATGGCGCTGCGCAAGGTCGGCGCCGATCCGGAGCAGGCGGACGCCGAGCCGACGCCGGTGTTGGAGAAAGTGGCCGGCCTGCTGCACAAGCCGGTCGACGAGATCCGCCGCCTCCTGCTGCTCAACGAGCGCACCGCCTCGCTCGACGCGCCGCTCGACATCGACCCGGATCTGTCGATCGCCTATGCGATCGCCGACGAAAACGCCGTCGATCCCGAGGCGATGGTCGAAGACGACGAGATCGCGCGGCAGATCGAGCGCTGGGTGAATGAACTGCCGGAACGCCACCGCTACGTCGTCGAGCGGCGCTACGGCCTGAACGACCGCGACGTTGCGACGCTGGAGGCGCTGGCCGGCGAGCTCGGCGTCACGCGCGAGCGCGTGCGCCAGCTGCAGATGGAGGCGCTCTCCCGCCTGCGCCAGCGCATGGCGCGCGACGGCGTCGGGGTGCAGTCATTGCTGTAGGCGCAGATCCTTCAACGCCTGCGCAAACTGATACACCGCCATCGCGTAGAAGCTCGAACGGTTGTAGCGCGTGATGACGTAGAAATTCCGGTAGCCGAGCCAGTATTCGGTCGGCGCTTCCGGCGTGACGAGGTCGATCAGCGCGGCGGGGGCGTCGGGCGCGTCGGCCGGAATCTCGATGCCGAATTCCTCCATCTCCTTGGGCCGCCGTTGGGGCAGGATGCCCTCTGCGATGAGCGTACCGGGTGCCGTCCCGCCAGCGCCGACTTTCACCGCGACGGCTCCGCCGGTTTCCCAGCCGTGTTGCTTGAGGAAGTTGGCGACGCTGCCGATCGCGTCCTCGGCGCTGCCGGCGAGATCGATGCGCCCATCATTGTCGAAGTCGACCGCAAAGCTGCGGATGCTGGAGGGCAAAAACTGCGGCAGGCCGATCGCGCCGGCATAGGAGCCGCGATAGCCGTCGGGCGCGCGGCCTTCGTCGCGGGCGAGGAGCAGCAGGGCTTCGAGCTCGCGGCGGAACAGCCCGGCGCGCGGCGGGTAGTCGAAAGCGAGCGTGGCCAGGGTATTGAAGGTGTCGAAGCGGCCCATCTGCCGGCCGTAGATCGTCTCAATGCCGAGGATGGCGACGATGATCTCCGCCGGCACGCCGGTGAGCGCCTCGGCCCTCGCCAGCGTGGCTTCGTGGCGCCGCCAGAAGGCCAGGCCGGCGGCGAGGCGCTTTGGTTCGATGAAGCGCGCGCGATAGGTCTGCCACGAGCGGATGCGCGGATCGGCCGGCGGCGCGATGGCCTTGAGTACCGCCGGGAGGGGGCGTGCCTTGGCGAACAGCACGGCCAGCCGTGTGGCATCGAGACCATGCTTTTCCTCCATCTCGGCGATGAAGGCCTGCACGTCCTCGCGAGCGGCATAGCTGCCGGCGTGCAGCTCGAACGAGAGCAGGATGAGCAGGGCGAAGATCAGGCGTTTCATGGTTTGAAATGGGCGACGCGCCGGCGCAGCGCGGCGAGCGCATCGGGGGCAGCGTGGCCGTAGCGTAAGCTCGCATAGAGCGCGGCGATGGCGCGAATATCGTCCGCCGCGCCCGGCAATTCCTTCGCCACGCGATGGGCATAATCCTGCGGGCCTTCCCAAGGCTGGCGCGGCAGCCCGCGTTTGGCCAGCCGGCGGGTGAAGCGCCGCCATTGCCGCTCTTCCGGGTCGAGGCGCGGGCGGCGCCAGAACATCGCCGCCGAGAGGACGAGCAGCACGAGGCCGCTCAGTCCCGCAAGCCAGACGGTCATCCGGCGCCAGTCGGGTGAGTTCATGCCGAGCCGGGCGAGCAGTGCGCGCTGGCGCTCCGGATCGAAGCCGAGCACCCACTGGTTCCAGCGGTTGTTGATCGCCCACCACTGATAGCGCAGCGCGCGCAGACAGTCGAAGCCGGGCCGCGCGAACAGCGGCAGCGGCTCGCCCTCGGGCAGCGCGGCGGCGAGATCCGCCTCGATGCGCGCGGGCGCGGCGACCGCGGTGGGATCGACGCGCAGCCAGCCGCGGCCGTCGAGCCAGACCTCGGCCCAGGCGTGCGCGTCGGACTGGCGGATCACCCAGCTGCCATCGACAGGATTCTTCTCGCCGCCCTGGTAGCCGGTGACGACGCGCGCCGGCACCCCGGCGGCCCGCATCAGCACGACGAAGGCGGCGGCGAAGTGCTCGCAGAAGCCGCGCTTCGTGTCGAAGAGGAATTCGTCGGCGACATGCTCGCCGGTGAGCGGTGGGCGCAGCGTGTAGGTGAGCCGCTGCGCCTGCAAAAAGGCGATCGCGCGCTCGACGCGCTCGGCGGGGTTGCCGAGTGCCGTCCAGCCAGCGCCGAGTTTCACCGTGCGCGGATTCATGCCGGCCGGCAGTTGCAAGGCGGCGGCGAGCACGGCCGGGGCTTCGGCGGCGAAGCCCACCTGCGGGTACGAGGTCAATGTGTAACGCCGCCGTTCGCGCACCGGTTTTCTCGCATGGAGCTGGAAGTCGGAGGTGAAGAAAGCGTCGGGCGGCAGCGTCTCGGGCAGTTCGAGCGCGAACAGCCAGGGCTTGTTGTGCGCTTCGAGCGTGATCGTGTAAGCATAAGCCGGGCTGCCCGGCAGCGGTGCGTAGGGCGGCGCGTCGAGGCGGCGTGTATCACCGGGTCGCCAGAGGCGGCCGTCGAGCCGGGTGAGCACCGGGCCACGCCAATACATCGCGCGCTTCGGCGGCGCCTCGCCATCGAAGACGACGCGAAAGGCGATCGCGTCGGATTGCGCCAGACTCTGGATCGTGCCGGGCGCCATGCTGTCGGAGAGGCCCGTCAGCCCGGCGTAGGCGTCGCGCGGCAGGCCCCACAGCGGGCCCTGCACGCGCGGAAAGAGCAGGAAGAGGATCAGCAGGAAGGGCGTCGCCTGCGCGAGCATTCTGCCGGTCAGCCGCAATAGCGCGGCCGGGTGGCCTTCGGCATCGGCGAGGCTCGCCAGCGCGGCGGTGGCCACCAGCACGGTCGCGATCATCGTCGCCGCGATCGGGATCGACTGGTCTTCGAAGAACTGCGCGAGCGTCAGGAAATAGGCGAGCAGCACGATCGTGAATCCATCACGCGCCGCGCGCGCCTCCAATTGCTTGAGGGCCATGAACACCACGAGCAGCGCGACGCCCGCCTGCTGGCCGAACAGCGTGCGATAGTGGAGGAACACCCCGGCGGTGGCGGCCAGCGTGACGGTGATCAGCAGCCCGCGCGGCGGCAGGGGCAGGCGCCGCCAGGCGAGCAGCGTGCGCCACAGGAACGCGCCGGCCGCGACGACCGTGAGCCAGGTCGGCACCTGGGATGCGAGCGGCGCGGTGGCCATCAGGCCGGTCGCCAGCAGCCAGACGGTCTGGGCCGGCGTCAGCGGCTGAGGCGGGGGATCAGGCTTCTTCGCCATACAGCGCCAGGGCTTTCAGACAGACGTGGCGATGGGCATCGCCATGCGCCTGGGGGATTTCCTTGCCCGGCAGGCGCAGGCCATACGAGAGGCCCGCCGCTTCCGCGTCGATCACCCAGCGGGCGAGGATCGACAGCCGAGTGTCGACATCGAGCGCCGCGGGCGTGAGCGCCCAGTCGAGCCACAGCGCCTGCGCCGCGGTGCCTGCGAACTGCTTGGTCTGCAAGGGCGCTTCCGGCCCCAGCCGCGCGGCGCTCTTCCAGGCGACGTGATGCGGCGGGTCGCCCGGCTGGTGGCGCTTCAAGCCGGCGAAATCCTCGTCGCCGGAATCGCCCGCCAGCCGCCCGCTTTGCACGCCCGCGAAAGTCGGCGCTGGCGGAGCGGCACGGGCGGGACACGGGTAGACCAGACAGCGCGAAGCGGGGGCGGCATAGGCCCAGCAACGCACGAGACCCAAAGGCCAGACCGTCTCGATCGTCAGGCGCGGCATCGCCAGCCAGCCGCGCCGGGGCGCCGGCAGCGGCAGCAGGGCGTGGGCGCTGCCCTGCGGCGGCACATCGACGACGGCGACCGGCTGGCCGGGAAAGAACAGCCGGATCAGGCGGCGTTCGTGCTCTGCGGCGTTGTTTAGCAGCAGTGGAAAGCGCGCCGTCTCGCCGGCGAAGACCGGCGCGGGCGCGCCGACGGTGAGCGAGAGGCCGACGAGGTTGCGGAAGGTGTGCAGGATCGTGACGAGACCCAGGCCCCCGAGCAGGAACACCAGCGCGTGGCCGAGTGAGAGGTTGTAGTTGATCGCGCCGATCAGTAGCACCAGGAGCGAGAGGGCGAACAGCAGCCCGGCGCGCGTCGGCAGCACATAGACGCGCCGCTGCGCGAGCACGACCGGCGTCGCCTCGGGCGGACGGGTGCGCAGCGCCCAGGCGGCGAAACGCTCAAACAGCGACCGGCGCAGGGCCCGGATCATCAGGGAATCGGCACGGCCTCGATCAGCGCGCGGCCGATGTCTTCGGCGTCGCGCGCTTCGCCGGCCGCGGCCAGACGGTGGCCGACGACGGCCGGCAGCACCGCCTGCACGTCCTCGGGCAGCACGTGGTCGCGCCCCGCGAGATGCGCCCAGGCGCGCGCCGCGGCGATCAGGCCGCGCGCGGCGCGCGGCGCCAGGCCCGTCTGACCGGTGCCACGAGTGTGGGCGACGAGCGCCTGCACATAGTCGAGCAATGCGGGGGAGACGCGCAGTGTGGCAGCCTGCTGCTGTTCGGCGAGCAAGATCCCGGCGGAGAGGATCGGCGCGGTCTCGGCCAGCAGGCTGCGCCGGTCCCTGCCTTCGAGCAGCGCCCGCTCGGCGGCGCGGTCGGGATAGCCGAGCGCGATCTTCATCAGGAAGCGGTCGAGCTGCGATTCCGGCAGCGGGAAGGTGCCGAGCTGATGGGCCGGATTCTGCGTCGCGATGACGAAGAAGGGCTGCGGCAAGGGCCGCGTCTCGCCTTCGACGGTGACCTGGCGCTCCTCCATCGCTTCGAGCAGGGCGCTCTGCGCCTTCGGCGTGGCGCGGTTGATCTCGTCGGCGAGCACCACCTGGGTGAAGACCGGGCCCGGGTGGAAGCGGAAGCGACCGGTCTCGCGGTCGAACACCGAGATGCCGAGGATGTCGGCCGGCAGCATGTCGCTGGTGAACTGGATGCGCTGGAAGTCGAGGCCCAGCAGGCGCGCGAGCGTATGCGCCAGCGTGGTCTTGCCCACCCCCGGCTGATCCTCGATCAGCAGGTGGCCGCGCGCCAGCAGGCAAGCGAGCGCCAGGCGGATCTGCCGCTCCTTGCCGAGGATGATGCCGTTGGCGGCGGCGAGCACGGCGGCCAGCGGGGTGGCGTTGGGGGAGGAGGGCATGCGATACAATCCAGCAAACGCGCCATAATGACGCTGCCGAGATTGTAAGCGAAGCCGCCGAAGAAACTCCTCCGCCATGCCGATCGCCTTCATCACCCATCGCGAGTGCCTGCTGCACGACATGGGCGCCCATCATCCCGAATGTCCCGACCGGCTCGGCGCCATCCAGGATCGGCTGATCGCGTCGGGGCTCGACATGTATCTGAACTATTACGACGCGCCGCTCGTCACCCGTGAGCAGCTCATGCGCGCGCATCCGGCGGAATACATCGACTTCATCCATGCCAGCGCGCCCGAGCGGGGCATCCACCATCTCGATCCCGACACGGCGATGTCGCCTGGCACGTTGCAGGCGGCGCTGCGCGCCGCGGGCGCCGGCGTGCTGGCCACCGATCTGGTGATGAAAGGCGAAGTGCGGGCCGCGTTCTGCGCGGTGCGGCCGCCCGGCCATCATGCCGAGCGCGCGAAGCCGATGGGCTTTTGCTTCTTCAACAACATCGCCATCGCGGCGCGCCATGCGCTCGACCACTGGGGGCTCGCGCGTGTCGCGGTCGTCGATTTCGACGTCCATCACGGCAACGGCACCGAGGACATCCTTGCCAATGACATGCGCACGCTGATGGTCAGCATGTTCCAGCATCCGTTCTATCCCTACTGTGGCACCGAGAATCCCGCCCCCAACATGTGCAACATCCCGGTGAAGGCCGGGCTGCGCGGCGACGGATTCCGCGAGATGGTGACGGAAAAGTGGCTGCCGCGGCTCACCGAATTCGCGCCCGAGCTGATCTTCGTCTCCGCCGGCTTCGACGCGCACTACGAAGACGACATGGCCTCGCTGGGCCTGGTCGAATCCGATTACGCCTGGGTGACCGAGCAGCTCCTCGAGGTCGCGCGCCAGAGCGCGCAGGGCCGCATCGTCTCGATGCTCGAAGGCGGCTATGCGCTCTCGGCGCTGGCCCGGAGCGTCTCGGCGCACATCAAGGCACTGGCTGAAATCTAACCCGCGTTCCCACACACCCATCATGATTCGAGGCTCCATACCCGCGATCGTCACCCCCATGCAGGAGGACGGCTCGCTCGACCTGCCGGCGCTCCGGCGCCTGCTCGACTGGCACATCGAGGAAGGTTCCGACGCCATCGTCGTCGTCGGCACCACCGGCGAGTCGCCGACCGTCGACATGGCGGAACACTGCACGCTGATCCGTGAATCCGTCGCGCACGTCGCCGGTCGCATCCCGGTGATCGCCGGCACCGGCGCGAACTCGACCGCCGAGGCGATCGAGCTCGCGCAGTGCGCGAAGGCCGCCGGCGCCAGCGCGCATCTGTCCGTCGTGCCCTACTACAACAAGCCGACCCAGGAAGGGCTCTACCAGCACTTCAAGGCGATCGCCGAGGAAGTCGATCTGCCGCTGATCCTCTACAACGTGCCGGGACGCACCGTCGCGGATCTGGCCAACGACACCACCCTGCGCCTCGCCCAGGTGCCGGGCATCGTCGGCATCAAGGACGCCACCGGCAACCTCGAGCGCGGCATCGACCTGATCAAGCGCGCGCCGCCGGGCTTCGCGATCTACAGCGGCGACGATGCGACCGGCTTGGCGCTGGTGCTGATGGGCGGACATGGCATCATCACCGTGACCGGCAACGTCGCGCCGCGGCTGATGCACGAGATGGTCGCCGCGGGCCTCGCCGGCGACGTGAAGACGGCGCGCGAGATCAACATGAAACTGATGGGCCTGCACAAGCAGCTGTTCTGCGAAGCCAATCCGATCCCGGTCAAATGGGCCTGCGCACGCATGGGGCTGATCCAGGATGCGCTGCGCCTGCCGCTCACCACGCTATCGCCCGAATATCACGCCCGGGTGCGCGCCGCGCTGCATGATGCCGGCATCGACGTCTGACCATGAGCATGAACCCTAACCTGTTGCGCATCGCCGGCACGCTCGTCAGCGTTGCCTTCCTGTCCGCCTGCAGCGGCAACATCCTGCCCGAATCGAAGAAGATCGAATACAAGTCGGCGGGCAAGCTGCCCTCGCTCGAAGTGCCGCCCGATCTGACCCAGCCTTCGCGCGACGACCGCTACGCCGTGCCGGACATCACGCCGAAGGGCAGCGCCACCTATTCCGAATATGCCAGCGAACGCAAGGGCGGCACCACCACCGCGGCGGCGACGCCGGTGCTGCCGAACGCCGAGAAGATGCGCATCGAGCGCGCCGGCTCGCAGCGCTGGCTGGTGGTGGCCGGCACGCCCGAGCAGCTGTGGCCGCAGATCAAGGAATTCTGGCAGGAACTGGGCTTCATCATCGATCTCGAACTGCCCGAGGCCGGCGTGATGGAAACCGACTGGGCCGAGAACCGCGCCAAGATTCCGCAGGACATCATCCGCTCGACGATCGGCAAGGTGTTCGACAGTCTTTATTCGACACCCGAGCGCGACAAGTTCCGCACCCGCATCGAGAAAGGCACCGAGCCGGGCACCGTCGAGATCTACATCAGCCATCGCGGCATGTATGAGGTCTATGTCACCGAAGGCAAGGATCAGACCCGCTGGCAGCCGCGCCCGCCCGATCCCGAGCTCGAAGCCGAGATGCTGCGCCGCCTGATGGTGCGCCTTGGCGTCGAGGAAACGCGCGCCAAGACGCTGATGGCCGCCGACAAGGCGCCGGAACGCGCCAAGCTGGCACGCGCCCCGGACGGCACCGGCACGCTGCTGATCGAGGAACCCTTCGACCGCGCCTGGCGGCGTGTCGGCCTGGCGCTCGACCGCGTCGGCTTCACCGTCGAGGACCGCGACCGCAGCCAGGGCCTCTATTACGTGCGCTACATCGATCCGGAAGCCGACCCCAAGAAGAAGGGCGAGGGCGAAGGCTGGCTCTCCAAGCTCAATCCGCTGAACCTGTTCAAGAGCAAGCCCGAGGTCGATCCGAAGCAGCAATACCGCATCCACGTGCAGGGCAACGGCCCGGAAAGCAACGTGCGCGTGCTGACCCGCGAAGGCGGCGCCGACAATTCGGAAACGGCGAAGAAGATCCTCGGCCTGCTCTTCGATCAGTTGAAGTGATCCTGCCCCTTCAGCAAGACTCGATTGCCGATACTGACGCCATGCGTTAGTATCGGTGACCATGATCCGGTCGTTCAATTGCGCCGAGACCGAGAAATTGTTCTGCGGCCAGCGCTCGCGGCGTTTTGCCAATATCGCCGCGGTGGCGATGCGCAAGCTGCAAATGATCGATGCGGCGGCGTCGCTGGAGTTCTTGCGCGTGCCGCCGCAAAACCGCCTGGAGCAATTGAAAGGCGACCGCAAAGGACAATGGAGCATCCGGATCAACGACCAATTCCGGGTTTGTTTCGAATGGCGCGACGGACATGCCTGGCGCGTCGAAATCGTCGATTACCACTGAGGAAGGAGCATCATGCCGCGCAAGATTCCTATGGCCACGCCTGGTGAAATCCTGCTCCACGAATTTCTTGAGCCGATGGGCATCACGCAATATCGGCTCGCCAAGGAAATCGGGGTTTCGCAGCGCCGCATCGGCGAGATCGTCTCCGGCCAGCGTGCCATCACTGCGGATACGGCGCTGCGGCTGGCCGCGTTTTTCGGTACCGATGCGCAGAGCTGGCTCAACCTGCAAAGCCGATACGATATGGAAAAGGCGCGTGAGGCGATGGAGGAGGTGCTGGCAAAAATTCGGCGCTGGGATGAAAGTGCCGTCCACTGAACCCGTCGTCCGCGCCAGATGATCCGTTTCGCCTCGCTGGGCAGCGGCAGCAAGGGCAATGCGCTGCTGGTCGAAGTGGGCCGCACGCGCGTGCTGCTCGATTGCGGCTTCGGGCCGCGCGAATTGTCGCGCCGCCTGGCGCGGCTGGATGTCGCGCCCGAAAGCATCACGGCGGTATTGATCACCCACGAGCATGCCGACCACGTCGGCGGCGCGGCCCGTTGCGCGGCGCGCTTCGGCTGGACGGTGCATGCCAGCTTCGGCACCGCCGCGGCTTCCCGGCAGTTGGACGGGACCCCGGTGCGCCGCTTCGACAGCCACACTTCCTTTGCGATCGGCGATCTGGAAATCCATCCATACCCGGTGCCGCACGATGCGCGCGAGCCGACCCAGTTCGTCTTCGCCGATGGGGAGGCGCGGCTGGGTGTGCTCACCGATGCCGGCAGCATCACGCCGCACATCGTCGCGATGCTCAAGGATTGCGCGGCGCTGGTGCTCGAATGCAACCACGACCCCGCGATGCTCGCCAACGGCCGCTATCCTCCGCCGTTGAAGCAGCGGATCAGCAGCGCCTACGGCCACCTCGACAATGGCCAGGCGGCCGGGCTGTTGCGCCGCGTTGCCCACGGCGGCTTGCGCCACGTCGTCGCCGCGCATCTGTCCGAGGAGAACAACCGGCCCGAGCTCGCGCGCGCGGCGCTGGCCGGGGCGCTCGGCTGCAGCGCCGATTGGATCGGCGTCGCCAGCCAGGACGCCGGCTGCGACTGGCGCATGCTCTGAGCCATGCGCCGCGCTTGCTGACTTACTTCCACGCCGCCAGCCACTCTTCTACGGGCAGCGGCTTGCCGTAGTGATAACCCTGGCGGACGATCTCGCCCTTGCTGTCGAGGAAGGCGGCATGAAGCGCGGTTTCCACGCCCTCGGCGACGACGCGCAGCTTGAGCTGCCGCGCCACGGCGAGGATCGTGTCGACCAGCGCGGCATCGTCGGCATCGTGCGGCGCGTCGAGGATGAAGCTCTTGTCGATCTTGAGTTCCGAGATCGGCAGCCGTTTCAGATAGGCCAGCGAGGAGTAACCGGTGCCGAAATCGTCGAGCGAGAAATGCAAGCCGGTGGTGCGCAGCGCATTCATGCGTCCGACGGTGACCGCGAAATCGTCGATGGCGAGACTTTCCGTGATTTCGAGCGTGAGCAGCGCCGGGTCGGCGCCGTGCGCCTCGACGAGATCCATCAGCCAGCGCTCGAAGCCGGGCTGACGGAACTGGCGCGCCGAAAGATTGACGGACAGGCGCAGCAGGCGCCCTTCATCGAGCAACCGGCGCATCAGCCGGCAAGCCTCGGTGAGCACCCAGGCGCCCAGCTCGACGATCAGCTTCGACTCTTCGGCGATCGGGACGAACTGGCCGGGCGGCACCACCCCGCGTTCAGGATGTTGCCAGCGCAGCAGGACTTCCGCGCCGACGATGCGGCCCGTCCCATCGACTTGGGATTGCAGATAAAGACGCAACTCCTGGCTAGCCAGGGCGCGGCGGAGTTCTTTTTCGAGTTCGAAGCGCAGGCGGGCGGCTTCGCTCATCGCCTCTTCATAGAACGCGAATTCGCCTGGGCCTTTCGCCTTCGCGCGGTGCAGCGCGGTGTCGGCGCGCCGCAGTGCGGCTTCGGCATCATCGTGGGCCGTCGCCGGCAGATGGGTGATGCCGAAGCAGACGGCAAGCGAAATCTCGTCGCCGTCCAGGACGAGCGGCAAGGCGATCGCCCGCTGCAGCTTGGCCAGCACGTTGGCGATCTGTTTCGTGGCGACCTCCACGTGGTCGTCCAGCGCGGTCAGCAGCAATGCGAATTCGTCGCCATAGCTGCGCGCGACGAGGTCGCCTTCGCGCAGGCTGTGTTGCAGGCGTTCGGCGACGGCGATCAGCACGCGGTTGCCGAAGGCTTCGCCGCGGGCCTCGTTGAGCCGTTTGAAGCCGGAAAGGTCGATCAGGATCAGCGCCGCCAATGCCTTCTGGCGCGGTAACGTGGCGAGCTCTCGTGCCAGGCGCTCGACCAGCTCGCGGCGATTGGGCAGCCCCGTCAGCGCGTCGTGGTAGGCGAGCCGTTCCACCTCGGCCTCGGCGCGCTTTCTCGCCGTGATGTCGCGGAAGGCGCCGCGCCGGCCGAGATAATGGCCGTCCTGATAGACCGGCTCGCAATCGTGTTCGATCCAGACGAGTTCGCCGTCGGGACGGTAGAAGCGCAGCTCCATGCCCTGGGTGGGGTGTTCGGGATGGACGAGATGGTCGAGCCACTGTTGCCGGTCTCCGGCTGCCATCCGCTCGATCAGGCGCTGGGCATCGGCCTCGATCTCTTCGGCGGTCAGGCCGAAGATGGAGCGGGCCGCGGGCGAGAGATAAGAAAAACCGCCGCCGGGACGCTCGAACGTGATGCAATCCCGGCCATGCTCGGCGAGCAGCCGGTAACGCGCTTCGGATTCGGCGAGCTTCTTTTGCGCCAGGCGCTCGCGCGTGACATCGCGGAATACCAGCACGACGCCGCTCACTTGACCCCGGGCATCGCGAATCGGGGCGCCGGCATCGGCGATCGGCGTCCTTTCCCCATCGCGCCGCAGCAGCACGGTGTGGTTGGCCAGCCCGACCACGATACCCTCGCGCAGGACGCGCGCGACGGGGTTTTCCATGGCATCGCCGGTTTGCTCATTGACGATGCGGAACACCTCGGCGATCGGCCGCCCCATCGCTTCGGCCTGGCTCCAGCCAGTCAGTGCTTCGGCGACCGGGTTCATGAACTCGACGCGTCCCGCCGTGTCGGTGCTGATCACCGCATCGCCGATCGAGGAGAGCGTCGTGCGCAGCCGCGCCTCGCTCGTGACGAGTGCGTTCCGTGACGCATCCAGCGAGGCTGCCATGCGGTTGAAGCTCTCGGCGACCGCCTGCACCTCGTCGATCGTCGATTTGGGCTGGGCGCGCGCCGCCAGGTCGCCGGCGGCCAGCCGCTGCGCCGCGGCGGATATGCTCGCCAAGGGACGGGCGAGGTCGCGCTGCAGCTGCCAGACGAGCAGGGCCCCGGCGCCCAGGAAAATCGACAGGCTGATCAGCAGTTGCCAGCGAAAGCCCTGCCACGCATGGGCGTTGATCTGTTCCTTCGGCAGCTTGATCGAGAGTACGCCGCGTAAATCGCCGACTTTGTAGCCGTAGGCGCCGCGATAGCGCGCGCGGATCGAAGCAGGCGCGTCCTCGGGGTTGCCATGGCACTTCAGGCAATAGGGCTCGACCCAGATCGGCCGTGCGTAGAACAGCTTCGCGCGGCCATCGGCGTCCGTGATGGAGGCCGTATAGCGCTCGGCCTTCGGGTTCTCGCGAAAGAAGGCGATCGCCTTGAGCTCCTCGGCATCGGCCTGGTTGTGATGGTTGCGCGCCCGGTCGGAGACGTTGTTGAAGGAAAAGCCCGTGTTGTCGAAGTTTTTCAGTTCGTCCGCGATCCGGGTCATCGCGAAGGCCGGCAGGAGCGGCAGCGTCTTCTCGTCGAGCTCCAGGCCGGCTTCCATGAACGCATGATGATAAACGCGGCGCATGCTCATCAGCACGCCGCGGATGTGCTCTGCATCCTCGAGCAACTGGTCCTCGGCGGCCTGCCTGGCGAGCTGCCAGGCGACGAACTGGTAGAGCAGCAGCACCGCGAGCAGGATGCCGGCGAACGAAATCAGGATCTGACGGTGGAGCTTCATTGCTGGAGCGCAAGCATAGCAATTCCTGTGCCGTGTCAGTTGATCGAGGTCAACAGGCGGTGCGTCGGCTCTCGCCGCTTCACGGCATCCGGGTCTCTATAATCGCGCGCTCGATTTCACCGAGCCGCCCATGAACATCGCCGATATCGAATCGCTCGACCACGACGGACGCGGCGTCGCCCACGTCGAAGGCAAGGTCGTCTTCATCGAAGGCGCCTTGCCCGGCGAGCGCGTCACCTACGCGCGCCTGCGCAGCAAGCCGAAATTCGACACCGCGCGCGTCGAGGCCGTGCTCAAGGCTTCGAGCCAGCGCGTCGCGCCGCGCTGTCCGCATTTCGGCGTCTGCGGCGGCTGCAGCATGCAGCATCTCGAGCTCGATGCCCAGGCGGCCATCAAGCAGCGCGTGCTGGAGGATGCCTTCTGGCACATCGCGCGCATCAGACCTGAGACGATCCTGCCGCCGATCGTCGGCCCGGCCTGGGGCTATCGCCGCCGCGCGCGCCTCACCGTGCGCAAGGTGGTGAAGAAGGGCGGCGTGCTGGTCGGCTTCCACGAGAAGAAGAGCAGCTATGTGGCCGACATGACCTGCTGTGCCGTGCTGCCAGCGCCGATTTCCGCGCTGCTGCCGCAACTGCGCCGACTCGTCGGCCGCCTCTCGATCGCCGAGCGGCTGCCACAGATCGAAGTCGCCGTTGGTGATGGCCCCGCCGTGCTGGTGCTGCGCATCCTCGAGCCGCTGACCCCGGCGGATGAGGATTTGCTGCGCGCCTTCGCCGACGAAGCGGCAGTGCATCTGTGGCTGCAGCCGGGCGGGCCGGATACGGCCGTGCCCTTTCATCCCGCCGACGCGCCCTGGCCGACATATCGCCTGCCGGAGTTCGATGTCACGTTGCGCTTTCGTCCGACCGATTTCACGCAGGTGAATCACGACGTCAACCGCATGCTGGTGCGCCGGGCGATGAATCTGATGCAGGTGCGGATGGGTGAGACCATCGCCGACATGTTCTGCGGCCTGGGCAATTTCACGCTGCCGCTCGCCCGGCTGGGCGCGCGGGTGGTCGGCGTCGAGGGCAGTGCCGCGCTGGTGGCGCGGGCGCGGGAAAACGCCGTCGCCAACGGGCTCGATGAGCGCATCGACTATCACGTCGCCAACCTGTTCTCGGTCACGCCGGAACGGCTCGCCGGCTGGGGGCGCTTTGACAAGATGCTGATCGATCCGCCGCGCGAAGGGGCGGTCGAACTGGTCAAGTGTCTCGGCGACGAGGCGCCGGCGCGCATCGTCTATGTCTCGTGCAATCCGGCGACGCTGGCGCGCGACGCCGCGGTGCTGGTGCATGAGAAAGGCTATCGGCTCGTCAGCGCGGGCATCGCCAACATGTTTCCGCACACTTCGCACGTCGAGTCGATCGCGCTATTCGTGCGTCGATAATGCTGCCGCTACGGTCTTCTGCAGCACGTTGAAGCCGAAGCCCGGCAGCGGCCGGCCATTGACGTAGAAGGTCGGCGTCGTGTCGATCTTCAGTGCCGTGGCGTCGTCCTCGTCCTGCCGGATGCGCGCGGCGATTTCCGCATCGGCCATGTCGCGGCGCAGGCGCTCGAGGTCCAGGCCGAGACCCTCCAGATGTTTCCAGACGCGCGCGAGCTCGGCTTCGTGCTGCGGCTTCCAGTCATCCTGCGTGTCCATCAGCGCATCGAGCACCGGCCAGAATTTTTCCTGCCGGCGGGCGGCTTCCAGCAGCGCGACGATGTGTTCCGAGCCGATCTGGAAGGGCGCGTAGCGGATTACCAGCCTGAGCTTGCCCGGATGCTCGTCGATGAGCTGCTTGAGCGGCGCGTAGAAGGCCTGGCAAGTGGCGCAGGCAGGGTCGAAGAACTCGACGATCGTCACGGCTGCCGTGGCCTCGCCGAGCACCGGTGCATGCGGGCGGATCAGCCGGTCGCCATGCAAGACGGCGCGCCGGGCGGCGGCATCGGCCTGCGAGCGCTGATAAAGCGCGCTGGCCGTGGCGAAGGCGAGCAGCAGCAGGGCGGCGGTGGCGAGGACGAGGGTGCGCGGTTTCATCTCGTCTGCCGGTGGGCGAAGAGCAGCAGCGCGACGATCGCCGCGAAGGCGGCGACCGACAGCCAGGGAAGGGTCAAAAAGCCGAACCATTCGATCAGGGTCTTCGAGCAGGGCACGCCACGCGCGCAGGGTTCGAGGCTTTTCGGTACCCAGCCGGCCACCAGCGCCTGGTGGAAGAGGGCGATGCCCAGGCCGATCACCGCCAGCGGCAGCGCGTAGCGGATGATGCGGTGATCCCACGAGACGAGCCCGAGTGGCAGGAGGATCGCCAGCGGGAACATGCAGATGCGCTGGTACCAGCACAGCAGGCAGGGCGGCAGTCCCATCACCTCGCCGAAGAACAGCGCGCCGAGCGTCGCGCTGGCGGCGACGAGCCAGGCGGCGAACACCAGCCACCAGGCGGGGGGCAGGCGGTCGTTCATCGCAACGAAAACGGCGCCCCTGCGGGCGCCGCCGTATCACGCTGGGGTGCCGTGCCGCCAGCGCCGAGTTTCATGGTCAATCCCGCTGGCCGGTGAAGGCGAGCAGCAGGTTCAGCAGATTGACGAAGACGTTGTAGATGTCGAGGTAGACCGCCAGCGTGGCCGAGATGTAGTTGTCCTCGCCGCCTTGCACGATGCGGTTGATGTCGTAGAGGATCAGCGCCGAGAAGATGCCCACCGCGAGCAGCGAGATCGTCAGCGCCAGGGCCGGGAGCTGGAAGAACAGGTTGGCGAGCATCGCCAGGAGCAGCAGGATCACGCCGGCGAAGAGGAACTTGCCGAGGCTGGAGAAATCGCGTTTGGTCGTCGCGGCCAGCCCCGCCATCACGAAGAAGATCGCGCCGGTGCCGCCCGCGGCCAGCGCGATGAGCTGGCCGCCGTTGGAAAAGCCCAGCGCCACCTGCAGGATGCGCGAGAGCATCAGGCCCATGAAGAAGGTGAAGGCGAGCAGCAGCACGACGCCCAGACCGCTGTTCTTGGTGCGCTCGATGCCATACATGAAGCCCCAGGCGATGCCCAGGAACAGCAGGAAGGAGAGCAGCGGGCTGCCGGCGAGAAACGAGAAATTGAGCTGGATGCCAATGAGGGCGCCGAGCACGGTCGGCACCATCGATAGCGCCAGCAGCGCATAGGTGTTGCGCAGCACGCGGTTCTGACGGACGACCGATTCGGCAGAGGTTTGGGTGACGATGTCGAACGGTTGCATGATGTTCCTCTCAGGTTGTTGGGGAGTTACGCCGTATCAGACTACCGAAGGAAGGCAAAAGTTTCAACCGTAGATCTTGCACATCAGCGGCATGACCGGGGTATGGGAGAAAAGCCCGATCAGCGAGAGGATCGCGCTGGCGATGGCGATGCGCCACAGCCAGCGCCGCACCGCCGGCGGGAGCTCATTCAGCGGATTCTTCACGGCCGGCGCGCTTGCGCTCGTGCGCCTTCAAAAAGCGCTTTCTGAGACGGATCGACTTCGGCGTGATCTCGACCAGCTCGTCGTCGGCGATGAATTCGACGGCCGATTCCAGCGTCAGCTGGATCGGGGGCGTGAGCTGGATCGCGTCGTCCTTGCCCGCGGCGCGGATGTTGGTGAGCTGTTTGGTTTTGACGGGGTTGACGACGAGATCGTTGTCGCGGCTGTGGATGCCGATGATCATGCCCTCATAGACCGGATCGCCCGGATTGACGAACATGCGGCCGCGCTCCTGCAGCTTCCACAGCGCGTAGGCCACCGCCGCGCCGTCTTCGGCCGAGACCAGCACGCCGTTGCGGCGGTCGGCCAGTGGCCCGGCCCAGGGGCCGTATTCGTCGAAGACGTGGCTCATCAGTCCGGTGCCGCGGGTCAGTGTCAGGAACTCGCCCTGAAAGCCGATCAATCCGCGTGCCGGGATGCGGTATTCGAGCCGCACGCGGCCCTTGCCGTCGGGCTGCATGTCCGTGAGCTCGCCCTTCCTGCGGCCGAGTTCCTCCATCACGCCGCCCTGGTGGCTCTCCTCGACGTCCACCGTGAGCATCTCGTAGGGCTCCTGCTTCTCGCCATTCACTTCGTGCAGCACGACGCGCGGCCGCGAGACGGCCAGCTCGTAGCCTTCGCGGCGCATGTTTTCGAGCAGGATGGTCAGGTGCAGCTCGCCGCGGCCGGAGACTTCGAAGACGTCGGCGTTGTCGGTGTCCTTGACGCGCAGCGCGACGTTGGAGAGCAGCTCGCGCGCCAGGCGCTCGCGGATCTGGCGGCTGGTGACGAACTTGCCTTCCCGTCCCGCCAGCGGCGAAGTGTTCACCTGGAAGTTCATCGTCAGCGTCGGCTCATCGACCAGGATCGGCGGCAGGCCGACGGGCTGGTTCGGATCGCACAGGGTGACGCCGATGCCGACCTGCTCGATGCCGGTGACCAGCACGATGTCGCCGGCTTCGGCGTCTGAGGCCGGCTCGCGCTCCAGCCCCTTGAACACGAACACCTGGCCGGCCTTGGCAGCGCCGCGATGCTCGTCGCCATACATCACCGCGACCTGCTGGCCGGGCTTCAGGTGGCCCTGCTTGATGCGGCCGATACCGATGCGGCCGACATAGGGACTGTAATCGAGCGAGCAGATCTGCAGCTGCAGCGGTTTGTCCGAATCGACGTCGGGCGGCGGCACGTGGCGCAGGATCGCTTCATAGAGCGGGCGCATGTCGGTGCCCGGGGTGTGCGGGTCCAGCATCGCGTAGCCGTTCAAGGCCGAGGCATAGACGACGGGAAAGTCGAGCTGCTCCTCGGTGGCGCCGAGCTTGTCGAACAGGTCGAAGGTGTGGTCGATCACCCAGTCGGGGCGCGCGCCCGGCCGGTCGATCTTGTTGATGACGACGATCGGCTTGAGACCCAGCGCCAGCGCCTTCTTGGTGACGAAGCGCGTCTGCGGCATCGGCCCTTCGACGGCATCGACCAAGAGCAGCACGCCATCGACCATCGACAGCACGCGCTCGACCTCGCCGCCGAAGTCGGCGTGGCCCGGGGTGTCGACGATGTTGATGTGGGTCCCTTCCCAGTCGATCGCGCAGTTCTTGGCGAGGATCGTGATGCCGCGTTCCCGTTCGAGATCGTTGGAATCCATCACGCGCTCGGCAACCTGCTGATTTTCGCGGAAGGTGCCGGACTGCCGGAGCAGCTGATCGACGAGGGTGGTCTTGCCGTGATCGACGTGGGCGATAATGGCGATGTTGCGCAGGGAACGGGACATGGGAGAGTGCCTGGAAGAAAAGGGCGGGCATTCTAACAGAGCGCCCCTGTCGGAAATCGTGAAGGAGACCGGAATGTTGGCAGTCATCGGCGGCAGCGGCCTCACGCAGCTGGCCAGTCTCGCGGAAACCCGCCGCGAAATCGTACGCACGCCTTACGGCGATCCTTCGGGCGTGCTCACCTTCGGCCGCATCGGCAGGCAGGAGGTGGTGTTCCTGCCGCGTCATGGCCACGGTCATACGATACCGCCGCATCGCGTCAATTACCGCGCCAATCTCTGGGCGCTGGTCAAGGCGGCGGGCGCGACCGGCATCATTTCGGTCGCCTCGGTGGGCGGCATCCGCGCCGACCTGGGGCCGGGCTCGCTCGCGGTGCCGCACCAGATCATCGATTACACCTGGGGTCGGCCGCATACTTTCTTCGATGGCGGCGAGGCGCCGGTCGTGCATGTCGATTTCACCGAACCCTACGATCGTGCCCTGCGCGAGCGGCTGCTGTGCGCCGCGGACGCCATCGACATCGAGATGGCCGGCACGGCGGTGTATGCCGCGACGCAGGGGCCGCGGCTGGAGAGCGCCGCCGAGATCGAGCGGCTGGCGCGCGACGGCGCCGATGTCGTCGGCATGACCGGCATGCCCGAGGCGGGGCTGGCGCGCGAGCTGGAAATCCCTTATGCGGCGATCTGCGCGGTCGCCAACTGGGCCGCCGGCCGCGGTGATTCGAAGACGGCGATCCGTTTCGATCAGCTCGAGGCGGTATTGGCGGAGGCGCTCGGCAGGGTGCGTCGGGTGATCGAGCACCTGTGCGCCGCCGGGTTCTGAAGGGTGCCGTGCCGCCAGCGCCGACTTTCACTGAATCCTTAGGGTTTCGAGCAGTTCCTGTTCGAGCCGCACCAGCGTCGCGGTCTGGCCGAGTTCCGCGCCGCTGATCAGGAAAGTGTCCTCGACGCGCTCGCCGAGCGTCATGATCTTGGCGCCATGCACCGAGATGCCGTGCCGCGCCAGCACCAGCGCGATCGCGTAGAGCAATCCGGTGCGGTCGGCGGCGACCACCGACAGCAGATGATGCTTGCCATCCTCGTCGCCGCGGATCGAGACCTCCGGAGCGAGCGGCATGTGGCGCGCGCGCCGGGACAGGCGGGCGCGCGGCGGCGGCGCCAGCGGTGGTAGCTGCGCGAGCTCTTTCGCAAGCTCGTGCTCGATCAGGCTCAGCATGTCGCGGTAGGGCATTTGCTGTTCCGGGTCGAGCAGCGCGAAGCTGTCGAGCGCGTAGCCGTGACGCGTGGTGTGGATCTTGGCATCGACGATCGTGAAACCGAGCCGGGCGAAGAAGCCGCAGATGCGCGCGAACAGTTCCGGCTGGTCGCGCACGTAGATCATCACCTGCAAGCCGGCGCCCGCCGGGTTCATGCGCGCCCGCACCAGCGGCGCCGCAGGCGCCGGACGGTGGTAGAGCAGTTGCGTGTGCCAGGCGATCTCATCGCTGTCGTGGCGCAGGAAATAGGCGGTGTCGAGCTCACGCCACAGCGCGTCTTCGATGCCGGGACGCAGTCCCTTGAGACGCAGCCGGCCGCGTGCTTCTTCCTGGCGCTCTTCGATGCCGCCCAAGGGGCTTGCCGTCTTGCCGGTGACGAGCGGCAGTGTCAGTTTGTATAAGTCGTCGAGCAGCTTGGCCTTCCACGGATTCCAGACACGCGGACTGGTGCCGCGGATGTCGCAGACGGTGAGCAGATAGAGCGCGGTCAGCCGCTCGTGGGTGCCGACCAGCTTGGCGAAGCGGCGGATCACCTCCGGGTCGGTGAGATCGCGTTTCTGCGCGAACAATGACATCGTCAGATGATGCTCGACGAGGAAGACGATCAGAGCCGTGTCGTCCTTGCCGATGCCATGAGCGCGGCAGAAGCGGCGCGCATCATGCATGCCGAGCTTCGAGTGGTCACCGCCGCGCCCCTTGGCGATGTCGTGGAACAAGGCGGCGACATACAGCCGCCAGCGTTCCGGAAAATCCGCCATCAGGCGCGAATGCTCCGGATATTCGTGGGCGAATTCGGGTAGCGCCAGGCGCCGCAGGTTGCGGATCACCTGCAGGATGTGCTGATCGACGGTATAGACGTGAAACAGGTCGTGCTGCATGCGTCCGACGATGCGGCCGAAGGCGGGCAGATAGGCGCCGAGGATGTCGAACTGGTTCATGCGCCGCAGCTGGTGGGTCAGGCCCCGCTGGGCCTTGAACAGCGCGAGGAAATTGGCGCGGTTGGCCGGATCGCGGCGGAACGCGGCATCGATGCGCTGTCGCGCATGCCAGAGCGCACGCAAGCAGCGGGCCGTCATGCCTTTCAGTTCCGGCCGCTGCGACAGCAGCAGGAAGCTCGTCAGCAACGCCGCCGGCTTGCGCGCGAACAGGTCGTCGTCGCGGATGTCGAGCAGTTCCTGATCGACCTGGAAATCGTCATCGAGCATGCAGGGCGCCACCGGTGGGTGCTGCTCCAGACGCGCGGCCAGTTCGAGCAGGATCAGCGTGTTCAGCTGCGTGACGCGCTTGGCATTGCGGTAGTAGCGCTGCATCAACACTTCGGAAGCGCGACGGTGGGCGGTGGCGCCGATACCGAGCGAGGCGGCGAGCGCCTCCTGATGGTCGAACAGCAGGCGATCCTCGCGGCGGCGTGCGATCAGGTGCAGGCCGATGCGCACCCGGCGCAGGAAGTTTTCCGTGCGCGCGAGCTGCCGGGCTTCGAGCGGCGAGACGAACCCTTGGCGGGCGAGTTCACGCCAGCTGCGGGCCTGCGTCGCGGCGCGGCCGACCCAGAGGATGATCTGCAGGTCCCTGAGGCCGCCCGGATGTTCCTTGCAGTTGGGCTCCAGCGCGTAGGGCGTGTCGTGATGTTTCGCGTAGCGCTCTTCCTGTTCGAGTCGCTTCGCGCGGAAAAAAGACAGTGGTTCGAGCTGGGCGGTGAAGGCGGCCTGGAAGCGGTCGAACAGCACGCGGTTGCCGCACAGGAAGCGCGCCTCGAGCAGGGAGGTCTGGATGGTGATGTCGCGCGCGGCCTCCGTCAGGCATTGCTCGATGGTGCGCACGCTATGGCCGATTTCGAGGCCGATGTCCCAGAGCATGCCGACCAGCTTCTCCAGTTGTGGCGCATGCCCTTCACCGCTCTCCTCCGGCAGCAGGATCAGCAGATCGACGTCCGAGGCCGGATAGAGCTCGCCGCGTCCGTAACCGCCGACGGCGATGAGCGCGAGGTGCCGGTCCATGCCGCAAGCATGCCAGAGATGGCGCAGGACGTGATCGACCAGGCGGGCCGTGCCGCGCAACAGTGCAGCCGGACTGCCGCCGGCGAGATATTTGTCCTGCAGCGCCTGGCGGCCGGCCTGCAGGGTGCTGCGGCAAAACGGGATCAGGTCTTCACCCGGCGGCGGGCACGCGGGCGGCATCGACAGGCCCTAGCGCTGGAAGGGGTTTGGCGGCGCGCCGGCGGAGAGGGTGAGCACCTCGACGCCGGTCTCCGTCACGGCGACCGTATGCTCCCACTGCGCGGAGAGGCTGCGATCCTTGGTGACGATCGTCCAGCCGTCGGGCAGTTCGGAGATCGCCGCCTTGCCGGCGTTGATCATCGGCTCGATGGTGAACACCATGCCGGGTTCGAGGCGCAGGCCCTCGCCGCGCTTGCCGTAATGGAGCACCTGCGGCTCTTCGTGGAACTTGCGGCCGATGCCATGGCCGCAGAATTCGCGCACCACGGAAAAGCCGTTGGCCTCGGCATGGCGCTGGATCGCCGCGCCGATGTCGCCGAGGTGCGCGCCGGGGCGGACCGCGGCGATGCCCAGCCACAGACACTCGTGCGTGACGCGGATCAGGCGGTTGGCGAGAATCGCGGCGGCCGTCGGGCCGCCGGCGACGAACATGCGGCTGGTGTCGCCATGCCAGCCGTCCTTGATCGTCGTGATGTCGAGATTGACGATGTCGCCTTTCTTGAGTGGCCGGTCGTTGGGCACGCCGTGGCAGACCTGGTGGTTGACCGAGGCGCAGATCGACTTCGGGTAAGGCGCGTAACCGGGCGGGGCGTAATTGAGCGGGGCGGGGATTCAGCCTTGCACCTTGACCATGTAGTCGTGGCACAGCCGGTCGAGTTCCTCGGTGGTGACGCCGGGCTTGACGAAGGGCTCGATGTAGTCGAGCACCTCGCCGGCGAGGCGGCCGGCAATGCGCATCTTCTCGATTTCTTCCGGGGTCTTGATCGTGACGCTCATGTTTCTCTGTCGGGCGGGGAGGGTTTCGGGATTCTAACCCGCGGGAATCCGGGAAGTTCGCGCCGCCTCAGCCCATTGCGGTACTGCGCGAAATGCATTTATAATTCGCAGCTTGCTTTGCTTTGCAAGGCAAAATTCACACACCCGGCGCCGAATGGGTGCCTGCAGTGGCGGGAACCGGCCGGGTGGCGGACCAACCCATATCGGAGATCGATCGCAATGAGCACCACCATGCGCCAGATGCTGGAGGCCGGCGTCCATTTCGGCCACCAGACACGTTTCTGGAACCCCAAGATGGCCCCCTACATTTTCGGCCATCGCAACAAGATCCACATCATCAACCTGGAAAAGACCCTCGCCAAGTACAACGAGGCGATGGAGTTCCTGAAGAAGCTCTCCGCCAAGAAGGGCACCGTGCTGTTCGTCGGC
This sequence comes from Rhodocyclaceae bacterium, assembly GCA_013388985.1. GTDB lineage: Bacteria > Pseudomonadota > Gammaproteobacteria > Burkholderiales > Rhodocyclaceae > Sulfuricystis. Next base: position 23,590 of record JACAEF010000029.1, read on the forward strand.
ACCAAGCGCCAGGCGCGCGAGATCATCGCCGAAGAGGCGCAGCGCTGTGGCATGCCTTATGTCGATGAGCGCTGGCTGGGCGGCATGCTGACCAACTTCAAGACCGTCAAGCAGTCCTTGAAGCGCCTCAAGGAAATGGAGCAGATGGTCGAGGACGGCACGCTCGAGAAGATGAACAAGAAGGAAGCCCTGATGCTGACGCGCGAGCTCGCCAAGCTGCAAAAGAGCCTCGGCGGCATCAAGGAAATGAATGCGCTGCCGGACGCGCTGTTCGTCATCGACGTCGGCTATCACAAGATCGCCGTCACCGAGGCCAACAAGCTCGGCATCCCGATCGTCGCCGTGGTCGATACCAACCACAGCCCGATCGGCATCGACTATCCGATCCCCGGCAACGACGATTCCTCGCGCGCGATCCGCCTCTATGCCCGCGGCGCCGCCGATGCGGTGCTGGAAGGCAGGAACCAGGCGATCAACGAGGTGGTGCAGCAGCTGGCCGGCGACGACGAGTTCGTCGAGGTCGAAGAAGAAACGGAAGAATGATCAGCGGGAGTAGATGAGGATGGCTGAAATTACTGCAGGTATGGTCAAGGAGCTGCGCGAGAAGACCGACGCGCCGATGATGGAGTGCAAGAAGGCGCTCACGGAAGCCGGCGGCGACATGGCCAAGGCCGAGGAGATCCTGCGCGTCAAGCTGGGCAACAAGGCGACCAAGGCGGCGACCCGTATCGCCGCCGAGGGCGTCGTCGGCATGTATCTGTCCGCCGATGGCAAGCTGGGCGCGATGGTCGAGGTGAATTCCGAGACCGATTTCGTCGCCAAGAACGACGAGTTCATCGCGCTGGCGAAAGCCTGCGCCGAGCTGGTCGCCACGAAGAATCCCGCCGACGTGGCTGCGCTCTCCGCGCTGCCGCTGGGCGAGGGCACGGTCGAATCGACGCGCACCGCGCTCATCGGCAAGATCGGCGAGAATATGACGATCCGCCGCTTCGCGCGTATCGAGGCGAAGGGCAAGCTCGCCGCCTATGTGCATGGCGGCAGCAAGATCGGCGTGCTGGTCGATGTCACGGGCGGCGACGATCAGCTCGGCAAGGACATCGCGATGCACATCGCGGCTTCCAAGCCGAAGGCGCTCGATGCTTCCGGCGTGCCCGCCGAGCTCTTGGACACCGAGCGGCGCATCGCGATCGAGAAGGCACGCGAGGCCGGCAAGCCGGAGAACATGCTCGAGAAGATCGCCGAAGGCACGGTGCAGAAGTTCCTCAAGGACGTGACGCTGCTCGGCCAGGTGTTCGTCAAGGCCGAGGATGGCAAGCAGACCATCGAGCAGCTCTTGAAGAGCAAGGGCGCGACGGTCAACGGCTTCACGCTCTACATCGTCGGCGAGGGCATCGAGAAGAAGCAGTCCGACTTCGCCGCCGAAGTGGCCGCCCAGGCGGCCGCCGCCAAGAAGTAAGCCGCGCCATGCCCGCCGCCACCCCCCGCTACAAGCGCATCCTGCTCAAGCTCTCGGGCGAGGCGCTGATGGGCGATGATGCCTATGGCATCAATCGTGAGACGCTCTGGCGCATCGTCAATGAAGTGAAGGCGGTGGCCGAGCTCGGCGTCGAGATCGGCGTGGTGATCGGCGGCGGCAACATCTTCCGCGGCATGGCCGGCGCTTCCTCCGGCATGGACCGCGCCACCGCCGATTACATGGGCATGCTGGCGACGGTGATGAACGCGATGGCGCTCGCCGACGCGATGCGTCAGGCGGGCATGAATGCGCGCGTGCAATCGGCGCTGACCATCGAGCAGGTCGTCGAGCCCTACATCCGCGGCAAGGCGATCCGCTATCTCGAAGAGGGCAAGGTCGTCATCTTCGGCGGCGGCACCGGCAATCCGTTCTTCACCACCGACACCGCGGCTGCGCTGCGCGGCTCGGAGATCGGCGCCGAGATCGTGCTCAAGGCGACCAAGGTCGATGGCGTCTATAGCGCCGATCCGAAGAAGGATCCGGCCGCGACGCGTTTTGCCAAGATCAGCTTCGATGAGGCGATCGGCCGCGGCCTGGGGGTCATGGACGCGACGGCCTTCGCGCTCTGCCGCGACCAGAAGCTGCCGATCAACGTGTTCTCGATCTTCAAGCCCGGCGCCCTGAAGCGCGTCGTGCTGGGCGAGGACGAGGGCACGCTGGTGCATTGCTGAGTTCCCTTGCGGGAGTTTTCCATGATCATTGCGGAACTGAAGAAAACCACCGAACACAAGATGCAGAAGAGCGTCGAGGCGCTCAAGGCCGACCTCGCCAAGGTGCGCACCGGCCGGGCACATACCGGGCTGCTCGATCATGTGATGGTCGAGTATTACGGTAGCCTGGTGCCGATCAACCAGGTGGCGAACGTCACGCTGCTGGACGCGCGCACCATCGGCGTGCAGCCGTGGGAAAAGAACATGGCGCCGAAGATCGAGAAGGCGATCCGCGAGTCCGATCTCGGCCTCAACCCTTCGGCGCAGGGCGATCTGCTGCGCGTGCCGATGCCGATGCTCACCGAGGAGCGGCGCCGCGACCTGACCAAGGTGGTGCGGCACGAGGGCGAGACCGCGAAGGTAGCGGTGCGCAACCTGCGCCGCGATGCGATCGCGCATCTCAAGGATGCGCTCAAGAAACACGAGATTTCCGAGGACGAGGAGCGGCGCGCGCAGGACGAGATCCAGAAGCTCACCGACAAGTACGTCGCCGAGATCGACAAGCTGCTCGCCGAGAAGGAAAAGGACCTGATGGCCATCTAGGCCGTCGCGTCTTGGTCGACCGCGATGTTTTCCAGCACCACGCGCAGCATTCCCGAACCGCGCCGCGTCCCGCGCCATTTGGCGATCATCATGGACGGCAACGGACGCTGGGCGAAGCAGCGCTTCCTGCCGCGCGTCGCGGGTCACAAGCAGGGTCTCGAGGCCGTGCGGCGCACCGTGGGCGCCTGCATCGAGCGCGGCATCGAGTATCTGACGCTGTTCGCCTTCAGCTCGGAGAACTGGCGGCGCCCGCCCGAGGAAGTCAGCTTCCTGATGAATCTGTTCATGGCGGCGCTGGAACGCGAGGTCGGCAAGCTACACCAGAATGGCGTACGCCTGCGCGTGGTCGGCGATCTGGCCGCCTTCGAGCCGCGCCTGATCGACCTGATCCGCCGTGGCGAGAATCTCACCGCGGAAAACAAGCGGCTCACCCTGACGATCGCCGCCAACTATGGCGGCCGCTGGGACCTGATGCAGGCCTTCAACGGCCTGGTGCTGGCTTATCCCGAAAAGGCCGGCAGCTATACCGAAGCGGATCTGGAGCCCTTCCTGGCGATGAGCTACGCGCCCGAGCCGGATCTGTTCATCCGCACCGGAGGCGAGCAGCGCATCAGCAATTTCCTGCTCTGGCAGCTTGCCTACTGCGAGCTGTATTTCACGGAACAGTTCTGGCCCGATTTCGATGCCGCGGCCCTCGATGCGGCGATCGAGAGCTACCAAAAGCGCGAGCGCCGTTTCGGGCGCACCAGCGAGCAGCTGCAGGCCGCTGCCGGTGCCGTCTCGCCAGCGCCGAATTTCAGCAAAAATGCTTAAGGCGCGGATCATTACCGCGCTGTTCCTCGTCGCCGGTTTCCTCGCCGTCCTGTTTCTGCTGCCGCCGCGCCAGGCGGGCTGGGTGTTCGCGCTGGTGGCCGCGCTCGCCGCCTGGGAATGGGCCGGCCTGATGCAGGCGCGGCCCGCGGGGCGCATCGCCTATGGGGTATTGACCTTCGGCCTGTGCCTGCTGTTCTGGACGCGCCCCGACGATGGCTTTCCGCTGCTGTGGGGACTCGGCGCGCTGTTCTGGCTCGGCTTCGCGCCACCGTGGCTCAAGCGCCAGTGGCCCACCGCCTGCGCGACGCTCGGTCTCGTCTTGATCCTGCCGGCCTGGGCGGCGCTGGTGGCGCTGCACGAACGCAGTCCGCTGCTGCTGCTGGCCGTGATGGCGCTGGTCTGGGTCGCCGACATCGCCGCCTATTTCAGCGGCCGCGCCTTCGGCCGCCACAAGCTCGCGCCCGCCATCAGCCCGGGCAAGACCTGGGAGGGCGTGGCCGGCGCGGTTGTCGGCGTGCTCGTCTATGGCTTTGCGATCGCACCGTTCCTGCCGGCGGTGCAAGGCCTCGACCGGCTCGCGCTGGCCGGTTGCCTGCTGTTGCTGACCGCGCTATCGATCGTCGGCGACCTGTTCGAGTCGCTCGCCAAGCGCCAGGCCGGTGTGAAGGACAGCAGCCAATTGCTGCCCGGCCATGGCGGCATCCTCGACCGCATCGACAGCCAGCTCTCGACGCTGCCGCTCGTCGCGCTGGGCTTCCATCTCTGGCAGCCATGAAGAAGCTCACGGTGCTCGGTGCGACGGGTTCGATCGGCGTGTCCACGCTCGACGTCGTGGCGCGCCATCCGGATCGTTTCGAGATCGTCGCGCTGACCGGCAACAGCCGCGTCGAGGTGCTGTATGAGCAATGCCTGCGGCATCGGCCGCGTTACGCGGTGGTGGGGCGCGAGGAGGATGCCGCCAGCCTGACCACGCGCTTGCGCGAGGCAGGACTCGCCACCGAGATGCTGGCCGGTCCCGCGGCGCTCGAATTCGTCGCCGCGTTGCCCGAGGTCGATGCGGTGATGGCCGCGATCGTCGGCGCCGCCGGCTTGCAGCCGACGCTGGCCGCGGTGCACGCGGGCAAGCAGGTGCTGCTCGCCAACAAGGAAGCGCTGGTGATGGCCGGTCACTTGTTCATGGCCGAGGTCGAGGCCCATGGCGCCGTGCTATTGCCGATCGACAGCGAACACAACGCGGTGTTCCAGTCGCTGCCGGCCGACTATGCCGGCCAGCCCGCGCGAGCGGGAGTCAGCAAGATCCTGCTGACCGCCTCGGGCGGGCCGTTCCGCGACGTGCCGCTGGAGAGGCTCAAGAGCGTCACGCCGGAGGAGGCCTGCGCGCATCCGAACTGGTCGATGGGGCGCAAGATCTCGGTCGATTCGGCGACGATGATGAACAAGGGGCTGGAAGTGATCGAGGCGCACTGGCTGTTCGGCGTCGCAGCCGAGCAGATCGAGGTGGTCGTCCATCCGCAGAGCGTGATCCATTCGCTGGTGCAATACGTCGACGGTTCGGTGCTCGCCGAACTGGGCAACCCCGACATGCGCACGCCGATCGCCCATGCGCTGGCCTGGCCCGAGCGCATCGACTCGGGCGTCGCGCCGCTCGATCTGCCGGCGATTGCCCGGCTCGATTTCGAACAGCCCGATTTCGCGCGCTTTCCCTGTCTGGCGCTGGCCTATCGCGCATTGGCCGCCGGGGGCGATGCAGCGGCGGTGCTCAACGCCGCGAACGAGGTGGCGGTCGAAGCCTTCCTCGCCGGGCGCCTGCCGTATCTCGGCATCAGCGAGGTGATCGCCGCGACGCTGGACGCGATGCCGGTCGAGGAGATGCCGGATCTCGCGGCGATCCTCGCCGCCGACGCCCAGGCCCGGGCCATCGCCAGCGAAATGCTGCTACGCTACGAGCGATGAACTCCTCAGCTGTCGTCTGGACGCTCGGCGCCTTCCTGCTGGCGCTGGGGGTGCTGATCGTCGTGCACGAGCTGGGCCACTATCTGGCCGCGCGGCTGTGCAACGTCAAGATCCTGCGTTTCTCCATCGGCTTCGGCCGCCCTCTCTGGATGCGGCGCCTGGGCCGCGACGGCACCGAATGGCAGATCGCCGCGTTTCCGCTCGGCGGCTACGTGAAGATGCTCGACGAGCACGAAGGCGAGGTGCCCGCCGCCGAACTACCGCGCGCCTTCAACCGCCAGAGCCTCGCCAAGCGCGCCTTCATCGTCTTCGCCGGGCCGCTCGCCAATCTGCTGCTCGCCGTCGCGCTCTATGCTTTCTTGTTCCATAACGGTGTCGAGGAGCCGCGGCCGATCCTCGCCGCGCCGCCTGAGGGCACGATGGCGGCGGAAGCGAAAGTCGGCGCTGGCGAGACGGCACGCAGCGTCTCCGGCAAGCCGGTGGCGACCTGGAGCGAGCTGCGCTGGGAAATCCTGCGCCATGTGCTGGAACGCGATGCGATCGAGCTCGAAACCCAGGATGAAAGAGGCCATATCAATTTCCATCGCCTCGATTTGTCGCGGCTGCCGGCGGCGGCGCTGGAAGGCGATGTCCTGCCGGCCCTCGGCCTGCGATTGCAGCCTCCCGACCTGCCGGCGGTGATCGGCAGCGTGCAGCCAGGCTCGCCAGCCGCGCGCGCCGGTTTGCAGGCGGGCGACAGGATCGTCGCCATCGACGCAGCGCCGATGGCCGGCTGGCAGGACGTGGCGAAGGCGATCCGCGCGGCCGGGGCGCGCCCGCTGACGATCGAGGTGGAGCGCGCGGCGACGCGGCTCGAGCTCGGCGTCGAGCCCGAGCTCGTCGAAGAGCGTGGCCAGAAGGTGGCGCGCATCGGCATCGCGGTGCGCGACGATCCCGAGGCGCGTCGCGCGTTCCTTGTGACGGTGCGCTACGGTGTGGTCGAAGCGCTGCAGCGCGCGGTGACGCAGACCTGGGATACCGCGGTGATGAGCTTGCGCATGATCGGCCGCATGATCGTCGGCGAGGCGTCGATCCGCAACGTCTCCGGCCCGGTCACCATCGCCGACTATGCCGGGCAGTCGGCGCGCATGGGCGGCGAGCACTATCTGCGCTTTCTCGCGCTGATCAGCATCAGCCTCGGCGTGCTGAATCTGCTGCCCATCCCGGTGCTGGATGGCGGACACTTGATGTATTATCTGGCCGAACTGATCCAGGGAAAACCGCTCTCGGAACGCGTCATGGCAATCGGCCAACAAATCGGTCTGACCGTGCTTGCATTGCTGATGGGGCTGGCCCTTTACAACGACATATTCCGACTGATCTCCGGCTAAGAGCTTATGAATAGACCTGCTGCGCGTCCCGATCGCTGCGTTGGGCGGTGCTCGCTCCTCGCCTATCCACTCGATATGTCTCGTCGCTGCGCTCCGTCCGTCTTGCGCTCGGGCCGCTCGCTACGGTTACTTCACAAGCTCTCTGAGGCATGAAACGTTCACTTCTGGCCGGCGTGTTCGCGGCGATGCTGGCATCCAGCGCCGCCGCATTCGATCCTTTCGTGGTGCGCGACATCCGCGTCGAAGGCATCCAGCGCACCGAAGCCGGCACGGTGTTCAGCTACCTGCCGGTCAAGGTCGGCGACACGCTCACCGAAGACAAGGCGGCGCAGGCCATCAAGGCGCTGTTCGCCACCGGCTTCTTCAAGGATGTGCGCCTCGAAGTCGAGGGCAACGTGCTGGTGGTGCTGGTCGAGGAGCGTCCGGCCATCGCCTCGCTGGAATTCGTCGGCGTCAAGGCCTTCGAGAAGGAAAACCTGCGCAAGGGCCTGCGCGAAGTGGGGCTGGCCGAATCGCGCATCTTCGACCGTTCGCTGGTGGATCGCGCCGAACAGGAACTCAAGCGCCAGTATCTGTCGCAGGGCTATTACGCCGCGCAGGTGACGACGACCGTGACGCCGCTGGAACGCAACCGCGTCGGTATCACCTTCGCCGTCGAGGAAGGCGACATCGCCAAGATCCGCCAGATCAACATCGTCGGCGCGAAGGCCTTCAAGGAAAAGGAACTGCTCGAACAATTCACGCTGCGCACGCCCGGTTGGCTGACCTGGTATACCAAGAACGACCAGTATTCGAAACAGAAGCTCTCCGCCGATCTGGAAACCCTGCGTTCCTGGTATCTGGACCGCGGCTTCGTCGAGTTCAACATCGAGTCGACACAGGTGATGATCTCGCCGGACAAGCAGGACATCTACATCACCATCAACATCAACGAGGGTGAGCGCTACACGGTGTCCTCGGTCAAGCTCGCCGGCGAACTGCTGCTGCCGGAAGAGGAATTGCTCAAGCTGGTGACGATCAAGCCGGGCGCGCTGTTTTCACGCGAGCAGGTGACGGCGACCACCAAGGCGATCGCCGAGAGGCTTGGCAACGACGGCTATGCCTTCGCCAACGTCAATGCCGCGCCGGAGCTCGACAAGGAGAAGAAGCAGGTCGCCTTCACGCTGTTCGTCGACCCGGGCCGGCGCGTCTATGTGCGGCGCATCCAGGTGCAGGGCAACACGAGGACGCGCGACGAGGTGATCCGCCGCGAGATGCGGCAGATGGAAGCCGCCTGGTATGACGGCGAGAAAATCAACAAGTCGCGCGCGCGCGTCGACAAGCTCGGCTATTTCGACGAGGTGACGGTCGAAACCCCGGCGGTGCCCGGCACCACCGACCAGGTGGATGTCACCGTGAATGTCAAGGAAAAGCCCACCGGCAACCTGATGCTCGGCGCCGGCCTGTCGAGCTCCGAAGGTCTCGTGTTCTCGGGCTCGGTCAACCAGCAGAACCTGTTCGGCAGCGGCAAGCACGTCGGCATCGGCTTCAACACCAGCAAGATCAACACGCTCTACTCGTTCTCCTATACCGATCCGTATTACACGGTGGATGGCATCAGCCGCGGCTTCGACGTCTATGCGCGCGACACCGATACCACGAAGCTGACCACCGTCGCGACCTATGCGACGAAATCGCTGGGTGGTGGCATCCGCTATGGCATCCCGATCGGTGAGGACGATGCGATCAACTTCGGCCTCGCCGTCGATAGCACCGAGATCAAGACGACCAGCTACACGACGTCGACGATCACGAAGTTCATCGACAAATACGGCAGCAAGTTTTCCGGCGTGATCGGCACGCTCGGCTGGGCGAAGAACACGCTCGACAGCATCATCTACCCGATGTCCGGCTTCAACGCGCGTGTTTCCGGCGAAGTGGGGCTGGGCAGCAGCCTGCGTTATTACCGCACCAGCTTCCAATACCAGCGCTTCTTCCCGGTCGGCCGCGACTACACGCTGATGGTCAACGGTGAGTATGGCATCGGCGGCGGTATCGGCAACAAACCGTTGCCATTCTACAAGTATTACTATGCCGGTGGCGTCGGTTCGGTGCGCGGCTACAAGGCCGGCTCGCTCGGCCCGGTCGATCCGGATGCGACCAATTCCGACCAGCGCATCGGCGGCGACCGGCGCCTGGTCATGAACGCCGAATTCCTTTTCCCGATGCCCGGCAGCGGCAAGGACAAATCCCTGCGCCTCGGCGCCTTCGTCGATGCCGGCTGGGTATGGGGCGTCGGCGAGAAGATGGACGTCGCCGATCTGCGTTACAGCACTGGGTTGTCATTGTCCTGGTCCTCGCCACTGGGCCCGCTGAAGTTCAGCCTGGCGCAGCCGCTCAACCGCAAGGACAGCGACAAGACCCAGCGCCTACAGTTCCAGATGGGCACCGTGTTCTGAGACAGGAGAGATCATGAATCGCATCATCAAGGTTTTCGCCCCGCTCATGCTTGCTCTGGCCGTCGCGCCCGCGTTCGCGGAAGGCGTGAAGATCGGCTTCGTCAATGGCCAGCGGGTGGTCAATGAGTCGCCGCAGGCCAAGCGCGCCAAGCAAAAGCTCGAGAAGGAATTCGAAAAGCGCGATCAGGAATTGCAGCAGATGGCCAAGCGCCTGCAGGCGATGCAGGAGAATCTCGACAAGAACGGCATGACGATGGCCGAGAGCGAGCGACGCAACAAGGAGCGTGAATTCGCCGATCTGAACCGCGAATTCCAGCGCAAGCAGCGCGAGTTCCGCGAAGACCTGAACCTGCGACAGAACGAGGAGCTCGCGGCGATTTTCGAGCGCGCCAACAAGGTCATCAAGCAGGTCGCCGAGGCCGAGAAGTTCGACCTGATCGTGCAGGAGGCGGTGTATTTCAGCCCGCGCATCGACATCACCGAAAAGGTGATCAAGGCGCTCAGCAACGAAGCCGCGCCGGCCGCGAAGTAAGCGGCGCGCAAGTGGCGATGCCGCGCACACTGGGCGAAATCGTCGCCCGTTTCGGCGGCGAGCTGAAAGGAGATCCGCAGCGACCCGTCACGGGGCTGGCCACGCTCGAGAACGCCGGCCCCGATCAGCTCAGCTTTCTGGCGAATCCCAAATACCGTCGCCAGCTGGCGACGACGCGCGCCGGCGCGGTGATCCTTAGCGCCGAAGCCGCGCCGGAATGCCCTTGCGATGCGATCGTCACGCCGCAACCCTATCTGTATTTCGCCCGCGTCTCGCAGTGGCTGGCCGAGGTGCCGCGCCCCGCGCCGGGTATTCATCCGAGCGCAGTGGTCGAATCGGCCGTGCCAGCGAGCGCCGCGATCGGCCCGCTGGCCTGGATCGGTCCCGAGGTCACGCTCGGCGAAAACTGCGTGATCGGCGCGCACTGCCGCATCGGCGCCGGCGCGGCGATCGGTGACGACAGCTGGCTGTATCCTGGCGTGACGGTCTATCACGGCTGCCGCATCGGCCGGCGCGCGATCATTCATTCCGGCGTCGTCATCGGCGCGGACGGCTTCGGCTTTGCGCAAGATGGCGCGGCGTGGGTGAAGATCGCCCAGAGCGGCCGGGTCGTCATCGGCGATGACGTCGAGATCGGCGCCAATACGACGATCGATCGTGGCGCGCTGGAAGACACGGTGATCGAGGAGGGCGTCAAGCTCGACAACCAGATCCAGATCGCGCACAACGTCAGGATCGGCCGCGATACCGCGATCGCCGGCTGCGTCGGCATCGCCGGCAGCACGAAGATCGGCGCGCGCTGCACCATCGGCGGCGCGGCGATGATCATCGGCCATCTGACGCTGGCGGACGGCGTGCATGTTTCCGCCGGCACCTTCGTCGGCAAGTCGCTGCCGACAGCCGGCCACTATACCGGCACCGTACCGCTACAGGTGCATGCCGAGTGGCTGAAAAACTTCGCCCATCTGCGTCATCTCGATGCGCTGACCGATAAAATACGCGCACTCGAAAAACGCCTCGCCGAACTGGAGAACCCCCGATGAACGCCCCGACCGCCATGGACATCCACCAGATCCTCGAATACCTGCCGCACCGCTATCCGATCCTGCTGGTGGACCGGGTGCTCGAAATCGTACCGGGCGAACGCATCGTCGCGCTCAAGAACGTCAGCATGAACGAGCCGTTCTTCCCCGGCCATTATCCCCACCATCCGGTGATGCCCGGCGTGCTGATCGTCGAGGCGATGGCGCAGACGGCTGCGATCCTCTCTTTCCGCAAGATGGATGGCAAGCCCGAGACGGATGCCGTCTATTATTTCGTCGGCATCGATGGCGCGCGCTTCAAGCGGCCGGTAACTCCCGGCGACCAGCTGATCATCGAGGTCAGCATCCTCGGCAGCAAGCGTGGCATGTGGAAATTCGCCGCCCAGGCCAAGGTCGACGGCCAGCTCGCCTGCGAGGCAGAACTGATCTGCACGATGCGCAAGCTGGATAAATGAGATGGCGGTCAGCATCCATCCGACCGCGCTGATCGATCCCGCGGCGCGGCTCGGCGAGAACGTCACGGTCGGCGCCTACACGATCATCGGCGCCGAGGTCGAAATCGGCGACGGCACCTGGATCGGCCCGCACGTCGTGATCAACGGGCCGACGAAGATCGGCCGCGACAACCGCATCTTCCAGTTCGCCTCGCTGGGCGAGATGCCGCAGGACAAGAAATACGCCGGCGAGCCGACGCGGCTCGAGATCGGCGACCGCAACACGATCCGCGAGTTCTGCACCTTCAACCGCGGCACGGTCCAGGATGCCGGCGTGACGCGCATCGGCAACGACAACTGGATCATGGCCTACGTGCATCTGGCGCATGACTGCCAGATCGGCAATCACACCATCTTCGCCAACAACGCGCAGCTCGCCGGTCATGTGCATGTCGGCGACTGGGCGATCCTCGGCGGCTTCACCGGCGTGCACCAGTTCGTGCGCGTCGGCGCGCATTGCATGACGGGCGTGGGCAGCGTCGTGCTACAGGACATCCCGCCCTATGTCATGGCTGCCGGCAATCCGGCCGCACCGCATGGCATCAACAGCGAAGGCCTGAAGCGACGCGGCTTCGCGCCGGAAACGATCGCTAGCATCCGCCGCGCCTACAAGACGCTCTACCGCAGCGGCCTCAAACTCGACGAGGCGATCGCGGCGATCTCCGTCGATGCGCAGGCGGGCGTCCCCGAACTCGTGCCGCTGGCCGAATTCCTTGCCGCACCCGGCCGCGGCATCATTCGATAGATGGCGGTTCGCATCGCGCTGGTCGCCGGCGAGGCTTCGGGCGATCTGCTGGCCGCGCATCTGATCGAGGCATTGAAGTGCCGTCTCGCCAGCGCCGAGTTTTACGGCATCGGCGGGCCGAAGATGCAGCGCGCCGGTTTCACCGCCTGGTGGCCGGCGGAAACCCTGGCGGTGCGCGGCTACGCCGAGGTGCTCAAGCACTACCGCAGGATCGCCGGCGTACGCAAACAGCTGCTCAAGCGGCTGCTCGCCGATCCGCCCGACGTCTTCATCGGCGTCGATGCGCCGGATTTCAACCTCTGGCTGGAACGGCGCCTCAAGCGCGCCGGCATCCGCACCGTGCATTACGTCAGCCCTTCGGTCTGGGCCTGGCGCGGCGGGCGTGTCAAGAAGATCGCGCGCGCCTGCGACCGCCTGCTGGCGCTGTTTCCCTTCGAGCCGCCGCTCTATGAAAAAGTCGGCCTGCCGGTCGATTACGTCGGCCATCCGCTCGCCGACGTGCTGCCGGTCGAATCGCAGCGCAAGGCGGCGCGCGAACGCCTGGGCCTGAATGGCGCCGGCGGCCCGGTGATCGCCCTGCTGCCCGGCAGCCGCCAGTCGGAAGTCGCATTCCATGCGGAGCTCTTCATCCGCACGGCCGCCTTGCTGCGCGAGCGCTTCCCCGACGCGGTGTTTCTCGTGCCGCTGGTCTCGCGCGAGACGCGCACATTGTTCGAGGAAGCGCTCTGGAAGCTGGGATTCCAGGACTGGCTGATCAAGGAGGCGCCGGTGCGCCCCGGCTTCGAAGTCACGCACATCGAGCTCGATGCGGCGCCGCCCGTCGTCGGCTGCATGAAGCTCTTGTTCGGCCATGCGCAGGAGGCGCTTGCCGCCTGCGATGGCGCACTGGTGGCGAGCGGCACGGCGACATTGGAGGCCGCGCTGCTCAAGGCACCGCATGTGATCACCTATCGCATGTCGCCGTGGTCATGGCGGCTGATGAAGCGCATGCGCTACCAGCCCTGGGTCGGGCTACCGAACATCCTCGCCGGCCGCTTCGTCGTGCCGGAATTCCTGCAGGACGAAGCGACAGCGGAGAACCTCGCCCAGGCGCTCGGCAATCTCGTGCTGGATGCCGAGGTGCGCCGGCGCTTGGCCGCGTGCTTCACCGACTTGCATCGGCAGCTCAGGCAGAACACTGCCGAGAGGGCGGCGGCGGCGATCCTACCGATGCTCGGCCAGACGATATGAGATGGGAGTTCGATGGATATCGATGCAGCGTTTGCGACGGGCCGCCCCGAGCAAACGCGGCACGCGCCGCCAGGCGCAATTTGCAACCAGGATTCTACGAAGACGCCCGTGATATCGAGCGTAGCGAGCATTTTTGAACCCCCCGAGAGGGGGGTGAAGGGGGGCGGGCCATTCATTTGTGGAGTAGATGAGGCCGGACGCGGCCCGCTCGCCGGGCCGGTGGTCGCGGCGGCGGTGATCCTCGATGCGGCGCGGCCGATCGTCGGCCTGGACGATTCGAAAAAACTCACGGCCGCCAAGCGCGAGAAACTCGCGGACGAAATCCGCGCCAGGGCGCTGGCCTGGAGTGTGGCCGAAGCGACGGTCGAGGAGATCGACACCCTCAACATCCTGCAGGCCAGCTTGCTGGCGATGCAGCGTGCCGTCGCCGGCTTGACGCTGATGCCGAGCGAGGCGCTCATCGACGGCAACCGTTGTCCCGCGCTGGCCATGCCCGCCCGCGCCATCGTCGGCGGCGATGCCTCGGTGCCGGAAATCTCGGCCGCCTCGATCCTCGCCAAGACCGTGCGCGATGCCGGCATGCGTCTTTTGCACGAGCGTTTTCCCCAGTATGGCTTCGACCGGCACATGGGCTATGGCACGCCGGCGCACTTGGCCGCGCTGCGCAGGCACGGGCCGTGTCCGGCGCATCGCAAGAGCTTCGCGCCGGTGCGCCAACTAATGCTGTTTGCATGAAGACGGTCACCTCGCGCGACAATCCGAAACTCAAGGCGCTGCGCCTGCTGCTCGCCGATGCGCGCAAGCAGCGGGCGAGCGGTAAGAGTGTGCTCGAAGGCCCGCACCTGGTCGCCGCCGCGCTCGATCACGGCGTGCTTCCCGATCTCGTCGTGGTGAGCGAGAGCGCCGTGAAAAACCCGGAAGTCCTGGCGCTGATCGAACGTGCCGGCCAGGCCGAAACGCTCTGCCTGCCCGATGCCTTGTTCCGCAGCTTGAGCGAGCTGGCCTCGCCGGCCGGCCTCCTCGCCCGCATTGCCATACCTGCCGTCCCGTCAGCGCCGAGTTTCGAGATCACGGGCGATTGCCTGCTGCTCGACGCGGTGCAGGATGCCGGCAACGTCGGTACGCTGCTGCGCACCGCGGCGGCGGCCGGGGTGCGCGACGTGCTGCTCGGGCCCGGTTGTGCGGGCGCCTGGACGCCACGCGTGCTGCGCGCCGCGCAGGGCGCGCATTTCGGCCTGCGCCTGCGCGAACAGGTCGATCTCGCAGCTTTCCTGAAGGGCTATCCCGGCCTTTCCATTGCCACTGTCGCGCGCGAGGGCGAACCCCTCTATGCGCTCGATCTGACCAGACCCGTCGCCTGGCTGTTCGGCAACGAGGGGCAGGGGCTCTCTGCCGGCCTGGTCGCGCGGGCGTTGCGGCGCGCGACCATCCCGCTCGCGCCCGATTGCGAATCGCTCAACGTGGCGGCCGCCGCCGCCATTTGCCTGTTCGAAATGCGCCGCCAACGCGAATTCCGGTAAAGTCTCCGTCGTCGCGGTGGCATGACGGAGGAAAACGGATGGATCTCGCATGGTGGCATTGGGCGGTCGGCGGCATCGTGCTGATCGTCGCGGAACTGGTGGTGCCCTCGTTCGTGCTGATCTGGTTCGGTGCGGGGGCGCTCGTCGTGGCCCTGGCCGTGGCGCTGGCGGACCTGACGCTCACCGCGCAGCTCGGCCTGTGGTTGATCGTCTCGCTGGTGCTGGTGGCGGCCTGGTTCAAGGTCTTCAAGCCAGGCATGCACAAGACCAGGATCGGCATGGCCGATGCCGACGTGATCGGCGAGGTTGGCCTGCTGGTGCGCGACGTGGCGCCCTTCGAGAAGGGCGAGGTGCGCTTCCAGAAGCCGCTGCTGGGCGACGATGTGTGGACCTGTATCGCCGACGAGGCGATCAAGAGCGGCGAGCGCGTGCGCGTCGTCGCGGTCGAGGGCAGTTTCCTGAAAGTCGAAAGGGTCTGACATGGACATGATGATCTTCGTCATTGCGCTCTTGGTATTCGCCGGCATCACGCTCGCCAAGGGCATCCGCATCGTGCCGCAGGGCGAGGAATGGATCGTCGAGCGGCTCGGCAAGTATCACGGCACGCTGCATCCGGGCCTCAACATCATCATTCCCTATCTCGACCAGGTGCGCTACAAGCTCGTCACCAAGGACATCATCCTCGACGTGCAGGAGCAGGAGGTGATCACGCGCGACAACGCGGTGATCGTCACCAACGCGATCGCCTTCATCAAGGTCACCGATCCGATCAAGGCGGTGTATGGCGTCACCGACTTCGCCGAGGCGATCCGCAACATGATCATGACCACGCTGCGCTCGATCATCGGCGAGATGAACCTCGACGAGGCGCTCTCCAACCGCGACAAGATCAAGGCGCGGCTGCGGGAGAGCATTGCCGACGAGGCGATCGACTGGGGCCTGACGGTCAAATCGGTCGAGATCCAGGACATCAAGCCCAGCCCCTCGATGCAGAAGGCGATGGAGATGCAGGCCGCCGCCGAGCGCGAAAGGAAGGCGATGGTCACCAAGTCGGAAGGCGAGAAGCAGTCGATGATCCTGCAGGCCGAGGCGCGGCTCGAATCGGCACGCCGCGACGCCGAGGCGCAGGTGACGCTGGCCGAGGCTTCCGCCGAGGCGATCAAGCGCGTGACGGTGGCGATCGGCGAGCAGGAGGCGCCGATGCGTTACCTGCTCGGCGAGAAATACATCATGGCGATGAGCAAGCTGGCGGCATCGGAAAACGCCAAGACGATCCTGATCCCGGGCGATCTGCAGGAGACGATCCGTTCGGTTCTCGGCCGGAAAGGCTGATCAGACGTTTGCCTGCCGCTGCCGCCTGAGCATCCAGGCACTGGCAAAGAGCAGCACGCCGAGCGTCGCCGAGGTCAGCGCCAGCGGCCTGATCGTGCCGTCGTGACTGATGCCGACCCAGGTGCCGGTGACGAGCGCCGCGACCATCGTGAAGAAGCCGAGCAGGCCGGCCGCGGCGCCGGCCTCGCGCGGGAAGGGCGCTACCGCGCCCGCTTGCGCGCAGGGGAAGTTGATGCCGTGCGCGCCCATCGTCAGGAACTGGCAGAGCAGCACCACCGACCAGTGATGCACGCCGGCCAGTACCAGCGCGGCGAACAGCAGGCCGGAAAACAGCGAGATCGAGACGCCGACCCTCATCGCCCCCGGCAGGCCCAGGCGCGCGAGCAGGCGGCGGCAGGCAATCGTGCCGATGAGATAGCCGCTGACGCCGAAGGCGAAGCAGTAGCCATACAGATGCGTGGGCACGCCGAGCACGTCGATCAGCACGAAGGACGAGCCGGAGATGAAGGCGAAGATCGCCGCGTAGGAAAGCGCGCCGGGCAGCGCCCAGGCCCAGAAAAAGTCGGCGCTGGCGATACGGCAGTAAGTGGTGTAAAGGCGGCCGATGCGCGTCGCTTCCGGATCGGGATACGTCAGGGTCTCGCGGAACAGTCGCGCCGTGGCGGCGAGCAGGGCGATGGCGAACAAGGTGTGGAAGACGAAGGCTGCGCGCCAGCCGAACCCGACTTGCAGATAGCCGCCGAGCACCGGGCCGATCAGCGGCGCGAGCGCGAGCAGCGAGCTGGCTTTGGCGAGAACGCGCGCGCCTTCGGCAGGGGCGAAGGCATCGCGCACCAGCGCGCGGGCGACGACGACCGCGGTGCAACATCCTGCGGCTTGGACGAAGCGGGCGGCGATCAGCCAGCCGAGCGTCGGCGCAGCCGCGCAGGCGAGGCTGGCGGCGATGTAGAGGGCGAGCCCCCAAAGCAGCACCGGGCGGCGGCCGAAGCGGTCAGAGAGTGGCCCGCTGGCAAGCTGCGCGACGCCGAAGCCGATGACGAAGAGCGAGAGCGTCTGCTGCGCCGCGGCCGGAGAGACGCCGAAGCCAGTGGCCAGATGCGGCAGCGAGGCGAGGTAGAGGTCGGTCGACAACGGCTGCAGCATCAGGCTGCCCGCGATCAGCCAGAGGAGGGTGGTCGGGCTCATGCCTTCTCGCGCATGAGCCGGGCTTTCTCCCGTTGCCAGTCGCGCTGCTTTTCGCTCTCTCTTTTATCGTATTGCTTCTTTCCCTTGGCCAGGCCGATTTCGAGCTTGATGCGCCCCTTCGAGAAGTGCAGGTTGAGGGGGACGAGCGCATAGCCGGCGCGTTCCACCTTGCCGATCAGCTTGGCGATCTCGCGCTCGTGCAGCAGCAGCTTGCGCGTGCGCACCGGGTCGTGCTTGACGTGGGTCGAGGCGGTGGAGAGCGGGCTGATGTGGCAGCCGAGCAGCCAGACTTCGCCATTCTTGACGATCACGTAGGCTTCCTTGAGCTGCACGCGGCCGGCGCGGATCGCCTTCACTTCCCAGCCTTCGAGCACCAGGCCGGCCTCGAATCTTTCCTCGATGAAGTAGTCGTGGAAGGCCTTCTTGTTTTCGACGATGCTCATGTGCCGGGCGTGGGGAGAAGGGGGCGTGGCGTTAGAATGGCAGGATTGTAAAGCAGCCCCTCGCCATGGCCCTCGTCGAAAAATCGGTATTGATCATGCGCACGCCCGAACAGATGTTCGAGCTGGTCGATCACGTCGAGGATTACCCGCAGTTCCTGCCCTGGTGCGGTGGCGTCGAGGTGCTGGCGCGCACGGCCGAGATGACCGCGGCGCGCATCCACATCCACTATCGCGGCATCAAGGCGCATTTCGCCACCGAGAACACCAAGAAGCCGCCCCACCTGATGAGGCTGGCGTTCCGCGAGGGGCCATTCCGCCGCCTCGACGGCAGCTGGCGCTTCACCCGGCTCGGCGATGCCGGCTGCAAGATCGAATTCCAGTTGCATTACGAATTCTCCAATAAACTGCTGGAGAAGGCGCTGGGGCCGGTGTTCGGCCACATCGTCAATACCTTCGTCGATTCCTTCGTCAAGCGCGCCCACCAGATCCATGGCTGACAGCATCCACATCGAAGTCGTCTACGCCCTGCCCACGCGGCAGGAGGTGATCCCGCTCAGTTTGCCCGCCGGCGCGACGCTGCAGCAGGCGCTCGAAGCCTCCGGACTGCTCGCCAAATATCCGGAAATCGATCTCGCGAAGGGCAAGTTCGGCATCTACAGCAAGATCGCCAAGCTGGACACGGTGTTGCGCGACCGCGACCGCGTCGAAATCTACCGCCCATTGATCGCCGACCCGAAAGAAGTGCGCAAGCAGCGCGCCGCCGAGGGCAAGGCCATGAAGAAAGGCGGCGGCGCGGCGGAGGCCGCCGCCGAGTGATCATTTGCCGGCGGGCGGCGAACACCAGTCGGCGACCGCCTTGCGCGCGCGGGCGAGCTCCTCTTCGCGCAACTGACCATCCAGAGCGACCCGCTCGCCTTTTTCATTCAGCGTGAAGCGTATCTGACCCGATTCGAGCGCGGCCAGCGTGCTTTTCGCGCGCTGGCAGTTTTCGGCGCGGATCTTCGTCTGCGCAGGGTCTTCCGGCGTCTGTCCGGCCTCGCTTCCGGCCTGCTTCTCGCGTTGGGCGAACTGGCGCTCGGCCGCCGCCTTGCGCGCGGCTTCGGCGTCGCCGGTCGCGCTCGGCGCCGCCGGCAGTTGTCGCACCTGGACTTGGCGCTCCGCGGGCGGGCGGTCGCCATAATGGACTTTCCCGCTGGCGTCTTTCCAGGAGTAAACCTGTGCCGCGGTGGCGAAAGGCAACAGGATGAGCAGGATCGGGCTGGCAGTGAGCAGGCGCATGGATATGTCTCGCGATAAGGTTATGGATGGATCGGGAGGGGTGTCCGGGATTTGTCGCTGTCTGGCTAGCCTCGTATAATACGTTTTTGGATAAAAGGATAACAGCATGCGACTGATCAAGAAGGCCCTGACCTTCGACGACGTTCTCCTGATTCCCGCCCATTCGACGATCCTGCCCCGCGACGTCTCCCTCGCCACCCAGCTCACGCGCAAGATCCGCCTCAACCTGCCGCTGGTCTCGGCGGCGATGGATACCGTGACCGAGGCGCGCCTGGCGATCGCGCTGGCCCAGGAAGGCGGCATCGGCATCATCCACAAGAATCTCGATCCGGCGGCCCAGGCGGCCGAGGTCGCCAAGGTCAAGCGCTTCGAGGCCGGCGTCCTCAAGGATCCGATCACGATCCCGCCGACGATGACCGTGCGCGAGGTGCTCGCCCTGACGCGCCAGCACAGGATTTCCGGCCTGCCGGTGGTCGAGGACGGCCGCGTGGTCGGCATCGTCACGAATCGTGACCTGCGCTTCGAAACGCGCCTCGACGAGCCGATCGGCCACATCATGACGCCCCGCGAGCGCCTCGTCACCGTCAAGGAGGGCGCCAGCCTCGAAGAAGGCAAGGCGCTGATGCACAAGCACCGTCTGGAGCGCGTGCTGGTGATCAACGATGCCTGGGAGCTGCGTGGCCTGATGACCGTGAAGGACATCCAGAAGGCGTCCGACTATCCGCTCGCCGCGCGCGACGAATTCGGGCGCCTGCGCGCCGGCGCCGCGGTCGGTGTCGGGGCGGGCACCGAAGAGCGCGTCGCGCTGCTCGCCGAAGCCGGCGTCGACGTGATCGTCGTCGATACGGCCCACGGCCACTCGCAGGGCGTGCTCAAACGCGTCGAGTGGGTGAAGAAGAACTACCCGCAGATCGAAGTGATCGGCGGGAACATCGCCACCGGCGATGCCGCACGGGCGCTGGCCGACCATGGCGCCGACGCGGTCAAGGTGGGTATCGGCCCGGGTTCGATCTGCACCACGCGCATCGTCGCCGGCGTCGGCGTGCCGCAGATCACCGCGGTCGACAACGTCGCCACGGCGCTGGCCAACACCGGCATCCCACTGATCGCCGATGGCGGCATCCGCTATTCCGGCGACATCGCCAAGGCGATCGCCGCCGGAGCGCATGCGGTGATGCTCGGGGGTCTCTTCGCCGGCACCGAGGAGGCGCCGGGCGAGACCGTGCTCTATCAGGGCCGCTCCTACAAGGCTTATCGCGGCATGGGTTCGCTGGGCGCGATGCAGAAGGGCTCTTCGGACCGCTACTTCCAGGAAAACGAGGCGAACGTCGAGAAGCTGGTGCCGGAAGGCATCGAGGGCCGCGTGCCCTACAAGGGTCCGGTGACGGCGGTGATCCATCAGCTGATGGGCGGCTTGCGCTCGTCGATGGGCTATCTCGGCTGCGCGACGATCGCCGAGATGCATCTGCGCGCCGAATTCGTCGAGATCACCTCGGCTGGCGTACGCGAGTCGCATGTCCATGACGTGCAGATCACCAAGGAAGCCCCCAACTACCATATCGACTGAGCGCGTTCGATTGTCCGAGGGCGGCCCAGGCCGCCCTTTTCGTTTGCGAGGCCAAACCATCATGTCTCACCAGAAAATCCTCATCCTCGATTTCGGCTCCCAGGTGACGCAATTGATCGCCCGTCGCGTGCGCGAGCAGCAGGTGTATTGCGAACTGCATCCGTTCGACGTTTCCGAGCAGTTCATCCGCGATTTCGATCCTGCCGGCATCATCCTCTCGGGCGGGCCGAACTCGGTATATGAGGCCGAAGAGTGGCGCGCACCGCAGATCGTCTTCGAACTGGGCGTCCCGGTGCTGGGCATCTGCTACGGCATGCAGACGATGGCGCAACAGCTCGGCGGCAAGGTCGAGAGCTCGGGCAAGCGCGAGTTCGGCTATGCCGAAATCCGCGCCCGCGGTCACTCGCGGCTGTTCGACGGCATCCAGGATCGCACCAACGCGCAAGGCCACGGCCTGCTCGAGGTCTGGATGTCGCACGGCGACAAGGTGACCGCGCTGCCCCCAGGCTTCAAGGTGATCGGCGAGAACGAGGCCACGCCGATCGCCGCGATGGCGGACGAGGCGCGCCGCTTCTATGGCGTGCAGTTTCACCCCGAAGTGACCCACACGCTGAAAGGACGCGAGATCATCGCCCGCTTCGTGCGCGAGATCTGCGGTTGCCGCGGTGACTGGAGCATGCCGGGCTATGTCGACGAGGCCATCGCGAAGATCCGCGAACAGGTCGGCGACGAGGAAGTGATCCTCGGCCTCTCCGGCGGCGTCGACTCCTCGGTGGTCGCCGCGCTCCTGCACAAGGCGATCGGGCCGCAGCTCACCTGCGTGTTCGTCGACAACGGCCTGCTGCGCCTGAACGAAGCCGAGCAGGTGATGCAGACCTTCGCGCGCAACCTCGGCGTCAAGGTGATCCATGTCGATGCCAGCGAGCAGTTCATGGGACATCTGAAGGGCGTCACCGATCCAGAGCAGAAGCGCAGGATCATCGGCCGCGAGTTCGTCGAGGTGTTCCAGGCCGAAGCGAAGAAGCTGCCGCAGGCGAAATGGCTGGCGCAGGGCACCATCTACCCGGACGTGATCGAATCGGCCGGCGGCAAGACCAAGAAGGCACACACCATCAAGAGTCACCACAACGTCGGCGGTCTGCCCGAGACGCTGCATCTAAAGCTGATCGAGCCCTTGCGCGAACTGTTCAAGGACGAGGTGCGGGAGCTGGGGCTAGCGCTCGGCTTGCCGCACGAGATGGTCTATCGCCACCCCTTCCCCGGCCCGGGTCTCGGCGTGCGCATCCTCGGCGAGGTGAAGAAGGAATATGCCGATCTTCTGCGCCAGGCCGATGCCATCTTCATCGACGAACTGCGCGCCGCCGAGTGGTATGAAAAGGTGAGCCAGGCCTTCGCCGTGTTCCTGCCGGTCAAGAGCGTCGGCGTGATGGGCGATGGTCGCGTCTATGATTACGTCATCGCGCTGCGCGCGGTGGAAACCACCGACTTCATGACCGCACGCTGGGCGGAGCTGCCGCACGAACTGCTGGCACGCGTCTCCAATCGCATCGTCAACGAGATCCGCGGCATCAGCCGCGTCGTCTACGACATCACCGGCAAGCCGCCCGGCACGATCGAGTGGGAATGAGCTGGCAAGGACAGGCAACAACTGGCAACGTCTGGCAAAGACGGGCAGCGCCCGTTACATCCCTGCGACAAATCGTCCTATGTCATTCGTCTGTATTGACCCGGATGTCATGGTTGGGTAAAAATCGCCGTCCAAGTCGAAATACCAACAACAATGCGACAGGCGAATCATGTTCCAGGGAGAAGAAAGGGAAGAGCCGCATTACCCTAGCCGGCCGTACGGGCTTGGCCATCAGGCTGTCGAAATCCGCGACATCGGCTGACCATGCTTCGGCGGATCAGGCGCATTGCCTCCACCCGAAGACAGAAACGGGAAACGCTTGCCCGGTGGCAGCTCGACCCGGCCCAACTCGTTTGGGCCGTGGGCAGCCTCTGCGCCCTCAACCGCATCCCTTTTGATCCCGAACTGCTGCTCAAGCAGTTTCCGCCGCCTTACACCACCGATACCCTGATCCACGCCGTCCGGGCACTGGGCTTTCGCATCAAGCTCAAGCGCTGCGATATATCGAAGCTGGGGAATGTGGCGACACCGTGCCTTGTGCTTCTGGCCGCAGATGCGGAAAACCATGCCGCTGCCGCCGGCAACGAGACCTCGTCGGAGACGCAGGCATCGTTGCCCAGCGCCCGCCTGGGACTCGTGACCGACGTTTCGCCGGAGCGCGTCCAATATTTCGAGGCCGGCACTAACGCACCGACCGAGATGCCTTGCGAAGTATTCGCCGGGTGCCATCTCGGCGTCGTTTTCCTCATAGCCAGGGAACGTCCGCCGATTCTCGACCTGGATATCGTCGGCAATGCCAGCCGCTTCGGCTTCCGCTGGTTCGTTCCTGACCTCCTGAAACACAAGAAGGTCTGGCGCGACGTGCTGCTCGCATCGCTCATCATGCAGTTGCTGGCGCTGGGCACCCCGCTCTTCACCCAGACCATCATCGACAAGGTGGTGGTCCACCGCACCGAGAGCACCCTGGTCGTCATCGCCATCGGCATGGCGGTGTTCATGGTCTTCTCGGCCATCCTCACCTGGGTCAGGCAGTATCTCGTGCTGCACACCGGCAACCGGGTCGATGCCGTATTGGCGGCTGCCGTCTTCGACCACCTCTTCAAGCTGCCGCCACGCTATTTCGAGAAGCGGCCCACCGGCGTCATCGCCGCCCGGCTGCACGGCGTCGAAACCATCCGCGAATTCATCGCCAGCGCCGCCGTGACCCTGGTGCTCGACCTGCCTTTTCTCCTCATCTTCGTCGGCATCATGTTCTGGTACAGCGTCAAGCTGACCCTGGTCGCCCTGGCCATCCTCGCCGTCATCGTGGCCTTGAGCCTGGTCGTTGCGCCGATGTTCCAGTCGCAACTCAATCACCAGTTCCTCCTCGGCGCCCGCAACCAGGCCTTCCTCACCGAGTACATCGCTGGCCTCGAAACGGTAAAAAGCCTGCAGATGGAGCCGCAGCTCAAAGCGCGCTTCTCGGATTACCTTGCCGACTACCTGCACGCCACCTTCCAGACCCGGCAACTTGCCAACAGCTACAACACCGCCGCGACCACCCTCGAACAGCTGATGAGCCTGCTCATCCTGGTGATCGGGGCCTACACGGTGATGAACAGCACGGACTTCACCATCGGCATGCTGGTGGCCTTCCAGATGTTCGCCGGCAAACTGAGCCAGCCGATGATGCGCCTGGTCGGCTTGTGGCAGCAGTTTCAGCAGGCCAGCCTGTCGGTCAAGCGCCTGGGCGACGTGATGAACGCGCCGACCGAACCCTACGCCCTCATCCCGACCCGCCTGGCCGAAGGCAAGGGGCTGATCGAGATCGAAGGGCTGGCCTTCCGCCACAGCGAAAAGCACCCCTACCTCTACCGGGATTTCAACCTCACCGTGCCGCCGGGCAGCACGGTGGCCATCATGGGGCCGTCCGGTTCCGGCAAGAGCACGCTGGCCAGGCTCCTGCAAGGCTTCTACCAGCCTTCGGACGGGCGCATCAAACTGGACGGCACCGACATCCAGAACCTCTCGGCCAACGAGCTGCGCCACTACTTTGGCGTCGTCCCGCAGGAGACCGTGCTCTTCTCCGGCACCCTCTACGACAACCTGCTTGCCGCCAATCCGCACGCCACCTTCGAGCGCATCGTCCAGGCCTGCAAGCTGGCCGA
>JACAEF010000151.1 GCA_013388985.1 Rhodocyclaceae bacterium
AAGTTCTCCCTCCCCAGCCGGGAGCTCATCGCCGACTGCGTCGAGACCATGCTTATGGCCCACTGGTTCGATGGCATGGTATGCATCCCCAACTGCGACAAAATTGTGCCGGGGATGCTCATGGCCGCCATGCGCACCAACATTCCAGCGGTGTTCGTCAGTGGCGGGCCCATGGCGGCTGGCAAGCTACGCGATGGCCGCGCCATCAGCCTCTCCCAGGCCTTTGAGGCAGTGGGCGCCTACGCCGCCGGCAAGATGACCTCGGCCCAGCTTCTTGAGATAGAGGAGCAAGCGTGTCCCACCTGTGGCTCCTGCTCTGGCATGTTCACAGCCAACTCCATGAACTGTCTAATGGAGGCCCTGGGAATGGCGCTGCCGGGCAACGGCACCTACCTGGCCATCAGCGAGGAGCGCCGTGAGCTGGTCCGTCAGGCAGGACGGCAGATAATGAAGCTGGTGGAGGCCGACCTCAAGCCGCGGGACATCGTCAACGTGAACACAATAGACAACGCCTTTGCGCTGGACATGGCCATGGGTGGCTCCACCAACACCGTCCTGCATACCCTGGCCATCGCCCACGAGGCTGGCGTCAAGTACGATTTGTCGCGCATCAACCAGGTGGCCCAGCGTGTCCCGCACCTGTGCAAGGTAAGCCCGGCATCCCATTGGCACATTCAGGACGTAGGCGAGGCAGGCGGCATCAGCGCCATCCTCCATGAGCTGGCGCGCAAGCCTGGTGCGCTGGACCTCAGCAGGCCCACGGTCACGGGCCGGACTCTGGGCGTGAACGTGGCCGCCGCCGAGATAAAGAACCCGGAGGTCATTAGACCTCTGGAGAACGCTTATAGTCAGAAGGGTGGCCTTGCCATCCTGTATGGCAACCTGGCGCCCCGGGGTGCGGTGTGCAAGGTGGGGGCGGTGGACCCGGCCATGCGCCAGCACGAGGGGCCTGCTCGTATCTATAACTCCCAGGAGGAGGCCCTCAAGGCCATCCTCGGCAAGCAAGTAAAGGCTGGTGATGTGGTGGTCATTCGCTACGAGGGCCCCAAGGGCGGCCCCGGTATGCAGGAGATGCTCTCGCCTACCTCGGCCATAGTGGGCATGGGTCTCAGCAAAAGCGTGGCGCTGGTCACTGATGGTCGCTTTTCCGGGGCCAGCGCTGGCGGCTGTGTCGGCCACGTATCGCCGGAGGCGGCAGCAGGCGGGCCCATCGCCGCGCTGAACGACGGTGACCGCGTAACGGTTGACCTGGTCAACAACCGGCTGGAGGTTAGGCTTTCCGAGGGGCAGATACAGGATAGGCTGGCCAAGCTGCCACCGTTCAAGTCCAGGGCCA
Organism: Rhodocyclaceae bacterium; assembly: GCA_013388985.1. Classification (GTDB taxonomy): domain Bacteria; phylum Pseudomonadota; class Gammaproteobacteria; order Burkholderiales; family Rhodocyclaceae; genus Sulfuricystis. The sequence continues at coordinate 1,337 of JACAEF010000151.1, forward strand.
CCAGCCCCTGGCTGCGCCGGTACGCGCACTTCGTCACCTCCGCGGACACCGGTGCCGTGCTGAGGGTACCTGAGGACTGAACTGGCGTCCTCGGGCCCTTCAGACCCGCAGCCTTAAGGTAGCGGCGTGGTGCTCTTGCCCTTGGTCGGGGATAGTATGATGGTGGGGAACGGAGGTCTCATGCATGGTAGGTAGGCTGACCGTTGAGGTGCTAGACGGCGCGCGGGAGCGTCTGCACGCCATAGCCGCCGAGTATGTGCGTGGGCTGCCCGGCCTGCGCTACTGCGACATACGTGTCGAAGTGCGGCAGGAGAAGGGCGCTGCCGCAGAGAACGGCCATGAAAAGGCTAGCTCCGAGGACGCCACCCTGGCCTTTGGAGTGCGGGCCATATCGGGTGACGGCGCCACGGCGCCAGGCTACTACGGCCGCATCCTGGGGGACGAGGACGCGCTCCGACTGGAGGCTGTGGTACGCCAGGGGGTGCGCCATGCCCACCAGCGGGCGCTGGCCAGCGCACGCCAGAAGGCGGAGGCACGCTCCCGCTACGGCGCCCTTGCCGAGAGCCTGACTAACACCCTTCTGGCGTCAGTGCCGGTGGTCCGGGACACTGTTCCGCCAGTGTACGCTATAGACCCGCGCTCCGTGAAGCTGACGGACGTGACGCGCATGGCGCTGGACGGCTGCAAGGCTGCGGCGGCCGTCTCCAGCCAGATTGTTTATAGCGTCGCCTACACTCGCACGTCCCTGATACGGGAGCTATTCCTCAGTTCCGAAGGCTCTGACATAGAGCAGTCCTTTGCCCT
>JACAEF010000101.1 GCA_013388985.1 Rhodocyclaceae bacterium
CATTTGTCCCATCCGAATTTTCAATTTATCGGATTTGTGGATTCCATTGTCGAAGAAATCCAAAAGGCAGATGTGGTGATTTCTCCCATTCTCAAAGGATGGGGGATGCCGACCAAAGTCATCGAATCCCTGGCGTGTGGGAAACCAGTGATTGCCACTGAAGTCGGGGCAAGGTCAGTCCCACGGCATTACCATCGATTGAAGGTGTGTTCCATTGCGGAATTTCCTCAGGCCATTGTCCAGACTCTCCGGGAAAATCGGCCTGTGGATTCCGTGGATTTTGAAAAACTAAAAGCAGATTTTCTCTGGTCTGCCCGGCTTGAAAAAATGATAGAGAAACTCGAATCGGTGCTCGATGTCCAAGCCCATGCGTAAGCGCATCGTATTTTTCGCAGCGTGTCACAATATTGGCGGTTTTGAAACCAAACTCGATACTCTGGTTCGGAATTTAAATCCTGATCGATACGAAATTCATGTACTCCTTCTATATCCATATTATAAAGCCCAAAAGGCGCCGGAGCCATTGCGGAAACGTCAACGTGCTTTTTTCCGCTGGCCTCATGTGCCTACCCATGAAGTCGTCATGAAGTATCGGTTGGATGTGGGGGTCATTTTCCGGACGGCTTTGGTTCTCAAAAAATTAAGGCCCCATATTGTGATTTTTTTTGCTTTGGGTCCGGGAACTTTTGCCGGACCATTGGCATGTCTTCTTGCAGGCGTAAAATGCATCATTCGAATGCAAGATACTGTACTCAATGGACTCTATCCTCGGATTTTAAGACCCTTGGATCGATTTCTCGTTCATGCCACTTCTTTTGCCATTGTCCCTTCTTTTTTTTTAAAAAACATTTTAATCCAGGGGTTGCCTTTTTCTCCGTCTCAAGTCCATGTGATTCCCAATGGCATTGATCTCTCCAAATTCTCTGAGCAAAACCCAGATTCACAACTCCAGCAGGCGATCGGATCTCACAAAGTCATTGGCATGATTGCCAATTTGGTGCCTGTCAAGAATCATGCAATGCTTTTTCAGGCAATTCCTTCTATTCTCCGTCGGTTTCCAAACACGCATTTTGTTTTGGTGGGAGATGGTCCACTCCGAAAAAAGCTTGAAGAAAAGGCTCGGTGCTTGGGTATTTCAGGGTGTGTCCATTTCTTGGGATATCGATCGGATGTCCATCGGATTCTCCCTTTATTTCACATGGGCGTGCTCTGTTCACACGTGGAAGTGCACCCCATTTCGCTCATTGAAATTCAGGCCATGGGGATTCCTGTGGTTGCCCCAAACGTGGGAGGGATCCCAGAGGTCGTCCAGGATGGGAAAACGGGTATTCTCATTCCTGCCAATTCTCCTGAGTCACTTGCAGAAGCAATTTGTGCGTTGTTTTCTCATCCCCAAAAAATTTCTCAATTGGGAAAAGAGGCAAAGGCGTGGGTTCATAGAGAATTTACTATTGATCGCATGATCCGGCGTTTGGACGCATTTTTAGAGGGAATAAATTAAAAATGGACCGCTCCTCTTCTTCCATTTCTGTTTCTTCTCCGCAAAAGATTTTGTGGAATACCATCTTCAGTACTTTTTCGGAATTCAGCCTTTTTTTTACTTTTTTATTTTTCATTTTGGTCGCTCGATTTCTTGGGGATACTGCTTTTGGGCAATTCTCTTCTGCCTTGGCTTTTGTCGGTATTTTTACGCTTTTGGTGATTTTTGGTTTTTCCTATTCCATTACAAAATGGATTGTACGCGATCGTTCAAATTCAGGCGCGTATACTGGAGCAGCGCTTATTGTCCAGTTTGGGCTTACTCTACTCTGTTTTGGCATCACGTACGGGACCGCATTGTTGTTCCATCACAAATATCCCCATGAAGTCAGAATGCTCATTCTTTTGGTGTATGTGGCAGAATGTTTAAAATGCTATACACTGACCCTTCGTTCTGCAGTCAAGGCATTGGGTGGGTTTCATTTTGATACTTTGGCCATGAATGCAGAACGGGTGGTGTTGGTCGTATTGGGAGGCATTCTTCTTTTATTGGGCAAAGGATTATATACTGCTGCTGGAATTCTGGTTTTTTCTCGCATGATCAGTTTTGTGTTGCTGTATTGGGCAGTGCATCGTCTCAGCCCGGATGGAATTTCTTTTCCAGGAATGGATGTATGCATACAATTGGTGCGAGAGTCTTGGATTTATATGGTGCAGTCTCTATTTTGGCGGGTGTACGACTACATTGATGTTGTGCTCCTTTCGCTTCTCTCCACTTTTGAAGCCACAGGATGGTACGGCGCAGGCAGGCGAATTCTTGAAGGGTTGTGGATTATTCCCAATATTTTAACCGAAGCATTGTATCCTGAGCTCAATGCCAGGCATTTGGTTTCACCTCAATTGGTGAAGAATGTATTAGACAAGGCGGTCAAATATCTCATGATGATCGGGTTTGGTGTCTGTATTGGAGTTCTTGTGTTGTCCAAATCCCTTGTGCAGTGGTTTTACGGATCTGCCTTTCAGCATACTGCCAACGTGCTCTTGATTCTTGGCCTGACCATCGTGCCTTCTTATCTTCGCTATGTATTCGGGAATACACTGATTGCGATCAATCTTCAGAAAAAAGAAATCGAAATTTCAGCAGGAAGAAGTATTTTCAATATTCTCGCCAATGTGATTTTAATTTCTCGGTATGGATTTTTGGGAGCTGCAGTGGCCACGGTACTCACTGATTTTTTTGCATTGGGGCTTTATTTGAGGCTTCTTTACAAAGTCCACTTGGCAGGAAAAGCATGGATCAAAGATTTCGGCAAGTCATTTGCTTCTTTTCTTTGTGTGATTCCTTTATTTTGGGGGATTCGAGGGATTTCGGCACCAGTGCAATGTCTTGTTTTACTTGGAACTTATCTCGTTTTTCTCTGGATCTTTCGGGCGCTGACTGTCCATGAGATGGTGTTTTTTTACTCTCATTTGGCCGGAAAGTGGCGGGAATTTATCCACCGGTAGTACATTGCCTCAATCCAAAAGATTTGTTATATTTTTATGATGACACGAGAAGAAATTAAAAACGCCATTAAGACGCATTTTCAGCATACAATAGGGATAATCCCAAAAGAAAGCGAATCGTTATTTGAAAAAGGATTTCTTGATTCGTTTGGAGTGGTGGAATTTTTGGGATTTTTGGAAAGTCAATTTGGGGTTTCCATTCCTGTAGAAGAGATTACTGAAAGCAATTTCTCCACGCTGGATGCAGTGACGGATTTAATTGAAAAACAAATGGAAAGAAAATGAGGCCCTATCTCATTCACCATCTTCTCGAAGAGAGCACAGAAAAGAATCCTCAAAAAACATGCCTTGTGGAAGGGACTCGATCTCTTACCTACCAAGAATTGACCGAAAGGTCCAAGCGATTTGCACAAGCCTTGATGGATTTGGGAATCCAAAAAGGAGAGCATATTGGGATTCTCTTGGATAAATCTTTAGAACAAGTGATTGCCATGTTCGGGACATGGATGGCAGGAGGGGTGGTGGTGTTGATAAATCCTATTTTAAATACAGAACAAATTGCCCACATTCTTTTTGATTGTGAAATTCAGACTTTGGTGAGTGATGCTGCAAAGCTCAGTTCTTCTCCATTTGAAAAAATCCGCAATGCAATTATTTTTGGTGAAAAAGGAGAAGTTGCCTTTGAGCGTGCATTTTACATTGATTCCACTGTTTCTGCTTTTTCTCCTTTGCAGAAAGAAGTTCGACAAGTGTCGGATGATACTTCTCATATAATATATACCTCAGGTTCCACAGGATTGCCCAAAGGGATTGTGGTTTCCCATCGCAATGCCATAGACGGGGCTTTCATTGTGAGTGACTATACAGGGCTTTGTGCTGAGGATCGGATCATTGGGGTGTTGCCACTCAACTTTGATTATGGGTTCAATCAACTCATGAATACGGTGTATCTTGGTGCGACATTTTTTCTTTATGATTTTTTCATGCCCAACGATCTTTTACATTTTCTCGAGAAAGAACGCATTTCTGTATTTGCAGGAATTCCTCCGATTTGGTCCAAATTGTTTCATCCCAAACTCTGCGATTTATCCAAACCCCGGGATTTTTCGGCATTGCGTGTGTTGACCAATTCTGGAGGAAAAGTGCCTGTTCCCATTGTTCAAGGGCTTCGAAAGCTTTTTCCGCATACGCGAATTTTTCTCATGTACGGATTGACCGAAGCATTTCGCTCTACTTATCTGGATCCTTCTGAAATTGATCAGAGACCCGATTCGATAGGCAAAGCCATTCCCAATGTCGAGGTTTTTGTCATTAATTCTGAAGGAAAAGAATGTGGGCCACATGAAGAGGGAGAATTGGTCCATCGAGGTGCGTTGATCACCAAAGGGTATTGGAATAATCCAGAAAAAACCAAAGAAGTGTTTCGTCCCAATCCATTCTTAGGACCCGAAAATCAGCATCTCGAGACTGTGGTATTTTCAGGCGATATTGTGAAAAAAGACGAAGAGGGATTTCTCTATTACGTGGGACGGAAAGACGCCATGATTAAAACAAAAGGGTATCGGGTCAGTCCCACGGAAGTGGAAGAGGCCCTTGTGCGCATTCAAGGGGTTTCTGAATGCGTGGCTTGTGGATATGAAAGCGATGGGGAGATTTTGCTTCGGGTTTTTCTCACAGTGAGCGATGGTTCTCTGACTCGCGAGAAAATCATTGGAGAATGCAAGAAGCGGCTTCCCTTTTATCTTGTCCCAGATGATGTGGTGATTCTTTCCCAATTTCCCCTGACTGCGAATGGGAAAATCGATCGCACTCGGGTGATTGAGGAGTATGCCCGTGCGCAGCAATAATTCGGTCAATTCTCAGGTTCCCGTATGGGAAACCGAGGCCATGGTTTCTATTTTGGAACAGTTTTCTACGCCTTTTTATCTTTATGATTTTCGCATGATAGAAGAGAAAATCACCACCCTTCGTTCCTTTTTGGACTCTTCCATTCATCTATTTTATGCCATTAAGGCCAATCCCAATGGTTTGCTTCTTCGTCGGATTGCCCCCTTGGTAGATGGGGCAGATATTGCTTCTGGAGGTGAACTTCAGTTTGCTTTGGAAAGTGGATTTTCTCCTTCCCGATTGAGCTTTGCTGGCCCAGGGAAAAAAGACCCTGAGCTTTTGTTGGCCATTCAGCATGAAATTGGATCTATCAGTATAGAATCACTCAATGAATTGAAACGCATCGATGCGTTGGCAAAAAGAGAAAAGAAAAAGGCCAATGTGTCTATTCGGGTCAATCCAAGAGAGCTCATTCCAGAATTTGCGCTGAAAATGGGCGGAAGGGCTTCTCCTTTTGGCATCGATGAAGATGCTTTGGATTCTTTTTTCGATGTGCTTCGGGATTGTTCTCATGTCCAATTGATAGGCCTTCACGTGTATGCAGGCACCCAGTGTCTGGATGCAGAAGCACTTTTTCGAAATTTTCAGTCCACATTCAAAATTGCAGAACGGCTCATTGATGACTACAAAGTCGAACTCAAGTGGATTAATCTGGGTGGAGGATTTGGCGTTCCGTATTACGAAGGCCAAAAGGCCCTGGATGTGCAAAGGGTGTGTGAGAACTTACGGGTTCAGTTTTCTCAATTTAAGAAAAAGGAAAATACTCCCGAGACAGTGGGGATATTGGAACTGGGTCGGTTTCTCATTGCAGAAGCAGGGATTTATGTGGTTCGCATTTTAGACAAAAAAGTTTCCAGAGGAAAAACGTATTGCATTCTTGAAGGGGGGATCAATCATCATCTTTCAGCCAGTGGCCATTTGGGTCAAGTGATTCGAAAAAATTTTAAAGTGGTGAATTTATCCAAAAAAAATTCAGCCAATTTAGAAGAAGTGACTCTGACTGGACCGTTATGCACCTCCATTGATGTGATGGCGGATCGCGTTCTTCTTCCGACTCCTGAAATTGGAGATGTGCTTGCGTTTTTTACTTCAGGCGCTTATGGATATTCTGCAAGCCCGCTTTTCTTTCTTTCCCACGAGACGCCGAAAGAATTGTTAGTAGATAAAAAAGGGATTCATGTCATTCGGGAGGCCTTTTTACCCGGAAAATGATGATCATTCGCGAGACAAAAGCAGAAGATTTTGAGCAAATTTATCCATTGCTTTGCGAATTTCAGAATCCTTATCTTCAGAAAAAACAATGGAAAAGACTTTTTGAGGACCTCTGGGGGACAAGTCCGGGCTACTGCGGATATGGAATGTTTGATAAGGATCGGGCAGTTGGATTCTTAGGCCTTTTGTTTAGTGAACGCGTGATTCGAAACAAATTGCATCGTATATGCCATTTGACCAGCTGGATCGTGCTTCCCGAATATCGGGGAAGGAGTATTTTTCTTCTTCAACCCGTATTGCGCTTACCCAATGTGACCCTGGTGGACTTGACCCCTTCGAGAGAAGTGTACGCTCTTTTAAAAAGAGCCGGATTTCAGGATTTAGAAACCCACATGCGTTTTCTTTTTCCTTTTTGGAGATTTTCTAAAATTCAAATTCAAAAAGAGGCGATGCCAGAGCCAGCCCTTCAGAAAGTGGTGTCTGATCATATTGCATTGGGATGTTTTTATCTCAAAGTCCAGACTCCTTCTGGGGCCTGTGATCTTTTGCTTCATCGGGTGATTCGACGAAAGGCGCCTTTTCGGGTTGCGTATGTGCTTTATGCCCATCCTTGGCAAATTTTTCAAAGAGAGGCGAGTGGGCTTTGTAAGACAGTGTGCAAGCATCTCCACGTATGGGCTCTGGTGGTGGACGAACGATTTTTGAATCATATTCCAATTCCATTTTCTGTGCAGAGAAAATTGGCTTGGCCAAGGGTGTTCAGATCAAACTCACTCAGCCCTTTGGATATTGATGCACTGTATTCAGAGTTTCCTGTGTTGAATATTTAGAATGGGAAATCCAATGAAATTCCAAGGACATTGGATTGCAATTTGGCTTTTGGTGACCAATATTTTGGTTGCCCAAATTCTTTTTCATGATGTATCGGATTCAACAGGCACAAAAGTGCAATGCGATGTCCACGGTTCTGGTTTTTTTGATTATGATGGAGACGGTTGGGACGATATTTTTGTGGTGAGCAATATTTCGGTAGGGCCCTATGCAGATACAACGAAAGGTCAAGCTCCTCCCCATACCCTTTTAAAAAATCTGGGTAATGGAAGATTTACCAATGTTGCTAGGGACGCGGGAGTAGAAGGGTATTATTATGTTACGCCTGCTAAATACCGTCCCAGTGCTCAAGGGTTAGCGTGCGGAGATTACGACAACGATGGGGATTTGGATTTATTCATTGGCATGGGAAATCCTTCGTTTCAACTGTGCGTTTATCGAAATAATGGAAACAATACATTTACCGATGTGTCATATTATGTTGGACTAGACCAATACACATTTCACGGCCGGTGTTTCAC
>JACAEF010000077.1 GCA_013388985.1 Rhodocyclaceae bacterium
CCCCCCCGGCGGGGGGGGGGGGGGGGTGGGCGGGTGTTCAATTGTCGGCGCTGGCAGGACGGCACGAATCGCCTTCGCGAGCTCCGGCGTCACCCGCTCGTCGGCATCGACGCACAGCACCCAGTCGTGCTTGGCCTGCTCAACGGCGAACTGCTTCTGCGGCCCAAAGCCGCGCCAGTGCGTCTCGATCACCCGGGCCCCGCGGCGCCGGGCGAGTTCCACCGTGCCATCGGTGCTGCCAGAATCGACGACGAGGATCTCATCGCAGAAAGCCAGCGAATCGAGGCAGGCGGGCAGCTGCGTCATGGCATCGCGGGTGATGATCACGGCGGAAAGGGCAGGCATGCGGGGATTCTAAGCGCGCCCGGTAAAATGCCGCCATGCCCGCTCCCTTCGACCCGGCACTCCTACGCCGGGCGCTCGTCATCAAGCTGCGCCACCACGGCGACGTGCTGCTCGCCGCCCCGGTGCTCTCCGCGCTCAAGGCCGCCGCGCCGCAGTGCGAGATCGACGCGCTGGTCTATGCCGACACCGCGCCGATGCTCACCTATCACCCGGCGCTTGCGCAGCTTCACTGCATCGACCGCGACTGGAAACATCTAGGGCCGCTCGCTCAGCTCCGGGCCGAAGGGCGGCTGCTCTCGGGCTTACGCTTGCGGCGTTACGATCTCGTCGTGCACTTGTCGGTGCATCGGCGCGGCGCGTGGCTCGTGCGCCTCTTGCGACCGCGCTGGTCGGTGGCGCCGCGTTACACGGGGCGCTTCTGGGCCGGCAGCTTCACGCATTTCTACCCCGCGCAATCGCATCCGCAGCGCCATACCGTCGAGACGAACCTCGATGCGCTGCGCGCACTGGGCTACGAGCCGAAGGCGGCAGACAAGCGCGTGATCCTCATCCCAGGCCCGGATGCCGAGACGCGCATCGACACGATCTTGGCGCAGCACGGCCTCGAGCGCGGACGCTTCATCCACCTCCATCCCGCCTCGCGCTGGCTGTTCAAATGCTGGCCGGCGGACAAATTCGCCGCCCTGTGCGACGCGCTCGCCCATCGAGGCTGGCCGCTCGTGCTGACCGCCGCGCCCGAAGCGAAAGAAAAGGCATTGGTCGCGCAAATCCTCGCGCAGCGTGCCGTCCCGTCCGCGCCGACTCTCGACCTTTCCGGAGCGCTCACGCTCAAGGAACTGGCCGCGCTCACCGCCCGCGCGCGGCTCTTCGTCGGCGTCGATTCGGCGCCGATGCACATCGCTGCAGCGATGGGCACGCCCACGGTGGCGATCTTCGGCCCTTCGGGCGACAAGGAATGGGGGCCGTGGAACGTTCGGCATCGCGTCGTCGCCTCGCAACACCACCCCTGCCGCCCCTGTGGCCGGGACGGTTGCGAAGGCAGCAAGGTGAGCGCCTGCCTCACCGAGCTGCCGGTCGAACAGGTACTGGCGGCGTGCGAAGCCTTGTTGGCCGAAACGGCATGAAACTCGCCATCGTCCGTCAGCGCTACACCCCCTACGGCGGCGCCGAGCGCTTCGCCGCGCTGGCGCTCGACGCCTTGCGCGCGCAAGGCGTGTCGGTCGAGACCATCGCCCGCAACTGGCAAGACGAGGCAGGCGGCCTGCGCTGCGACCCGTTCTATCTCGGGCGCACCTGGCGTGACCTGGGTTTCGCCCGCTGCGTGCAGCGCGTGATCGCCAGCGGCCGCTACGACCTCGTGCAATCGCACGAGCGCATCCCGGGCTGCCATATCTTTCGCGCCGGCGACGGCGTGCATGCGACCTGGCTGGAGCTCTCCGGCAAGCCCTGGCGGCTGTCGCCCTGGCACCGCTACACGCTCGCGGCGGAGGACGCGATGTTCCGCGATCCGGCCTTGCGCGCGGTGATATGCAATTCGCGCCTGGTGGCGGACGACATCGCGCGGCGCTGGCCGAGTATTGCCGACCGGCTGCACCTCATTTACAACGCGGTCGATGGCGAGCGTTTCCACCCCGGCCTGCGCGAAGAACATCGCACTGCCCTGCGCGCAAAAGTCGGCGCTGGCGGGACGGCACCGGTGATCCTCTTCGTCGGCTCGGGTTACGAACGCAAGGGCGTGGCGACGCTGATCGAAGCGCTCGCGCGCATGAAAACGCATGAGGCCGAAGCCTGGATCGTCGGCCGCGACAAGGATGAAGCCCGCTACCGGCGGCTGGCCGAACGGCTGGGCCTTGCCTCGCGCGTGCGCTTCTTCGGCGCGCAGGCCGACGTGCGCCCCTTCTACGGCGCGGCCGACGTGTTTTGCCTGCCGACGTGCTACGACCCGCTGCCCAACGCCGCGCTCGAAGCGCTCGCCTGCGGGCTGCCGGTGGTCACGACGACGACCTGCGGTGCGGCGGAACTGATTCGGGCGGGCGAAAGCGGGTTCGTCTGTCCGCCGCGTGAGCCGGCCGCGCTGGCCGACCATCTCGCCGCACTCTGCCAGCCCGGCGTGGCGCTCTCGATGCGCGATGCGGCCCGCGCATGTATCGCCGCACTGACGCCCGAGGCGATGGCGGCGCGCTTGCTGGACCTCTACCGGCGGGCGTTGTCGGGCGCGGCAGGAACCGCTCCGCCCCCCCGACTATAATTGCGGTTTGTTCCGGGCCCTCGCCCGCCTTGCCGATGCCCTCCAGGAAACCCAAGGCTTCCCCCTCCGTCGCCACCAGCGCGCAGATGTATCTGCGCCTGCTCGGCTACGTGCGCCCGTACTGGAAAGGGTTCGCGCTGGCGCTCTTGTGCATGGTGCTGCTCGCCGCCACCGAGCCGCTGTTTCCGGCGCTGATGAAACCGCTGCTCGACAAGGGCTTTTCCGGCCAGGCGCGCAACGATCTGTGGATCGCGCCGATCGCCATCGTCGGCATCTTCCTGGTGCGCGGCATCCTGTCGTTTTCCGGCGGCTACCTGATGGCCTGGGTGACCAACCATGTCGTGATGGACCTGCGCGTCGCGATGTTCGACAAGGTGCTGCGCCTGCCGACGCGCTACTACGACAACCAGAGCACCGGCGCGCTGATGTCGCGCATCACCTACGACGTCTCGAACGTCACCGGCGCGGCGACCTCGGCGCTCACCACGCTGGTGCGTGATTCGCTCACCATCGTCGGCCTGCTGGCCTGGCTGTTCTGGCTCAACTGGAAGCTCACGCTGGTGGCGCTCGCCGTCGGTCCGCTGATCGCGCTGGTCGTCAAGGCCTTCAGCGGCCGCCTGCGACGCGCCAGCCGGCAATCGCAGCACGCGATGGGCACCCTCTCGCACATCCTCGAAGAAGCCATCGGCGGCCAGAAGATCGTCAAGATCTTCGGCGGCCAGGACTACGAAGCGCAGCGCTTCCTGCAGGCGAACCAATACCTGCGCGGGCAGAACATGCGCCAGGCCGTCGCCGCCGCGGCCATCGTCCCCTTCGTGCAGATGTTCACCTCCATCGCGGTGGCCATCGTCATCTACACGGCACTGCTGCAGTCGGCCGAAGCGCAGACCACGGTGGGGGGCTTCGTCTCCTTCATCACCGCGATGCTGATGCTGCTGGCGCCGCTCAAGCACCTGGCCGACGTCAATGCGCCGCTGCAGCGCGGCCTGGCTGCGGCCGAAAGCGTTTTCTCCCTGCTCGACGAAGTCCCGGAACCCGACGACGGCACGCTCACCCTGCCCCGCGCCCGGGGCGAGCTCGCCTTCGAGAACGTCACCTTCCGCTATCCCGGCAGCGAGCGGCCCGCGCTCGAAAATCTCAGCCTGACGATCCATCCTGGCGAAACCCTTGCCCTGGTCGGCGCCTCGGGCAGCGGCAAGACCACGCTCGCCAACCTGCTGCCGCGCTTCTATCCGCTCGAACAGGGACGCATCCTGATCGACGGTGAGCCGATCGAGACGCTCACGCTCGCCTCGCTGCGCGCCAACATCGCGCTGGTGAGCCAGGAAGTCGTGCTGTTCAACGACAGCATCGCCGCCAACATCGCCTACGGCGCGCTGGCCAATACGCCGCCGGCCGAGATCGAAGCCGCCGCGCGCGCCGCCCATGCGCACGAGTTCATCATGGCGATGCCACACGGCTACGCCACCCGCGTCGGCGAGCGCGGCGTCAAACTCTCCGGCGGCCAGCGCCAGCGCATCGCCATCGCCCGCGCGCTGCTCAAGAATGCGCCGATCCTGATCTTGGATGAGGCCACCTCGGCCCTCGACAACGAATCCGAGCGTCATGTCCAGGCCGCGCTCGACGAGCTGATGAAACACCGCACCACGCTGGTCATCGCCCACCGCCTGTCGACCATCGAAAACGCCGACCGCATCGTCGTGCTCGACCACGGACGCATCGTCGAATCCGGCACGCATGCGGAGCTGCTCGGCAAGGGCGGCATCTATGCGCGGCTTTACCGTCTGCAGTTCGCGGAAGCCGCCGCATGATCGTCCTGCATACCGAATCCTCGCTCGGCTGGGGCGGGCAGGAAAACCGCACGTTCAACGAAATGCTCGGCCTGCGTGAACGCGGCCATACCGCGCTGCTCGCCTGCCCGCCGGGCGCACGGCTCGGCGCGCGGGCGCGCGAGGCGGGCTTCACGGTGTTCGAGACGCCGATGCGCTCGGCCGTCGACCTGCCGGCGATGCTGCGCCTGCGTCGCTTCATGGCCGAGCAACGTCCGGACGTAGTGAACACGCACAGCAGCCGCGACACGCAGCTCGCCGGCATGGCGGCACGGCTGCTCGCGCGCCGCCCGCGCCTCGTGCGCACCCGTCATCTGGCGCTGCCGATCACCTCGAAATTCACCTACCGCGTGCTGCCGGATCATGTCGTCACAGTCAGCCGCCATGTCGAAAACGCGCTCGTCCGCGCCGGTGTGCCACGCGAGCACATCACCACCGTGCATACCGGCATCGATTTCTCGCGCTACGACCGCGCTCTGGTCAAGGGCGATCTGCGCGAAGCGCTCGGATTGCCGGCCGATACGCTGCTCATCGGCACGGTCGCCATCCTGCGCAGGAAGAAGGGGCATGCCGAGCTGCTCGAAGCGGTCCCTGCCGTGCTGGAGCGCTTTCCCGATGCGCATTTCGTCTTCGCCGGCGATGGGCCGCAACACGCCAATATCGAGCGCCGCATCGCAGCCTTGCAACTGAGCGAGCATGTCCACCTGCTCGGCCTGCGGCGCGATGTCGTCAATGTGCTGGCCAGTCTCGATCTCTTCGTCCTGCCCACCCATCAGGAAGCACTCGGCACCGCCTTCGTCGAGGCAGGCGCCATGGGGCTTGCCTGCATTGGCACGAACGTCGATGGCGTACCGGAAGTGATCAATGACGGCGAAACCGGCCTGCTGGTCCCGGTCCATGACCCTGCCGCGCTGGCCCAGGCCATCATCGCGCTGCTCGCCGACCCCGCACGACGCCGCGCCATGGGGGAAGCGGCCAGCCGGCATGTCCGGCAAAAGTTTTCCCGCGAGGCGATGGTCGGCGGCATGGTCGCGGTATATGAACGGCTCCTGGGACAGCGATGAAAACCGCCAAGGCCATCCCGGTGTTGATGTATCACCATGTCAGCCCCAACCCGGGGCTCGTCACCGTCTCGCCGGAAAACTTTCGCGCGCAGATGCGCCAGCTCGCCGAACAGGGCTGGCACACGCTCACCCTGGACGATCTCGCCCGCTTTCTCGCCGGCGAGCCCATGCCCAAGAAAAGCATCGTCATCACCTTCGACGACGGCTATCTCGACAACTGGGTCCATGCCCATCCGGTGATGGCCGAATACGGCTTGCACGGCGCGATCTTTATCGTCACCGGCTGGATCGGCGACGGCCCGCCGCGACCGCATGCCCATACAAAAGTCGGCGCTGGCGGGATGGCACCCCTGCTGCCGACGCCGAACCACAAGGCCTGCAAAGCCGCGATCGCCGCTGGCCGCGCCGACGAAGTCATGCTGCGCTGGAGCGAAATCGAAGCGATGCGCGCTGCCGGCACCTTCGAGTTCCACTCGCACACCCACACGCATACGCGCTGGGATCTGACCGAACCCGACCCCGAGAGCCGCCACCAGAAACTTGCCGCCGATCTCACCGCCTCGCGCGAGACGCTGCAAGCGCGGCTGGGCAAAGCGAGTCGGCATCTGTGCTGGCCGCAGGGGTATTACGATGACGGATACATCGTCATCGCCCAAGCCAATGGGTTCGATCATCTCTACACCACGGAAACGCGTATCAACGTGCCAGGGTTGAGACCTGCGCGGATAGGCCGCATCGTGACTAAAAACAAAGATGGCGCCTGGCTGCTTCGGCGCGCGCAGATCTACGCGCGCCCCTGGCTGGGCCGCTGTTACCGCTGGCTGCACAGCTGACATGAAGCGCCTTGGCGAGATTTTCTTGCACTGCGCCTGCATTGCCTACCGTCCTTTCCGCAGGCGGAATCCCGTCGCTCCACCGCGCACCTTCGTGGTCGTTTCCAATACGGCGCTAGGCGACACGCTGCTCTCTACGCCGGTGATTGCCTCATTGCGGGCATCTTTCCCGGCGGCGCACATTTTCTTTGTCTTGCACCCTCGCTATGCCAGCCTTTTTTTAGGGCTTGACGGCATCGACGGTTTGCTCGCCTATGACGGCAGCTATGCTGGCCTGCCGCAGGCGATTTCCCGGTTACGCAAGATCGCGCCCGACGTCGTCCTGCTAGCCCATTCCAATGGTCCACAAGACATTCCCCTGGCATGGCTGGCGGGCGCACCGCTGATTCTCAAGCCCGCCACTCGCAGTCCTTTTCGCGCCTATCTCTCGGCGCAAATGCCGCCACTGACGGGGCATGTCATCGAAGAGCGTCTCAACTTGGTGCGTTTCGTCGGCGGCACGCAAATCACGACGCGCATGCAGTTGCCGGTGCGTTATTCCGGTGACTTGCCAGCTGACGTCGAGCGCCTCCCCCAACCCACCATCGGCTTTCAATTAGGCGCTGCCAACCATTACAAGCAATGGCCCGTCGGTAAATTCGCGGCGTTGGCAAAAGAACTTTTGTCAGCCAACCCGGAAATGAACATCGTACTGACAGGATCAGCCGGTGAGCGCGCGCTTGCGAACGAACTGCTGCGGCTGTGTCCCGACCCGCGAATTCTCGATCACACCGGAAAGTGGAAAGTCGATCAGTTGCCGTGGCTGCTGCGTCAATTCACGCTGCTCGTCACCAACGACACTGGCCCCATGCACCTGGCCATTGCCTTGGGCGTGCCCACCGTGAGCCTGTTTGGCATGACCTCCGCCTCCGCCATTGGCCCCTTTCAGGATCTCGATCGCCACATCGTCATCGAGAAAGGAGTCGACCGGCAAGCCCATCTACCGAAGAAACGGCGCAGCAATCAAGGGATGGCCTTGATTGGGGTCGATGAAGTCTTCGCTGCGGTCAATCAACAGCTCTCTCGCCATGCGTCTGCTTCTCATCACTGACCAGAGCCCCGATTCACAACATTCCGCCATCCGGGGTATCTTCGACCAGCATCTGCGCCAGCATGCACAGATAGACATCGTCTGGTTCTCCCGCAGCCATCCGCGTATCGAACGCCGGCCGGGACACATCATCCTTCCCTGGCGATATCGCCGGCATAGCCTTTGGTGGCGCCTGCATCCGCCGCTGGCGCTGAACGATTACGACGTAGTGATCGTCCGCAACCTCTTTCCAGTTCTAAGCGCCTTGCAAGTCAAGAAACATCCTTACCGCCTGGGCTTTTGGGAATCGTTCCCGCATCGCTTCCGGCGCTTTTACGAGGCAGAACAGACGGGCAAGGCGCGCTGGCGCAAGTCACTGGAATATCGTTGGCACGCGCGTAAAGAAAACCGGTTGCTCGCTCGTTGCGACTTCTACCTGCCGATCACCGCCCACTTCCAGAAGCAGTTCCGCCCGGACCTCGCCATTCCTTCGCATCCGCTGCCGATGGGCGTGGATGATCTCGCATTGCCCACACCGTCGTCTCTACACCGTCCGCCCCACCAGCCGCTGCGCCTGCTCTATGTGGGCGCGGTCGATGCCCTGCGCGGTTTCGAAACTCTCTTGGCGGGGATCAGGAAAGCCCGCATCCCGCTGATACTTGATATTTTCACCGCCAGCGACAATCCGGCCGTGCGTAGCCTCAAGCAGCAAGCCGATCCCATGGTACGCATCCACCCTCCCCTGCCGCGCGACGCGCTGCTCGCCCGCATGAGCGAGTATGATTTAGGGATATCCTTGATTCCCGTCACACCCCTTTATGCCGTGTCCTCACCAACCAAGACCATGGAATACTTCGCGATGGGCCTGCCGGCCTTGATGACCCGTCTGCCGGAGCATGAAGCGCTCTTCGGTGATCTGCCGTTCTTGTTCACCGATTTCGAGCCTGTCGCCATTGCCCGCAGTCTGGAACGGATGGCGGCGCTTCACGAAAGGGACTGGCAGCGGGCGCGTGAGGAAGGGCGCACAATCGTGCTTGCTCATCGCACCTACCGCGTGTTGGCCAGCGAGTTGTCTGTTTTTTTGTCAAAAGTTCATGCAACTGCTTCTTTGGTTTGACCGCCTCCGCGATGCCATTCGCGCTGCCCGCGCAAGCCGGCAACCGCGACCTCAGTCGCCGCGCCACGTAGCTTACGTCGAGCTATCCAGCATCTGTAATGCCGCCTGCGTGTTTTGCTCCTACCCAATCCTGGCGCAAGATTCAGACAGGCTGAAGCAAATGTCTGGTTCTGTCTTCGCACGTACCCTTGAGTTATTGCTACAACTAGGCTACAGGCAGTGCAGCTTTACACCGACGACAGGAGAAGTTTTTGCCAACCCGCAATGGCCGGATTTTTTCGCACAGGCGCTGCAAAACGAGAAAATCGAGTCCGTCTATTTCTACTCGAATGGCATTTTACTCACAGAAAAAAACATTGCTCGCATCCTCGAGCTCCCGAACTTACACAAACTTGCCGCTGTACATCTTTCCGTTGGGGGGACGGATAAGGCTACTTACCATCGCATGTTCGGCGTCGACAAGTTTGCTGCTGTTCAACGCAACATCAATGCCTTATGCAAGGCCCTAGCGGATCGACAGCTGACAATCAAAGTTTGCTGTGAGGCACGCATCCCCAAAACGATCAAGCTTGCCACGACTGACATCGAACGCACCTTTAACATGGCTGGCTACCGACATTTCCGCGCCGAGGTTCTGCGTTTTTTCGATCCCCTAGGCGGTCTTGTGACGGATAAGGAGCTCCGCTACCTTCCCCCGGTCAGGGATAAATCCAAGCTCTGCTATCGCCTTGGCGATATACGTTTTGACGCGCGAGGAGGCATATGGATGTGTGGCTGCGTGGTCAGCGAGAGACCCGGCGATACGAGTCTCAGGATTGGTTCCACTGATGACCAAGCAGAAGACATAATGTTGCGACAAACAGAAATCATTTCCCGATGGCGGCAAGGCCACCTCCCGACTGTGTGCGCTGGTTGCAGAGTCTATAAGCCGGCAGCGGGGAATGATCATGATTTACTTCCGGACGTTCATAGATGATGCAATCCATTCAAGCCCCTAAAAGGGTCGTCTTGAGCTACCCTTTTGGCGGCACAGCAGCAGACTTTGGGAAAGCATGCGTTGCAGCGTTGGAAGAACTTGGCTGCGCTGTCTTCCCATTTGACAGCAGTAGGAATGAATCGAGCTTGCGCATCCTGGGGCTCTTGAAAACAACGCGACACCTGATGCGATTGCAAGCTCCGCCTCGCGTAGAAGGCGGATCCAAGCATGACGCTTTGGAGGCTTCGGTGAGCTCGGCTCGCCCACATGTATTGCTTATTCTCAGAGGTGATAGTTACGCTCATGATTTCATTCGATACCTCAAGGAACAATATCGCATCCCCCATGTCGTCTGCTGGTGGATAGAAGGTCCGAAATGGCAAGATCTTATGCTGCAAGAGGCCCAGATCTATGACGCCTACTATTGCATACACCGCGACGGGTATCCGCCCGAATCAGGTATTCGCTATCTGCCTGCTGTCTCGACTATCGATAATGCCTTGTTGAGATCAGAAAACAGGGCGTGCAAAAGAGATATTACTTTCATAGGCAAATGGAAGCCTCGCAGGCAGAACTATCTCGAATCTATCGCGGATCTAGACGTGAGTATTTACGGACCAAAGTGGCTTGCCAAGAATCTGACTAATCCCTCCATGCTGCGTCATGTCAAAGGGAGCAGAATCCATGGTCACGCCGTCACCCGAGCATATGCTCATTCCAAAATAGGGCTGGATGTCCCAAGCTGGGATATCAGCACTTCACTAACGCTACGCATAGCCGATATTCCCGCAAGCGGATGCTTCTTACTTACTCAAGACAGTCCATCTTTACGGGAGTATTTTGAGGTTGGCAAACATATCGATGTATTTGCGACACCAGAGGAATTATCAGACAAAGCTCGTTTCTACCTTACCCATGAAACAACACGGGAGTCCATGGCAGCTGCAGCCTTCGTTCGCGCGAAATCACTCCCAACGTTGGCGCAAAGGCTCAGGAAATTACTGGAACCCATTATCTAAAGTCGATGGCCTTGGCACGTGAAAGTATCGGAGGAGAGCGGGCCACGACCGAACGCGCAGAAATACACACCGGCCTCGCCTTGGCCATGGCGCTACTGTTCGTCTGGCCCCTGCCGCATACGATTGCGTTGCGGCATTTGCTGCTGATCGCAGCCGCATTGTGGGCTGGCGCAACGGCTTTGCGCGCGCGAAGTGGCGGTCTTGTCACCGGGCCGGGCCACATCTGGTTGGCTTTCGTGCTCTGGGCCGGAATCTCTGGTGCTCTGCCCGGGAACCGCTTCTACAGCGGCGATTTCGCCGGCCAACTGCTGACTGCCACGGTTGCCGGATTCTTCGGCTTTATGCTGGGCGGCAGATTGATCGGCGCCGGCCGCTACGGTGCAGGCTGGGCCTGGCTGATGCTGCCGTTGCTCGTTTTCGCCGCCAGCACGTCCTGGGAGGGGCTTCAACCGTGGCTTACGGGCGGCAGCCTGGCGCGACGGGTCGATGGCCTCACGGAAGGGCCGGACAAAAGCAATTACCTGACGGTCATCCTGGTCTGTTGGCTGCTGGCCGAAGGATGGCTGCGGCTTCGCCTGCGCCGCCGATTCACCCCTTTGCCCAGCGCGGCGTTGATGGCAGCCGGAGTCGTCTCGGCCTTCACGCTCTATGTGGAGATGATCCGTAACGGTCTATTGAGCCTGGGCGCCGCGATCGCCGTGCTGGCCGCCCACGCGGCCGCTGGCCAGCGGACGGCGATTACGCGCCGCAGCCTCGTTTGGGCGCTGATTCTCGTCGTTTCGTTTGTCGCACTGGCGACGAGCGATCCCCGCTGGCGGGGCACCTGGGATTCGGCGATGGCGGCCTGGAATGCGGATACGCGGGCCGTGGTATTGGGCGAAACGGCCGTCGATGGCAGCAAGGACCCTTCGGCTTTTCTGCGCATCGCGATGATCAAAGAAGGGCTGGGCATCGTCGCTGCCCATCCCCTCGGCATCGGCTTCCACCGCAACGCATTCGGCCATGGTCTGGCTCAGACCTATGGCGCGGGTTCCGGCCACAGTCACAGCAGCTTGCTCGACATCGCCATTGGCGCGGGCATCCCCGGCCTGCTGCTGATCTGCGCATTCCTCGTCTCGCTATTCGTCACGGGCTGGCAGGCCGAGCGGCTGCGCCAAGATGGCATCGGCCTGCTGCTCGCGCTGCTCGCCGTTGCCACGCTCGCGCGTGCCGCGCTCGATAGCTGCCTGCGGGATCACATGCTGCAGATGACGCTTTTCTTTTTCGGCATTCTCCTCGGCGCCCTGACAGCGCGGGGAGAAAAGGAGATGACTCGTTGAAGATTCTGGTCATCCGCCGTGACAACATCGGCGACCTCGTGTGCACTACCCCGATGTTCTCGGCTTTGCGGCAGCATTATCCGGATGCCCACATCGCTGCGCTGGTAAACAGCTACAACGCCGATGTTCTCGCGGGCAATCCCGATCTCGACGCGGTCCATGTCTATACCAAAGCCAAGCATCGTGAGGCTGGCCAGTCGGTGCTCGGCGTCTATCTCGACCGCCTGCGGCTCTTCCGCAAGCTGCGTGCCGAGCGGTTCGACCATGCCATCATCGCCGGCGCGCATTTCCTGCCACGAGCATTGCGCCTGGCGCGCCTGGTGGCGCCGCGCCACATCATCGGCTTCACCGAGCCCGGAAAGCGAGGTGTGCAGCACATCGACATGGGCATTCCCTATGCCCTGCCCCAGCCCATGCACGAAGTCGAGGATATTTTCCGCCTGCTCGGCCCCTTGGGCATCGCGGGGCCGCCAGGACCGCAAGTTCTCATCTCTCCAGCCGAGGAGACCCATAAGGCCGAAGAACTGGCGAACTCCATGACAGGAAGCCTGACCGTTGGTCTTCACATCAGCGCCCGCAAGCCGCTGCAGCGCTGGCCGAAAGAATCTTTCGCCGAACTGGCGCGCCGGCTGGCTTCGCGTCATGACGCACGCATGCTACTGTTCTGGTCCCCCGGCAGTGCGAACAATCCCCAACATCCGGGCGATGACGAAAAGGCCGCCTGGATCGTCGAGAATGTGAAGGGCCTGCCATTAGCTCCTTTTCCCACCCGACGCCTGGCGGAGCTGATGGGCGGGCTCGCCGCCTGCGATGCCGTGATCTGCTCCGACGGCGGCGCGATGCACATCGCCGCGGGCCTGGGCAAGCCGATCGTCTGCTTCTTCGGCAACTCGGATGCAACGCGCTGGCATCCGTGGGGGGTGCCTTATGAGCTGCTGAAAAAGGAAAGCCGCGACGTCGCCGACATCACAGTCGAAGAAGCGCTCGCCGCCTTTGAACGCCTGATGGCGCGCCTATAATCGCGCCGCCATGCGTCTGCTCCTCGTCAAGACTTCCTCGCTCGGCGATGTGATCCATGCGCTGCCGGTGGCCAGCGACATCCGGCGCGCGCTGCCGGAGGCGCAGATCGACTGGGTGGTGGAGGAAAATTTTGCCGAGATTCCGCGCCTGCATCCGGCCATCGGCGGGGTGATTCCGGTGGCCGTGCGGCGCTGGCGCAAGGCGCTGTTTTCCGCCGCGACCTGGCGCGAGATCGGCGCCTATCGGCGCGCGGTGTGCCGTCCCGCCAGCGCCGACTTTTGCAGCTACGATGCCGTCATCGATCTGCAGGGGCTCGTCAAGAGCGCCCTGCTCGCCACGCTCGCGCGCGGCCGGAAATTCGGCTTCGCCGCGCCGCGCGAGGGGCTGGCGGCGCTCGCCTACGACGGGGCCGTCGATGTGCCGCGGGAGCTTCACGCAGTGACGCGCAACCGGCTGCTCGCCGCGGGCGCCCTGGGTTATACACTCGACGCCCTGCCACTCGATTACGGCATCGGTGCGCCGCCTTTGCGGGCGACCTGGCTGCCGGCCGGCGAGTATGCGGTGCTGCTCACGGCCACCAGCCGCGCCGACAAGGAATGGCCGGAGGACGACTGGCGCGGGCTGGGGATGGCGCTCGCCGCCACCGGCCTGCGCTGCGTGCTGCCCGGCGGCTCGGCGGCCGAACGCGCGCGCGCCGCGCGGCTGGCGCAGGGGATCGGGCGCGCCCTCGCCGCGCCAGCGATGAGTCTGACAGAACTGGCCGGGCTGATGGCCGGCGCGCGGCTGGTGGTCGGCGTCGATACGGGGCTGGTGCATCTGGCCGCCGCGCTGGGCCGACCGACCGTCGCGATCTATTGCGCCTCCGACCCTCGGCTGACCGGCGTGCTCGGCACGGGGCCGCACCTCAATCTCGGCCAAGCGGGCAGGCCGCCTGCGGCGCACGAAGTCGTCGAAACCGCACTCAGCTTGCTTGCCGAATAAACATTACATTGAATTTTGAGCGGTATGCGCTCATAATTCAATCATGCTGATCCGCTCCCGCCATATCGCTGAAGTTCGTGCCGCCCTGGGCCGCGCGCCCATCGTCGCGTTGCTCGGGGCCCGGCAGGTGGGCAAGACGACCTTGGCGCGGCAGGTGCTCGGTGAATGGGCCGGGCCGAGCCATTATTTCGATCTCGAGGATCCCGACGACCTGGCGCGATTGAATGAGCCCAAACTGGTGCTGGCCGGGCTGACCGGGCTCATCGTCATCGATGAGATCCAGCGCCGGCCCGACCTTTTTCCGCTGCTGCGCGTGCTGGCGGACCGGCCGGAGGCGCCGGCACGCTTCCTGATCCTCGGCAGCGCCCAGCCGAGCCTGCTGAAAACCAGCGCGGAGTCGCTCGCCGGCCGCATCGCCTTTCATCGGGTCGAGGGCTTTTCGCTCGGCGAAGTGGGTAGCGAGCACATGCAGACGCTGTGGCGGCGCGGTGGTTTCCCGCGTGCGTTTCTGGCGGCAGATGAAGCGGAAAGCGTCGCCTGGCGGCGCGATTTCATCCGCACGTTTCTGGAGCGCGATCTGCCCCAACTGGGCATCGACATTCCCGCGATCACGCTGCACCGCTTCTGGCGCATGCTCGCGCATTACCACGGGCAAACCTGGAACGGCGCGGAGCTGGCGCGCGCCTTCGGCGTCGCGCATACGACCGTGCGGCGCTATCTCGACATTCTCACCGGCACGCTGGTGGTACGGCAACTGCCGCCCTGGCACGAAAACTTGAGCAAGCGACAGGTCAAGGCGCCCAAGGTCTATCTCGCCGACAGCGGCCTGTTGCACAGCCTGCTGGGGCTGGCGAACCAGGACGATCTCGATGCGCATCCGAAGGTGGGCGCTTCCTGGGAAGGCTTCGTCCTCCACGAGGTGATGGATCGTTTTGCGGTCGAGCCCGAAGAAGCCTATTTCTGGGCCACCTATGCCGGCGCCGAACTCGATCTGTTGATCCTGCGCGGCGGAAGGCGCTGGGGCATCGAAATCAAGCTTACCACGGCGCCCAAGCTCACGGCCTCGATGCGCTCAGCCTTCGAAAGCCTGAAGCTCGATGGCCTCTTCGTGATCCATGCCGGCGAGCACGCGTTTCCGCTTGCTGCAGGCATCGAGGCCGTGCCCTTCGCCCAGCTCGATACGCTGCCGATCGGTCGCCCCGCATGAGCCGCTTTTTCTACACCCTCACCCTCCACGCCCTGCTTCCGTGGGCGCTGCTGCATCTCGTCTGGCGTGCGCGCCGGCAGCCGGAGTATCTGCGCCATTGGGGCGAGCGCTTCGGCGTCTTTCGCGCCGTCCCGCCGGCGCCGACTTTTTGGATTCACGCCGTTTCGGTCGGCGAGACGCGCGCCGCGCAGCCGCTCGTCCAGGCCCTGCGCCAGCGTTACCCGCACCATCGCATCCTGCTCACCCACATGACGCCCACCGGGCGCGCGACTGCCGAAGCACTGTTCGGCGATGCGGTGGAGCGTGTCTATCTGCCCTACGATCTTTCCTGGGCTGTGCGGCGCTTCCTCGCCCATTTCCGTCCCGAGATCGGCATCGTAATGGAAACGGAGCTGTGGCCGAATCTCGTCGCCGCCTGCCATGACTCCGACATTCCGCTCCTGCTCGTCAATGCGCGGCTCTCCGAAAAATCGGCGCGGCGCTACGCGCGCTGGCCGCGCCTGACGCGCGAGACGCTTCAGGGCTTGGCCGCGATCGCCTCGCAGGGCGAAGCGGATGCCGAGCGCCTGCGGGCGCTGGGCGCGCCGCAGGTCGAGGTGTTCGGCAACCTGAAGTTCGACGTCACGCCGCCGGCGCATCTGCCGGATTTTCGCGCGTTGATCGGCGATCGTCCGGTGTTCGTCTGCGCCAGCACGCGCGAAGGCGAAGAAGCGTTGATCCTGGATGCCTGGGCATCGAAAGTCGGCGCTAGCGGGACGGCACTCTTGGTCATCGTTCCGCGCCATCCGCAGCGCTTCGACGAGGTGGCGCGCCTGATCGAATCCCGCGGCTTGACGCTGCAACGTCGTTCCGATGGCCAGCCCGTCGCAGCAAAGACGCAGGTCTGGCTCGGCGACAGCATGGGCGAGCTGTTCGCCTACTACGCGGCGGCCGACATCGCCTTCGTCGGCGGCAGTCTGCTCGACTACGGCTGCCAGAACCTGATCGAACCCTGCGCGGTAGGCACACCGGTGCTGATCGGCCCCTCGACCTTCAACTTCGCCGAGGCGGCACAGGGGGCGCTCGATGCCGGCGCGGCGCGGCAAGTCGGGAATGCCGGGGAGCTGATCGAAAACGCGCTCGCGTTGCTGAACGATGCGCCGACCCGGCAACGCATGAGCGCGGCAGGTCGTGCTTTCGCCGCTCGCCATCGCGGCGCGACGGAGAAGACGCTCGCGCTCATCGCGCGCTATATGCCGACGCCCTCGTAGATTTCGTCGAGGGGAAGCCGGAATTCGAGGCTCGTCAATTCGAGCACATCGCCGGCTTCGAGGATGACCTGCTCCCAGCCGACGTCGCCCACGCGCCGAAACACCTCGACGTGACGGCTGTCTTGCTCGACCAGCACGTATTCCTTCAGCGTGGCGAGCTTGCGGTAGGCGAGCATTTTCTCGCGGCGGTCGATGCCCGCCGTCGATTCGGACAGCACCTCGACGAGCACCACCGGCTGGTCGATCACCATGTCGGCGGCCGTGAGCTTCTCCAGTTTCGGGTCGCAGCTGACCATCACGTCCGGGTAGTAATAGGCGTTGTCGCGCGCGACGTGCAGCTTCACCCCCTCCATCAGCACGCGGCACGGGGAGGCCTTCAGATGGCTGCGCAGTGCGGCGTAAATGCTGCCCGCGATGAGGTTATGGCGAATGCTCGCGCCGGTCATCGCGTAGATTTCGCCATTCACATACTCGTGGCGCAGCGGGCTTTGCGCTTCGAGGCGCAGGTAGTCTTCCGGGCTGATCGTTTCCAGTTTACGGTTCAGCATCGTCCAGTCCTCCTGCGCAAGACTGCGGCGCTACTCCAACAGCGCGTTGATCGACGCCAGATCGGCTTCGGTCAGCGTCCCGGCCGCGGCTTTCAGCTTCAATTGCGCGATCAGCGTATCGAGCCGCGCCTTGGCGAGTTTCTGCTTCGTGTCGTAGAGCTGGCTCTGCGCGTTCAGCACGTCGATGTTGATGCGCACCCCCACCTCGTAGCCGAGCTTGTTCGATTCGAGTGCGAGCTGCGATGAAGCGACGCCCGCTTCGAGCGCCTTGACCTGCGCCAGGCCGGAATTCACGCCGAGATACGCCTGACGCGCCGCGAGGGCAGCCTGACGCCGCGCGTTGTCGAGGTCGGCGCGCGCCTTCTCGTTGAGGGCCGCGGCCTCGCGCTCGCGCGAGCTGACCGCGCCGCCTGCATAGAGCGGCAACGCGAGCTGGAGACCGATGGTGCTGCTCTTGACTTCGATGCCGCCACCCGCGGTGGAGGAATAACCGCTACCGCTCCTGCCATAGCTCGCCACCAGATCGAGCGTCGGATAGTGGCCGGCGCGTTGCTTTTCGATTTCGCGGCTGGCGATCTCGAAGCTGGTCTGGGCGAGCTGCACGCCGAGATTGCCGGTTTCGGCAAAGCTCACCCATTGACCGAGATCGGCGGGCTGAGGCGGGTCGATGCGCACGCCGGGACGCAAGCCTTTGAGCGCGTCGAACTCCTTGCCAGTCAGCGTGCGCAGCACTTGCCGCTTGACGGCCAGATCGTTCTCGGCGGCAATCTCCGTCGCAACGGCCAGATCGTGACGAGCCTGGGCTTCGTGGGTATCGGTGATCGTCGCGGTGCCGACCTCGAAACTGCGCTTGGCGGCTTCGAGTTGCTCGGCGATCGCGGCCTTTTGCGCCTGCGCCGTCGCCAGGGTTTCCTGGGCGAGCAGCACGTCGAAATACGCCTGGGCGACACGCACGATCAGGTCCTGGCCAGCCTGGACGTATTGCACCTCGGCCAGCGCCGCCGTCAATTCGGACTGCTTGTAGCCCACCCAGTTCTGCCAGCGGAACAGCGGCTGCGACAGGCTCACGCTCCAGCCGTTGCTGTTGTAATTGCGCGAAACGGTAGTGCCATAGGCACGCAAGGTGGTATCGCTTTCGTTCCAGGTCGTGTTGGCAGACAGACCGAGCGTCGGCAAGAGGCCGGCGCGGCCCTGCGGCAGTTTCTCCAACCCGGCATCACGCTGCGCCCGCGCCGCGGCGTATTGCGCGTCATAGGCGGCAGCCTCGCGATAGACCTGCATGAGGTCGGCGGCCTGGGCGGTGAAGGCGCTTGCCGAGCAGGCGAGAGCGACGAGGATTTTCAGCGAAAGCCGCATGAGAGACTCCAGATAGGTTCAATAGGTCGGGGCGGACGGATCGACATCGCGCGACCAGGCCGCCATGCCGCCATAAAGGTTGATGATGTTGGAAAATCCCTGGTGTTCGAGAAACATCGCCACCTGATAACTGCGCGCACCGTGGTGGCAGATCACCACGATTTCGGCATCGCGCGCGAGTTCCGGATAGCGCGCCGGTACCGAACGCATCGGCATCAGCCGCGCGCCGGGAATGTGCACGATGTCGAACTCCCATGGCTCGCGCACGTCGAGCAAGACGGGTTTCGGACGCTGCGGATCGTCGAGCCACGTCTTGAGCTGCACGGCGGTCATCTGCTTCATGGCTCAGAACACGAACTTCTTGGCCGGCGGCTGCCGCAAGCCAGGAACGATGGTTTCGAGCAGGTCCTCGCTCGACATGGCTTCGCCCGCGCCTTTTTTCATCAGGCGCATCGTCATCAGCGGCTCTTCGCCCGGCAAAGGCACGAACGCGACCAGGCGGCCGCCATCGGCAAGCTGGTCGATCAGCGCCTGCGGGACCTCGCGCACGCCGCCCGAGAGGACGATCGCGTCGTAGGGCGCGTGGTCGCGCAGGCCGGCGAGGCCGTCACCCACTTCGACATGCACGTTGTCGATTTCGGCGCGGGCGAGATTGGCGCGCGCCTGCTCGGCCAGCGCCGGCTCGATCTCGATGGTCCACACCTCTTGCGCGCGCTGCGCCAGCAGGGCCGCCATGTGTCCGGAACCGGTGCCGACTTCGAGCGCGCGCCGGATTTGCATGCCGGCGAGCGCCTGCAGGATGCGGCCTTCGAGCTTGGGCGGCAACATCGTGGCGCCATGGCCGAGGGGAATCTCGACATCGGCGAACGCCAGCGCGCGCCAGGACTCCGGCACGAAATCCTCGCGCCGGTCGGCATACAGCTGCTCGATGACCTCCGGATCGGTGATGCACCAGGGTCGCAGCTGCTGTTCGATCATGTGATGACGGGCTGCTTCGAAATTCATCGTAACTCTCCGGTCAGGCATATTAGATGGGGTTGGATTCCGACAATTCTACTGCGGCTCATGAACCCGATAGACCGTCGCATACAAAGCCGGCAGGAACAGCAAGGTCAGCACCGTCGCCACGATGAGCCCGCCCATGATCGCCACCGCCATCGGTCCCCAGAAGATCTGGCGCGAGAGCGGGATCATCGCCAATACCGCGGCCGCCGCGGTGAGCATGATCGGCCTAAAGCGTCGCACCGCCGAGCCGACGATCGCCTCCCATTGGCTCTTGCCGGCTGCCAGATCCTGCTTGATCTGATCGAGCAGGATCACCGAGTTGCGCAGGATCATGCCCATCAACGCGATCACACCGAGATTGGCGACGAAGCCGAAGGGCTTGCCGAAGGCGAACAAGGCGATCGCCACGCCGATCAGGCCGAGCGGCGCAGTGAGCAAGGCCAGCAGCGTCAGGCGCATGCTCTGCAGCTGGATCATCAGCAGCGTGATCACCGCGACGATCATCAGCGGCACGACGGCCTTCAGGGCGTTTTCGTTCTTCGTCGACTCCTCGATGGTGCCGCCGACCTCGATGCGATAGCCCGGCGGCAACTCGGCGCGGAGGGGGTCGAGCTGCGGGTCGAGCTGCGCGGAGACCGTCGGCCCGGTGATGCCGTCGACGGCGAGATCGCCCCGCACCTGGATGGTCGGCAACCGATCGCGCCGCCAGATGACGCCTTCTTCCAGCACCGGGACGAGCTTCGCCACCTGCGCCAGCGGCACCCACTTGCCATTGGCGGGCACCGGCAGATCGGGCAGACGATCGAGGCTACCGCGATCGGGGCCGCCGGCGCGCCAGACAACGTCGATCAGCTGGTCGCCGGCGCGCACCTGCGTCAGCGTCGCGCCGACCTCCTGCGCCTGCAGCGCCTGCGCGACGTCCTGGCTGGTCACGCCCAGCGCGCGGGCGCGGTTCTGGTCGATTTGCACGCGCACGCTCTTGATCTTCTCGTTCCAGTCGAGGTGAACGTTGTGCAGCGCCGGATGGGCGCGCATCACCGTCGCCACCTTGCCGGCGATGGCGCGTAGCGTATCGAGATCCTCGCCGGAGACGCGGAACACCACCGGATAGCCGACCGGCGGTCCGTTCTCGAGGCGCTGCACGCGCGTGCGCACATGGCTCCAGCCGCCGTCGGGCGCGGCGAAGGCGTTCTGCAGATACGCCTTCACCGCCTCGCGCGCATCGAAATCCTTGGTCACCACCACGAGCTGGCCGAAGTTGTCGTTGAACAGCTGCTGGTCGAGCGGCAGATAGAAGCGCGGCGCGCCGTTGCCGACATAGCTGGAGACGTTGACGAGCTTGTCCTTCTCCTTGGCCAGCAGCGCCTCGACGCGCTCGACCTCGTGCTGGGTCGCCTTCAGCGCCGCGCCCTGCGGCAGCCACAGATCGACGAGCAGTTCGGATCGCGACGAGGGCGGGAAGAACTGCTTCTGCACGCCCTTGATGAAGACGGCCATGCCGAGCACGAAGGCCGCCAGCGTCAGGACGAGCACGGTGCGCCGGTGGCGCAGGCACCACTCCACCAGCGCGCGAAAGCGCCGGTAGAACGGCGTGTCATAGACGTCGCCGTGATGCTCCGCGCCGTATTTGCGCAGCGCCTGCTCGTCGAGCAGCTTGAAGCCGATGTAGGGCGTGAAGATCACCGCGACCAGCCATGACACCAGCAACGCGATGGTGGTCACCGAGAAGATCGCGCCGGCGTATTCGCCCGCCGCCGAGCGCGCGAACCCCACCGGGGTGAAGGCCGCGGCCGTGATCAGGGTGCCGGTGAGCATCGGGAAGGCCGTCGAGGTGTAGGCGAAGGTCGCCGCCTTGAACTTCTCCCAGCCCTGCTCGATCTTCACCACCATCATCTCGGCGGCGATGATCGCGTCATCGACCAAGAGGCCCAACGCAATGATCAGCGCGCCGAGCGAAATCCGGTGCAGGTCGATGCCAAAGGCACGCATCAGCAGGAAGGTGACGGCGAGCACCAGCGGGATCGACAGCGCGACCACCAGGCCGGTGCGCAGGCCCAGCGAGAGGAAGCTCACGCCGAGCACGATCACCAGCGCCTCGACGAGGCTGTGCAGGAACAGCCGGAGCGACACCTCGACGATGTGCGGCTGGTCGAACACCGTGGTCACCGTCATGCCGGCAGGCAGCGTGGCGGCGAGCCGCTTCACCTTGGCGCCGAGATGGTCGCCGAGCGCGATGACGTTGCCTCCCTTGTCCATCACCACCGCGATGCCGACGGCATCACGACCATCCACCCGCATGCGCGGATTGGGCGGATCGGCGAACCCTCGCGTCACCGTGGCGATGTCGCCGAGGCGGAAATGGCGGCCAGCGATGGCGAGATCGGCCTCGCGCACCTTTTCGACGGTATCGAGGGCTCCCGAGACACGCAAGCGCACGCGGTCGCTGGCGGTCTCGACGAAGCCGGCCGGGGCGACGGCGTTCTGGCGCGTCAGCGCGTCGGCCACCATGGCCGGCGTCAGGCCAAGGCTCGCCAGCCGCGTCGGCGCGACTTCCACATAGATCTTTTCGTCCTGCACGCCGAGCAGATCGACTTTCTTCACATCGGCCACGGCGCGCAGTTCGCGCGCGATGCGCACGGCCTCGGCGCGCAGCTCGCCGTAATCGAAGCCATCGCCGGTCAGCGCATAGACGTTGACATAGACGTCGCCGAACTCGTCGTTGGGAAACGGCCCCTGCACACCGGCAGGCAGCTGCACGCGGATGTCATCGAGCTTCTTCCTCACCTGGCGCCAGGATTCCGGCACCTCGGCCTTCGGCGTGTAGTCCTTGAGGATGACGAACACCATCGATTCGCCGTCGCGCGACACCGAGCGCAGCACGTCGAGGTAGGGTGTCTCCTGCAGTTTCCGCTCGATGCGCTCGGTCAGCTCCTGCTCGACCTCGCGCGCGCTGGCGCCCGGCCACAGCGTGCGCACCACCATCACCTTGAAGGTGAAGTCGGGATCCTCGGCGCGGCCGAGCTTGAAGAACGACAGGATGCCGGCTACCAGCAGCACCACGATCAGGTAGAGCACCATCGAAGGGTGCTCGAGCGCCCAGGCCGAAAGGTTCGGCGTCTTCATGGCGTGACCGCCTGCGCCACACGCACTTTCTCGCCGGCGGTGAGCAGGTAGGCGCCGGCCGCGACGATCGTCTCGCCAGGCGACAGCCCGCCTTGCAGCTCGGCGCCGGCATCGCCATAGCGCGCGACCGTCACGTCGCGCTGGCTCACCGTGCCATCCGGGCCGATCACCCACACGGCGGCACGGCTGCCGTCACGCGCATCCTGCAGCAGCGCGGCGAGCGGCACCGTCACACGCCCCGCCGCCGGACGGGCGAAGCGCACCGTCGCCGTCATGCCGAGCGCGACTTCCGGCGTCGCGTCGAGGATCGTCACGCGCGCTGCGAAAGTGCGCGTGGCCGGATCGGCGGACGGCGCGAGCTCGCGCACCCGGCCACGATAGGTCTTGCCGGCCCAGAGTTCGACCGTGGCTTCGGCGCCGACCTGCAATCCAGCCAGGCGCGATTCGGGAATCGCGATCGCCACCTCGCGCTCGCCGTCCTTCGCAAGGCGGAACACCGGCTGCCCGGCGGCGACGACCTGCCCCGGCTCGGCCAGCACGGCTGCAATGACGCCCGGCGCGTCGGCGACGAGCGTCGCGTAGGCCGCCTGGTTCCGGGCGAGCTTCACCTGCGCCTCGGCGGTCGTCGCGGCGGTCTCTTTGGCATCGAGCGCAGCCTGGCTGATGAAATTCTTTTGCCGCAATTCCCGGTTGCGTTTGAGCTCGGCCGCGGCCAGCGCGCGGTTCGCCTCGGCCTGGGTCACCGCCAGTTGCAGATCCGTCGCGTCGAGCCGGGCGAGCGGCTGGCCGGCCCTGACGCGTGCGCCGACATCGACGAGCCGCTCGACCAGCTTGCCGCCGACGCGGAAACCGGGCGTGGTCTCGATGCGTGCGCGCACTTCGCCGCTGTAGGTTTCCTCAAGTGCCGTGTCACCAGCGCCGACTTTGATGGCCTTCACCAGCTTCGGCCCGGTATCGATCTTGTCCGCCTGCGGCGATTTTTCGCCACAGGCGGCCAGCAGGAACAACGCAACGAGCATCCAGTATTTCATCTCACAACCTTCCGACGGCGCCTGGCCATCCAATCGACTAGGTGATCAAGAACCGGGCCGGCGCCAAAGAGAGAGCGCCGCCTCCCACGGCAGCGCCCCGACGCATCGTTCCCGACGCGGACCGCCCTCACTGCACTTCTCCGGCGCACAGGCCATGTAGCACCAGATCGAAGTAACCGTTCAAATAAGACTCGTCCGGAATGCGCGCCGCCTCGCAGATATCCAGCGAATGCCGCCAGATCATGCGCATCAGCAACGGTGCGAGCACGATGGGGATCATGGGTTCGATCGCCACGGGCCGGAACTCGCCGCTGGCCACCCCCCGCTCGATCACGCTGCGGATCAGCGCAATGCCGCGCAGGATCACCTCCTCGTGATAAAAGCGCGCGATCTCGGGAAAATTGCGCGCCTCGGCGAAGATCAGCTTGGGAATCCCGCCGATGCGCTGCGCGCCGATCAGCTGCCACATGCCCCAGCCCACCTCGCGCAGCAGGTCGGCCGAGCTGCCGGAAAATTCCGCCACCCGCTTTTCGCCTTCGGCGAGCGCCGGCAGCAGCCCTTCGCGCACCACCGCCTTGAACAACGCCTCCTTGCTTTCGAAGTAGAGGTAGAGGGTGCCCTTCGACACGCCCGCCGCCGCCGCCACGTCCTCGAGACGGGTCGCGGCATAGCCCTTCTCGACGAAGAGATCGAGCGCGGCCGCCGTCAGTTCGGCGGGACGCGCCTCCTTGCGGCGGCGATGGGCGGGCAGGGAAACGGCGTTCGTGGAAGCAGGCATACCGGCAACAGGGTTTAATGACTGACCGGTCAGTAATTTATTCCGGCAGGGACGGGATGTCAAACCGGCGGGAAATTGTCGCCGCAATGACTATTCTCCAAGGGGCGCTACCGCCAGAATCATGCGCTCTGGCCACACAGGAGAGCATCATGTCGCGCATCGTCACCGTCGTTTTCGACCGCCATCGGGAATACGAGCTCGTCGCCCATGACGAAATCCCGCGCGAAGAGGCCAACCGCTGGCTCGATGCCCAATGGGAGGAACTGGAATGCGAGCCGACCCATCCGATGGGCAAGGTGCTGGTGCTCGACCGCATCCTCGGCATCGCGCAATACGCGGGCGAGCCGCGTTTCGCCCACCCCACGGACTGGACCCGGCAGTACGCGAATGCCGTCGCGGCCGTGATAGACCGGCCGGCGGTGCGGGTGGATGTGGCCGAGCGCAAAGTCGGCTAGGGCCTGTTCTCATTCATGCGACGGCGGCGCTGGAGGCGAATCGGGATGCGATTGCCAGGCGCGGCGACGCAGCGATATGTCGATATCGCAAGGAGCCGCAACACCGCAGCGCATCCGATTCGCCCCAGCCCAAAGGGTTGCGGCCGGAAATGGCGTCTGCGGC
>JACAEF010000051.1 GCA_013388985.1 Rhodocyclaceae bacterium
GATGAAGGGCGAATCCGGTGCGAAGCCGCGGCTTTCCGCCGCCGAGATAATCGAAAAAGCGAGGCGGTTCGCCGCCCGGCCGGTGACCGACGGGCGATTCGTCGTGGATATTCTCGCCTGCGCCGAAAACGGCTTGCCGAAGTGACGAAGTGATGGCTTCGCCATTGAACCCTTGCCATTCAAGGGCGAGGATTTCGCGCCGACCAATGTGATTTCCGCTCTGGCCCGATGAGCAAGATCCGCATCACCGGCGGTGAGTGGCGCAGCCGGCTCATTCAGGTGGCCGACGCGCCCGGCCTGCGGCCGACGCCCGACCGCGTCAGGGAGACTTTGTTCAACTGGCTCGGCCAGGATCTGACGGGGTGGCACTGCCTTGATCTCTTCGCCGGCAGCGGCATCCTCGGCTTCGAGTGCGCCTCGCGCGGCGCGGCCGAGGTGGTGCTGGTTGAGCGCGATCAAGGCGCTTTCGCCCGGCTCAGGCAGAATGCGGCTCTGTTTGCCTGCGATCGGCTGCGGCCCGTCCGGGCGGATGCGCTAGAATTCGCGGCGCAATCGGCCGCGACATTCGATCTGGTGCTGCTCGATCCTCCCTACCGGCAAGGCTGGCTGGAACGGGTGGTGCCGCATTTGCCGCGGCTGGCGCGGCCGGGCATGCGGGTCTATGCGGAAGCCGAGCATCGCATCGACGCCCTCGGCGAGTGGCGGACGGTGAAACGCGGCCAGGCCGGCCAGGTTTTCTATCATTTGCTGGAGCGCTGATGAACAACGGCATCGCCGTCTATCCGGGCACCTTCGACCCCTTCACACGGGGCCACGAGGATCTGGTGCGTCGCGCTTCGCGCCTGTTCAATCGTGTCATCGTCGGCATTGCCGCGAGCCATGGCAAGCGGCCGATCTTCTCGCTCGATGAGCGCGTCGCCATCGCCCGCGAGCTGTGCGCCGGCATGCCTAACGTCGAGGTATTCGGCTTCACCGGCTTGCTGATGGACTTCCTGCGCGAGCATCAGGCGCGGGTGATCATGCGCGGCCTGCGGGCCGTCTCCGATTTCGAATACGAATTCCAGATGGCCGGGATGAACCGTGTTTTGCATCCCGACGTCGACACCTTGTTTTTGACGCCGGGCGAACAATATATGTTCATTTCGGCGACAATGGTTAGGGAGATCGCAAGCCTGGGGGGCGATGTCTCTAAGTTCGTGCATCCGCTGGTCGCCGAGCGGCTGGCGGAGAAGTTCCGCAAACGTTCTGACTAGCGAGAGGAAGCAAGCAAATGGCCCTGATGATCACCGATGAATGCATCAACTGCGATGTCTGCGAGCCCGAATGCCCCAACGGCGCGATTTCGCAAGGTGATGAGATCTACATCATCGATCCCGACAAGTGCACCGAATGCGTCGGTCACTTCGACACCCCCCAGTGCATCGAGGTTTGCCCGGTCGACTGCATCATCAAAGACCCGAACCATGCCGAGACGCAGGATCAGCTGCTGGCGAAGTTCAAGAAGCTGACCGGACAAAGCTGAAAGCGCTTTCGTCATTGCGTGATCTGCTCCGGATGGCCAGCGTGGCCATCCGGTTTTTTTCTGGAACTGTGTTCGTCAGCCGATGACCGATCCGACCACGCTCACCTTCTGGATCGCCGTAGTGCAGATCATCGCAATCGACATCCTGCTTGGCGGCGACAACGCGGTGGTCATCGCGCTCGCCTGCCGCAAGTTGCCCGAGACCCAGCGCAGGAAGGGCATTTTCTGGGGCGTCGCGGGCGCGATCGGCCTGCGCGTGGTGATGATCTTCTTCGCGTTGCAGTTGCTGGAAGTGCCCTGGCTGAAGATCGTCGGCGCGCTCTTGCTGGTGTGGATCGGCATCAAGCTCCTGCAGCCGGAAGAGGAAGGCCACGGTGAAGTCGCGGCCGCCACCACCCTGGCGGGGGCGATCAAGACGATCATCGTCGCCGACGCGGTGATGAGTCTCGACAACGTGATCGCCGTCGCCGCCGCCGCGCATGGCAGCCTGCTGCTGGTGATCTTCGGCATCCTCGTCTCGATTCCGATCGTCGTCTGGGGCAGTCAGCTGGTGCTCAGGCTGATGGACCGCTACCCGGTGGTGATCACCGGCGGCGGCGCGCTGCTGGGCTGGATCGGCGGCGGCATGATCGTCTCGGACCCGGCGCTGCCGAAAGATCTTTTCGCCGGCCTGCCATACCCGAAATACCTGCTGGCGACGTTCGGCGCCATCGTGGTCGTCGTGATCGGCAAGTGGCTCGCGGCGCGCGCCCTGGCCGCCCGGCCGAAGGCCGCCCCCGTCGATCTGCTGGCGGAAAGCAAGGAGGATTGAGCATGGCGAAGAACTGGCTCGTACCCGTCGATGGCGACGCGATCTCGCTCAAGCCGATCGCCTGGATCCTCGCCCACCGCGACGACTGGAAAACCCTGCCGACGATCCATCTCTTGAACGTGCAGCCGCCGCTGTCCGGCGACGTGAGCCGTTTCGTCAATGCCGGGCAGATCCGCGATTTCCACCGCGAGGAAGGCATGAAGGCGCTCGCCGAGGCGAAGCGTCAGCTCGAAGCGGCCGGCGTCGTGCCGCAACTGCACGTCTCGGTCGGCGACAGCGCCGAAACCATCGCCGCCTTCGCCGCCAACCTCGGCTGCGAGTTGATCCTGCTCGGCACGCGCGGCCATACGGGGATCGGCGGCACGCTGCTCGGCTCGGTGGCGAGCCGGGTCGTCGCCCATGCGGCGGTGCCCGTGCTGCTGATCAGATGAATCAACGCTGACACTTCGGGCAGTAATACGTCGACCGCTGTCCCTGGGTAATTTGCCGGATCGGTGCGCCGCAATGCGGGCAGGGCTCGCCCGCGCGGCCATAGACCTGGTGCTGCACCTGAAAGTCGCCCATGCCTTCCGGCCCGCAGAAATCGCGCAGCGTGCTGCCGCCGGCGCGGATCGCCGCGCGCAGCGTGGCCTTGATTGCCGGCACCAGCCGTTCGAGCCGCGCGAGCGAAATGCCGCCGGCGGCGCGGCGCGGGTCGATGCCGGCCATGAACAGGCTTTCCGATGCGTAGATGTTGCCGATGCCGACCACCAGATGGCTGTCCATCAACGCCGGCTTGATCGCGACGCGCTTGCCGGCGAGCGCGTGATGCAGCCATTCCGCACTGAAGGCGCTGGAGAGCGGCTCGATGCCGAGACGGGCCAGCAGCGGGTGGGCGAGTGGATCGCCTTCCAGCCAGAGCAGCGCGCCGAAGCGGCGCGGATCGGTGAGGCGCAACACATCGTCGCCGAAGACGAAATCGGCATGGTCGTGGCGACCCGCCGGCGTGTCGGGCGCGACGAAGCGCAGGCTGCCGGACATGCCCAGATGGATCAGCAGATGCCCGTCCGCGAAATCGAGCAGCAGATATTTGCCGCGGCGCTTCGCCTTGATCAGCGTGCGGCCGGCAAGGCGCCGCGCCAGCCCGTTGGGCAGCGGATAGCGCAAACTCGGCGCTCGCAGCACGGCACGGTCGAGCCGCTGGCCGGCCACGCGCTTTTCGATGCCACGGCGGGTGACCTCGACTTCCGGAAGCTCAGGCATCAGGAATCAGGAATCAGGAATCAGATGGGGGGAGGGGCTGGGGTTGGGTGCCATTGAGGGTATCATGAGGCAATTCCAGCTTCCATTTTTTCCTGTCAGTCCGGCCATGCAAGCCTTGTTGCCCTCCTTCCTCGCCATCCTCCTGCTCGCCGGGTGCGCGTCGCAGCAACCGGCCACGCGCCCGAGCCCGGAGGCACCTGCCGTGGCCCAGACCAAGGAAGCGCAGAAAGAGGAGGAAGCGGCCGCGCCGGAAGAGGCCGCCGAGGCCGCTCGTCTGCCGAAGCAAGCCCTCACGCCGTCGATTCTCCAGGAGTTCCTGCTTGCGGAAATCGCCGCCCAGCGCGGCCGGCTGACCGAGGCCGGGGAGCTGTATCTCGATCTGGCGCGCCAGACGCGCGATCCGCGCATCGCCCGGCGGGCGACCGAAATCGCCCTGCACGGTCGTCGTCCCGAAACCGCGCTCGCGGCGGCGCGCCTGTGGCTGGAAAGCGATCCGGATTCGGCGCCGGCCCGTCAGGCGATGATCGGCCTCTTGGCCGCCGCCGGGCGTTTCGAGGAACTGAAGATCGCGCTGCCGGCGTGGCTGGCGTCCGAACCCCGGCAGCTGCCGGGCAATCTGCTGCGCCTCAATCGGCTGTTCGCGCGCGGCGGCGACCGCATGGCGGTGCGCGAGATCGTCGAGCTCGCCACCGCCCCCTATCTGGATCTGCCCGAGGCGCATTTCGCCCGTGCCCAGGCTGCCTTCGAGGTGCGCGATCTGCCTGCCGCCCGGGCATCGCTTCGCCGGGCGCTCGAGCTCAGACCCGACTGGGAAATCGCCGCGCTGTTCCGCGCCCAGATCGCTGCGAATCACACTGAAGGGATGAAGGAGCTCGGCGAATTCGTCGCCGCCAACCCCGGCGCGCGCGAGGCGCGCCTCGCTTATGCGCGCGCGCTCGCCAACGATCGGCGCTATGATGAGGCGCGCCGCGAATTCCGCGCGCTGCTGGAACGTGGCGGCGAGGCGGCCAAGAGCGGCGACATCGTCTTCGCGGTGGCCGTGCTCTCGCTGCAGCTGGGCGACACGCAGGAGGCGGAAAGGCATCTGCGCCGCCTGGTCGAAATCAAGCATCCCGAAGCCGACCGGGCGCGCTTGCTGCTCGGCCAGATCGCCGAAGACGGCAAGCGCTGGGACGAGGCGCTGCGATGGTTCGACGCGGTCGGCCGCGGAGAACATTATCTGACCGCGCGGCTGCACGCCGCCAATGTGCTGGCCAAGCAGGGCAAGCTCGATGCGGCACGCGATCATCTGCATGCGACCGAGGCATCGACGCCGCGCGAGCGCGTGCAGCTGGTGATCGGCGAGGCGCAATTGCTGCGCGAGGCCGGCCGCATCGCCGACGCACACGCGGTGCTGGTCGCCGCGCTGGAGCGCCAGCCCGACGAGCCCGAGCTGCTCTACGAAGCGGCACTGCTCGCCGAGCGGCTCGGTCGCGTCGATGAGCTGGAAAGCCGCCTGCGCCGCCTGATCGAGATCCGGCCCGACCATGCGCATGCCTACAACGCGCTCGGCTTTTCGCTGGCCGACCGCAACGTCCGTCTTGCCGAGGCGCGCGCGCTGATCGACCGTGCGCTC
The DNA here is from genome assembly GCA_013388985.1 of Rhodocyclaceae bacterium. Classification (GTDB taxonomy): domain Bacteria; phylum Pseudomonadota; class Gammaproteobacteria; order Burkholderiales; family Rhodocyclaceae; genus Sulfuricystis. Next base: position 5,191 of record JACAEF010000051.1, read on the forward strand.
GAACTCGCGCCGGACGATCCGTTCATCCTCGACAGCAAGGGCTGGGTGCTGTTCCGCCAGGGCGAGCCCCAGGCGGCGCTCGAAACGTTGCAGCGCGCCTTCGGCATCCGTCCCGACCCCGAGATCGCCGCCCACCTCGGCGAGGTGCTCTGGACGCTCGGCCGCAAGGACGAGGCGCGCCAGACCTGGGAGAAGGCGCGCCAGGAGCATCCCGGCAACGAAGTGCTGGCGGAGACCATCAAGCGCTTCTCGCACTGATCGATGCAGCGACGGTTTTTCTTGGCCTTCCTGCTGTTGTTGGCCGGCTGCGCCGCCGTGCCGGTGGCACCGCCCCGTCCGGCACCCGCCGGAATCACGCAGTTCGCCCTCATTGGGCGTCTGGCGGTGAGCCAGGGCCCGACGCGCCACCATGTCAGCATCGACTGGCGCCATACGCCGCAGGCTGACGTCATCCTGCTTTCCACGCCGCTGGGACAGGGCGTGGCCGAACTCACCCGCGATGCTTCCGGCGCGCGGCTCATCCTCGCCGATGGACGCCAGCGCGTGGCCGACGACTGGAACGCGCTGGCACGGGAGGTCTTGGGCGTGCCGCTGCCGCTCAACGATGCTGCGCGCTGGCTGCTCGGCGATCTCGCCGACACCGGCGGCTGGCGCGTTTCGATCCTCGAGCGGCAGGCCCAAGACGGCCTGCCGGCGCAAATCGAGCTGGAGCGCGACGACATCGTGGTGCGGCTCAAGATCGACGAATGGCTGGAGGCGAAATGAGCGACTGGGATCGGGCCTGGCCTGCTCCGGCCAAGCTGAACCTGTTCCTGCACGTCGTCGGCCGGCGGCCCGACGGCTACCACCTGCTGCAGACGGTGTTTTGCTTCATCGACCTCGCCGACACGCTGCGCTTCGCGCCGCGCACCGATGGCCGCATCGTGCTCGCCACGCCGACGCCCGGCGTGCCGCCGGAACGGGATCTGGTGGTGCGCGCGGCGGAAGCGCTGAAAGTCGGCGCTGGTGGGACGGCACCCGGCGTGACGATCCATCTCGACAAGCGCATCCCGATGGGCGGGGGGCTGGGCGGCGGCAGCTCGGATGCCGCGACGACGCTGATCGCGCTCAACGAACTCTGGGGCTGCGGCCTGAGCCGCGTGCAGCTGCAGGCCATCGGCCTGCGCCTGGGCGCCGACGTGCCGGTGTTCATCCATGGCCGCAACTGCTTCGCCGAAGGCGTCGGCGAGCGCTTCACCGACGTCGCCGTGCCAGCAGCCTGGTATCTGCTGGCGATGCCACCCGTGCATGTGCCGACGGCCGAGATCTTCCGCTCGCCGTTGCTCGCCCGCGATACCCCCGAGATCCGGCCCGCCGACTGGCGGCCGGGCTTCGGCCGCAACGATCTGGAGCCGGTTGCCTGCGCGCTCCATCCCGAAGTGGCCCGGTATCTGGCCGAGCTGCGCCGTTTCGGCGCTGCGCGCATGACCGGCTCGGGCGCCTGTTGTTTCGTCGAGTTCGCGGCGCGCGAAGCGGCCGAATGCGCACGGCGGAAACTCCCGGACGATTTCCGGATCGAATTGGTTCGCGGACTGGACTTGCACCCGCTGGCAAAACCCGAGTAATATTGTCGGGAACTTTGCTGGATTAGCACTCTCGAATGCAGAGTGCTAACATTGAATCGAAGGATAAATCGAAGGAGACCGACATGAGCCATGCTTTGACCCTTGCGCAGTTTCCGGTGCCCTCCGCCGTCGGCAGCCTCGAAGCCTACATCGCGGCCGCCAATCGCGTTCCGATGCTGAGCGAAGAGGAGGAGCAGCGCCTGGCGCGGCGTTTCCGCGACGAGGGCGATCTCGAAGCAGCCCGGCAACTGGTCCTTTCCCATCTGCGGCTGGTGATCGCCGTCGCGCGCGGCTACCTCGGCTATGGCCTGCCGCACGCCGACCTGATCCAGGAAGGCAATATCGGCCTGATGAAGGCGGTCAAGCGTTTCGATCCCGACCGCGGCGTGCGGCTGGTCTCGTTCGCGCTGCATTGGATCAAGGCCGAGATCCACGAATACATCCTGAAGAACTGGCGGCTCGTCAAGGTTGCGACCACCAAGGCGCAGAGAAAGCTCTTCTTCAACCTGCGCAGCATGAAATCCGCGCTCGCCCACGATGCCGAAAGCGATGCCGGCTTCGCCAGCCTGAGCCCGGCGGAAGTGAAATCCGTGGCGCGCCAGCTCGGCGTCAAGCCCGAGGAGGTGGTCGAGATGGAAACGCGCATGGGCGGCGCCGACATCTCCCTCGAACCGCTGACCGACGACGAGGACGAGCCCTTTGCACCGATCGCCTACCTGGCGGCGGATGCGAGCGTCGAACCCTCGGTCCAGCTCGAACGCAAGGAGCGCGACCGGCTGCACGACAGCGGCCTCGCCGAGGCGCTCGAAAAGCTCGACGAGCGTAGCCGCAACATCGTCAAGCGTCGCTGGCTGGTCGAAGACGGCGAGGAAGCCGCGACGCTGCACGAGCTCGCCGCCGAATACGGCGTCTCGGCCGAGCGCATCCGCCAGATCGAAGCGAAGGCGATGCAGAAGATGCGCGGCGTGCTGGCGGCGCGCATGTAACGCGACCTTCAGGCGGTGGCGGCGCGCCCGACCGGCGCCTCGCGGATCGGCAGATTGACGAGCGCGGCCAGCGCCGCCAGCGCCATGTCGGCATACCACATCCAGCCGAAATCGCCGAAGGTGGTGATCGCCAGCCCCCCCAGCCAAGCGCCGAAGAAGCCGCCGATCTGGTGGGTGAGCAGGGTGAGCCCGAACAGCGTGGCCAAGTAACGCACGCCGAACAGCTTGCCGACCAGCGCGGCGGTCGGCGGCACGGTGGCGAGCCAGGTGAAGCCCAGCCCCGCGGCGAAAAGGTAATAGGTCGGCTCGGTGCGCGGCGCCATCAGATAGGCCGCGATCAGCACGGCGCGCGAGCCATACATCGCCGCCAGCACGTGCTTGCTGCGGTATTTCGCCACACAGGAGCCGGCGTAGAGGCTGCCGAAGATGTTCGCCAGGCCGATGATCGCCAGCGACCAGCTCGCCACGCTCGGTGGCAGCCCGCACAGATCGATCTCGCCCGGTAAATGGGTGACGAGGAAGGCGATGTGGAAGCCGCAGGTGAAGAAGCCGGCGTGCAGCAGCAGATAGCTGCGATCCTGCATCGCGCTGCCGATGGCATGCATGACGCCGTGGTCGGTTCCGGCATGCTTGACGGCCTGATCGGCGGGCTTCGTCAGCCGGCCGATCAGCGGCAGGGCGGCCAGGGTCATCAGGGCGAGCGCCCACATCGCGTTCATCCAGCCGAAGGCCTGGATCAGCTTCTGGACGATCGGCGCGAAGACGAACTGGCCGAACGAGCCGCCGGCGTTGATGACGCCCGAAGCCGAACCGCGCGCCTCGAGCGGCAGGCGCTGGGCGGCGGCGCCCATCAGCACCGAGAAGCTGCTGGCGCCCGAACCCATTGCGGTCAAGAGGCCGATCGCGAAAGCGAGCCCCAAGCCGGAAGTCATGAAGGGGGTCAGCGCCGAGCCGAGCGCGGCCAGGAAGAGGCCGCCGATCAGCACCCGCCGTGGGCCGTAGCGGTCGGCGAGGCCTCCCGCGATGGGCTGGGCCGCTCCCCAGACGAACTGGGCGATGGCGAGCGCGAGGCTGACCGTGGCGATGCCCAAGCCGGTCGAGGTATTGATCGGGCTGACGAACAGCCCCATCGACTGGCGCGCGCCCATCGTGATCGCGAGGATGCCGGCCGCCGCGAGGGTGGTGGCGAGCACGCCGGGTTGCATGAAGAGTGCGCGGAACATCGGCTGCCCTCACCTCATTGGCCGGCCAATAGCTTACTCAAATCCTCGGAAATCTGCTTGGCCGTCATGCCGTGGGGAATCTTCAGGCGCAGCCGCCCGTGGGGATCGTAGGCGAAGCTATCCGTCGTGTGGTCGATGCCATAGGCGGCTCCCTCGCCGACCTTGCGGTAGATGACGCGGAAACCCTGCGCCGTCTTGCGCGTCGTCTCCGGGTCGGCGGTGAGGCCGAGGAAGCGGGGATCGAACTGCGGCACGTAGTCGGCCAGCCGCGCTGCTGTATCGCGCTCGGGATCGACGCTGACGAACAGCACCTGCACACGCTCGGCCTGAGGACCGAGCAGGCGCATCACGCCTTTCATGTTCGCCAGCGTCGTCGGACAGAAGTCCGGACAGTGCGTGTAGCCGAAGAACACCACGATGATCTTGTTCCTAAAGTCGGCGCTGGCGAAACGGCTCCCCGTGTGCGTAATGAAGCCGTCCAGCAGTTCCAGTCGCCCGTAATCGGCGCCGCTGACGTCCTGGGCATGAAACTGCCTTTCCGGCGCGGGCGCGCAGCCCGAGAGGAAAGGCACCAGAGCCGCGCCGACGGCGATGCCGAGCAGCACGAAGGCCATGCGCAGCATCAGCGGACGCAGGTTCGATCGCGCCGGGCGGGCAGGCGTGACGCCGCGCTGCACCAGCAGGCTGGCGGCGACGATCAACAGCAGCAGGATGACGACTATCTTGACGAACATTCAGCCGCCCAGTGCGGCGAGCAGCTTGTCATGGATGCCGCCGAAGCTGCCGTTGCTCATCACCAGCACATGGTCGCCGGGCCGGGCGGCCGCGACGATGAGATGCACGAGCTCGTCGAGGTCGGTGCTCACTCGCGCCTTCTCGCCCAGCGGCGCGAGCGCGGCGGCGGCATCCCAGCCCAGGTTCGCCGCATAGCAGAACACCCGGTCGGCTTCACGCAGACTATCGGCGAGCGCGTCCTTCATCGTGCCGAGCTTCATCGTGTTCGAGCGCGGCTCCAGCACCGCGAGGATGCGTGCCTGGCCCACGCGGCCGCGCAGGCCGGCGAGCGTCGTGGCGATCGCGGTCGGATGGTGGGCGAAGTCGTCATAGACCGTCACGCCTGCCACTTGGCCGCGCACTTCGAGGCGACGCTTGACGTTTTCGAAGCGGGAGAGCGCCTCCAGCCCGCGTCGGAGCGGCACGCCGACATGCCGGGCGGCGAGCAGAGCGGCCAATGCATTGCTGCGGTTGTGCGTGCCGGTCAATTGCCAGCAAGTCCGGCCAACTTCGCCGTTTCTGTCGTGAATGACCAGCGAACCGTCGGCATCGTCGCCGCTCGCGCGCCAGCCCGAAGGGTCGTTGAAGCGTTCCACCGGCGTCCAGCAGCCGCGCTGCAGCACGCGGTCGAGCGCGGGCTCGGCGGCGTTGGCGACGATCAGCCCGTTGCCGGGAATCGTCCGCACGAAATGATGGAATTGCGTTTCGATCGCTGCGAGATCAGGAAAGATGTCTGCGTGATCGTATTCGAGGTTGTTCAGCACCGCGGTGCGCGGCCGGTAATGGACGAATTTCGAGCGCTTGTCGCAAAATGCCGTGTCGTATTCGTCGGCTTCGACGACGAAGAAGGATGATTCGCTGAAATGGGCCGACTTGGCGAAATTTTTCGGCACACCGCCGATGAGAAACCCCGGATCGAGTCCCGCATCGGCGAGGATCCAGGCGAGCATCGCGGATGTCGTCGTCTTGCCGTGGGTGCCGGCCACCGCGAGCACCCATTTCCCTTGCAGGATGTGCTCGGCGAGCCATTGCGGGCCCGAGGTGTAGGGCAGGTCCCGGGCGAGGATCGCTTCGAGCAGCGGATTGCCGCGCGAGATCGCGTTGCCGACCACCCAGAGGTCGGCATCGATCCTGATCTGGTCGGCGTCGTAGCTTTCGATGAGACCGATGCCGGAGGCGGCGAGCTGCGTGCTCATCGGCGGATAGACGTTGGCGTCACAGCCGGTGACCTTGTGGCCGGCGGCGCGGGCGAGCAGCGCGATCCCGCCCATGAAGGTGCCGCAGATGCCGAGGATATGGATGTGCATGGGGAAAATCTCGATGGGGCTACAATGGGGCCATTCTACGGGAGCCCTCCAGATGTCCCGCCGCAATCGTCCGTCGAGCATCCAGAACCGCCATTCCCCGGCCCTGCGTTCCGAACTGGCCCATGCCGCGGCGCGGCTGATCGCCGAGGACGGCATGGAATACGGTTCCGCGAAGCGGAAGGCCGCGCGCCAGCTGGGCCTGCCGGTGAATTTTCCGTTGCCCGGCAATGCCGAGGTCGAGGAGGCGGTGCGCGATTACCAGGCGATCTACCAGGAAGAGGAGCAGGCGGAGCGGCTCGCCTGGCTGCGCAAAGCCGCCGCGGCGCTGATGCGGCGGCTCGAGCGCTTCTCGCCCTGGCTCACCGGCTCGGTGCTCGAAGGCACGGCGACGCGCCATTCGCGCATCGACATCCTGCTCTTCCCGGACAGCGCCAAGGAAGTGGAAATCTTCCTGCTCGATCACGGTATTCCCTTCCATCACGGCGTCCCGCGCAACGACCGGGTCGAGGCGATGCTGGTGATCGACGACGAGGCGCTGCCGGCCAATCTGATCGTGCTGCCACCGCGCGAGGAGCGCGTCAATTTCAAAGGGGCGGATGGGCGCACCCGCCCTCGCGCCCGCGTCGAAGCGGTCGAGGCGCTGCTTGCGGGCGAAAAAGGGTGAACTGGACAAACTGCACCGATTTGCGGCAAACTTGCAGCCATGTCGAATACAACACGCAAAAACGCCTCATCCCAAAAGGATAGCGGCGCAGCGCTGAAGGCCCGCATCCTGGTCCTGCACGGCCCGAATCTGAACCTGCTGGGCAGCCGTGAGCCGGAGGTCTATGGCCGCACCACCCTCGCGGACATCCACGCGATGATGGAGGCGCGCGCCAAGGCGTCCGGCGTCCAGATCGAGAGCTTCCAGAGCAACAGCGAGGGTGAGCTGATCGATCGCGTGCAGGCTGCCGGCAGTGAGGGCATCGAATTCATCATCATCAATCCCGCAGGCTACACGCATACCAGCGTCGCGTTGCGCGATGCGCTCGCGGCCGTCGGCATCCCGTTCATCGAGGTGCATCTGTCGAACATCCATGCCCGCGAGCCCTTTCGGCAGCACTCGTATTTCTCGGCGCTCGCCGTCGGCACGATCTGCGGCCTCGGGGCGCAGGGCTACGCGCTGGCGCTCGAAGCCGCGCTCGCGCGCATCCGCAAGTAAGTCCGCTCCGTTCGCGGAGCCTTCGTCATCGATTGCCCGCCGATCCGGCGCGGGCGGGAGGAACCACATGGACCTGAGAAAGCTCAAGACCCTGATCGACCTGGTGCAGAACTCCGGCATCTCGGAGCTGGAAATCAGCGAAGGCGACGAAAAGATCCGTATCGCCAAGCAGTTGGCGGCTCTGCCGAGCACGACGACGATCAACATGCCGATGGGGCCCGCGGTCGCGGCGGCCCCTGCCGTGCCGCCAGCGCCGACCGCCGCGCCCGAGCCGGCCGCGCCCGCCGTGCCGGAGGGCCATGTCGTCAAGGCGCCGATGGTCGGCACCTTCTATCGCGCCGGCAGTCCCGGCTCGCCCCCCTTCGTCGAGGTCGGCCAGGCGGTGAAGAAAGGCGACACGCTGTGCATCATCGAGGCGATGAAGCTGATGAACGAGATCGAATCGGATGCCGACGGCGTGATCAAGGCCATCCTGGTCGAGAACGGCCAGCCGGTCGAATTCGATCAACCGCTCTTCATCATCGGCTGACCGCGATGTTCGAAAAGATATTGATTGCGAACCGGGGCGAGATCGCGCTGCGCGTGCTGCGCGCCTGCCGCGAGCTGGGCATCCGCACCGTGGCAGTGCATTCGACCGCCGATGCCGAGGCCAAATACGTCAAGCTGGCCGACGAATCGGTCTGCATCGGCCCGCCCGCGTCGAACCTGAGCTACCTGAACATCCCGGCGATCATCTCGGCCGCGGAGGTGACGGATGCCCAGGCGATCCACCCCGGCTATGGTTTTCTGTCCGAAAACGCCGATTTCGCCGAGCGTGTCGAGAAATCGGGCTTCGTCTTCATCGGCCCGCGGGCGGAGACCATCCGCCTGATGGGCGACAAGGTCTCGGCCAAGAACGCGATGAAGGAAGCCGGCGTGCCCTGCGTGCCCGGCTCGGAAGGCGCCTTGCCGGAAGACCCGAAGGAGATCGTGAAAATCGCCCGCGCGATCGGCTATCCGGTGATCATCAAGGCGGCCGGCGGCGGGGGCGGGCGCGGCATGCGCGTCGTGCATACCGAGGCGGCGCTGATCAATGCCGTGACCATGACGCGCTCGGAAGCCCAGGCGGCCTTCGGCAATCCGATGGTCTATATGGAAAAGTTCCTGGAGAACCCGCGCCATATCGAAATCCAGGTGATGGCCGACAATTTCCGCAACGCGGTCTGGCTCTCCGAGCGCGACTGCTCGATGCAGCGCCGCCATCAGAAGGTGATCGAGGAAGCGCCGGCGCCGGGCATCAACCGGCGCACGATCGCCCGCATCGGCGAACGCTGCGCCGAGGCCTGCCGCCGCATCGGCTACCGCGGCGCCGGGACCTTCGAGTTCCTCTATGAAAACGGCGAGTTCTATTTCATCGAGATGAACACGCGCGTGCAGGTCGAGCATCCGGTTACCGAGCTCGTCACCGGCCTCGACATCGTCCAGGCGCAGATCCGCGTGGCCGCCGGCGAAAAACTCTGGCTGCGCCAGCGCGACATCGAGATTCGCGGGCATGCGCTTGAATGCCGCATCTGCGCCGAAGATCCATTCAAGTTCACGCCATCTCCCGGCAAGATCACGAACTGGCATCCGCCGGGCGGGCCGGGCATCCGGGTCGATTCGCACGTCTATTCGGGCTACACCGTGCCGCCGCATTACGATTCGATGATCGCCAAGGTGATTTCCTATGGCGACACGCGCGAGCAGGCCATCCGCCGCATGCGCATCGCGCTCTCCGAGATGATGGTCGATGGCATCAAGACCAACATCCCACTGCACCAGGATCTGCTGCTCGACCCGCATTTCGTCAAGGGCGGCGCGAGCATCCATTACCTGGAAGAAAAGCTCGCTGCGCGCGAGGAAGCCCAGCGCAAATGACCCATCCTCCTTCGCTCTGGCAAGGCTGCGCGCCGCGCACCTGACGATGTGGGTCTCGGTCGCCATCGAAACCGACGCGGCGCACGCCGAGACCATGTCGGACGCCCTGCTGGCCGCCGGGGCGCTCTCGGTCTCGGTCGAGGATGCGCTGGCGGGGACGGAATTGGAAACCCCGCAGTTCGGCGAGCCCGGCTCGCCCACCACGCCGCTGTGGGAGCGTAGCCGGGTCGTCGCGCTGTTCGAGCCGGCCGAAGATCTGCGAAAGCGGATCGTCACCGCCCTGAAAGAAAGCGGGCTCGACGTGCCGGCCGAGATTGCCTTCGAGGAAGTCGCGGAGCAGGACTGGGTGCGGCTCACGCAGTCCCAGTTCGAGCCGATCAAAATCTCCGAACGGCTGTGGATCGTGCCCTCATGGCATGTCGCGCCCGATCCGACAGCGATCAATCTGGTGCTCGACCCCGGGCTGGCTTTCGGCACCGGCAGCCATCCGACCACGCGGCTGTGCCTCGAATGGCTGGAAGAAACCATCGTGCCGGGCGTCTCGGTGCTCGATTACGGCTGCGGTTCGGGCATCCTGGCGATCGCCGCGAAGAAACTCGGCGCTGGCGAGACGGCAGGAGTGGATATCGATCCGGCGGCGCTCTCGGCCGCGGCCGACAATGCCAAGCGGAATGACGTCACGATCCGCCTGCTGCCTTCCACTGCCCCCATCGAGGAACGCTTCGACCGCGTCGTCGCCAACATCCTCACCAACCCTCTGATGCTCCTCGCGCCCGTGCTCGCCGCGCGGCTCGCGCCCGGCGGCCGGCTGGCGCTCTCCGGCGTGCTCGAAAGCCAGGCCGAGCAAGTCATCGCCGCCTATGCGCCTTATCTGCCGCTGCGAGTCGGCGCCACCCATGAAGGCTGGGTTAGGCTCGAAGGGATCAAGTAGACTCGTGACATGCTGACCCGCTGCCCGCATTGCCAGACGCAATTCCGCGTCACTGCCGAGCAACTCAAGATCCGCCAGGGGAAGGTGCGCTGCGGGTCGTGCCGGCAGGTCTTCGATGCGCTGGAGAACCTGAGCGACGAGATCATCGCCATCATCCCCGAAAAGCCTGCGATGACGCTGCCCAACCCGGCCACCATCGCAGCGAACGAAAACCCGGCCCTTCAGCCTGAAACCCCAACCCCCGCCGGGCCTGAAGCAATGCCAGCCCCGGAACCGGAGCCAGCGCCGGAACCAGAACCGGAAGCGGAGCGTCGGCAGCCGGAGGCGAGCCTGGAGGCCGAATTCGAAGCCGCTGCCCCGGCGGAACCCGAACGGGCAAGCGAACCGGCTCAGGAACCAGAACCGCCCGCCGAGCCAGCGCCTGCGGAGGAAGAAGCGCCGGCAGCCGTGCCGGCTGCCCCCCCCAGAACACGGCGCTGGCCGTGGATCATTGGCATCGTCATTCTGTCGCTGCTGATGGCCGGACAGCTTCTTTACATCTTCCGCAGCGAACTTGCGGTCATCTCACCCGAACTGAGGCCGTTTCTCGTCGCGGCGTGCGAGACGCTCGGCTGCACCCTGCCGCGGCCGGTGAGGCCCGAGCTGGTGGGCATCGAAGCCTCGGACCTCGTGCCCGATGGCGGTGGGCTGCGCATGACCGCGACGCTGAAGAACCGGGCACCTTTCGCGCAGGACTATCCCCATCTCGAACTCACGCTGACCGACACCCAGGACGCCGCGCTGGTGCGCAAGGTGCTGGCCCCCGCGGATTACCTGCCGGCCGGTCGGGATGCTGCGGCCGGCTTTCCTGCCCAGAGCGAAATCACCCTCGATCTGCGCCTGACCACGGACGACGTGCCGGCGGTCGGCTATCGCCTCTATCTCTTCTATCCCTGAAAAAACCGCCATGCACACGCTCATCTGCGGCTCGCTCGCCTACGACACCATCATGGTGTTCCAGGACCGCTTCAAGCATCACATCCTGCCCGAGCAGATCCACATCCTCAACGTCGCTTTCCTCGTGCCGGACATGCGGCGCGAATACGGCGGCTGCGCCGGCAACATCGCCTACAACCTCAGGCTGCTCGAAGGCGAGCCGCTGATCATGGCGGCGATCGGCGACGACGGTGGTTTGTATCTCTCGCGCCTGAAGCAGCTCGGCCTGGCCGCCACCCATGTGCGGCAGGTGCCGGGCACCTACACGGCGCAGGCCTTCATCACCACCGATCTCGACGACAACCAGATCACCGCCTTCCATCCGGGGGCAATGAATTTCTCGCACCAGAACCGCGTCGGCGATGCGCGCGACGTCTCCCTCGGTATCGTCGCGCCGGACGGCCGAGATGGCATGCTGCAGCACGCGCGCGAATTCCGCGCACTGGGCATCCCCTTCGTTTTCGACCCCGGCCAGGGGCTGCCGATGTTCGATGGCGCGGAACTGCTGGAATTCCTCCGCCTCGCCGACTACTGCACCGTCAACGACTATGAAGCGAAGCTATTGACCGAGCGCACCGGCAAAACGCTGGAAGAACTCGCGCGCGAGGTGCGGGCGCTGATCGTCACGTTGGGCGGCAATGGCTCGCGCATCTACGCCGACGGCCGCGTGCTGGACATCCCCGCCGTGCAGGCCGAGCAACTGCTCGACCCGACCGGCTGCGGCGATGCCTACCGCGCCGGGCTGCTCTACGGCGTCGCGCGCGGCTGGAGCTGGGAAAAGACCGGACGCCTGGCCAGCCTGATGGGCGCGATCAAGATCGCCCACCGCGGCGGGCAGAACCACAAGCCCACGCGCGCCGAGATCGCGGCAAGATATCGCGCGGTCTGGGGCGAACCGCTCGACTGAAAATCGGCGCTGGCGGAACGGCACCCGCCAGCCGTCACAACCCTCAATCCTTCGGCTTCCAGTACTCCAGCTTGGTCAGCATCTTGTCCTCGATCGCCTTGACGCGCTGACGGTAGCTCTCATACCAGCTACCCGCCGGGGGCGCGCAATACTGCGCGTAATCGAAGCCGTGCTGCCGGGTGTACTCGGCGAACTCCTGATCGAGCTTGAGTTTTTCCTGGATCAATTGTGCATCGGCCATGAGGGTCTCCTTGAACGAGGAAAAAATCGGCTAAGAAGAAATAAGGCTGGGCTGCGGGCGAGTCAAGTGGCCAAGCGACCCGCCGGCAGCCACCGGCGGAAACGTCTTCAAGCGCGGGTCTTGGCCGTGGCCGGAGCGGCCGGCGGCTGCAGCTCGCGTTGCGGACGGTTGGTCTCGTGCGAGCGGCGCTTGCCATAGCTGCCGCGATACAGCTTGCCGCGCAGGGAGCGGCGATCGCCTTTGCCCATGTTGCCTCCTTGTGCAGAGAGTTGTAACGGGAGGCCGATTTTAGCGTCGCTCGCGTGGCGAGATGCTTGCAACACGCCGGCGACCTGCAGCATCATTGCCGCTGCTGCTGTTCCTCGGCGGCGATCTCGGCTTCGATCTCGGCGCGCACGGCGTCCATGTCGAGGGCTTTCACCTGCTCGATCAGCTGGTCGAGCGCGGCGGGGGGCAGGGCGCCGGCTTCGGCGTAGAGGATGATCTGGTCGCGGAACACCATCAGCGTCGGGATCGAGCGGATGTTGAAGCCGGCAGCCATCTCGCGTTCTTCCTCGGTGTTGACCTTGCAGAAGGCGATTTCGGGATACTTTTCCGAAGCGGCCTCGAAGGTCGGCGCGAAGGAGCGGCACGGGCCACACCAGTCCGCCCAGAAGTCGATGATGACGATGTCGTTATTGTTGATGACATCCTTGAAGTTTTGCGAGGTCAGGTGAATGGTGGCCATCGGGCGCTCCGTGAGAGGTGGGAAAACCAGCATCCTACCCGTTCGGCGAAAATAGCGCCATGACGCCCCTTCGCTCGATTCCCTGCGGCCGCTTCGCCCCCTCGCCGACCGGACCGCTGCATTTCGGCTCGCTGATCAGTGCGCTCGGCTCGTATCTCGAGGCGCAGGCGCGCGGCGGCAGGTGGTTGGTGCGCATCGAGGACGTCGATCGGCCGCGCTGCCGGCCGGAATACGCCGACGACATTCTCGCCACGCTCGAAGCCTTCGGCTTTACATGGGATGGCGAGGTGATGTTCCAGAGCCGACGCACCGCACGTTATCGCGAGGCGCTGGAGGTGCTCAAACGGCAGGGCGTGGTCTATCCCTGCGGCTGCACGCGGGCGGAGCTGGCCGGCGCGCCGCTTGGCATCGACGGTGCGCCGCGCTATCCGGGCACCTGCCGCGACGGCCTGCCGCCGGGGAAAGTCGCCCGCGCCTGGCGGCTGCGGGTCGAGGGCGTGGTCGATTTCGTCGATCTCGTGCAGGGGCCGCAGCATCAGGACCTGGCCCGCGAGGTGGGGGATTTCGTGCTGTTGCGCGCGGATGGGCTGTTCGCCTACCAGCTCGCCGTCGTGGTCGATGACGCCGATCAGGGCGTCGATCACGTCGTGCGCGGCGCGGACCTCATCCATTCGACGGCGCGGCAGATTCATCTCCAGCGCCTGCTCGGCCTGCCGACGCCGCAGTATGCGCATTTGCCGGTGGCGGTCGATGCCGCGGGCGCGAAGCTGTCGAAGCAGACCCGGGCGGCTCCGCTCGATGTGCGCGATCCGGTCCCGGCGCTCGTCGCGGCGGCGCGCTTTCTCGGCATGGAACCGCCATCGTGCCGTCTCGCCAGCGCCGAATTTTGGGCCTGGGCGCGGCAGAGCTGGTGTCTGGACCGGGTGCCGCGCGTGATGAGTTTGCCGCTGCCCGACTATTCGCGGTAATCCTCGCCGCCATAACGCGTGGCGCCCAGCAGCAGCCGCACCAGGCCATAGGCCAGCCAGCGCGCGGTGCGGGCGAGCCAGCCGCTGCGGCGCAGTTCGGCGGCGGTGATCTCGACGGCTTCCTCGGCGATCGCCCGGCCGAGGCTCGTACGCAAGGCGGCGTTGAAGCGGGCATCCTTGACGATGACATTGGCTTCGCGGGCGAGCAGCAGGCTGAACGGGTCGATGTTCGAGGAGCCGACCGTCGCCCAGTCGCCATCGATCGCGCCGACCTTGGCGTGCAGGAAGCCGGCGCGGTATTCGAAGATGCGCACGCCGTTCTTCAGCAGCTGGCCATAGAGCGCCTGGGTCGCGTAATGCAGCAGCGCGTATTCGACCTGGCCCTGCAACAGCACGGTCACATGGCAGCCGCGCCGGGCGGCATCGATCAGCGCGTGGCGGAAGCGCCGGCCGGGGAGGAAGTAGGCATTGGCGATCAGCACGTCGTGCCGCGCGGCGGCGAGCGCGTCGAGGTAGGCCTCCTCGATGTCGCGGCGATGGCGCAGGTTGTCGCGGACGACGAAGGCGGCGGCGACATCGCCGACGGCAGCGGCGGGCGGGCAGGCATCCGGAGCGGGCTTGGGCGGCCGCCGCCGCAGACGCGCCCAGCCGACGAGCCGCCACAGATGCAGCATGCTCGCGCACATCGGCACGACGAGCGGCCCTTCGACGCGCACCGCATAATCGAAGCGCGGCCCCAGCCCGGGCGTATCCTCGTCGTCGATGAGGTTGATGCCGCCGGCGAAGGCGATGCGGCCATCGATGACGGCGAGCTTGCGGTGCAGCCGGCGCAGACGATTGCGCCTGAGCTTGAGTCGCGCCGCTTCCGGCCGATAGACCTCGACTGCGCCGCCGGCGGCGACGATCTCGCGGCCCAGACCATGCGCGAAATCGCGCGCGCCGAAGCCATCGACGAGCACGCGCACGTTGATGCCGCGCCGCGCGGCGTCGGCCAGCGCGGCGGTCACCCTGCGGCCGGTCGCATCGTCGGCGAAGATGTAGGTTTCCAGCTGGATCGAGCGCCGGGCGGCGGCGATGGCATCGAGCAGCGCCGGGAAATACTGCGCGCCGGTTTCGAGCAGCGCGAGGCGGTTGCCGGGCAGGAAAGCGACGCTCACGGCGCGCTGGCGACCACCGTGGGCTGGAACGAGAGGCGGGCGGACAATGCGGCGTGGTCGGAAAGGGTCGACCACGGCGGGCCGTGATGCACGGCGCAAGCCTCGATGTTCAGGCCGCGCACATAGATGCGGTCGAGGCGCAAGAGCGGCAGCGCGGCCGGATAGCTGCGCGTCGGCCGCCGCGCGGTCGGATCGGCGGCGGCGAACACCTCGGTCAGGTTCAGCCGCGGCGCGAGCAGGTCGCAGGCGCGGCCGCGCCAGTCGTTGAAGTCGCCGGCGATGACGAGCGGCGCCTCGTCGGGCACGTTCGCCTCGATGAAGTCGGCCAGGGCGTCGTATTGATGGCGGCGCGAGCGGCCGAACAGGGACAGATGCGCGCAGACGCAGTAGAGCGGCGAGGCCAGGCCCGGCACGGCGACGACGCAGAACAGCAGGCCGCGTTTTTCGAAGCGCAGCCGCGTGACATCCTGGTTGTGCGAGGCGAGGATCGGAAAGCGCGTCAGGATCGCGTTGCCGTGATGGCCGTGGTCATAGACGACATTGCAGCCGTAGGCATGGTTCTGCCAGACCTCGGCGGCGAGGAATTCGTGCTGCGGCTCGGCGGGCCAGGCATCGAAGCGCTCGGCATGGCCCTCGTGGCGGCCCTGCACTTCCTGGAGGAAGACGATGTCGGCATCGAGCGCGCGCAGCCGCTCGCGCAGCTCATGCACCACCATGCGGCGGTTGAACTGGGAGAATCCCTTGTGGATGTTCCAGGTGGCGATGGAGAGCATATTGGTGCGATTCTAGCCCGCGGGTATCATCTCCCGCACCCATGAGGAGGCATCGATGAACGCACTTGCATTCCAGGATTTTTACCCCGACGAGCTGAGCCACTGCTATGGCTGCGGCAAGAACAACCCGCACGGCCATCAGCTGAAAAGCTACTGGAGCGACGACGGTACGGAAACCGTCGCCCATTTCACGCCGCAGCCGTATCACACCGCGATTCCCGGCTATGTCTATGGCGGGCTGATCGCCTCGCTGATCGATTGCCACGGCACCGGCACGGCCTCGGCCGCCGCCTATCGCGCCGCCGGCCGGGAGCCGGGCAGCCTGCCGGCCCTGCGCTTCGTCACCGCGTCGCTGAAGGTGGATTTCCTCGCGCCGACGCCGCTGGGCGTGACGCTCGAATTGCGCGGCGTGCCGGTCGAGGTGAAGGAAAAGAAGGTCGTCGTCGACATCACCGTCTCGGCCAACGGCAAGATCACCGCGAAAGGACAGGTGATCGCGGTGCGCATGCCGGAGTCGATGAAGCCTGCCTAGGGCCTGTTCTCATTCATGCGACGGCGGCGCTGGAGGCGAATCGTGATGCGATTGCCAGGCGCGGCGACGCAGCGATATGTCGATATCGCAAGGAGCCGCAACACCGCAGCGCATCCGATTCGCCCCAGCCCAAAGGGTTGCGGCCGGAAATGGCGTCTGCGGC
>JACAEF010000137.1 GCA_013388985.1 Rhodocyclaceae bacterium
AGGCGTCGCCACCGCCCGCCCCAGTTGGGCGTCTCCACCGCCAGCCAGCCTCCGGGCCGGACCTGGCGCCGCAGGCATCGCAGGAAGGTGAGGGGCGAGGGCACGTGTTCGAGGACGTCGACGGCCACCGCCATGTCGAAGGGCTCGGCGGCCATCCCGGTGACAAAGGAGTCGATTGTACCAGCAAATACCTCTAACCCGAACTCCTGGTGGGCGGCGGCGGCCGCTTCGGCCGACAGCTCGACCCCCTGCACCTCCCAGCCGCGTGCCCGGGCCAGGGCCAGCAGGTGCCCGCCGGCGCAGCCCACCTCCAGTAGCCGACGGCCGGTCCGGCCCTCCAGGGGCAGGAGGTGGTTGAGATAGACCTGCACCGCCCGGGCCCAGCGCCTGGCCGGCGGCTCGTGGAAGACGTAGTAACCAGGGCCGTAGTTGCTGGCAAGCGCTTCCGCGTCGGGCTGCGGCCAGACGAACACGCCGCCGCACCCTCGGCAACGCCAAAGCCGGCAGCGTCCATCGCCGGGCGGCCAAGGCACCGGTTGTGCCCGCGTCTTCCCGCACAGCGGACAGACCACGGGCGGGGGGGTGACTGTCACCGACCCGATCTCCGCGATGGTTGCGGTCAACGCCGCGGGCGGGCTCATGCTACACCAACCGATAGCGTACCAACCGCTGCACCGGCCAAGGGCAGTAACGCAAGGGCCGGGCCGGCAGAACGCGCTTGGCCAGCCAACGCCGCCAATGCCAGGTGCAGCGGAACTGGGCCCGGGGTGCGGCCCGGCCGGTCCGCCGCCCGATTCGCTCCAGGGCTCTCAGGGTCCACTCCGCTGCCTGGGCCGGGGTGGGCAGCTCGCCCACGGGGCGGAACTCGACCGGCGTGCCCAGGGGGTTCCAGAAGGTCTGGTAACGCTGGCGGTTGGTGATGCTCCAGGGGGTCCAGAGGCGCGACGGCTCAGCGGCCCAGACCAGATGGGGGCAACCGCACAGCGAGGCCAGGTGCAGCCCGCCGGTGGACTGGCCGACGGCCAGGTCGCAGGCCGAGAGCATCTCAATGGCCGCCGCTGCCTCGCAGGGCAAGGTGCTGATCCCTACGCCCACGCCGTCAAGGCTGCCGGCCAGCTCCTCCCACTGGGCGGCGGTCCAGTTGGCCGCCCCGAAGCCGCGGGTCCGCGGGACCAAGACCACCCATGGTGCGCCCCGTGGGTCCGGGTGTGGACTCTGAAAGCGGATAAACCGCTGGTGCCGCCGGTCGCACGGCCAGGGCTTTCCCGCATAGGGTGGGCAAAGAATGTGGGTCTGGCAGCCGGATTGGGCCAGTTCGCCGGCGGCGGCGCGGACCGCCGGCTCGACGAAGGCCCGCAGCTCCGAGCGGCTCATGGGCTGATTGTCGGGCAGGAGGCGTCGGTCCTCATAGGCCACCCCGGGCAGACCGGCGGGCTCAACCGGGCGGTAGTCCAGAGGCATATCCTGGTAAAAGGCCTCCTTGCCGGCCGAGCCCAGCACCACCAGCCGGTCGAAGCCCCCGCGATGAAACAGCAGCCGCACCCGGGCCTGCCAGGCCATCAGCTCCCAGCCGATCTCGCCGACGTAAGGGGCGGTCAGCAGTACGCGCACGCCCGGACCTCCTGTGAGAGCCTTTCCCCTCTGTCCAGTCGGCGGAAGCGGAGGCCCGGGTCCGGCGTGGGCAGGGGGCCGGCGGCGATGGCCTCCAGCCG
>JACAEF010000081.1 GCA_013388985.1 Rhodocyclaceae bacterium
CGCCTTAGGACAGGGCAGGAGAGCAAGGTTGTGCCTTTCCCCAACAGCAGGGATATTGTATAGGGGCCCGAGGAGATCGTGGCTCTACGGGCCCCCTGGTGCGAGAGAGAGGCATCTATGAAGGGGAATTTGACGGAAAAAATCATTCCTGGGTATCGGTGAGGGGCGCTGTTTGAGAGGTGCTCCTCGAGGCCTCAAGCCCCTCTGCCTTCGTCCCGCAACCCGGGAGTGGAGGGTCCCCGGGGGATGAAGGGATTCGCCCCGAACAAAGAGGGCCAGGCAAGGGCAACCCTCATTTCTCTCTCTTTACTTCGGATTGTTGGGGTGCTTTGGCCTTTTCCAGGCGAAATTTCCACTTCCCACCGTCCTTGCGGGCTCTCACCTGGTCGATAGGGACACCCTGGACCTTGGCGTACCTTGACCGTGCCATATATTCCGCAGCCCTGCCCGATTTAACCTTTTCCTTGTCGACTGCCTTCTTCGAGCACTTGGTGGTGCAGTAATTTTGGTCTTTCCTGATGGCCACGAAGAGCTTGTTACACATTCCGCACCTCAGCCCCCTCATCTCGCGCTTCTGATTGAAGGCCTCGACGAGGGCCGTCCTCACTTTGACCTTCAAAGGATCGTCTTCCAAACGAATATACCTCACACGCTCCCACCCCCTCTCCGCCTTGTCCGCTCTCTGTTCGACGGTGACAATGATCGGTTCGGGGTCATAAGACTCGTCATTCTGAAATGACCTCAAGAAACTCCGGGCCTCCGTCACAAGTCCCCTCAACTGTTCGAGTGCGCTGAGGTCCGATTTCTTCTCCAGCCTAAACCCCGGAAACGTCTCGAACCACCCCATGTCGGCGAAGCGTTCGATGCGCGCAAGCATCTTGGGTGCATTCTGCTCGTCCAAAGGCAGCGGGTTATCCGTGTCGGCAAGCCGCAAAATCTCCTCAACTAGAAGTTGTCTCCAAGTCCGCCTCTTTTTCCTGTTTCTTCCACTCTTCTTTTCCCTCTTCATGGTCTCATCTCCCGTCAACTTTTCTTTCTATGTTACCGAACTCTAAGCCGCAACACAACATCAAAGGTCGGTAATACTAAGATATTGGAATCACTGGATAACCTTGCAAGTATGCCTCCAGACATGGTACCCTAAGGTAAACTTAGTCCTAGGAGGGCATGAAAGATGAGAAGGGAAAACAAGCTTTTGGTCAAAAACGAAGAGATCCTGAGACCCAAAGATGTGGTTCGGGTGACCGGCCTGTCGCGGGTAACAGTGTGGCGACTCTCTAAGGCCGGGGAGTTCCCTGCTTCGGTTCGGCTCGGCCCCCGGAGCGTGGGATGGCGGCGCAGTGAGATCGACGAATGGATGGCGAGTTTGCAGCCATCGGACTAACCCCGGGTTGGCTCAAGCGTAGATAGCCCGGACAGAAGAAAAGATAAGTGCTAAGTGAGGTGAGGTGCCTTCCCCCAGGGGCCCAGGTGGGTGGCATGGGGATAGGCCAAGAGGCCAGGAGAGCCGGGCAGGCCGCCTGAAGGCCGTGGAGGGGAAAGGCCGAACTAACTAATCCGGTGGGGAGATGCGGTTAGAAGGGGTCCGAGAGGCAGGGTCAGCCTCCGGGGAAAATAGTTTAAGGAGTTATGAATGCACCGATCCACAAAAGACAAATGCTTGCAGGAAGCCCAAGACCAAGCCCGCCAAGCCGTCATCGCCTTTGCCGAGGCCCTGGTGAGTGACTGGGTGAGCCTTCCCCCGCCTGATCAAGATAAGAGGCTGGGATCACTAGCATTCCAGAGCCGGCACCTTCCTGATTCAACCCGAAATGTAATAGGGGGTTTGCTGGCCAAGGCCAAAATACTCTCTAAGAAAGAGTTTCTAAAAATGGCGAGCCCCCCAAAGCCCGAGCCAGAGGCCACCCCCACCAACGGCAAGGAGCCAAGGCCTTGTTACTCAGCCGTTTTTCCAGGCCTGGTGGACTTGGTTGAAGACGACAACGGCGAACCGGCCTTTGCAATCGCCATAGATGATCAAGTAGAAATTCACAAAGAATGGATCGGCCAGGGCAACGAGCCCTTGAAGCCGCCTCCAACCGATCGGATCCCCTTCAGCCTTGTGCCGGCGCAGATGATCCAGGGCCCCCTTGAGGATGTGGATATTGGAGAACTGGCCCAAGAGCTGGAGAAAGCCTTCAAGGATGCGGCCGTTCTGCCAAGTGATGAGCATTACAAGCTGCTTGTGCTTTGGACGTTGGCCACCTACATGCTAGAAAACACCCGTTATTTCATAGGGTTGCTATTTCTAGGCCCCCCTGAGAGAGGCAAATCAAGGCTGCTCAAGGCCCTTGCCGCCTTGTGTTACAGAGCTTGGAAGACCGAGACGCTTAACGAGTCCGACATCTTCCGGTTCACAGAGCGAGTTCATGGAACCCTTTTGCTGGACCTGTATGACGTAATGTCAAAGCTTGACCACACAGGGGCAATAGATATCCTTCTTGCCCTTCCCGAGAAAGGCACCAAGGTTGCGCGAGTTACCAAGCCGGATGCCCCCGCGTTTGAGGATACCCAATACTTTGAGCCCTTCGCCCCCTGTGCAATGGCCCTAAACAAGGCAGTTCCCCAAGGGCATCCCTTGGCCACCCGATTCATCCAAATAATCCCCCCTGAAGCCCGAGGCCGGAACTTCCAAGATCTGACCCCCGACAGAATTCTTGGGCTTAGGGCCAGGCTTCTTAAGTGGCGCGCCTTGTGGCTTTATCGCCCCTTGCCGCAGGCCGAGAAGCTTTGCGATGGAAGGCTTGGCGATACGACACAGATCCTTGCACGAGTGGCCGCCCTTATGCCCCCAGAGTACGGCCAGGCACTGGCCAAGTTGATTCGGGGCTTGTTGGCCGAGCGTGCTAGGAACGAGGAGGAATCCCGAGAAGGGAGGGTTGTGCGGGCTCTCTACTCCCTCCGAGAGCAAGTCACAGACGGCCGGCTCAGCATTCGCATTGTAACCGAGGAAATCAATCGAGAGGCAGAAAGCGATGATCCGAAAATCTCATCGGTCTGGGTGGGCCGTGTCTGCCGAACGCTAGGGATCCCCCTCTCGAGAGACAGGAAGGAGCGCTTCCTCATTTGGGAGGACGACCTGCTCATTCCACTGTTCCAAAGATATACCTCCCCCCCCACCCCCTCGGGAAAATACTGTCATTACTGTCACACTGTCACCGATGAAGCTCAAGGCCTTGATATTACTGAAGTATCACCCGATGACAGTAAGGTGACAGTAAAAACAGACCCAAAAATACTGTCACCAATACTGTCACCCGACCTAACTATCGACAATCATTCAGCAAAAGGGGCCTCTGGTGACAGTGTGACAGTAATGACAGTAAAAAGTGGAGGGGGTGGGGGGGGATATGTCCCAAGCTCTGATTCGGGAAGGGAGGAGGCCCCCAGGGATCGGGAAAGTGAGCCGGACCCTGGTTACTGGGAATCACTTTTGCAATCAGAGCCGCCCCCAGAGCCCCCCGAGGGTCAGGAAGAAACAGACCCAGAGCTAATTCCTATCAAAAACCTTGCCGAGCAGCTGGACCTTACCTTTACGAGGAAAAGCCAATGGACAAGCTAACCAAATTGCTGTTCTACGCCGCCAAACTTGGGCTTACTCTGAAGGCCCTTCCAGACGGCTGCCTTGAGATCCAGGGCCCCCGAGAGGCCGAGCCTTTGGTGAAGCTGCTCTTTAAGCACAAGGCCGAGGTCATGCGGGTCTTGAGGGTTCAGGATATGCTCTTGAACCTCCCCCTGGAAGCGTTCGGAAAAGGCCTTTACGCCATGAGGCTTTTCAGCCCTGAGCATGGCGAGCTTTGGTTTATCTCAAGCCCTCAAGCGGCCACCAAGCTAGGTGTGCCTAAGGGATCCATGACCTTCACAGCGAAAGAGCTTGAGCAGCTTTGCAGCCTGAACCCTTCCACCAAGGAAGCCAACCTAATTCTTGCAGCGAAAAAGCACCTGAATGCCAAGATTCTTGAACACTGAACTGTATCGGGAATAACAAGGGGCTTGAACCTTAGAAGCAACAGCGTAATCGGTTTGCTGCCCACACACTTGGCGTTGTAACAACAGGCGCGTTACACTCCGTTACACGTGTTGCATGCCTTGCATCTGCCCGCACACAGCACCCGCACGCCCCGTCACCTCGAGTTACCTCATCTCACCAACTGTCACCCCAAGTCACCCCCACGGTTATATCGCTCGTAGATTACTAGCCTTGCTTTTTTTAAAGTTTGAGGAATAAGTAGAGGGGGTAAGGGGGCCTAGGAGATGTGTCAAAGTGGCCTTTGCTCCGGGGTTCCCCGGGGTTGGCAGGCATAAGTACTGGGAGCCCCTTCGAGATCATGTCCCCTGGCTCGCAGCATGACCAACATGAAGGCGTTCCTGGAGGATCAGGCGGCCAACATGGGGGATTCGGGCGCTGCCGACGCCATGGCGGAGCGTTTCATCTCCACCCCCCGCGTGTCTCAGGAAATAGAGAAGATCAAACGAGAACACGGCGAGAACCTTGTGGTGGTCTATATCACAGCCCAAGAGGTGGAGGGGCGCAATAGGATTCCTGCCGGCCTGGCCAG
This sequence comes from Rhodocyclaceae bacterium, assembly GCA_013388985.1. Lineage (GTDB taxonomy): Bacteria > Pseudomonadota > Gammaproteobacteria > Burkholderiales > Rhodocyclaceae > Sulfuricystis. The sequence continues at coordinate 4,599 of JACAEF010000081.1, forward strand.
GGCCCTCTCAAACCGTCTTGGTGTGCGGTATATCCCGGCAATTCAACAAGAAGTCGTGGGCAGAACCGGGGC
>JACAEF010000075.1 GCA_013388985.1 Rhodocyclaceae bacterium
AGAGCCGGCCGGCGCCGGATACGAGGCCGGGTCGATCCCGCCCGACTGGCGTCGGCGGCTGGCGGCGCAGGGCATCCCGATGCTCCGGCAGGGTTGGCGCACCGTCGAGGAACTCGCCGCGCAAGGCGTCGCGGGCCCTTCGACGGCGGCCTCCGCGGCCGAGATCGTCCGCGAGATGCGCGACACGCATTACGGCGAAGCCTGGGTCATGGCGCGGGTCAAGGATGGCCACTGGCCCTTGCAGCCCGGCGACGGCGAGCCGGTGGGGCAGACCGTCTATTGCATCGCGCCCAAACGATCCGGATGACCCCAGCCTCATGACCCTATTCGTCGCCGAGCCCATCGCGCCTTATGGCGCGCGTCCGCCCGCCGTCACCGATTCGAGCTTCGTCGCCGCGATCGTTTATCTCGAACCCTCCCGGAACGAACTCCTGCGCGCCCTGGCGGGCATGCAGCCGGTCGCCCCCGATCTGCTGCGCTACGAAATCGCCAACGTCGGCATGAACAAGATCCGCCGCAAGGAATGCGATCTAGACGCCGCCCTGCAAGGGCTGGCCCGCTTCGAGGAAATCGCCATCGACCTCCTGACGGCGCCGCTTACGCCCGTCTTGCGGCTGGCGGAACGCTTTTCGCTCTCGTGCTACGACGCGAGCTACCTATGGCTCGCCGGCGAGCTCTCCGCGCCGCTGTTCACCCTCGATGCGCGGCTCGCCAAGGCCGCGCAGGACTACCTGCAGGGGCCGGCGCGATGAGCATGAACTCCTTCCATGCCCGCGCGGCGCGGCCGAGAAAGCCCGCCGCGCGCCCGGCCGTCCCGCATGCCGGCGTGCGCGCCGACGCCTTGCTCGTGCAGCAAGGCCTGGCGCCCTCGCGCACCGCGGCGCGAGCGTTGATCGAGTCTGGCCGCGTCAGCCTCGCCGGCGAGCCGATCGTGAAGCCTGCACACCTGTTGCCGGCCAATGCCGCTTTATCCGTCGCCCCGGCGACCGGGGCCGAATACGTCTCGCGCGGCGGCATCAAGCTCGAAGGCGCCTTGCGGCGCACCGGCATCGCCGTCGCCGGCAAGCGCTGCCTCGACATCGGCCAGAGCACCGGCGGCTTCACCGACTGCCTGCTCCAGCAGGGCGCATCGCAGGTCGTCGGCCTCGACGTCGGCCACGGCCAGTTGCATCCCAGGCTCGCCGCCGACCCGCGCGTCGAGGCTCATGAGGGCATCAACGCGCGCGAGCTTCAAAAGTCGGCGCTGGCGGGACGGCACGGGGCGCGACAATTCGAGCTGATCGTCGCCGATGTCTCCTTCATCTCGCTCGCCCTGATCCTGCCGCAGCTGCCGCCCTTCCTCGCGCCCGGCGGTGACCTCTTGCTGCTCGTCAAACCGCAGTTCGAGGTCGGCCCGGAAAACCTCGGCAAGGGCGGCCTCGTCGCCGACGCCTCGCTCTATCCCGCCGTGCGCGAGAAACTTTCCGCCAGTTGCCGCGAAAACCGTCTCGCCGTCATCGACTGGTTCGAAAGCCCGATCGCCGGCGGCGACGGCAACCGCGAATTCTTCCTCCATGCCCGCCATGAAACCTGAAATCTCCTTCGAATTCTTCCCGCCGCAGACGCCCGAGGGGCTCGAAAAACTGCGCGCCACGCGCGCCAAACTCGCCGCCGCGGCCCCGAGCTTCTTCTCCGTCACCTACGGCGCCGGCGGTTCGACGCGCGAGCGCACCTTCGACATCGTGATGGAAATCGCCGCCGAGGGCCATGCGGCCTGCCCGCATCTCTCCTGCATCGGCTCGACGCGCGCGGGCATCCGCAAGATCCTCGCCGACTACCGCGACCGCGGCATCCGTCGCATCGTCGCCTTGAGAGGCGATCTGCCTTCCGGCATGGCCGATCCGGGCGAATTCCGCTACGCCAACGAGCTGGTCGAGTTCATCCGCGCCGAGACAGGCGATACCTTCCACATCGAGGTCGCCGCCTATCCGGAATGGCACCCGCAGGCGAAAAGCCCGCGCGACGATCTGCTTAACTTCAAGCGCAAGGTCGACGCGGGCGCGAACTCGGCCATCACGCAGTTCTTCTACAACGCCGAAGCCTACGCCCATTTCGTCGCCGAGGCGCGCGCGCTGGGGGTGACGATCCCGATCGTGCCCGGCATCATGCCGATCGGCAGCTTCAGCAAGCTGGCGAGATTCGCCGACAGCAGCGGCGCGGAGATCCCGCGCTGGATGCGCAAGAAATTCGAGAGCTTCGGCGACGATGCCGATTCGATCCGCGCCTTCGGCCTCGACGTCGTCACGGAACTGTGCGAGCGCCTCATCGCGCTCGGCGCGCCGGGCCTGCACTTCTACACGCTGAACCAGTCGGCGCTCTCGCTCGAAATCCTGCGCCGGCTCGGTCTGGTTTAACCCACATCGACACGGTTGCGGCCATTGGCCTTGGCGCGGTAGAGCGCGGCGTCGGCGCGGCCGAGCAGTGAGGCCAGGGTCGGCATGTCGGGACGAAATGCCGCGACGCCGAAGCTCGCCGTGTAGCGGCAGACGCCTTCCGTCAAACACAGCTCGCTCTGCTCGACCTGCCTGCGCATGCGCTCGGCGGCCTGACTGGCCTCCGCGAGATCGGTGCCCGGCATCAGGATCGCGAATTCCTCGCCGCCCCAGCGGCCGACCAGATCGACGGTGCGCACCGAGGCGGACAGGATGCGGGCAAAATCCAGCAGCACGCAATCGCCGGCATCATGGCCGTGACAGTCGTTGATCGCCTTGAAATGATCGAGATCGGCCAGCACGAGGGTGAGCGGCGTCCCATAGCGCTGGGCACGCTGGATTTCCCGTTGCGCAGCCTCGTCGAAGGCGCGCCGGTTGGCCAGTCCCGTCAGCGCATCGGTGCGCGCCAGCAATTCCGCGGTCTCCATCTGCCGTCTGAGCGCCATCTGCGCTGCATCGAGCTTGGTCAGCACGCCATGGGCGATGCGCAGCGACAACCAGCTGGCCAGCAACAAGCCGCCGAGCATGATGGCCAGTGTGATTTCCAGCATCTCGCGCTTGCGGGCATCGAGCGCATCGCGGGCGATTTCCACGGCGACGTGACCGACGGTTTTCTGCTCCGGCTGACTCCCGTCGGAAAGCTCGTCATGCAGCGGCAGCATCGCCTGGAATACCGGCGTCTGCACCGTGGTCACGCGTTCCCCCTTGAACACCTGTGGGGAATCGATGAGCGGCAGGTGATGACGCGACGCGGCGCCGGAGTGCGCGACCTGCTTTCCTTTGGCATCGAACACGGTCACCGCCACGATCGTCGGATCGCTCTGACGCGCGGCATCGGCCAGCTTGCCCAAGGTGTCATGGCTACCGCTGAACAACGCATATTCGGCGGCCGCGCCGATCTGGTGGGCGAC
>JACAEF010000002.1 GCA_013388985.1 Rhodocyclaceae bacterium
TCGCCGTTCGCGGTGCTGGCGGGTTTGAAGAAACATTGAGTCGAAAAAGGAGTCATCATGGCTGTTCAGCAGAACAAGAAATCCCCGTCCAAGCGCGGCATGCACCGTTCGCACGATTTCCTCTCCGCGCCGCCGCTGGCCATCGAGCCGACCACCGGCGAGGTGCATCTGCGCCATCACATTTCGCCGTCCGGCGTCTATCGCGGCAAGAAGGTCGTCAAGTCGCGGGGCGAGTGATCCCTACGCATTGCCAGACGGCCGGACGTGCGAGCGTCCGGCCGTTTCAGTTTCATTCAGAGATTCGTAGCTGAATGACGATCACATTGGCCGTCGACTGCATGGGAGGGGATCACGGCCCGGCCGTGGTCGTGCCGGCCGTGCTCGAATTCTTGCGCCATGATCCCGAATGTGCCGCGATCCTCGTCGGCCGCGAGAGCGAGCTGACCCCGTTTCTGGCGCATGCCGACGGCGTGCTCGCTGGCCGCTGGTCGGTGCAGCACGCCAGCGAGGTCGTCGACATGCACGATCCGGTGGCCACCGCGCTGCGGGTCAAGAAGGATTCCTCGCTGCGCGTGATGGCCAATCTGGTCAAGGAAGGCCGCGCCGACGCCGCAGTCTCGGCAGGCAATACCGGCGCGCTGATGGCGGTCTCGCGCTTCGTGCTCAAGACCCTGCCGGGCATCGAGCGCCCGGCGATCGCCACCGCGCTGCCAACGCTGCGCGGCCACAGTTATGTGCTCGATCTCGGCGCCAATGTCGATTGCGCGCCCGAACACCTGCTCCAGTTCGGCATCATGGGAGCGATGCTGGTTTCCGCGCTCGAACACAAGGAACGCCCCACGGTCGGCCTGCTGAACATCGGCGAAGAGGACATCAAGGGCAACGAAGTCGTCAAGCGCGCCGGCGAGCTGCTCAAGGAAAGCGGCCTCAATTTCATCGGCAACGTCGAGGGCGACGACATCTACAAGGGCACCGCGGACGTCGTCGTCTGCGACGGCTTCGTCGGCAATGTGGCGCTGAAGACCTCGGAGGGGCTGGCGCGCATGATCAGCACCTTCCTGCGCCAGGAGTTCGCGCGCAATCCGCTTACCCGGCTGGCCGGCCTGTTCGCCATGCCGGTGCTCAAGTCGTTCAAGGCACGCGTCGATCCGCGCCGTTACAATGGCGCCAGCCTGCTCGGCCTGAAGGGGGTGGTGGTCAAGAGCCACGGCTCGGCGGACAGCTTCGCCTACCGCCATGCACTCGAACAGGCGGCGGAAGCGGCACGCCAGAAGCTGCCCGAGAAGATCGCGGCGCGCATGGCCATGGTGGCGCCGGTGGGAATGCTTTGTGACTGATCTGAAAGGACTGCGATGATCCACGCCCGCATCACCGGGACCGGCGGCTATCTGCCGGGGGAGCCGATCGACAACGATACGCTGATCGCCGCCCACGGCCTCGATTCGTCGGATGCGTGGATCGTCGAGCGCACCGGCATCCGCATGCGCCATCTGGCGCCCGCAGGGGTGGCCGCCAGCGATCTGGCGCTCGTCGCCTGCCAGCGCGCGCTCGAAGCGGCAGGCCGGCAACCGAACGACATCGATCTGATCATCGTCGCCACCTCGACGCCGGATTACGTCTTTCCGAGCACCGCGACGATCCTGCAGGACAAGCTCGGGATCACCAACGGCGCGGCCGCCTTCGATCTGCAGGCGGTCTGCGGTGGCTTCATCTACGCGCTCGCCGTGGCCGACAAGTTCATCCGTTCCGGCTCGCACCGCCGCGTGCTGGTTGTGGGCAGCGAAACCTTCTCGCGCATCCTCGACTGGCGTGATCGCGGCACCTGCGTGCTGTTCGGCGATGGCGCGGGCGCGGTCGTGCTGGAGGCGAGCGACCGGCCCGGCATCCTCGCCACCGCGCTACACGCCGATGGCCGCTACGGCAAGATCCTGCAGGTCGCCGGCCATCTCTGCGGCGGGGCGCCGATCGGCGATCCCTTCCTGCGCATGGACGGGCAGGCGGTGTTCAAGTTCGCCGTCAAGGTGCTCGCCGAAGTGGCCGAGGAAGTGCTCGTCGCCGCCGGCAAGACGGCGGCGGACGTCGATTGGCTGGTGCCCCACCAGGCGAACATCCGCATCATGCAGGCCACCGCGAAGAAGCTGCATCTGCCGCCGGAACGGGTGGTCGTCACCGTCGACCGGCATGGCAACACCTCGGCCGCCTCGATTCCGCTGGCGCTCGACGAAGCGGTGCGCTCTGGAAAAATCGGCGCTGGCGGGACGGCACTGCTCGAAGGCGTCGGCGGCGGCTTCACCTGGGGCGCCGTGTTGGTCACATTGTGAGGAACGATCGATGAAATTCGCATTCGTGATGCCCGGTCAGGGCTCGCAATCGCTGGGCATGATGGCCGCCTATGGCGACAAGCCGGTGATCCGCGCCACCTTCGACGAGGCGTCCGGCGCGCTCGGCCGCGATCTCTGGCAGCTCGTCCATGAAGGCCCAGCCGAGCTGCTTTCCCAGACCGTGAATACCCAGCCGCTGATGCTGGCGGCCGACATCGCCGTCTGGCGCTTGTGGCTCGATCTGGGCGGGCCGGCCCCGGCGATGCTCGCCGGCCACAGTCTCGGCGAATATGCCGCTCTGGTCGCCGCCGGCGTGCTCGATCTGAAGGACGCGGTGCCACTCGTCGAACTCCGCGCCCGTGCGATGCAGGAAGCCGTGCCGGCGGGCACGGGCGCGATGGCGGCGATCCTCGGCCTCGATGCCGAGAAGGTGCAGGCGGCATGTGCTGCGAGCGCCCAGGGCGAGGTCGTCGAGGCGGTGAATTTCAACTCCCCCGAACAAACCGTGATCGCCGGCCACAAGGCGGCGGTCGAGCGCGCGGCCGAGGCCTGCAAGGCCGCCGGCGCGAAGCGCGCCGTGATGCTGCCGGTTTCGGCGCCTTTCCATTCCGCGCTGATGCGGCCTGCGGCGGAGCGCCTGCAGGCCGCGCTGGAGAAAATCGAGTTCCGCACGCCGGCGATCCCGGTGGTCAACAACGTCGATGTCGCCATTTCGAGCGATCCGGCCGCCATCAAGGACGCCTTGGTGCGACAGGCGGCTTCCCCGGTGCGCTGGGTCGAGACGATGCGCGCGATGCAGGCGGCCGGCATCACCCATGTCTTCGAATGCGGCCCCGGCAAGGTGCTCGCCGGCCTGACCAAGCGCTGTGCCGACGGATTGGCGGGCGGAGCCCTGAACGATCTGGCCGCGCTCGAATCCACCCTCGCAACCGTGAAAGGATGATCATGCAGGATGATGCACTGAAAGGACAGATTGCCTTCGTCACCGGCGCTGCGCGCGGCATCGGCGCCGCCATCGTGCAGGCGCTAGGCCGGCGTGGCGCGACCGTGGTCGGCGCCGACATCAATGAGGCCGCCGCCGCCGACATCCAGAAGGCGCTCGATGAGGCTGGCATTGCCGGCTGGGGCACGGTGCTCGATGTCACCGACGGCGCGGCCTGCGAAGCGGTGATCGGCGAAGTCGAAAAACGTTTCGGCGCCGTGACGATCCTGGTCAATAACGCCGGCATCACGCGCGACAACCTGGCGATGCGCATGAAAGAAGAAGAGTGGGACGCGGTGATCGACACCAACCTGAAGTCGGTATTCCGCCTCTCCAAACTCGTGCTGCGCGGCATGATGAAGGCGCGGCAGGGACGCATCATCAACATCTCGTCGGTCGTCGCCGCCTCCGGCAATCCGGGACAGATCAACTACGCGGCCTCGAAGGCCGGCGTGGCGGGTATGTCGCGCTCGCTGGCGCAGGAACTCGGCAGCCGCAACATCACGGTCAACTGTGTGGCCCCCGGCTTCATCGACACCGCGATGACCCGCGCGCTCTCCGAAGAACAGCGCAATGCGCTGATCCAGAAGATTCCGCTGGGCCGTCTCGGCCAGGCCGAGGACATCGCCAATGCCGTCGCCTTCCTGGCCGGACCGGAGGCTGCTTACATCACCGGCGCGATGCTGCATGTCAATGGCGGCATGTACATGGTCTGATAGCTTGTGAATAAATCTGCTGCGCGGCCCGATAGCTGCGTTGGTCGGTGCTCGCTCCTCGCCTATCCATTTGATATGTCTCGTCGCTGCGCTCCGTCCGCCTTGCTCTCGGGCCGCTCGCAACGATTTCTTCACAAGCTCTGATTCGGCGCAGAAACCTTTTTGTTAAACTACGCGGGATTAACAACACCCGCCTTCACAGGGAAGGAGCAATCTCAATGGACAACATCGAACAACGCGTCAAGAAAATCGTTGCCGAGCAGCTCGGCGTGAACGAGGCCGATATCAAGAACGAATCGTCCTTCGTCGATGATCTGGGCGCCGATTCGCTCGACACCGTCGAACTGGTGATGGCCCTCGAGGAGGAGTTCGAGTGTGAGATTCCCGACGAGGAAGCCGAAAAGATCACCACGGTCCAGCAGGCGATCGACTACGTCAACAACCATCTGAAGAAGTAATCCCGCGGGCCGCCCCGCACCTGACCCCCCGCAGCCAACAGGAGAATGTCTTGTCGCGTCGCCGTGTCGTCGTGACCGGTCTGGGACTCGTCTCGCCGGTCGGTAACAACGTTGCCGAAACCTGGAACGCCATTCTTGCCGGCACCAGCGGCATCGGCCCGATCACCCGCTTCGATGCTTCCGCCCTCAAGGCGCGCATCGCCGGCGAAGTGAAGGGCTTCAACGTCAGCGACTACCTGTCGCCGAAGGAAGCCCGGCGTATGGACGTCTTCATCCATTACGGCATGGCGGCGGGGATTCAGGCTTTCCGCGAGTCGGGGCTGGTCATCACCGAGGAAAATGCTCATCGCATCGGCGTGAATATCGGCTCCGGCATTGGCGGCCTGCCGATGATCGAGGAGACGCACAACGACTACCTCGCCAGCGGGCCGCGCAAGATTTCGCCGTTCTTCATTCCCGGCACGATCATCAACATGATCTCCGGCAACCTGTCGATCCTGCTCGGCGCCAAGGGCCCGAACCTTGCCGTGGTCACCGCCTGCACCACCGGCTTGCATGCGATCGGCATGAGTTTCCGCATGATCCAGTATGGTGATGCCGATGTGATGATCTGCGGCGGAGCGGAGTCGACCATCACGCCGCTGGCGGTCGGCGGCTTCGCGTCCGCGCAGGCGTTGTCGACCCGCAACGACGATCCGGCGACGGCGAGCCGGCCGTGGGACAAGGACCGTGACGGCTTCGTCCTCGGCGAGGGCGCCGGCGTCATGGTGCTGGAAGAGTACGAGTACGCCAGGAAGCGCGGCGCGCACATCTACTGCGAACTGGCGGGCTTTGGCATGAGCGGCGATGCCTACCATATGACGGCGCCGGATACCGACGGCCCGCGCCGCAGCATGGTGAATGCGCTCAACGACGCCGGCGTCAATGCAGACCAGGTGCAATACGTCAATGCCCATGGCACCTCGACGCCGCTGGGCGACAAGAACGAAACCGAGGCGATCAAGCTCGCCTTCGGCGATCATGCCAAAAAGCTCGTCGTCAATTCCACCAAGTCGATGACTGGTCATCTGCTCGGCGGCGCCGGCGGGCTCGAATCGGTGCTCACCGCGCTGGCCGTGCATCATCAGGTCTCGCCGCCGACCATCAACATCTTCAATCAGGATCCGGAGTGCGATCTGGATTACTGCGCGAACGCAGCGCGTGACCTGAAGATCGACGTCGCCATCAAGAACAACTTCGGCTTCGGCGGCACCAACGGCACGCTCGCCTTCCGGCGCGTGTGACCGGAACGGGTGCGGCTTCCCCTTTCCATCCCCATCGACCGCCGCCACTGGCTCGCGCGTCTTTTCTGCCGCGGCGACATCGAAGCGCTGGTCCTCGGCGCGGATGGCGGTTTGAGTGTCGAACGACACTCCGGCGTGCGCGAGGAGGTCTCGCTCGACGCTGCGACGGCGGTCTTCACCGGCCTGGTGATCCTGCGCATGCGTCATGGTCGTCAGCGCGAGACGCTGGCCCTGCCATCTTGCGCGACCGGTGCCGAGGCGCAGCGGCGTTTGCGTATCTGGCTGCGCTGGCGGGCGCGTCCCGGCCTGATCAGCGGCGCGGCGTGAGCACGGTGTTGCGCGCTTTCGGCAGCAGGTTCGGATAATCGCGGCTGAAGTGCAGGCCGCGGCTTTCCTTGCGCTTCAGGGCGCAGGCGACGATCAGATGCGCGGTGAGCACCAGGTTCCGTAGTTCGATCAGGTCGTTGCTGACGCGGAAGTTGGCGTAGAACTCGTCGATTTCCCGTTCCAGCAGGCGGATGCGGTGCATCGCGCGTTCCAGCCGCTTGGTCGTGCGCACGATGCCGACGTAATCCCACATGAAGCGGCGCAGCTCGTCCCAGTTGTGCGAGATCACCACTTCCTCGTCGGCGTCGGTGACGCGCGATTCGTCCCAGCGCGGCAACCGGGGCACCTTCAGCGGCTTTTGGGTACGGATGTCGTGGGCGGCCGCTTCGCCATAGACGAGGCATTCGAGCAGCGAGTTGCTCGCCAGCCGGTTCGCGCCGTGCAGGCCGGTGCAGGAAGCCTCGCCCAGCGCGTAGAGCCCGGGGATGTCTGTGCGCGCGGCCAGGTCGACGACGATGCCGCCGCAGGTATAGTGCGCGGCGGGCACCACCGGGATCGGCTCCTTGGCGATGTCGATGCCCAGTTCGAGACAACGCGCGTAGATGTTCGGGAAGTGCTCGCGCAGGAAGGCTTCGCCCTTGTGCGTCATGTCGAGGAAGACGCAGTCGAGGCCGCGTTTCTTCATCTCGTAGTCGATGGCGCGCGAGACGATGTCGCGCGGCGCGAGTTCCAGACGCGGATCGTGCTCGGTCATGAAGCGCGTGCCGTCGGGCAGGCGCAGGATGCCGCCTTCGCCGCGCATCGCCTCGGTGATCAGGAAGGACTTGGCGCGCGGGTGGTAGAGGCAGGTCGGGTGGAACTGGATGAACTCCATGTTCGCCACCCGGCAGCCGGCGCGCCAGGCCATCGCGATGCCATCGCCGGTCGAGGTGTCCGGGTTGCTGGTGAATAGATAGGCCTTGCCTGCGCCGCCGCTGGCGATCACGGTGTTCGGGGCGGCCAGCGTCACGACGTGTTCGCGCTCGATGTCGAGCACATAGGCACCCCAGCAGCGCTGCGTCTTTAACCCAAGCTTACGGCCGGTGATCAGATCGACCGCGATATGACGCTCCAGCACGGTGATGTTGGGATGGGCACGGACTTTCGCGCCGAGCGTGTGTTGAACCGAGGCGCCGGTCGCGTCGGCGACATGGATCACGCGCCGGGTGCTGTGGCCGCCTTCGCGCGTCAGGTGATAGCCCTCCGCATCGCGCGTGAAGGGCACCCCCTGTTCGATCAGCCAGTCGATGGCGGCGCGGCCGTGCTCGACGACGAAGCGCGTCGCCACGGGATCGCACAGACCGGCGCCGGCAACGAAGGTGTCCTGGATGTGCGATTCGATCGAGTCGGCGTCGTCGAGCACGGCGGCGATGCCCCCTTGGGCGTAGTTCGTCGCGGTATCGTCGAGCATCCGCTTGGTTACCATCGCGACGCGATGCGTGTCGGCGAGCCGCAGCGCGAGAGTCATTCCGGCCAGGCCGCTGCCGATCACGATGACGTCGAATTCGCGCAGATAACTGTGTGTGGCCATGGTGCGGGCGACTATATCACGCCCGGAAAGGAACTTCTTCTGGCGCGCCTGGTCTTTGGGGTAGCCGATGCAACGGGTGAAACGGCGCGAGATGAGGGTGGGTATACTGATGCGTCCTAATTTTTCGACAGTGTTGCCACCGCATGGGAGAGCGCGAAGCCGATTCTCTGCTGGTCGAGCGGGTCCAGTCCGGCGATCGGGAGGCCTTCGGCCTGTTGGTCGCCAAATACCAGCGCAAGTTGATGCGGCTGGTGATGCGGCTGGTGCGCGACCCGGCCGAGGCCGAGGACGTCGTCCAGGAAGCCTTCATCAAGGCCTATCGGGCGCTGCCGAACTTCCGTGGCGAGAGCGCGTTTTATACCTGGCTGTATCGCATCGGCGTGAATACCGCGAAGAACTGGCTGATGGCCCACGGCCGGCGCATGCCCTCGATGAGCGAGATCGGCGACGAGGAAACCGAGGGGATCGAGGATTCCGTGCTGCTGCGCGACGACACGACCCCGGAGGGGGTGCTGATGTCACGGCAGATCGGGGACGTGGTACATGCGGCGATGGAAGCACTGCCCGAGGATCTGCGCATGGCGATCAGCCTGCGCGAGATCGAAGGCTTGTCGTATGAGGAAATTGCCGAAGTGATGAATTGCCCGATCGGCACGGTGCGCTCGCGCATCTTTCGCGCCCGCGAGGCGATCGCCGCGCGGCTGCGCCCCCTGCTCGATACCGCGCCGGATCGGCGGTGGTAGGTGATGGAGAAGCTTATGGACACGCAACGAGCGATGGAAATCTCTGCCCTCATCGACGGCGAGGTCGAGGAACACGAGGTGCGGGAAGCGATCCGGGCCAGCCTCGATGACCCGGAACGTTGGCGCACGTATCTGCTCATTGGCGAAGCCATGCGTGGTGAAACGGCGCCACGGCTGGATCTGACCGAAGCGGTGATGGCGCGTCTCGCCGAAGAGCCCGTCGTACTGGCGCCACGCAACCTGCGCGAGCGCCGACCACGGCATCACCCGCTCCTTGCCCTGGCTGCCTCGGTGGCCGGCGTGGCGGTGGTCGGCTGGGTCGCGCTGACGGGTGCGCCACAGCCCATCGGCAGCGAAACCAAGCTCGTTACGGCGGGCACGCCGTCTGTCATGATCGCGAGTGCCGTCCCTCCAGCGCCGCCTTTCCGAAACGAGTCGGCGCCCGGCGGGACGCCCGCAATTCCGCCAGCGCCGACTTTGTCCAATGCCGTTCCGACCGCATCGGCCGACATGCAGGAATATCTACTGGCACACCAAGCCCAGGCGGCGACGGTCCGGCTGGGCGAGGCCGCCCGACAGATCCGCACCGTGGCCTTGACCGCGACACATCCATGAGGCCGAGTGCTTTTGCTTGCTGTATCTGGCTGGCGGTCGGCGCTTTCAGCCCGCTGGCCCGCGGACAGGCGGTCGCGATCCAGACGGAAGGGCTGCAGTGGCTGCAACGCATCGCGGATGCGGCCGAGCTGCTCAGCTACAGCGGCATTTTCGTCTATCGCAGCGGCAACCGCAGCGAGACCTCGCGCATCGTCCATCAGGCAGGCCAGGGCAGGCAGAACGAGAAACTCGAAGTACTCGATGGCAGCCCACGCGAAGTGATCCGCCACGATGACGAAGTGAGTTGCTATCTGCCGGAGAACCGCCTCGTGATCATCGAGCAGCGCAGCGTGCGCCGCAATTTTCCGGGGCTGCTCGCCAACGGCCTGGGCAACCTGCATGATCATTATCTGATCCGCACCGGCGGGACCGAGCGCGTGGCCGGCTTCGACTGCCAGACGATCCGCCTCGAGCCGCGTGACGGCTGGCGCTATGGCCACCGTTTCTGGGTGGATCCGGCTTCCGGTTTGCTGCTCAAGGCCGAGATCGTCGATGCCAACGGCGGGGTGCTCGAATCGATGGCATTCACCGATCTGCACATCGGCGCGCCGATTCCGCCGGAAGCCTTAAAGCCGCGCTATGAAGCCGCTGCCAGGGAAAAGTGGCGCATCCGTCGGGCCAAGCTCAGCGACTTGCGCGAGGATGCGCCATGGGTCTTTCGCAGCGAACTGCCCGGCTTCCGCAAGCTGACCGCGCTGCGGCGAGCCTTCGACAACGAGGGTAAGGAGGCTGCGATGCTCCATTGGGTATTCTCGGATGGCCTCGCCGCTTTTTCGGTCTTCATTTCGCCATTGACCGCGCCGCAGGAGCAGGGCGAGGAGAGCTTCCGGACGATGGGCGCGCTCAACATCGCAAAACGCGTTCTCGGCGGATATCAGATCGTCGTGATGGGGGATCTGCCTCCGGACGCGATCCGGCATTTCGCCGCCGGGATCGGGATGCGTGGCAAATGAACCAGACGGAGGCGATCGTCGTCCGGCTCGAAGGTCGCTATGCCTGGGTCGAGGCGGCTGGTCCGGGCGCCGCCTGCGGCGGCTGCGCGCAGGCGGGCAGTTGCGGCACCCGTATGGACAGTGCGCCCGGGCAGGCGGAGGGCAGGGGGAGGAAGCCCATGCTGCTCCGTTTGCCGAACACGATCGGCGCCCGGCCGGGTGACGCCGTGGTCATCCGGGCGGCAGACGGCATGGTGCTGCGCGCCGTCTGGCTGGCCTATGGCATCCCTCTGTTGCTGGCGCTGGGCGGCGCGCTGGCGGGCACTGCACTGACCGGCAGCGAGCCCGTGGCGCTTCTGGGCATGCTGGCCGGCCTGGGGATCGGGGTGGCATGGCTGCGCTGGCGAGGGCTTGAAGCACGTCGCAACGAACCAATCTTGTCGCTGGATTTCAAATCTCCTTCGGTTATTTCGACTGTTTCTTTCAAGGATCGCGAATCATGCTGAAACATTGGATGAAACATTGGCTCTTCGCCGTCTACCTCGGAGTCTTCCTGGTCCAGGCCCATGCCCAGTTGCCGGATTTCGCCGATCTGGCGGAAAAGCAGGGCGTTGCCGTCGTCAATATCAGCGCCACGCAGGTCGTGCGCGGCCAACGTTTCGGTGGCCTGCCGTTCGACGAGGACGACCCGGCATTCGAGATGTTCCGGCGTTTCGCGCCGCACATGTTTCCCCGCATTCCCGGCGCGCCACGCGAGTTCGAATATGAAAACCGCTCGCTCGGTTCCGGCTTCATCATCAGCGCCGACGGCTACATCCTGACCAACGCCCATGTCGTCGAGGGTGCCGACGAGGTGATCGTCAAGCTCACCGACAAGCGCGAGTTCAAGGCCAAGGTGATCGGCGCCGACAAGCGCACCGATGTCGCGCTGATCAAGATCGAGGCGCGCAATCTGCCGGTCGTGACGCTCGGCGACCCCGCCAAGCTGCGCGTCGGCGAGTGGGTGGTGGCCATCGGTTCGCCGTTCGGCTTCGAGAACAGTGTGACGGCCGGGATCGTCAGCGCCAAGGGGCGTTCGCTGCCCGCAGAAAACTACGTACCCTTCATCCAGACCGACGTGGCGATCAACCCAGGCAATTCCGGCGGGCCGCTGTTCAACATGAAGGGCGAGGTGGTCGGCATCAATTCCCAGATCTACAGCCGCTCGGGGGGCTATCAGGGCATCTCGTTCGCCATCCCGATCGATGTGGCGATGGAAGTGCAAGCGCAGCTGCGGGCTTCCGGCAAGGTGCATCGCGGCCGCATCGGCGTCGCGATCCAGGAAGTGACCAAGGAACTCGCCGAATCCTTCGGGCTCGCCAAGCCTCAGGGCGCCCTGGTCGCTTCGGTCGAGAAAGGGAGCCCCGCGGACAAGGCAGGCATCGAGGCCGGCGACGTGATCCTGCGCTTCAACGACAAGCCGGTGACGCAATCGTCCGATTTGCCGCGTATCGTCGGCAACACCAAGCCCGGCACGAAGGCAACCATGCAGGTATGGCGCAATGGCGCGACGAAGGACTTGACGGTGACGGTTGGCGAAATGCCGGACGAACCGGCATCCGGGCGCACCTGGAAACGCGGCAAGTCCGCCGAAGCCGCGCCGGCGAACCGTCTCGGCCTGGTGCTCTCCGAGCCCACCGCCGAACAGAAGAAGCAGCTCGGCATTCGCCAGGGCTTGATCGTCGAGGACGTGAAGAACGGCTCGCGCAGCGATCTGCGTCCCGGCGACGTGATCCTGGCGCTGGTCCACAAAGGCGTGCAGACCGAGATCCGCTCGGTCGAGCAGTTCAACGGCCTCTTGGCGAAACTCGACAAGGAGGCTGCCCTGACCCTGCTCATCAAGCGTGGCGACAGCCAGACCTTCGTGACGATCAAGGGCCCGCAGGACAAGTAGCCAGGTCCCGTCCGGCCGGCGAAAAGGCGTGAGCTTTTCGCCGGCATTCGCTAAAATCCTGCCTCGCTTTTCCCGCAAAGCGCCCCGCGGCGCTTTTTTTATGGATCACATCCGCAACTTTTCGATCATCGCCCACATCGACCACGGCAAGAGCACGCTCGCCGACCGCATCATCCAGCGCTGCGGCGGCCTGTCGGAGCGCGAGATGTCCGAGCAGGTGCTCGACTCGATGGACATCGAACGCGAACGCGGCATCACCATCAAGGCGCAGACCGCGGCACTGTGGTATCAGGCGAAGGATGGCCGTCGCTACAACCTCAACCTGATCGACACCCCGGGGCACGTCGACTTCTCCTACGAGGTGTCGAGGAGCCTCTCTGCCTGCGAAGGCGCCTTGCTGGTCGTCGATGCTTCGCAGGGGGTGGAAGCGCAGACGGTGGCGAACTGCTACACGGCGATCGAGCTCGGCGTCGAGGTCGTGCCGGTGCTCAACAAGATGGACCTGCCGCAGGCCGATCCGGACAATGCGCGCGCCGAGATCGAGGAAGTGATCGGCATCGACGCGACCGATGCGATTCCTTGCTCGGCCAAGACCGGCATGGGCGTCGATGACATCCTCGAAGCGGTGATCGCTCGTGTGCCGCCACCGAAAGGCGATCCGCAGGCGCCGCTCAAGGCGCTGATCATCGACTCGTGGTTCGACAATTACGTCGGCGTCGTGATGCTGGTGCGCGTCGTCGATGGCGCGATCAAGGCCAAGGACAAGATTCGTCTCATGTCGACCGGCGCGGTGCATCTGTGCGAGCAGGTGGGTGTATTCACGCCGAAGTCGCAGACGCGCGAACAGCTCTCGGCCGGCGAGGTCGGCTTCATCATTTCCGGCATCAAGGAGCTGAAAGCGGCCAAGGTCGGCGATACCGTGACGCTGGCCGACCGCCCGGCGGCCGAGCCCTTGCCCGGCTTCAAGGAAGTCAAGCCGCAGGTCTTCGCCGGCCTCTACCCGGTCGAGGCGAACCAGTACGACAGCCTGCGCGAAGCACTGGAAAAGTTGCAGCTCAACGACGCTTCGCTGCATTTCGAGCCGGAAGTCTCGCAGGCGCTCGGCTTCGGTTTCCGCTGCGGCTTCCTCGGCCTTCTGCACATGGAGATCGTCCAGGAACGGCTGGAACGCGAGTTCGACCAGGATCTGATCACCACCGCGCCCACCGTGGTCTATCAGGTCAAGCTGCGCGACGGATCGGAAATCCTCGTCGAAAACCCGTCGAAGCTGCCCGAGGTGCAGAAGATCGAAGAAATCCGCGAGCCGATCATCACTACCCAGATCTTCGTGCCGCAGGATTATCTCGGCGCGGTGATCACGCTGTGCGAAGCCAAGCGCGGTACGCAGGTCGACATGCGCTTCCATGGCCGTCAGGTGCATGTCACCTACGAGATGCCGCTCGCCGAAGTGGTATTCGACTTCTTCGACAAGCTGAAGTCGGTCTCGCGCGGCTATGCCTCGCTCGACTACGAATTCAAGGAATACCGCGCCGCCGATGTCGTCAAACTCGACATATTGATCAACGGCGACCGCGTCGATGCGCTGTCGGTGATCGTGCATCGCGCCAATGCGCAATATCGCGGCCGCGAGCTGGCGGCCAAGATGCGTGGCCTGATCCCGCGCCAGATGTACGATGTTGCCATCCAGGCGGCGATCGGCTCGACGATCGTCGCGCGCGAGAACGTCAAGGCGCTCAGGAAAGACGTGCTGGCGAAGTGCTACGGCGGCGACATCACGCGCAAGAAGAAGCTGCTGGAAAAGCAGAAGGCTGGCAAGAAGCGTATGAAGCAGGTGGGCAGCGTCGAGATTCCCCAGGAAGCCTTCCTGGCCGTGCTGCGCGTCGATGAAAAATAACTTTGCAGGAGCGCCATGAACTTTGCACTGATCCTCTTCATCCTGCTGCTGGTCAGCGGCGTGCTGTGGGGCGCGGACCGTTTCGTGTTCCGCAAGCGGCGTGCGCCGGAGGCCAAGGAGCCGCTTTGGGTCGAATACGGCGCCAGCTTCTTCCCGGTCATCCTCGTGGTGTTCCTGCTGCGATCCTTTCTCGTCGAGCCGTTCAAGATCCCTTCCGGGTCTATGATTCCGACCCTGCTGGTCGGCGACTTCATCGCCGTCAATAAGTATGCCTATGGCATCCGTCTGCCGGTGCTCAACAAGAAGATCGTCGAGCTCGGCTCCCCGGAGCGCGGCGATGTCGTGGTGTTCCGCTATCCGCCGGATCCGTCGCTCGATTACATCAAACGGGTGGTGGGCCTGCCGGGCGATCGCGTCGCCTACCAGAACAAGCGCCTGACGATCAACGGCCAGCCCGTCGAGGTGCGTCGCGTCGGCGAGTATTTCGACGCGGAGCGTCTGTTCTACACGCCGCTCTACGAGGAACGCCTCGGCAACCGCGAACACGCGATCCTGATCGAGGACGATGCGCCGGCCTACGTGCCGCATGTCATGCAGTTTCCCTACCGCGACAAATGCATCTACAATACCGAAGGCTTCATTTGCGAGGTGCCCCCTGGTCATTATCTCGTCATGGGCGACAACCGCGATAATTCCCAGGACAGCCGGGTGTGGGGTTTCGTGCCTGACGAGAACCTGGTCGGCAAGGCGTTTTTCATCTGGTTCAATTTTGGCGATCTGAAACGTATCGGCGGTTTCCGTTGATGCGCAGCGACTGAAGAAGGAGGGGAAATGAACGGAAGGCAGCGTGGTATGTCACTTTCCGGTCTGCTGGTGGCCGCGTTCGCCGTTGCGCTCCTTGCCTTGCTGGGGATGAAGGTCATCCCGGAATACATCGAATACCGGCAAGTCGTCGCCTCGATCAAGAAGGTGACCGCGGCGGCCGGTCCGGACACCAGCGTGCGGCAGATCCGCGAGGCCTTCGACCGGCAGGCCAATGTCGATTACATCTCGGCGATCACCGGCGCCGATCTCGACGTCACCAAGGAAGGGGGGCGGATCGTAGTTTCGTTTTCCTACGAGAAGCGCATCCCGCTGTTCGCCAACGTCAGCCTGCTGCTCGACTTCTCCGGTTCGTCGAAGGAGTAGGCTTGACCGCGCGGCTCGAACAGGCGCTCGGCCACCATTTCGCCCGTCCCGAGCTGCTGCGCCAGGCGCTGACGCACCGCAGCCATTCCTCGCCGCACAACGAGCGCCTCGAATTCCTCGGCGACAGCGTGCTCAACTGCGCGGTCGCGATGCTGCTGTTCCGCAGCTTTCCCACGCTCAAGGAAGGTGAGCTCTCCCGCATGCGCGCCAGCCTGGTGCGCCAGGAGACGCTGGCGGAAATCGCCATCGCCCTCGGCCTGGGCGACGCGCTGCGGCTGGGCGAAGGGGAGTTGAAGAGCGGCGGCTTCCGGCGCCCCTCGATCCTCGCCGACGCGCTCGAAGCGATCTTCGGGGCGGTCTGCCTCGATGCCGGTTTCGACGCCGCGCTCGCGACGATCGAGCGGCTCTATCGTGAGCGCATCGAGCACATCGATCCTCACGCCTCTGGCAAGGATGCCAAGACGGCCCTGCAGGAGTGGCTGCAGGGGCGGCGGTTGCCTTTGCCGCAGTACCTGCTGCTGGAGACGCATGGCAGCGCCCATGCCCAGGAATTCGTGGTCGGCTGCAACATTCCCGCGCTCGATCTCAGCGTCACCGGGCGCGGCGCCAGCCGGCGCGCCGCCGAGCAGGAAGCGGCCCAGGCGGCCTTGGCGAGGCTCAGCGGCGCATGAGCGGGACAGAAGCTTTCCGTGCCGGTTACCTGGCGATCGTCGGTTGTCCGAACGTCGGCAAATCGACGCTGATGAACCGTCTGATCGGGGCGAAGCTCAGCATCGTTTCGAGCAAGGCGCAGACCACGCGCCACCGCATCCACGGCATCCTGACTACGGAGACGCATCAGTTCGTTTTCGTCGACACGCCCGGCTTCCAGACAGAATACCGCACGGCGCTCAACCGCGCGATGAACCGCACCGTCAATGCGGTGCTGGACGATGTCGATGTGATCCTCTTCGTCATCGATGCGCGGCGCTGGCGTGATGCGGACCGCGCGGTGCTGGCGCGGCTGCCGGCCGACAAGCCGATCGTGCTGGTGATCAACAAGATCGATCGCCTGAGCGACAAGAGGAGCCTCCTGCCGCTGATCGCGGCGCTTTCCCATGAGTATGCGTTTGCGGAGATCGTGCCGGTCAGCGCGGAAAAAGGCACCCATCTCGACGAGCTGCTGCGCGCGGTAGGCAAATACCTGCCGGAAGGGCCGGCGATTTTCGCGC
Organism: Rhodocyclaceae bacterium; assembly: GCA_013388985.1. Taxonomy (GTDB): domain Bacteria; phylum Pseudomonadota; class Gammaproteobacteria; order Burkholderiales; family Rhodocyclaceae; genus Sulfuricystis. The sequence continues at coordinate 16,213 of JACAEF010000002.1, forward strand.
CGGACGAGCTCACCGACCGTTCCGAGCGCTTCCTCGCCGCGGAGCTGCTGCGCGAAAAGCTGTTCCGCAATCTCGGAGACGAGTTGCCCTATGGTCTGACGGTCGAGATCGAGAAATTCGCAACGGAGGGCGGCCTGCGTCGCATCCATGCCGCGGTGATCGTGGACAAGGAGGCGCACAAGGCGATCGTGATCGGCAAGAATGGCGAGCGCCTGAAGCGCATCGCCAGCGCCGCGCGCCAGGAGATGGAAGCCTTGTTCGGCGGCAAGGTCTGGCTGGAGACCTGGGTCAAGGTGAAAAGCGGCTGGGCGGACGACGAGCGCGCCCTGAAAAGCCTGGGATACGAATGACGCGTGAGCGCCAGCGGGTGGAGGGAGCGGCCGCCTTCCTGCTGCACAGCTACCCTTTCAGCGAAACCAGCCTGATCCTCGAAATCTTCGCCCGCGAGCACGGCCGGCTGGCGCTGCTGGCGCGCGGCGCGCGCCGGCCGCGCTCCGCGTTGCGCGGCACCCTGCATGCATTCCAGCCGCTCGAACTCTCCTGGTTCGGCGGCGGCGAGGTGAAGACGCTGGCCAAGGCCGAATGGCTGGGCGGCATGCCACTGCTGCGGGGCCCCGGTCTGCTGGTCGGCTATTACCTCAACGAGCTGCTGATGAAGCTGATGCCGCGCGAGGATCCGCATGCGACGCTGTTCGACGCCTATGCCAGCGCGCTGGCGGCTCTCTCGCGCGGCGCGACCGAGGCGGGCGAGCTGCGCCGCTTCGAAAAAATCCTGCTGCGTGAGCTCGGCTATGGCTTGCGCCTCGAACACGACGCGCAAGGCCGGCCGGTCGAGCCGCAGCGCCGTTACCGTTATCAGGTCGAACGCGGCGCGCTGCCGGCTGAGGAGGATGCGTCGGGTCAATTGGTCACCGGCAAGACGCTGCTCGACCTGGCGGAGGATAATTATGCCGATCCGCGCACGCTTCTCGAGGCCAAGCAGCTGATGCGCGCCCTGCTGGCGCATTATCTGGAAGGCCAGCCGCTGCAGACGCGGCGGGTGTTCATCGATCTGCAGGAAATCTGAAAGCAGCCTTGAGTGGAGACAACATGATTCATCTCGGAGTGAATATCGACCATGTGGCGACGCTGCGTCAGGCGCGTCGCACTTACGAGCCCGATCCGGTCGCCGCGGCGGTCGAGGCGCAACTGGGCGGCGCCGACTGCATCACCGTGCATCTGCGCGAGGATCGGCGCCACATCGTCGACCGCGATGTCGAGCTGCTGCGCCAGACCGTGGCGGTGAAGCTGAACCTCGAGATGGCGGCCACCGACGAGATGGTCGCCATCGCCTGCCGCCTGAAACCCGAGATGGCGACGCTGGTGCCCGAAGGCCGCCACGAGATCACGACCGAAGGCGGGCTCGACGTCGCGGCTCAGGAAGCGCGGCTCAAGGAGGTCGTCGGGCGCCTCAACGAGGCCGGCGTCTATGTGAGCCTGTTCATTGACGCCGAGCCGCGTCAGATCGAGGCCGCCGCCCGCGTCGGCGCCCAGGCCGGCGAGATCCACACCGGTCCCTACGCGCATGCCTTTCATGCCCACGGACGCGACATCGCCAGCCCCGCCGCGCAGGCCGAACTGGCGAAAGTCGGCGCTGGTGGCACGGCACTCCTCGATCTGGGTCTGCGCTTCAATGCCGGCCATGCGCTGACCTATGCCAACGTGCAGCCGGTCGCGGCGCTGCCGGGCCTCAGCGAATTGCACATCGGCCACAGCATCGTCAGCCGCGCCGTGTTCGTCGGCCTGCGCGAGGCGGTGCGGGAAATGAAGACCCTGATGCGCGAGGCTGCCGCGAAGTGATCCACGGCATCGGCACCGACCTCGTCGCGATCGGGCGCATGCAGGCGCTCTGGCAGCGTCATGGTGAGCGGGCGCTGGAGAGACTGCTCGCGCCCGAAGAGCGCGCCGATTGCCGGGCGAACGCCGATCCGGGCCGATTCCTCGCCAAGCGCTTCGCCGCCAAGGAGGCGCTCGGCAAGGCGCTCGGCACTGGGCTACGCGCGCCGGTGCTATTGACCGCCATCGCCGTGACGCATGATGCGCTCGGCAAGCCCGGCTTTGCATTTGGCACTACCGAACTGGCCGGCTGGCTCGCGGCGCGCGGCCTCGTCTGCCACCTCTCGCTCTCCGACGAAGCCGGTCATGCGCTGGCCTTCGTCGTCGTGGAGAAAGCATGAATCACGGCCCCTTGATGATCGATATCATGGGCACGACGCTCGCCGCTGGCGAGCGCGAACGCCTTGCCCATCCGCTGGTCGGCGGCGTGATCCTGTTCACCCGAAACTATCGCGATCCGGAGCAGCTCTCGGCCCTGTGCGGCGAGATCCACGCCCTGCGCGATCCGCCGCTCTTGATCGCGATCGACCACGAAGGCGGGCGAGTCCAGCGCTGCCGCGAAGGCTTCACGGCGATTCCCGCGATGCGCCGGCTCGGCGCGTGGTGGGATCGGAGCCCCCGCAGCACGGCCGAAACCGCGCGCATGTTGGGCTTCGTCCTTGCCGCCGAATTGCGCGCCTGCGGGGTCGATCTGTCCTTCACGCCGGTGCTCGATCTCGACTGGGGCCGCAGCCGCGTGATCGGCGACCGCGCCTTCCATCGCGACCCGCGCGCGGTGATCGATCTCGCCGGCGGACTGATCGACGGCATGCACGAGGCCGGCATGGCCTGCTGCGGCAAGCATTTCCCCGGCCACGGCTGGGTGGAAGCCGATTCGCACGTTTCGATTCCCGTCGATGGGCGCCGTCTCGACGAAATGAGCGAAGACCTGCTGCCGTTTCGCGCCCTGATCGAGCAGGGACGGCTCGATGCGGTGATGCCGGCGCATGTGATCTATCCGCAGGTCGATGACCGGCCGGCCGGATTTTCGCCGCGGTGGCTCGGCATGCTGCGCGAAGAATACGGTTTTTCTGGAACGATCTTCAGCGATGATCTGTCGATGGCCGGCGCCAGCGTGGCCGGCGGCATCGTCGCGCGCGCAACGGCCGCCTGGGAGGCCGGTTGCGACATGCTGCTCGTCTGCAACGCTCCCGAAGCGGTGGCGGAGGTGCTGACGCACTGGCAACCGGCGCCCGATCCGCAGCGGGCGGCGCGCATCGCGCGGCTGCTGCCGACGAAGCCGGCCCTGACGCGCGCGGAATTGGCGGAAACGATGCTTTGGCAGGCGGGCCGCCAGGTCGTGCGGCGCCTAGAAGGCGATCTGCCGGCGCCCGGCAAGGCGTGAAGCGCGGAGCGCCGTTGCAAAAAGACAAGGGCGGCCGCAGCCGCCCTTGATCGCGCCTTCGGTGAAGAAAGGGCTTACTTGACGCGGCCCTTGTATTCGCCGGTGCGGGTATCGATTTCGATCTTGTCGCCGATCTCGACGAAGATCGGCACCATCACCTCCATGCCGGAAGGCTTGATGCGCGCGGGCTTGAGCACCTTGCCCGAGGTGTCGCCCTTGACGGCCGGCTCGGTGTATTCGACCTCGCGCACCACCGAGTTCGGCATTTCGACAGAAATCGCCTTGCCTTCGTAGAACACCACCTCGACCTGCATGCCGTCTTCGAGGTAGGGGATCGCGTCGGCCATGTTCTCGGCTTCGACTTCGTACTGGTTGTAGTCCGCGTCCATGAACACGTACATCGGATCGGCATAGTAGGAATAGGTGCATTCCTTGCGGTCCGGAATGATCTGCTCGAACTTGTCGTCCGCCTTGTAGACGGCTTCCGACGGCGCGCCGGTGAGCAGGTTCTTGAACTTGAACTTGACGACCGCGGCGTTGCGGCCGGACTTGTTGTATTCGTGTTTCTGGATCACGAGCGGCTGGCCATCGACCATGATGACGTTGCCGGTGCGCAGTTCCTGAGCGGTTTTCATAGCAAGTGCCCGAAGCGAAAATGAAAGCTGTGCATTATAGCCGAGCCGTGCAGAACTTGACCAGATTCGTCGCCAAGTCGCCCTGCGCGGCGATTTGCCGCGCCCAGCCGGGCGCTTTCGCCGCCAGCGCCGGCAGGCGGGCGGCAAAGGCCGGCCAGTCGAGGGAGCCGACGCCGTTCCAGGCGAAAAAGAAGTCACGCACCGCGGCATCGTCGGTATAGAGGTTCAGGAAGGCGTCGAGCTTGATGAGATGCCCCGCTTGCGCCTGCGGGTAAGCCTGCCAGACGAAAGGCCGCTCGGCCCATTGCGCACGCACGAAAGAATCCTCGCCGCGCACGAAGTTCAGGTGGCAGCGGCCGAGCAGGGCGTCGTAATCCGGCTGGGGCAGGAAGGGGAGGGCGGAGAGGGTCAGGTTGCCGCGCCGTGCCGTCATGCCGGCAGAAAAGGTTTCGTCGAGCCAGGCTTCCACCTGTTGCCGCGGCAAGCCGGCGCAGACATGGCAGTGGATCGGCTGCTCGCCGTCGAGCCAGGCGGCCAGCAGCGCCGGCAGTCGTGGGTTTTCGTAGCAGAACAGCGAGATTTCCAGCGAGCCTGCGAAAATCGGCGCGGGTGGGACGGCATGGTCGCGTTCGCGCAGCAGCCCGCCGGTGCCCGGCACGAAACCGGGAAAGAAAAAGAACTTCTGCAGGCCCGCCTGCGGCGAAGGCAGACCGTGGCAGCCGACCACCCAATCCTCGGCCGAGAGGTATTCGAGATTGAGCCAAACCGGCGGCCGCGCGCGAGCGCGCATCGCTTCGACATAGCGCGGCGGCAGATCGCAGGCAAAAGCCTCGATCACCACGTCCGCCGGCATGAGGTCGGCGCAATCGCCCTCCCAGCGGCGGACCTCGACGAACTGCTGCCCCGGCGCAAAGCCCGCGAGCGGCGCCGGATCGTCGATGACGAGCCGGACTTGCCAGCTGAATTCCACCGCCAACTGACGCGAAAGCCGCCACGTCACGCCCGCATCGCCCAGATTGTCGATGACGCGGCAGAAGATGTCGCAGCGGACGGGCGGAGGAGGCACGGGCTAACGTTCAAGCTCAGGGGCGCGAGCCTGCGCAGCAGGCGAAGCGTCCCCCTGGAGCGCAGGGTTAGGCGTGGAGGGCATCGATGAATTCGTCGGGAGACACCCCTGCCTGTTTGAGCAAGCCGACGAGTGTGCCGACTTTCACTTCGCGGTGGTTTGGAACAACACAGCCCATGGAGCCTCGACGCATGACGATATGGCTGCCGCGCTGGCGAGCGACAACAAAACCGAGGCGTTCCAGTGTCCGGACGACTTCGGCGCCGGAAACGACGGGAAACTTAGGCATGCGCCGGAACCTGGAAGGTAGTCAGCAGAGGGCGACCGCTGACGGAGAGCGGAAACTCTTCCAGATAAAGTTCAGTCGCCTCGCGCAAGTTGCTCAATGCTTCCTCGATGGTTTCGCCTTGCGAAGTTGTTCCCGTCTCCGGGTTGTAGGCGACGTAGCCACCTTCCGGGGCTGGGGTGATAACGGCTGAAAGTTCCATAGCGTCCTCCATGACGGAATAGTATCGCCTAACGTGGAGGTCACCGGCGCTGCGCGGCTTTATCGCGCAGCGTCCGGTGGACCGCAGGGTTAGGAGATGGTTGTAGTGGGTGCATTGGTTGTTCCGCTACATGCCAAAGCCAAAGTTCAAGCATCACAACGACAGCGAACATAGCAGCCCGAAAAAGCTCGACTGGCACCATGTATGCACTTACAACTGCTATGAGTGTGCCGCTGGCCCAAATAGCGATTTCTGCCCAGCGATTTTTGTATGCAGCGTAGATCGCAGGAGCAAGCCCCAACAACGAGACAGCTAGGACAATTGAGAGTGCTAGAACGCTCAATGCGATCTCCTAACGTTCAAGCTCAGGGGCGCGAGCCTGCGCAGCAGGCGAAGCGTCCCTCTGGAGCGCGGAGTTAGGTGCTTGGCGTGGTGATGCCATAAGTGGCTTTAACCCGTTTTGATTTTGAAAGGTAAGCCGTCCAGATTGCTGCACCAATGATTGAGGCGATCATGCTTCCGACGAACTGCGGGTCAAGTTCAGGCCTTCCAAAGATCAGAACGGGGAGGAGCGCCCCCAGTATGATGTTGGCTAGTGGCCCATTTACCCAGATAATAATTTTTGCGCGTTTTATTGCTGCTTTGCTGCATTCTATAATAAGGCCTAGCCCAGCATAAAAACTCAAGCAACATGCGAGCAAGAATATCCCCCAAGTTGCGAATTTGTATGTGCCCCACTCTGTGACTGATGTCAGAATTGGATATCGGTACTCATTGGACATAAAGAAGATAAAAATGTGGACTCCTCCCGCTGCCGGGCCTAGAAACACGAATCCCGTGACTAGTAGCAGCAACCAGCCACCAATCCCTGAAATGGCGCTTTGTTCTGGCGAGGCAGGAGGGTATTTGTTTGCATAGATTTGTATGCGGTGTGCAATCACCAATGCGATTACAACGACTATCACAAGCAAAGCGATCAGCATGTCCATTGATGACTCCCTTGAGAGCTCCTAACGTTTAAATTCATTGGCGCAACGCGTTTTTATCGCGCAGCCTCTGGTGGAATGATGGGTTGGGTACTATCTGCTGAGCCCATTATCTTCTCTTAGAAACACTCCTTCAGCCGAATACCATCGCACTTTTCGGCACGAATTGTCGAAATCTAGGTGTATGCCGGTTTGCTCAACCTGCTCGGTAAGAATGCCACCACGACAAGACTGTGATGGATGCTCCGAGCCAGATTCAAACATAACTGAGGGTGCTGGAAATCCACACCACAGGCACTTGCGATCCGTTCTGCTTTTCAGTAGCTTAATTAGCCGATTGGCATGTTTGATGTCCTGTTGCAGAGTATCCTTATCAGAGAGTCCTATTTTTCTCTTTATCCGTTCCAGTACTCCGGCATGTTTTAGCCGGAATGTTTCTTCCTCTAGCAAAAGTTGATTTAGTCGAGACTGAACAGGTGAAATGTCGAGAGTTTCTACTTCACGAACAATTTTGCATTTGGGACACCATGCATAGGCCGGAATAATTTGATACCAGATCTTGGAGCCGTATATCTGGTAGCGAAAGTCGGGACCTGTGTAAGGGTTCGATTTGCGAAGAAGTTGCTTAAATTCACATTTGGAGCACGTGACCCAATGGATTCGAAGACCGGCCATAATTAACCCTTTCTATGGATTTTTTCAAAGCGCCTTTACGACTACTGTCAGCCGGATTGTGTAAAGTAACTCTGTATTCCGGAAATTGCCCCCTACTTGTTCTCTGCGATGATTTTCGGGGCAGTGACACGAGGCGTCATTCTTTTAGCATTCATTGCAGATTACACAGCTTGGTTTGCATTCAGTTCAATGATGACTTTGTAGCAAAGCTCTCGGCGATGTTCACTTGGCACCCGTCTTATTGACTCAACCAGGGAGTCGAAGTTTGATCCCGTGGCTTGATGTAACGGATTATTCGCCGCCGTGAATGCCTCAAATGCCAAACCTTCATTACCCAGATCGTCGGGTGCGATGTCTCGATACGAAGAACAGCATTTCAGAAGAAGTGGATTGTTGTCGATCTTGTCCAGCGGAAATGTTCCCTCGATGTCCCGGTCTGCGTGCTTGAGAAAGTTTGCAGCTCGATTGTTTTCGTTCCAGTACTGCTTTTCCAGGTTGGGGGAAAGCGTCACTTGGACATCGGAGAGCTTCGAGTCCGCAGTAATCGGGAAAAGTTGATTTGCAATGCGCTCAACTTCTGCCATTATGGCTGGGTCAGACGTGAAATGCGCCGGAAGCGTTCCACGGCGGAAGTCTCGAACCAAATAGAAGATGGTTATGCGATAGCTGTCTGCGGCTTCGCTCTGCCCGCGATCACGCTTCAAATCCTTTAATAGTCCATATGCGGCTGAAGCGACTGTGTGAATGGCGAGTTCGTCTTCCTCGAGGAAGAATAGTCTGATAGCCGCTTGGAGCTGGCGCTTAACGGCGGCAAGTTTGGTTATGTGGATCGATGCTGACGACATGGGCTTAATAACGCGGTGGAGAGCGGGACGATGATAACGTCGAAGCTCAGGGGCGCGAGCCTCCGCAGCAGGCGAA
>JACAEF010000152.1 GCA_013388985.1 Rhodocyclaceae bacterium
GGATACAGCTGCCGCTCATCGTCAAGGGCATCCTGCACCCGGACGATGCGGAACGTGCGATCGAGTACGGCTGCGACGGACTGGTGGTATCCAATCATGGCGGCCGTGTATTGGATGGCGCACCTGCCAGCCTGCAGGCCTTGCCGGCTGTCTGCGCCAGGGTTAAGGGCAGGGCGCCGGTCCTCTTGGACAGCGGCATACGCGACGGTCGCGACGTGTTCAAGGCGCTCAGTCTGGGTGCCAGCGCGATCCTGCTCGGCCGTCCCTATGTCTGGGGCCTGGCCTGTGCCGGTGCTCTTGGCGTAGCACACGTCATTCGTCTGCTGCGCGACGAGCTGGAAATGGCCATGGCCCTCACCGGTTGTCCTGACTTGAGCCGGATTGTTCGATGATGGGATTTATAATGGGTCTGCATCAGGCGATCGGCCATGAAGATACTGAATTTCGCGATGAGCAAGAAGCTGAAAACACGACGTTGGCTGGCGGTTCTGGCCGCCGCGCTCGCGCTTCCCGCATGGGCCGGGCCGGCGGCTGCCACGCGACAGGCGACCAAAGAGCAACTGGGCCAGGCGCTGTTTTTCGACGCCAATCTGTCGGAGCCGGCCGGCCAGGCCTGCGCCACCTGTCACGATCCTACCGCCGCCTTCACCGATCCCAACCGCGCGCTGCCGGTGTCCAAGGGCGTGCTGCCCGGCCGGGTGGGTAACCGCAACACGCCGACCGCGATGTATGCCGGCTTCAGTCCGAAATTCCATTTCGACCGGAAGGAAGGTCTCTATGTCGGCGGCCAGTTCCTCGACGGCCGGGCCGCCACGCTCGAGCAACAGGCCGAGGGCCCCTTTCTTAATCCTTTGGAGATGGCCAACCCGGACAAGAAAACCGTGGTGGCGAAGCTGCGCCGGGCCGCCTATGCCCCCCTGTTCGAGGAGGTGTTCGGCCCGGGGGCATTGAAGGATGTCGACCGGGCCTATCGGCACATGGTCGAGGCGATCGCCGCCTTCGAGCGCAC
>JACAEF010000076.1 GCA_013388985.1 Rhodocyclaceae bacterium
CGCTAAGGCTATTCGTGCCGCCCTGCCAGCGCCGACAATTCAACCCCCGCCCACCCCCACCCCCGCCCTCGCGGGCGGGGAGACTGCGAGCGCCGCCGGGGCGCCGCCGACTTTCCATGCCTATCGATTTCCCCGCTGCAACCGCTTCATGGGCCGCTATCTCAAACACGGCGAAGGCTATCCGGACTGGAGTCTGCGCCTGTTCGACCGGCGCCATGCGCGCTGGTCGGAAGATGCCGTCCATGAGCGCGTCGTCACCCACGGGTCCGTGGGCACCTTGAAAGGCGATCTGCTGCACGACTCGGCCGAGTCGCTGGAGCGCTACCTCGAAAAACAGAATCGCTACTCGACGCTGACGGCGCACGCCGCCCTGGCGCGCGGGCAACGCAGCACGGTGGCGCGACTGCTGCTCTCGCCGCTGGCGCGCTTCGTCAAGTTCTACTTTCTGCGCCTGGGCTTTCTCGACGGCGTGCCGGGACTCGCGCACATCCTGATCGGCTGCTATGCAAGCTTCGCCAAGCACGCCAAGATGCTGGCCGTTCAGGTCGAGCGGTAGATCTCCGCCCCCTGCTTGACGAACTCGATCGACTTTTCTTCCATCCCCTTCTCGGCGTACTCGCGCACGTCCTGGGTGATCTTCATCGAGCAGAAGTGCGGTCCGCACATCGAGCAGAAGTGCGCGAGCTTCGCGCCCTGCTGCGGCAGCGTTTCGTCGTGGAACTCGCGCGCCTTGTCCGGGTCGAGGCCGAGGTTGAACTGGTCCTCCCAGCGGAACTCGAAACGCGCCTTGGAGAGCGCGTTGTCGCGCGCCTGCGCGCCCGGGTGGCCCTTGGCGAGGTCGGCGGCGTGGGCGGCGATCTTGTAGGCGATGATGCCGTCCTTGACGTCGTTCTTGTCCGGCAGGCCGAGGTGCTCCTTCGGCGTCACATAGCAGAGCATCGCCGTGCCATACCAGCCGATCAGCGCCGCGCCGATCGCGCTGGTGATGTGATCGTAGCCGGGCGCGATGTCGGTGGTGAGCGGCCCGAGCGTGTAGAACGGCGCTTCCTTGCACCATTGCAGCTGGAGATCCATGTTCTCCTTGATCATGTGCATCGGCACATGGCCCGGGCCTTCGATCATCACCTGCACGTCGTGCTGCCAGGCGATGTCGGTGAGCTCCCCAAGGGTTTTCAGTTCCGCGAGCTGCGCCTCGTCGTTCGCGTCGTAGATCGAGCCGGGGCGCAGGCCGTCGCCCAAGGAAAAGGCGACGTCGTAGGCCTTCATGATCTCGCAGATCTCTTCGAAGTGCGTGTAGAGGAAGTTCTCCTTGTGGTGCGCGAGGCACCATTTGGCGAGGATCGAGCCGCCGCGGGAAACGATCCCGGTCATGCGCTTCGCGGTCATCGGGATGTAGCGCAAGAGCACCCCGGCGTGGATCGTGAAGTAATCCACGCCCTGCTCGGCCTGCTCGATCAGGGTATCGCGGAAGAGTTCCCAAGTCAGCTCCTCGGCGCGGCCATCGACCTTTTCCAGCGCCTGGTAGATCGGCACGGTGCCGATCGGCACCGGGGAATTGCGCACGATCCACTCGCGCGTCTCGTGGATGTTCTTGCCGGTGGAGAGATCCATCACCGTGTCGCCGCCCCAGCGGATCGCCCAGGTCATCTTGTCGACTTCCTCTTGGATCGAGGAGACGAGCGGGCTGTTGCCGATGTTGCAGTTGATCTTGGTGAGGAAGTTGCGGCCGATGATCATCGGCTCGGCTTCCGGGTGGTTGATGTTGGCCGGGATGATCGCGCGGCCGCGCGCCACCTCGTCGCGCACGAACTCGGGCGTGATGACCTTCGGGATGGCTGCGCCGAAACTCTGGCCGGGGTGCTGTTTCCTGATCAGCTCGGGGAGTCCGTCGAGTTTCTGGTTCTCGCGGATCGCGACGAATTCCATCTCCGGCGTGATGATGCCTTTGCGGGCATAGTGCATCTGCGTGACGTTGCAACCCGCCTTGGCGCGGCGCGGCTGGCGGGCGTGGGACATCCTGAGCGGGGCGAGCGCCGGGTCGGCGAGCCGCGCGCGGCCGTATTGCGAGGTTTGCGCCGGCAGCCGTTCGGTGTCGTCGCGCTCCTCGATCCAGCGCTCGCGCAAGGGTGGCAACCCCTGACGCAGATCGATCTTCACCGTCGGGTCGGTGTAAGGGCCGGAACAGTCATAGACATAGATCGGCGGATTCTTCTCGCCGCCCATGCTGGTCGGTGTGTCGGACTGGACGATTTCGCGCATCGGCACGCGGATATCGGGCCGCGAGCCGGTGACATAGACTTTTCTCGAGTTGGGGAGGGGTTGTATCGCCGCACCGTCCACATGGGCCTGGGCGGCGACGAATTTGTCGTTGGCGTTCATGCAATGCACTCCGTGGGTGAAGCTTTGACACTACTGGAATCCGGCCCCGAACGCAACCGCGCTGCCGCCCTTGCTATAAAGTGCGGCAACGAAATGTCGTAATAGCCGAGAGCGAAAGGAAACTGGATACGGAATGTCCGCGAGAAAACTCTGGCTGGTCCTGCTCGAAACGGCGCTGGTGACGGCTGTCTGGCCCGCCACGGCACAGGCGGCCGACAAGACCGAACCCGCCGCCGAGTCCCCGCCAGCCAAGCCGCGCCTGTTCGAGGTGCCGCTGATCGACAAGTCGAAGGCGGAAGATCCCTTCAAGAACGCTCCTCCGCCCGCTGCTGCTTCCCCTGCTGCACCGCCGGCGCCGAAAGCCGCATCCGCTCCGCCGCCCGCAGCCGCGGCCAAGCCGGCTCCACGGCCGGTGCTCAAGATGCCCGAATTGTCGGCCGCGCAGGAGCTGACCCGCCAGCAGCGCGAGATGATGCTGGCCACCTCGGGCCCGCGCAAGGCGGCCGTCAGGGCGAAGACCGAAGCGGAAGACAAGCCCAAGGCGGAGGAAAAACCCAAGGCGACGTATGACTTCTCCCATGTGCATTGGGGTTACAGCGGGCCGGGCGCGCCGGAAAACTGGGGCAAGATGCCAGGCAACGAGATCTGCGGCACGGGAAAACGTCAATCACCGATCGACATTCGCAACGGCATCCGCGTCGATCTCGAGCCGATCAAGTTCGACTACCGGCCGACGCAGTTCCGCATCACTGACAATGGCCATACCGTGCGAGTCGATGTCGCGGAGGGCAACACCATCACCGTGATGGGGCGCAGCTGGCAGCTGGTCCAGTTCCATTTCCACCGCCCCTCCGAAGAACGTGTCAATGGCAAGAGCTATGAAATGTCGATGCATCTGGTGCATCGCGACTATGCGAACAATCTCGCGGTGATCGCCGTGCTCATGGAGCGCGGCCCGGAACACCCGGTGATCCAGACGCTGTGGAACAACCTGCCGCTCGATACCGGTCTCTCCGTCGAGCCGCCGAACGTCGCCATCGACCTGATGAAGCTCTTGCCCGAGCGGCGCGACTACTACACCTACATGGGCTCGCTGACCACGCCGCCTTGCACCGAGAACGTGCTGTGGATGGTGTTCAAGGAGCCGATTCTCGTCTCGCCCGAACAGATCGGCATCTTCGCCCGGCTCTATCCCAACAATGCGCGGCCGATCCAGCCGGCCTATGACCGGCTGATCAAGGAATCGCGCTGAGGAGCTTGCGGATCGGCGCCGGCAGCGCGGCCTGCGGAAGTTCCGCCCGGCCGAGCCAGCGCAGACCCGCCTCGGCCACGCCGCGATGGGCGACGACATCGCAGACCAGCGGCTGGATGTGCAGCCGGAAATGCGTGAAGCCATGCGCGAAAGTCGGCGCTGGCGAGACGGCACCGAGCTGCAGGCCCAGGGCATCGCGGGCGTGATCGGCCGGTTCGCGATCCTCCGGCAATTCCGGCAGTGACAGCAGCCCGCCCCAGAGGCCGGCGGGCGGCCGCTGTTCCAGCGCGATGCGTCCGTCCTTTTGCAGGATCAGCAACGTCACGGCTTTTTCCGGCAAGTTGCGCTTCGGCCGTGGCGTCGGCAACCCGGCCGTGCGGCCCTCGCGCTGGGCGACGCACAGGTCGGCGAGCGGACAGATGGCGCAGCGCGGCTGGCTACGCGTGCAGATCGTCGCGCCCAGGTCCATCTGCGCCTGGAGGTAGGTGGCGACATCCCGCTCGGGCAGCAGTGCGGCGGCATCCTGCCATAGCCGGCGCTCGATTGCAGGGGTGCCCGGAAATCCCTCGATGCCGAGAAAGCGGCACAGCACGCGCTTGACGTTGCCGTCGAGGATTGGCACCCGTGCGCCAAAACAGAACGCCGCGATGGCGTTCGCCGTCGAACGGCCGATGCCGGGCAGGCGGGCGATGGCTTCCGGCTCGCGCGGAAATTCGCCGCCATGCTCGGTAACGATGACTTGCGCGCACTGGTGCAGATGGCGTGCCCGTGCGTAGTAGCCGAGCCCACTCCACAAGGCCATCACTTCCTCGGTCGGTGCGGCGGCAAGGCATGAGAGCGTCGGCAAGCGCGCGAGGAAGCGCTCGTAGTAGGGAATCACCGTCGCCACCTGCGTCTGCTGCAGCATGACTTCCGAGAGCCAGACGCGGTAGGGGTCCTGCGTGTTCTGCCAGGGAAGGTCGTGGCGGCCGTGGCGGCGCTGCCAGGCGATCAGGCGGTTGGCGAATTCGGACATGGGGATGGAGCGGGTGATGGGAATCGAACCCACGTTATCTGCTTGGGAAGCAGAAGTTCTACCATTGAACTACACCCGCTCTGGACGGACGCGGCTTCCGGCGGTGATTATAATGCAAGGTTTCCGAAGTCATTGAAGCACCGTGCGCGGGGCACCCCCTCTCCCGGCGCACGCCACCGGACGACATCTTGGAACCCTCGACAATCCTTTCCCCGATCGCCGGCGACATGCAGGCCGTGGATGCGGTGATCCGCCAGCGCCTGCATTCCGACGTGTTGCTGGTGCGCCAGATCGCCGAATACATCATCGCCGGCGGCGGCAAGCGCCTGCGCCCGGCGCTGTTGCTGCTCACCGCGGGTGCCCTCGGCTACCGCGGTGTTCATCATCACGAACTGGCGGCGGTGGTCGAATTCATCCATACCGCCACCCTGCTGCACGACGACGTGGTCGATGAATCGGCGCTGCGGCGCGGCCGGGAGACGGCCAACGCCCATTTCGGCAATGCCGCGAGCGTGCTGGTCGGCGACTTCCTCTATTCGCGGGCTTTCCAGATGATGGTCGGCGTCGGCCAGATGCGCGTGATGCAGGTGCTGGCTGACGCGACCAACATCATCGCCGAGGGCGAGGTGATGCAGCTGATGAACTGCCACAACGCCGATCTTTCCGTCGAGGACTACCTGCAGGTGGTGCGCTACAAGACCGCCAAGCTGTTCGAGGCCTCGGCGCGGCTCGGCGCGATCCTCGGCGGGGCCGGTGCCGCGCTGGAAGAAAATCTGGCCGCTTATGGCATGCATCTGGGCACCGCCTTCCAGATTGCCGATGACGTGCTCGATTATTCGGGCCGGGAAGAGGAGCTTGGCAAGAGCCTCGGCGACGACTTGGCCGAAGGCAAGCCGACCCTGCCGTTGATCCACGTGATGCAAAACGGCAACCCTGAGCAGGCGGCCGTGGTGCGCAGCGCGCTCGAACACGGTGGCAGGGAAGCCTTTCCAGAGGTCATCCGCGCGGTCAGGGAAACCGGCGCGCTCGATGCCGCGCTGGAAGTGGCGCGCGGCGAAGCCGCCCGGGCGAACGACGCGCTTGCCACGCTTCCCCATAGCCAATATCGGGAGGCTTTGCTACAATTGGCGACTTTCGCGGTGGCCAGACGCTATTGATCGCGGACGCTTTCGGTCGTTTGGCCCGGCAACGGTCATCGGGGTGTAGCTCAGCCTGGTAGAGTACTGCGTTCGGGACGCAGGAGTCGGAGGTTCGAATCCTCTCACCCCGACCAATTCCACTGGATTTGCTTATCATGCGCCATAGGCCGCTGGGCCGATGGACCGCACGGGATCGGTCTCGTGCGCAAAGGAATTGGGAACCCCACATGTCGAAGCTGTTGCTGCTGCTCGCCGTCTTGGCCGTCATCGTCTGGCTTCTGACCCGCCAGAGGAGGGCCGATGCGCGCGGCCCGGAGGCAGCGCCGTCCCCCCGGCCTGCCGAGAAGATGGTGGCCTGCGCCCGCTGTGGCGTGCATCTGCCGGAAAGCGAAGCCGTGGTTTGCGAGGGGCGCCATTACTGCTGCGACGAGCATCGCCTGCTAGGGCCGGCCAGCTGAATGGCGCGCATGCCGGCTTCCGTCGAGAATCTGCACGATCAAGCCCGCTGGCGGCTGCTGAAATATTTTTCCTGGTATCGGTTCATCGTCGCCGGTTTCTTCTTCGGCGTCATGCTGCACTCCGGCCGGCCGCTCAACATCGGCTCTCAGGAGCCGGGCCTGTTCCTCTGGACGAGCGGCATCTATCTGCTCCTCTCGGTCGCGGTCCTCGCCGTGCAGGCGCGCTGGCGTCAGGCCTTCGATCTGCAGTTGAGCGCGCAGGTGCTGGCGGACATCGTCTGCCTTGTCCTGATGCTCTATGCCAGCGGCGGCGCGAAAAGCGGCATGGCGATGATGCTGATCGTCGTCCTGGTCGGCGCTGCACTGGTCGGCCAAGGGCGTCTGGTGCTTTTCTACGCCGCAGTGGCCAGCCTGCTGCTGCTCGCGGAGCAAGCCTATCGCGTCGGTTTCCTGAATGGCGAATCCGGCGATTTCTTCTATACCGGCCTGACCTGCATCGGTCTGTTCGGCTCGGCGATCGCCGCCCGGCTGCTGGCCAACCGCATGATCGCCAACGAGGAGCTGGCGCGCCGGCGCGGCATCGAACTGGCCGACCAATTGCGCATCAACGAGCGCGTGATCCGCGACATGCAGGATGGCGTGCTGGTCATCGATGCGCAGGGCGGAGTGCGACAGTGCAATCCGCGCGCCCGCGCCCTCTTGGGATGCACCATCCCCCATCCGCACTCACTCGAGGATTTTTCACCGCTGCTGGCCGAGGAATACCGTCTGCGCAAGACGCGCGGCGTCGAATCCGAGCGGGTGATCCAGGTGCCGTGGACCGGACGCGATCTGCGCGTGCGCTTCCTGCCGCCGGGCAAGGGCGGCAATGCGCTGATTTTCGTCGAGGATGTCGGTCGCCTGCAGCAGGAAGCGCGGCAGGTCAAGCTTGCGGCGCTCGGCCGCCTGACCGCGAACCTGGCGCATGAGATCCGCAATCCCTTGTCGGCGATCAGCCATGCCGCCGAGCTGCTGGCGGACGAGCCGCCGGGCAAGGACGTCGAGCGACTGACGCGTATCATCCTCGACAACGCGCATCGATTGAATCGCCTGGTCTCTGAGGTGGTCGAACTCGGCAGGCGCGATCGCGTCAATCCGGATACGATCGAGCTGGGCGAATTCCTGCGCCATGAGCTCGAAGAGCGTTCCCTGCAGGACGCGGGTTGCGCCAAGCGCATCGCCGTCGAGATTCCCGCAGGCCGGTTCGTGCGTTTCGACCGCGGCCATCTGCATCGCGTGGTCGCCAACCTGCTCGACAACGCGCTGCGCTACGCCAGTCATGCACCTGGCGCCGTGCGCGTCTGGTACGAGGAAAATCCCGGCCAGACACGCCCGAGCCTGCATGTCGTCGATGATGGCAAGGGGATCGACGAGACCGAGCGCGAGCGCGTGTTCGAGCCATTCTTCACGACGCGGGCGAGCGGCACCGGGCTGGGGCTGTACATCGCCCGCGAGTTGTGCGAGGCGAACGGCGCGCGTCTGTTCCTGCTCGAGAATGCGCCCGGTGCGCATTTCTGCATATCATTTGCCCCGTTCCGCAACGAGGCTGACGAGGTGAGCGTGCAGGCATGATTCCCAAGGTGCTGATCGTCGATGACGAGGCGGACATCCGCGAACTGCTCGACATGACCCTGGCGCGCATGGGGCTGGCATGCGATTGCGCCGCCAGCGTCGCCGAGGCCTCGCGGCTGTTGCGCGAGAACTCCTATCAGTTGTGCCTGACCGACATGCGCTTGCCCGATGGCGACGGACTCGAACTGGTGCGCGAGATCGAAGCCCACTATCCGACGCTGCCGGTGGCCGTGATCACCGCGCACGGCAGCACCGAGAACGCCGTCGCGGCGCTCAAAGCCGGGGCGTTCGACTATCTCGCCAAGCCGGTGTCGCTCGCCCAGTTGCGCACGCTGGTGAAATCGGCTCTCGCCGTTCCCGAAGGCAAGACGTCCGGCGCGACGCGCAGTCAGGAGCTGCTCGGCCGTTCGCCGGCGATCAATCAGGTGCGGGAACTGATCGCCAAGGTGGCGAAGAGCGAAGCGCCGGTGTATGTCTCGGGCGAATCGGGCAGCGGCAAGGAGCTTGCCGCCCGACTGATCCACCAGGGCAGCCGGCGGCGCGACAAGCCGTTCATCGCCGTCAATTGCGGTGCGATTCCGGAAAACCTGATGGAAAGCGAATTCTTCGGCTACCGCAAGGGGGCGTTCACGGGCGCCGACAGCGAGCGCGAAGGCTTCTTCCAGGCCGCCGATGGCGGCACGCTGTTCCTCGACGAGGTCGCCGACCTGCCCCTGCCGATGCAGGTGAAGCTGCTGCGCGCGATCCAGGAAAAGCGCGTGCGGCGCGTCGGCGCGACGAGCGAAGAGCCGGTCGATGTGCGCATCATCTGCGCGACGCACCAGAATCTGCGGCAATTGATGGAAGCCGGGCGCTTCCGCCAGGACCTGTTCTTCCGCATCAATGTGATCGAAATCCGCATGCCGGCGCTGCGCGAATGCCGCGAGGACGTTCCGGAATTCGCGCAGCGCATCCTCGAAAGGCTCGCGGCTGCCAGCGGCGTGGCTGTGCCGGCGCTCACGCCACGGGCCATCGAGGCATTGCAGGGCTACGACTTTCCCGGCAACGTGCGCGAGCTCGAAAACATCCTCGAACGGGCGCTCGCCCTGCATGGCGGCGATGTCATCGACTGCGAGGACCTGCAACTGCAGCCGTTGAAAGTCGGCGGTGCCGAGGCGGCAGGCATCGGCGGCAAGCCGTTGCAGGAATTCCTCGACGAACAGGAGCGCCAGGCGATCCTCGATGCGTTGCAGAAAACCCGCTACAACCGCACCGCGGCCGCGCGCCTGCTCGGCGTGACCTTCCGCTCGCTGCGCTACCGGATGGAACGGCTGGGGCTCAATGAACCCGATGCCTGACGCGCCCGGGCTGCTCGACGAGGACGGCTGGCTGGCCGGCGCGACGCGCATCCGGAGTCCCAATCACGATGCACGTCCGCCGGGCGAGACGATCAGTCTGCTCGTCATCCATGCCATCAGCCTGCCTCCGGGAGAATTCGGCGGCGATGCGGTGATCGAGCTATTCATCAACCAGCTCGATCCGGCGGCGCATCCGTACTTCGCCACCCTCGCCGGCATG
This sequence comes from Rhodocyclaceae bacterium, assembly GCA_013388985.1. Taxonomy (GTDB): domain Bacteria; phylum Pseudomonadota; class Gammaproteobacteria; order Burkholderiales; family Rhodocyclaceae; genus Sulfuricystis. The sequence continues at coordinate 9,412 of JACAEF010000076.1, forward strand.
CGGGTTTCGGCGCATTTCTTCGTGCGGCGCGATGGCGCGCTGATCCAGTTCGTCCCCTGCCATGCACGTGCCTGGCATGCCGGCGCATCGTGCTGGCAAGGCCGCGAGCGCTGCAACGACTTCTCGCTCGGCATCGAACTCGAAGGCGACGACTACACGCCGTTCAGTGACGCGCAATACGCGACGCTCGCCAGATTGATCACGCAGTTGCGGCAATGTTTTCCGCTCACCGACATCGTCGCCCATGCCGACATCGCGCCGGGCAGGAAGACCGACCCGGGGCCATATTTCGACTGGTCACGCCTTCCGCGCATCGAGCTCTGACACCGCCATCGCTCACCGTAGTCGCAACCCTGCTGCCGCTAGTCGGCCGACGTGGCACGGTCGCAACATACGCGTGGTTCCGGTTGCATCGTGTGCGACATTTATCTTGCATTGCTCCAATCGGGGCACTACCATTAGTTTCAGATTGCCCTTCCCCTACTATATCTAGTAGGTCGAACCGAGAATCCTCAGGAAGGCCAAGAAAGGCGGGCATGCTGGAAGAGACCAGGCGCACGAGAAACACGAACGTAGAGCGGACCGGACCAGACACCGGATGCCGCGCCTCTCCTGCCCGCTTCATTTCCCTTGTCATTGCCGTGAAACCCGCTTCGCAAGCCGATTCCGGCCACTCCGTGAATCGTCGTTCCCCCATGCGCCGCTCTTCCCCGATGCATTCCGAAACAAAGGGATGGCCGGGGAAAGCGCTTGAATTCATCAATTCCGGTCCGCCGGCATTGTTGAATAATTCCCGCCGTAGTAACAGGCGGGTGGTTATCTTTCCCTTTCTCAAACATGCAATGGAGGTTCACTATGGCTGAAGAGAAGAAAGCCAAGAAGCCGGCGGCTGCGAAGAAGGCGACCGCTGCCAAACCGGCGGCGAAGAAGGCTGCGCCGAAGAAGGCGGCTGCGAAGCCCGCCGCGAAGAAGGCTGCGCCGAAGAAGGCGGCGGCGAAGAAAGCCGCGGCGCCGAAGAAGGCGGCGGCGAAGAAAGCTGCGGCGCCGAAGAAGGCTGCGCCGAAGAAGGCGGCGGCGAAGAAAGCCGCGGCGCCGAAGAAGGCTGCGCCGAAGAAGGCGGCGGCGAAGAAAGCCGCGGCGCCGAAGAAGGCTGCGCCGAAGAAGGCGGCGGCGAAGCCCGCCGCGAAGAAAGCTGCCGCGAAGAAGGCGGCGGCGCCGAAGAAGGCCCCCGCGAAGCCTGCCCCGGCGGCACCGGCTGCGGCCCCCTCGACCGCTGCTGCGCCCGGCCTCAAGTCCGCGCTGAACCCAGCCGCGGCCTGGCCGTTCCCGACGGGGTCGCGTCCGTCCTGATCGGTCGCGCGATCGAATCGAGGGAGGCCGGCCGGCCTCCCTTTTTTATCTGAGCATCCTTGCCATGCGCTCGATGCCGAGCGCAAGCCGTTCGGCGCTCGTCGTGTAGGCAAAGCGCATGTGCCGATCGGGCGCGGTCTCGCCGAAATCCCGCCCGGGGGTTGCCGCCACACCGGCCTCCTCGAGCAGCCGCAGCGCGAAATGGTCGCTGTCGGCCGCAAGCCTTCCGATGCCGGCATAAATGTAGAACGCGCCTGCCGGTTCCGCCATGATCTCGAAGCCGAGCGCGCGCAGTCCCGGCAGCAGCAGGTCGCGCCGGGCACGGAATTCCTGCCGGCGTGCCTCGCAGATCGCCATCGCCTCGGGCGTGAAGGCGGCCAGCGCCGCATGCTGGGCGATGGTCGAAGGGGCGATGTAGAGGTTCTGCGCGAGCTTCTCGATCGCCCGCACCAGGCTGGGCGGAACGACGAGCCAGCCCAGCCGCCAGCCGGTCATGCCGAAATATTTCGAGAAGCTGTTGATGACGATGATCTCGTCCGAGATCGCCAGTGCGGTGGATGCATCGAGGCCGTAGGTCAGGCCGTGGTAGATCTCGTCGACGATCAGCGTGCCGCCGCGTTCCTGGACGGTCCGCCACAGGGCGGCGAGTTCGGCGGATTCGATCAGCGTGCCGGTGGGATTGGCCGGCGAGGCGACGATCAGGCCGCGCGTCCTAGCCGTCCAGTAAGCAGCAACTTGTGCGGCATCCGGCTGGAAGTTTGTCGCCGCATCGACGGGTAGCAGGCGCGGCACGCCCTCGCAGAAGCGCACGAAGTGGCGGTTGCAGGGGTAGCCCGGGTCGGTCAGCAGCCACTCGTCGCCGGGCGAGGTCAGCGCGCCGAGCGCGAGCAACAACGCCGCCGAGGCGCCCGCGGTGACGACGATGCGTGCCGGATCGACGCTGACACCGTAACGTGTTGCATAGAAGCCGGCGATCGCTTCCCGTAACTGCGGAATGCCCAGCGCGGCGGTGTAATGCACATGGCCGCCGGCGAGAAAGCGCGCTGCTGCGTCGATCACCGGCTGCGGCGTCGGGAAATCCGGCTCGCCGACCTCCATGTGCACGATGTCGCGCCCCTCTCTTTCGAGCGCCTGGGCCTTCGCCATCAGTTCCATCACATGGAAAGGCGCGATGCCCTCCATGCGCGCAGCGAGCTTCATCAGTCGATCAACGCCAGCTCGAACAAATCCCGCTTCAGCGCCAGCGGCCGTGGCAGTTTCTCGCCCATCTTGTCGAACCATTCCTTGTGGCTGGCGAGCTCCTGCTTCCAGGCATCGGTATCGATCCGGGTGAGCGCCTCGAACTCGCTCTTGCCGATGGGCAGGCCCGTCCAGTCGATGTCCTCGAAGCGCGGCATCCAGCCCAGTGCCGTCTCGCGAGCGCCGACTTTGCCCTGCACGCGATCGACGATCCATTTGAGCACGCGCATGTTCTCGCCGAAGCCCGGCCACATGAACTCGCCCTTTTCGTTCATGCGGAACCAGTTGACGCAGAAGATCCGCGGCGTGTGTTCGACCACATGGCCCATGTGCAGCCAGTGGTTGAAGTAGTCGCCCATGTGGTAGCCGCAGAAGGGCAGCATGGCGAACGGGTCGCGGCGCACGACGCCCTGCTGGCCGAAGGCGGCGGCGGTGGTTTCCGAGCCGAGCGTCGCCGCCATGTAGACACCGAAGCTCCAGTTGAAGGCTTCATAGACGAGCGGCACCGTCGTCGCGCGCCGGCCGCCGAAGACGAAGGCCGAGATCGGCACGCCCTGCGGGTTTTCCCAGTCCGGATCGATCGATGGGCATTGCGAGGCCGGCGCGGTGAAGCGCGCGTTCGGGTGGGCGGCCTTGCGTCCGGCCTTGCCGTCCTCGGGCGTCCAGTCCTTGCCCTGCCAGTCGATGCAGTGCGCCGGCGCCGGCCCCATGCCCTCCCACCAGACATCATTGTCGTCGGTGAGCGCGACGTTGGTGAAGATCACGTTTTCTTTGAGCGTCGCCATCGCGTTGGCATTGGTCTTCTCCGACGTGCCGGGCGCGACGCCGAAATAGCCGGCCTCGGGGTTGATCGCGTAGAAGCGGCCATCCTTGCCGGGTTTGATCCAGGCGATGTCGTCGCCGACCGTGGTCACCTTCCAGCCGTTGAACGACTCGGGCGGGATCAGCATCGCGAAGTTGGTCTTGCCGCAGGCGGAAGGGAAGGCGGCGGCGACATAGGTCTTTTCGCCTTGCGGCGACTCGACGCCGAGGATCAGCATGTGCTCGGCGAGCCAGCCTTCGTCGCGGGCCATCGTCGAGGCGATCCTGAGCGCCAGGCACTTCTTGCCCAAAAGCGCGTTGCCGCCGTAGCCGGAGCCGTAGGACCAGATCTCGCGCGTCTCGGGGAAATGCACGATGTATTTGGTGGTCGGGTTGCAGGGCCACTTGACGTCTTTCTGGCCGGGTTCGAGCGGCGCGCCGACCGAATGCAGACACGGCACGAAGAAGCCGTCGCTGCCCAGCACGTCATAGACCGCGCGGCCCATGCGCGTCATGATGCGCATGTTGACGACGACGTAGGGACTGTCGGTGATCTCGACGCCGATCTGCGAGATCGGCGAGCCCAAGGGGCCCATGCTGAAGGGGATCACATACAGCGTGCGGCCGCGCATGCAGCCTTTGAACAGGCCGCGCAGTGTTTCCTTCATCTTCGCCGGGTCTTCCCAGTTGTTGGTCGGGCCGGCGTCCTCCTGCTTTTTCGAACAGATGAAGGTGCGATCCTCGACGCGCGCGACGTCGGAGGGGTCGGAGCAGGCGAGATACGAATTCGGCCGCTTCGCAGGGTTCAACTTCACGAAGGTGCCGGCGGCGACCATCTCGGCGCACAGGCGGTCGTATTCTTCCTGCGAACCGTCGCACCAGTGGATGCGCGAGGGCTTGGTGAGCGCCGCGATTTCGGCGACCCAGGCTTTCAGTTTCTCGTGACGGACGAAGTCGGGCGCTTGCTTCATGGTTCCTCCTCGAAAGTCGGCGCTGGCGGGACGGCACCTTGGAATGGCCACATCGGGCAATTCTGCCATGCGCACGGTTTCTGCACGATAATGACCGTTGATCGATACGATAACCCATTGTTGCCCCGGAAAGATGCCTCATGGATGAAACCCTGCGCCGCGCCGCGCTCGACTACCACCGCCTGCCGCGTCCCGGCAAGATCAGTGTGACGCCGACCAAGGCGCTCACCAACCAGTCCGATCTCTCGCTCGCCTATTCGCCCGGCGTCGCCGCCGCCTGCGAGGAGATCGAAAAAGACCCGGCGACTGCGGCCCTCTACACCGCGCGCCAGAATCTCGTCGCGGTGATCTCCAACGGCACCGCGGTGCTGGGCCTGGGCGACATCGGTCCGCTGGCCGGCAAGCCGGTGATGGAAGGCAAAGGCGTGCTGTTCAAGAAGTTCGCCGGCATCGACGTCTTCGACATCGAGATCAGCGAAAAAGACCCGGACAGGCTCGTCGACATCATCGCCGCGCTGGAGCCGACCTTCGGCGGCATCAACCTCGAGGACATCAAGGCACCGGAATGCTTCGTGGTCGAGCGCAAGCTGCGCGAGCGCATGAAGATCCCGGTCTTCCACGACGACCAGCATGGCACGGCGATCATCTCCGCGGCGGCGATCCTCAACGGCCTGAAGCTCGTCGGCAAGGACATCGATGCGGTGAAGATCGTCTGCTCCGGCGCCGGCGCGGCGGCGATCGCCTGTCTCGACCTGATCGTCAGCCTCGGCGCGCGGCGCGAGCACATCTTCGTCTGCGATTCCAAGGGCGTGATCCACACGGGGCGCGCGAATCTCGATGAATCGAAGCAGCGCTACGCGCAGGAAACGACCGCGCGCACGCTCGCCGACGTGATGCCGGGCGCCGACGTTTTCCTGGGGCTCTCCGCCGGCGGCGTGCTCAAGCCCGAGATGGTCGCGACGATGGCGAAGGATCCGCTCATTCTGGCGATGGCCAACCCCGATCCCGAGATTCTGCCCGAGGAGGCTAGGCGCGTGCGGCCCGATGCCATCATCGGCACCGGCCGTTCGGATTATCCGAACCAGGTCAACAACGTGCTGTGCTTTCCCTACATGTTCCGCGGCGCGCTGGATGTCGGCGCGACGACGATCAACGAACCGATGAAGATCGCCGCCGTGCGCGCGATCGCCGAGCTCGCCCATGCCGAGCAGTCGGACGTCGTCGCCGCGGCCTATGGCGACGTGCCGCTCACCTTCGGCCGGGAATACCTGATCCCCAAGCCGTTCGATCCGCGCCTGATCCTGAAGGTGGCGCCCGCGGTCGCCCAGGCGGCGATGGATTCGGGGGTGGCGACCCGGCCGATCGAGGACATGGCGGCCTACCGCCAGCGGCTCAACGAATTCATCTACCACTCCGGCATGGTGATGAAGCCGGTATTCATCGCCGCGCGGCAGAAGCCGGCGCGCATCGTCTTCTGCGAAGGCGAGGACGAGCGCATGCTGCGCGCGGTGGCCACGTTGCGCGAGGAGGGGCTCGCCCAGCCGATCGTGGTCGGTCGCCCCGAGGTGGTGGAGATGCGCATCGCCCGCGCGGGACTGCGCATCGCCGCCGGGCGCGATTTCGAGCTCGTCAATCCGGATTCCGATCCGCGCTACAAGGAGCTCTGGCAGGACTATTACCAGCTGATGTGCCGCAAGGGCGTCGGCATCGAATATGCCAAGAGGGAAATGCGCCGGCGCACCACGCTGATCGGCGCGATGCTGGTGCGCCACGGCTACGCCGACGCGATGCTGTGCGGCACCTTCGGCACCCATGCGCTGCACCTCAGATACATCGCCGAAGTAATCGGCCGCCGGCCCGGCGTCGACAACTTCTACGCGATGAACATGCTGATGCTGCCGAGCCGCACCGTCTTCATCGGCGATACCTATGTCAATTACGACCCCAGCGCCGAGCAGCTGGCGGAGATGACCCTGCTGGCCGCCGAGGAGGTGCGCCGTTTCGGCATGACGCCGAAAGTCGCGCTGCTCTCGCATTCGAGCTTCGGCACCCACGATACGCCGACGGCCCGCAAGATGCGCGCCGCCCTCGAGCTGCTGCATGCCCGGGCGCCCGATCTCGAGGTCGAAGGCGAAATGCATGGCGACGCCGCGCTCGACCCGGAGATCCGCCGGCAGGTCTTCCCCAACGCGCGATTCGCCGAGGCGGCGAACCTCTTGATCATGCCGACGCTCGATGCCGCGAACATCGCGTTCAACCTGCTCAAGACCGCTTCGGGCGATGGCATCACCGTCGGCCCGCTGCTCCTCGGCGCGGCCCGGCCGGTGCATATCCTGACGCCGACCGCGAGCGTCCGGCGCATCGTCAACATGGCCGCGCTGCTGTCGGTCGAGGTCGCGCATCAGCAGGAACGGGGCACGAGTTGAAGCTCACCTCACAAATTGGTATAACACTCTGCCACATCCCTTTAATTATTCGCGGCTATATCCGTTAAGGCGTGATGGTGGCGATGACCTTGATCAAAACCAAGGTCATCGCGGGGATGATCTGCTAGGCTTTTGAAATTTCCAAGATGTCGATGGAGCCCATGAAAGCGACTTTCAGAACCCTGCTGGCCTGCCTCGTCGCGTTGGGTGTGGCCGTTGCGACCAGTGGCCCGGCGACGGCGGCCACCGCCAAGAAAAAACCGGTTGCCGCGAAGAAGTTGCCCGCCAAGACACCGGCGAAGAACGTCCGCAAGGCCGCTTCCAAGCCTGCGCATCATGCCGCAGTGCACGAGGACGACGGCGCCGGCCCGATCGAGCAGATCAAGTCCGCGTCGGTGGCGGTGATCGACCAGAGCACCGGCGACGTCCTGTATGAAAAGAATGCCGACGCGGTGGTGCCGATCGCCTCGATCACCAAGCTGATGACCGCGATGGTGGCCCTGGACGTGCAGCCGAGCCTGACCGAGACGCTGACGATTACCGAAGCCGATGTCGATACCCTGAAGGGCACCCATTCGCGCCTCGCCGTCGGCACGCAGCTGACGCGCGAGGAAATGCTGCGGCTGGCGCTGATGTCTTCGGAGAACCGCGCCGCCTCGGCGTTGTCGCGCTACTATCCGGGCGGGCGCGCGGCCTTCGTCGCGGCGATGAACGCCAAGGCGAGAATGCTCGGCCTGACCGACACCCGCTTCGTCGATCCGACGGGACTGACGCCGGAAAACGTTTCGAGCGCGCGCGACCTCGTCAAGCTCGTCAATGCCGCTCACCAGTATCCGCTGATCCGTGAATTCACCACCACCGACGAATATCAGGTGATCGTCCGCGGCCGGCCGCAAATCTTCCGCAACACCAATGCGCTGGTCAGGAACGAGCAGTGGAACATCGGCTTGTCGAAGACCGGCTTCATCAGCGAGGCGGGCAAGTGTCTCGTGATGCAGGCCTGGCTCGCCAACAAGCCGACCATCATCGTGCTGCTCGATTCCTGGGGCAAGCTCACCCGCATCGCCGACGCCCAGCGCATCAAGCGCTGGATCGAAACCTCGCTCGCCAGCAACACTGGCACGATTCGGGGCTGAGGTGCCGCCCCGCCAGCGCCGACTTTCGTGAAGGTCGCTCTTTTCGTCACTTGTCTGGTCGACCTGATGCGGCCGCGCATCGGTTTCGCCGCGATCGAGCTGCTCGAAGCCGCCGGCTGCGAGGTGATCGTGCCCGCGTCCCAGACCTGCTGCGGCCAGCCGGCATGGAATAGCGGCGATCGCGCGGCGGCCGCCCAGCTGGCCAAAAAAGTCATCGTCGAGTTCGAGGGCTTCGAGTATGTCGTCGCGCCCTCCGGTTCCTGCGCCGACCACATCAAGAACGAATATCCGGTCATCCTCGCCGACGAGCCCGAGTGGTGCTCGCGCGCCGTCGCGCTCGGCCGCCGCGTGTATGAGCTGACCGATTTCCTCGTCAATGTCGCGAAGCTCGATCGGGTGCCGGGCAGCTTTGCCGGCCGCGTCACCTACCACGATTCCTGCACCGGCCTGAGGAGCCTGGGCATCAAGGCGCAGCCGCGTGCGCTGCTCGCCAGGCTGCCGGGCGTCGAACTGCAGGAGATGAGCGGCGCAGAAGAGTGCTGTGGCTTTGGCGGCACCTTCTCGGTCAAGTTTGGGGAACTCTCTGCGGCGATCGCCGAGAGGAAATGCGCGAATGCCTGTGCGACGGGCGCTGCTGCGATCGTCGGCGGCGATCTGGGATGCCTGCTCAACATCGAAGGCAAGCTGCGGCGCATGGGCGACCATGAGACGCAGGTGCTGCACATCGCCGAAGTGCTGACGGCCAAGCCATGAAATCGCGCGCGCACCGCTTCAAGGAGAACGCGGCCGCCGCGCTGGCCAATCCGGTGTTGCAGGCCAGCATGAGGAAGGCCAAGGGCAAGTTCGTCGATAAGCGCGCGATCGCGATCAGGGAAATCGATGACTTCGAAGCGACCCGCGAGGCGGCGAAACAAATCCGCAACCGCGTCATCGAGAACCTCGACCTGTGGCTGGAAAAGTTCGAGGAGACTGCCACCGCGCGCGGCGCGACGGTGCTGTGGGCGAAGGACGGCGCCGAGATCTGCCGCCACGTGGTCGATGTCGCGAAGCGGCATGGCGTCAAGAAAGCCGTCAAGTCCAAATCCATGCTCTCCGAGGAGGCCGGGCTCAACCTCGCGCTCACCGCCGCCGGCATCCAGCCGGTCGAGACCGATCTCGGCGAATACATCCTGCAGATCAACGACAACGAGCCGCCTTCCCACATCATCGCGCCGGTGGTGCACAAAAGCCTCGACGAGGTCGCCGACCTCTTCGCGAAGACGCACCACACGCCGAGGAAGACCGATATTCCGGCGCTCACCCGCGAGGCGCGCGAGGTGCTGCGCGAGCACTTTCTCACGGCCGAGATGGGCATCTCCGGCGGCAACTTCCTGATCGCCGAGACCGGCTCGGTCGCGCTCGTCACCAACGAAGGCAACGGCCGCATGGTGACCACCCTGCCCAAGGTGCATGTGGTCATCACGGGCATCGAGAAGGTGATCCCGACACTGGAAGACCTGGCCACGCTGATGCGTCTCTTGCCGCGCTCGGCCACCGGCCAGTCGATCTCCAACTACGTCTCGGTGCTCACCGGCGTGAAACGGCCGGACGAGCCCGACGGCCCCGAGCACCTCTATTTCATCCTCGTCGACAACGGCCGCGCCGAAGTCGTCGGCTCCGAATTCCAGGACATGCTGCGCTGCATCCGCTGCGGCGCCTGCATGAACCATTGCCCGGTCTATCAGACCATCGGCGGCCAGGCCTACGGCTGGGTCTATCCGGGGCCGATGGGCTCGGTGCTGACACCGCTTTATACCGGGCTGGAAAACGCGATCGATCTGCCGCATGCCGGCACCTTGTGCAACCAGTGCGGCGTCGTCTGTCCGGTCAAGATTCCGCTGCCCGAGCTGCTGCGCAAGCTTCGCGAAAAGCAAGTAGAACGCCATCTGCGGCCTTGGTTCGAGCGCCTCGCTTTCAGGCTCTGGGCCTGGGTGGCCAGCCGCCCGGGGCTCTACGGCCTTGGTGCCCGGTTCGCGGCGCGGTATCTCACGTGGCTCGCCGATGGCAAAGGCAGCATACCCGCGCTCGGCCTGGCGCCCGAATGGACGAAGGGGCGCGATTTTCCCGCCCCCGAAGGCAAGACCTTCCGCGAGCTTTATGCGGAGAAAAAGCAATGACGAGCCGTGACGACATCCTCGGCCGCGTGCGCGCCCGTCTGAACCGCAATCCGGAAAACGCGGCGGCCGGTCGCGCCGCCATCGAGGCGACGCTGGCGATGAGAGCGCAGGGGCCGTGCCCGGCAATCGATTCGCAAAAGTCGGCGCTGGCGGGACGGCAACAAGCCGGCACGCCGCCGTTGTTGGAGCGGCTCGTCGAGAAATCGCTCGCCTATTCGAGCACGGTCGATCGGGTCGGCACCTACGCCGAAGCTCCCGCCGCCGTCGCGCGTTATCTGGCCGGGCTGAATCTGCCGCTGCAAGCGGTCATCTGGCCGGCGCTGGCGAGGCTCGACTGGGCGGCGGCAGGCCTGACGGTCGATACGCGCGGCGCGGAGGATCACGACCTCGTCGGCATCTCCGGCTGCTTCTGCGCGATTGCCGAGACCGGAACGCTGATGCTGGTAAGCGGGCCGGACACGCCCGCCTCCGTGAGCCTGCTACCGGAAACCCATATCGCGCTGGTGCCGGCCAGCCGCATCGTCGCCGGCATGGAAGAGGGCTTCGCGCTCGCCCGCGCCGAACTTGGTCAGCTGCCGCGGGCGGTCAATTTCATCTCCGGGCCGTCCCGGACCGGCGACATCGAGCAGACCATCGTGCTCGGCGCCCATGGGCCCTATCGGGTGCATCTGATCCTGCTGGTGCAGGAATAGGGTTGTCAACCTAATGAAATAGGCGGCGTTACTGTCTCCAGTAGCTCAACCACTGGAGAAAAAACACACCATGTACGCTCGCATCCAATTCGTCAGCCCCGGCTCGCGCGAGAAGTATTCCTGGGTGATCGACACCAACCGCGAGACGGTCGATCACTGGCAGCATGCCCACCCGGAAGCCGAGGATCTCGTCGTCACGCCGCTCGACGAGCAGGAAGGCTTGGAAGCGCTGTTCTGGCAGAAGTGCCTGTATCACGACGTCTTCTTCGAGCGCTCGCCGAACCGTGAGGTGCGCGAACGCGGCGAAGCGGAACTCGCCGAGATCCTCGATCTCGCCGGACGTCTGCCGAAAGGCCGGGCCAGCGAGCTGTGGAACCGCTGCATGGAGTTTCGCTTCGGCAGCGATCCCGTCGCCAAGAGCGATTATCACCACCGTCTGCCCACCTGATTTTCCGGCCGAAGGCGCTGGCGCAGCGCCTTTTCGATCTCCATCACCGCCAGCGCCACGAGGCCGGCCGCCGCGATCCAGAGCCAGGCCGAAAAGCCGATCGCGGCGGTGCCGAAGACCTGCTGGAAGACCGGCAGGTAGGTAAACCCCAGCTGCAGCAGCAGCATTCCCCCGGCGCCGGCCCAGACCCAGGGGTTCGAGAACGGCGCCACGCGCCATAAGGGGCGGGCAAATGAGCGGCAGTTGAACAGGAACGCCGCCTCGATCATCACGAACACATTCACCGCGATGCTGCGCGCCTCGGGGAGACTCGCGCCGCGTTCGAGCGCGAGCGCGAACAGACCGAAGGCCGCCGCCAGCATCAGCGTGCCCAAGAGCAGCACGCGCTGGATCAGCACGTGATCGAGGATCGGCGCGGCGGGCGGCCGCGGCGGGCGGTGCATCACCTGGTGTTCCTTCGGCTCGAAGGCGAGCGGCAGGCCGAGCAGCACCGCCGTGGTCATGTTGATCCAGAGAATCTGCAAGGGCGTGATCGGCAGCGTCGTGCCGGCGGCGATCGCGGCGAGGATCACCATCCCCTCGCCGAAATTGGTCGGCAGCGTCCAGGTGATGAACTTGACGATGTTGTCGTAGATGCCGCGGCCTTCCTCGATCGCCGCCTCGATGGTGGCGAAGTTGTCGTCGGCGAGAACGATCGCCGCCGCCTCCTTGGCGACCTCGGTGCCGCTCATGCCCATCGCGATGCCGATGTCGGCGGCTTTGAGCGCCGGTGCGTCATTGACGCCGTCGCCGGTCATCGCGACGATTTCGCCGTTGGCTTGTAATGCCTTGACGAGGCGCAGCTTCTGCTCGGGCTCGACGCGGGCGAAGACATCGATGTCACGCGCGGCGACCGCCAGCGCCGCATCGTCGAGCGCCGCGAGCTGGCGGCCGCTCAGCGCCTGGCCGCCAGCGGCGACGATGTTCAGCTGGCGGGCGATGGCGAGCGCCGTCTCGGCATGATCGCCGGTGATCATCTTGACGCGGATGCCGGCGCTGTGACAGGCCTTGACGGCGGCGATCGCGCGCGGGCGCGGCGGATCGATCATCCCCGCCAGGCCGAGGAATTCGAGCTCGGTGAGATCGTCCCAGCTCAAGGTCTCGGCGTCCGCGACGCGGCGCGCCAGCGCCAGCACGCGCATGCCCTGCCGCGCCAGATCATTGGCCGCCGCCTCGATGACGGCGGTGTCGACGTCGCGGCACAGCGGCAGGACCTTTTCGACCGCGCCCTTGACGTAAAGAATGCGTTCCGTGCCGACGCGGTGCAGGGTGGCCATCATCTGCCGGGCGGCGTCAAAGGGCAGGGTATCGAGCCTGGGCGAGAGCGCATTGGCGGTCGCCTCGTCGAGGCCGGCCTTCCGGGCCGCCACCAGCAGCGCGGCCTCGGTCGGGTCGCCGGCGATCCGCCATTGGCCGTGTTCGTGGAACAGCGCGGCATCGTTGCACAGCAGGCCGGCGAGCAGCGCTTCCCGTGCCGTATCGCCAGCGCCGACTTTCGTGCCTTCGAGCAGAAAGTCGCCTTCCGGCGCATAGCCGTGGCCGGTGATCTCGTAACGCCGGCCACCCGCGAGCAGCGCGCGCACGGTCATCGCGTTCTCGGTCAGCGTGCCGGTCTTGTCGGAGAGAATCACCGTCGTGCTGCCCAGGGCCTCGACCGCCGGCAGCTGACGCACGATAGCATGGCGCTTCGCCAGCCGGGTGACGCCGATCGCCAGCGTGATCGTCAGCGCGGCCGGCAGCCCTTCGGGAATCGCGCCGACGGCCAGCGCCACCGCCGCCATGAACATCTCGAAGGCGGTCTCGCCCCGACTGATGCCGATCGCGAAGGTGAGGGCGGCCAGCCCCAGGATCACCCAGAGCAGCCTGCGCGCGAACGCCGCCATCTTGCGCGTCAGCGGCGTGGCGAGCTTGGGCGCGGCGGCGATCATGCCGGCGATGCGGCCGGTTTCGGTCGCCGGGCCGGTGGCGACGACCAGCCCCACCCCCTGGCCACCGACCACGATCGTGCCGGCATAGGCCATGTTGCGGCGATCGGCCAGCGGTGTTTCGGATGGCAGCGGCGCGGCATGTTTTTCGACCGGCAGCGATTCGCCGGTGAGCGAGGCCTCGACAGTGCGCAACTCCTTGCCGTGCAGGATGCGCAGATCGGCCGGTACCTTGTCGCCTGCCGCCAGATGCACGATGTCGCCGGGCACCAGATGCGCGGCGCTCAGGCGCCGCCTTCGCCCGCCGCGCAGCACCGTCGCTTCGCTGGCGACGCTCTTCGCCAGGGCGGCGAGCGCCTGGGCCGCCCGGCTTTCCTGCACCGTGCCGATGATCGCGTTGATCGCGACCACACCGAGGATCACGCCGCTATCCACCCATTCGCCAAGAAAGGCCGTGATCACGCCGGCAGCGATCAAGACCAGCACCAGCGGCGCGACGAGCTGGTCGGCAAGCCGTTGCCAGGTGCTCTTGCCGGGCGCGGCGGGCAGGGCGTTCGGGCCGTGGCGGGTGAAACGCGCCGCGGCTTCCTCCTCGCTCAGCCCCTGCCGGAAATCGACGGCATGGCGGGCGAGGATTTCGTCATGATCGAGCGCGTGCCACTCAGGCGTGCTCATCCGGCGGCGGCAGGGGCGGTTGCGGACGGCTCATTTCATAGAGCACGATCGCCGCGGTGAAGAAGAAAAAGCTCGTCGCGCCGAGGCTGCCGGTATACACGTGCTGCTTGCCGTAGGTGAACCACGACCAGATCGCCAGTCCGAGCGAGAGCACGAAGCAGGTGAAGCTCGCGCCGGCGCTGATGAGCGAGAGTTTTTTCAGGAAACCGCGTTGCGGAGCGGGGGACATGGGGGGTTCCTTTGCGGGTCGGAATCGAAGGGGGCGGGGCGGCCGTCAGGCGGTGCCGTTTTCCCCGCCATGGTAATACTTGCGCAACGAGGCATAGCGATGGCTGCGGACCTCGCGCACCTGGCCGATCGCGCGTTCCACCGGCACGCCGAGCTGCACCAGCGTTTCGGCGGCGATCATCAGGCTGCCTTCGAGCACTTCCGGAATCACCTCGGTGGCGCCGGCTGCCTTGAGCTTCGCGACGGTCGATTCGTCGGCGGCGCGCACGATGATCGGAATCTCCGGGCGGCTGGCGCGCACCTTGCGGACGACGAGCTCGGCCGAATGCGGATCGGGATAGGCGACCACCACCGCGCGGGCGCGGGCGAGGCCCGCCGCCTGCAGCACTTCGCTGCGGTCGGCGCTGCCGAACACCAGCTTGCCGCCGGGCGGCACCGGGCGCTTGAGCTGCTGCGGGTCCACGTCGAGAGCGAGGAACGGGATGCCTTCGCTGGCGAGGAATTCCGCGATGCGTCCGCCGGTGCGGCCATAGCCGCACAGGATCACGTGCTGGTCCATCGAGAAGCCGGCCACCGCGATGTCATGGATCGCCTTCGCTTGATGCGCCCAGTCGCCATGAACCATGCGGCCGGTGAAGCGGACGGCGCGGTTGATCAGGAGCGGGGCGATGAACATCGAGATCAGCATCGCGGCGAGCGTGACCTGGAACACGTCGGTGGCGATCAGCTTCAGCGTGTGCGCCAGGCCGATCAGCACCAGGCCGAACTCGCCGGCCTGGGCGAGCTGGGCGGCGGTGCGCAAGGCCACGTCGAGCGTGTTTTTCGCCAGGCGGGCGATCAGGAACACCACCAGGCCCTTGCCGCCGATCAACAGCGCCACGGCAAGCAGCAAACGATGCAGGTTCTCGAACACGAAGCCCAGATCGAGCAGCATGCCGACCGTGACGAAGAACAGACCCAGCAGGATGTCGCGGAAGGGGCGGATGTCGGCCTCGACCTGATGGCGGTAGATCGTCTCGGAAATCAGCATGCCGCCGATGAAGGCGCCGAGCGCCAGCGACAGGCCGGCCTGGCGGGTGGCCCAGGCCAGCGCGATCACCAGCCAGAGCGTGGCCAGCACGAACAGTTCCTCCGAACGCTGCCGCGCGATCAAGTCGTAAAAACGGCGGATCAGACGTTGGCCGGCCCAGATCATGATCGCCAGCACGGCGATGGCTTCCGTCAAGGCGATGCCGAGCGAACGCGGCAGTTCGCCGGTCGACTGCGCGAGCGCCGGGAACAGGATCAGGCAGGGCACCACGGCGAGGTCCTGAAAGAGCAGCGCGCCCATCGTCTGCCGTCCCGAGCGCGAATGCAGCTCGAAGCGTTCCGAAAGCATCTTGGCGACGATGGCCGTGGAGGACATGCTCACCGCGAGACCCACGGTGAGCCCGGCGCGCCAATCCTGGCCATATCCGAACATCGCGATCAGCGCCGTGGCGCTCGCGGTGAGACCGAGCTGCGCGCCGCCGAAGCCGAAGACCAGCGCGCGCATCGCTTTCAGGCGCGACAGGCTGAATTCGAGGCCGATCGAGAACATCAGGAAGACCACGCCGAACTCGGCGATGGCATCGACCTGCCGGTTTTCTTCGAGCGCCCGCAGGCCATGAGGCCCCAGCAACAAGCCCACTGCCAGATAAGCCAGCATCGCCGGCCCCTTGAAGTGGCGCGTCAAGGCCAGGGCGATGACGGCGGCGGTGAGCAGCAGCAGGAGAATGAAGAAGTTGCCGGACACGCCGGCAATCATACCCGTCGGCCGGCCTTCCTGTCGCCGGCCATCGACTACAATCGGAAACGGACCCGATCGCCATGGAGGCCGTCATGAAACTGCGTCTCGCCGCCTTGCTCGTCTTCGTTGCCAGCCTGCTCTCCGGCTGCGGCTACAACCAGATCCAGCGCAATGACGAAGCGGTGAGCGCCGCCTGGTCGGAGGTGCTCAACCAGTACAAGCGCCGCGCCGACCTGATCCCCAACCTGGTGGCCATCGTGCAGGGCTATGCCGCGCACGAGAAGGAGGTGCTGACGAAAGTCACCGCGGCGCGCGCCAGCGTCGCCGGCATCAAGGCCACGCCCGAGCTGATCGACGATCCGGCCGCCTTCGCCAAATTCCAGCAGGCACAGGCCGAGCTGGGTTCGGCGCTGGCACGGCTCCTCGTGGTGGCCGAAAACTACCCGCAGCTCAAGGCCGACGCGAACTTCCGCGACCTGCAGGCGCAGGTCGAAGGCACCGAGAACCGCATCGCGGTGGCGCGCAAGCGTTACATCGAGGCAGTGCAGGCCTACAACACCACGGTGCGCGTGTTCCCGAACAACCTCACCGCGATGCTGTTCGGCTACAAGCCGAAGGCCAATTTCACGGCCGAGGACGAGAAGGCGATTGCCGCGCCGCCGACGATCCGCTTCGATGCGGCGCCCGCGACCAAGTAAATGACGCGCTGGCTGACGGCCCTGTGGTTGGCCGTCCTGAGCTTCCTCGCGC
>JACAEF010000108.1 GCA_013388985.1 Rhodocyclaceae bacterium
CGCCTCGCCCGACTTCCGCGCGGGCGTCGGCCAGATCAACGAGAACGCCTTGACCCTGGAAGTGCTGGTGAAGGCCGCTACGGACATCGAGAAGCTGGAGTCCGCCGCGAACAAGATCATCCAGCGGGTGTGGACGCGGATTGAGAAGCACCGCAAGGCGACGGGAGCATCAACGACCGTCACCCCCTGAAAAGGAACCGAACATGAACGACAGCTACCTGATAAGCACGAGCCGACCGAGGCTCAGCCTGTGCGAGGACGACCTTTTGGAGGGCGTCTGCGAGTGGAACGGCGGATGGGGCGACAATGGCGGCAAGACGCCCTTGGCCTACCAGTGGGCAGACCACGTAGCCGAGGCGCTGGGCTTCCATCGCGTCCGCGAACTGCCCCTGTACTGGGACGGCCAGGGATGCGTGATCCTCAAGCGCTGGAAGGAGCCTGCCGCGGGACTTGAGAACCATCCCGCACGACGCTTCCGTTACCTCGCCCTGGTCAATACCGACTACGACGAGGAAATCGTGGTCGGCATCGCCGGCCCGGCTGCCCTGCTGCAATTCTACTCCCTGGTCCGCCCGTGGCTGGCGCTGGCGAGCGACCCATCTTTCCGCGACGGCAAACGCGGCGACCATGACGGCAACTGGAATGAGGGAGCGAATTGGAAGGATCATTGCGTGCGCACCAGCCGACTTGTTCGACCTCATGGCCCGTCTCAAGCCGACCATTGACTTCTACTGCGAGCCAAAATGACGTTCTACATGATCCGCGACCGAAGAACGGGGCTTTATTTCAGGGACAGCGGTGCCACGTCCTGGGTCGAGCCGGACAAGGCGTGGGCGTGGACGAGACGGCCGGAGAAAACGCTGCGCAGCCTCTTGTGGCGAAACCGGCCTAGCACCCGCACGCGACTGAGCGTGGTCCGCGAACCGCAAATCATCATCTTCACAGCCGACGCAACAGCAAGCGGGGCGACACCGTGAACGATTGCATTCAATCCATTCCCACGACCTACAAGGGCGTCCGCTTCCGCTCGCGGCTGGAAGCCCGCTGGGCAGCACTGTTTGATCTGCTCCGGTGGCCGTGGACCTACGAGCCATTCGAGCTAAAGGGCTACATTCCCGATTTCGTGCTCCCGTTCGAGGACGGCACTGACGTTATCGTGGAAGTGAAGCCGATCTGGCGGAGCGAGCGCGAGGCTTGGCGAACCGTCATGGACAAGATTGACGCCAGCGGATGGATCGGCGGTTCCAACACGCCGGTTCCACGTCGAATCAACATCCGCGACATCCCGCTAGAACAGCGTGGTTGCGGCGTTCACTGTACCGAGTGTCGGGCGTGTTGCGATGACGAAGACAGATTCGCGCTTTACGAGTCTATGAAGCCGGCATTGATCGTGGGAGCCACGATCTGGCCCGACAGTTACCCGCGCGGCCACGCTTTAGTCGGCTATTTCCGCGATGATTCCATTTGGTCAGACGGCTGGGGACCGGCCTACATCGTGCAGTGCCACAAGTGCAAGGCCGTCTTCCCCTATATGGAGTTCGGGGAACGAAGCTGCCGCCGCTGCAAATGCGACGACAAGCACTACATGGGCGACCCCTTCCCGATTGAACGCTACTGGAACCACATCAAAAACGACGCCCAATGGCGAGGTGGTCGTCAAGTCAACCAACCGATAGCTGCCGGAGAGCCATGTATTTGATTGAGCCGACGATTCAAGTCACCCTGACCCTCGCCGCCTTGGCGACGTGGATTCTCCTTGTCCGCAAGCTGGAACGAAAACCATGAAAGCCAAACTTCAACGTCTCGTGGCCTACGCCACTGGGGCCGTGGCCCTGGTCATCGTGGCCGCAGCCGCCGGATCGGCCGTCACCTACGCCCTAACGCATGGCACGGAGACCCTGACCCATCTGGGCAACTCGGCACTCCAAGGGATCGGCATGGCCATCGGCGGCTGCCTCGGCAGTGCCCTCGTGCTCCGCTTCAAGGTGGCCCGCAAGTACGTCAAGTCGATCTTCCGCGACATCACCGAGAAACACGGCTGATGCCGATACACGCCGCCGTCCATGCCCCCTACGCTGGGCACCGCGAGTTCATCGGCGGCAATCGAACCTTCGATCGGTATCTTCACACCTGCCCGATGCCTGAATACCGCCTTTCGGCGTTACGGGCATCGGGCAGGTTTTCTTCTTTCCAAGAGCAAATGCCCGATACTGGCAGCAGGCGTCGGGCGGGTTGTTTGTCCAATGATTGCAAGAGGTGACGATGATGAAGGCTTTTCGCGATTGTCTTCTCGGTAAGCAAGAAAGCCTCGATTATGCGAGTTGCTTCGCCGCCGACCAGCAAAGGCCCTTCGAGGGTTTCTACGCGATTCAGGAGGCAGGGGAATTCGCGGCCCGACTGGGGCTCGCCGATCATTACCGGGCAAGCCTACAGTACAACGAGACCGCCACGCCAAAACAGGCGATCGCCTTCTTGGCGGAATGTTTAGCCGGCTTACCGACAGCAAAGGCCGACGTGTTGACTGCAAACCAGGCGGCCCGAACCCTTGGCGTTCGCAAGGAGAAGGTATTACGATGGATTCGCACCGGTGAGTTGCGCGCCAGCAACGTCAGTCAGGGCTACCGTCCCCGTTGGCGGATCAAGCGAGCAGACCTTGACGGGTTCCTGGCCGCCCGGAACCCCCCGCC
>JACAEF010000083.1 GCA_013388985.1 Rhodocyclaceae bacterium
CGCCCTGGCCGCGGCCCTGACGCTGCTGGCCCGGGACCGGGATCTGGCCCGGAGATTGGGGCGTGCCGGCCGGGAACGCCTGGAGGACCTCCGGCCTGCCAAGGTGGCGGCCCGGTATGAAGAGGTTTTCCGGGGAGAGGGCCGGGGGAACCCGGGCCCCTCCCCCCGGGAAAATCCGTTATTTTGCTGAATGGAAGCCGCGATCCATGCACTACCGCAGGTGGGAAAGAAAGCTGGCCCAGGTCCTGGATGGTCTGCCGCAATTCCGGGCCGCTTTGAAATCAGGATATCAGCGGCTGTGTTATTACCTGTACCGTCAGCCGGAGCCGTTGGTCCTGCATCCCGGGGCCGCCATCACCCCGGTCTATCCCCGGGAAGGCAACAGCCGGGAGGAAACTTTTTTCGGCTATTTCGACCAATCCCCTTGGGATGCCACGGACCGGTATCATCTGCTCCATGGTTATGCCGGCGGGTCCCAGGTCCGCATCGCGGTATTTGACACTCTGGATCTGAAGTTATGGTATCTCGGGGCAAGCGCGGCCTTCAATTTCCAGCAGGGGGCCAGATTGGGGTGGCTTCCCGGCGGAGAGGGGCTGGTGTTTTATAATGACCTGGCGCAGGGACGGCTGGTGACCAGAATCGTCCAGGCCGCCGGCGGCCGGCTGGAACAGGTGGTGGACTGGCCTGTGCAGGTGGTGCACCCCCAGGGGAACGAGGCCCTGACCCTTAACTATCGCCGTCTCCACCGCCTGGGCTCGGAGTACGGCTATGCGGGAGAGGCAGAAAATTTCCCGGACACCCTAAGGGATGACCGGGACGGCATCTGGCGTCTGGACCTTAGGGAAAACCGCGCCGAACTGCTCATTACTTTGGCGGAATTAAAAAGCCAGGACCCGCATCCCAGCATGGCTGGTTCTCACCACAAAGTGAACCATCTGCTCTACACCCCGTCGGGGGAGCGCTTTGCCTTCATGCACCGCTGGCTGGGCCCCCAGGGGAAGTTCTCCCGCCTCTATACCGCGTCCAGCCGCAGCGGCGGGGACCTGTGCTGTCTGTTGGATGAGCGCCTGGTGTCCCATTATGCCTGGCAGGACGAGGAGCATCTCCTGGCCTGGGGCCGGAAGACCCCCTGGGGAGACGGCTATCTGCTGGTGCGGGACCGCACCTCCCAGGTGCAGGCGGTGGGGCAGGGCGTCCTGGACCCCTACGGGGACGGGCACCCCTCTTTTGCTCCGGACCGGCGCCGGATTGTCACCGACACCTATCCGGACAAGGCCAGGATGCGGCATCTGCTGCTCTACAACCGGGAAACCGGGAAGCTGAGAGAGGTGGGCCGATTTTTCGCCCCTTTGGCCTATTAGGGGGCCCGGCGTTGTGATCTCCACCCCCGCTGGAACCGGGCCGGCACCAAAATTTCGGTGGACTCCTGCCACGAGGGGTTTCGCCGCGCCTATGTTATAGATATAACGGAAATTATTCGACAAGAACCATAACATCAGGCCACCCTGCAGGTTCAGGGCAGGGTGCCGTGAGGCCCGGCGCCATGGTGTTTCTGGCAGTACACCTGTTAATCATTATTCTGTTTGTCGTGATCTGGCTCCAGGTCCAACAGAGCCTGACGCCGGCGGCTGAGGACGGCGGGTCGCCCGGGCGCAGCTCCCGGGGCCGTTTCCTGGTGCGCCTCTTCTTCCTGGCCCTGGGTCTGCGCCTTCTGGCCATGCTCATCTTCTGGGTGGTATTCCCTGACATGTTCGACCCCTTCGCCAATGCGGCCAGTTGGTCGGACAGCCTGGTCTATCACGATGACGCCAGGGCCTTGGCCGGGTACTGGCGGGGCGACCCCCTTCCCATGTCCTTTCTGCTGGACCTGAGACGTTATGTGGGCTATCCCACCTTCCTGGCCGGGGTCTATTATATTTTCGGCCCTTATTACCTGGTGGGGACGGCGGTGAATATCCTCCTGGGGATACTTACCTGTTTCCTGACCTACTGGCTGGGTCGGGAGGTCTTTGATGAAGACGTGGCCCGCCAGGCCGCGGTCCTGCTGGCTGTGTTCCCCCTGGCGATTTATTTCTGCTGCTTCAATTTGAAAGACCCCCTCTTTCAGCTGTTGCTGGTGGTGGCCATTTTTTCCTCGTATAAAGCTGCCTTCGGCAAATGGAGCGTCTTGTGGCTGGTGTTGTTTTATTCCATCATTTTCCTCATGCTGTTCATCCGCTATCAGGCCAGTATAGTGCTGTTCGGAATCCTGCTCATCGGGCTGGCCCTGGGGAATTGGCGCCGTCTGCTGAAGGTGAGTCCGGTCCTGGCCCTCATGGTGGCGGCAAGTTTTCAGGTTTACGGCCTGCTGTATGATGCCCCCCTGGTGGACCTGGACCTGGAAAAAGTCACGGAATATCAGACCGAAAAAGTCACCAGCATGAAGTCGGTGACCCCGGAGCTGGAGGGCAAGACCGCCGTCGTGCTGGGGAGCCTGGGATATTTCCTCCCTTTCCCCACCCTGGTGATGCTGGATGCCGACGACAGCCCCATGTTCCAGCTGGAGAGTTCCATTTTTCTGTGGAATCTGCTGGCCGGCGCCTCCCTGATGGGCATCTGGTACTGCCTCAGGCGTGACGCCCGGGGAAAATGGTTCATCTGGGCGCCGCCCCTGATTTTTTTCGTGGGGGAGGCCCTGGTGTATGTGGATACCATTTTGGATATCCGGCGCAGCAAGTTCATGATCCTGCCCTTTGCCTGCATCCTGGGGATCTACGGTCTTAGGGAGTGGAAATCCCCCGCCCGGCCCCTGGTCATGGTGTGCTATCTGGCCTGCGTGATTCTGGGGAGCCTGTTGTACACCTACTACCGCCTCAGCGGCCGGGGGATGTTGTGAGGCCGGGGATGCGGGGTTCCCCGGGGTGAGGCACGGATGTGCGGCATAGGCGGCATCGTGGGGCCGGGAATAGAGGGCCGGCGGCAGCGGGTGGCCGCCATGATGGGGCTTCTGGCCCATCGGGGTCCGGATGATGCCGGCCTCTGGGAAGAGGGGGAGGTGTGCCTTGGGCATCAACGCCTGGCCATCATCGACCTGTCCCCCGGCGGGCATCAGCCCATGCAGGAGGGGGCCCACGTCCTGGTGTACAACGGCGAAATTTACAATTACCGGGAACTGCGCCGGGAATTGACGGAGCTGGGCGCAACGTGGCGCAGCCATTCCGATACCGAAGTCATCCTCAAAGGGTATAGGGCCTGGGGAGAGGGGCTCCTGGACAAAGTGCGGGGCATGTTCGCCCTGGCCTTGTGGGACCAGGAGCGCCGGCGGCTGTGGTGCGCCCGGGACCCTTTTGGCAAAAAGCCTTTTTATTACGCCCGGGAGGGGGGGCGGCTGGTGTTCGCCTCTGAAATCGAGGCGGTGGTTGCCGGTTTGGGGGGCCGGCCGCGCCTCAACCCAGAGGACTTGGCCCACTATCTGTGGAAAGGCTATTTTCCGCCGGGCCGCACGGCGTATGAGGGGATTTTCACCCTGGAGGCGGGGCGGGTCCTGGAATTCACCCCCCTTAAGGGGCGGCTCAGCCTCCGCCCCTTCTCCCGGGAAGTCTTTGACCTGGGGCAGGAGGGAAGGGTTTCCCGAGAGGAGGCTTTGGCCGGCCTGGAAGAGCGCCTCAGGGTGGCAGTGTCCCGGCGGCTGGTGAGTGATGTGCCGGTGGGGGTGCTC
>JACAEF010000080.1 GCA_013388985.1 Rhodocyclaceae bacterium
AGCGCCGGGTGTTGCTCGGCGCCGGTCAAGGGGTCAAGGTCGGTGTAGCGGTAACCGCTCATGTCGTAGCCCACGCCGGGCATGCGGTTGGGGATGATCCCCAAAGCGCTTCCGGGGTTCTGCTGGCGCTCGCGCTCGATGAGGCTGTTGAGCACGGCCAGGGTGCTTTGCATCACGTTCTCGACCGCCTTCTTGCCACCGGTTTCACCCGCGGCCTGGTAGCTGATGCCGTGGCCGCTCCAGATGAACTGGCCGCTGCCCCAGGGGTCGGGGATCTCGTCTTCGTCGCCGAAGAGGGAGAAGATCATGCGGGCGATGGACAGGGCAATGCCCACCGGGGGGGCGGCCATGCTCACCACCGAAATCGCTGCCCCCACGCCATCGCCGTTGGCAATGCTCGCGGCCAGGCCCAGGAAGGGAACCGCCTTGCCCACGCTGTCGGCCAGGCCCTGCGCCGCCCACGCCGCATCGACGAGTTCCGTGCTGCCGTTGAAGACGGCTTCGAAGGCAAAGTCGGCATAGGCCTGCGCCCCGAACTGCAGCGCTTGCGCCCCGGCGGTCACCGCGCCCAGGGCATCGCCGCGCTCCAAGGCGTTGGACAGACTCATCAGGCTGAGCACGCCGCTGGCGGCATGGGCCGCGCCGGAGAGGTTGAGATTGGTCACCGGCTGCCCGGCAGGGTTGACCAGGCTGTTGGCCAGCCGCAGCCCCGAGGCCACCACCGGCAAAGGCTCGCCCGTCTGGATGGCGCGCACCAGAGACAGCGCGTCGATCAAGGTGGGGCCGGAGGTGGAAATGCCATCGAGCAGGGTCTGCAGGCCCGATTGCAGCTCCCGGAACAGCGTGCCGAAGCCAGAGACTTCGCCGGCGGTGAGATTGACCGTCTGCCCGCCTTCGCCTAGCACTTTCAGATAGGTCTGGCCGTCTTGCTGATAGATTTGGAACTGGGCAATGGGTTTTTTGTTACTGTCATAGATCCAACCAATGTCGTCATAGTCCGGGTCGTAATCCGTCCAGATCTGACCATAGCGGCTGCGCAGCTGCGCGGTGGCGGTTTCCCAGTGGCGGTATTCGGTCAGCCACTTGCGCGTCTGGGCAATAAGGGCGTTGTAATCGAGATTAGCCTGGCGCTGGGTGGTAAGCCGCGCTGCCGTGTCGGCATCGGCGATCGTCTCGGGGCCGCCATCGGCTGCCGGCTGGCTCCAGCTGCCACCCTCGAGGTCATAGCGCCAGCCCTCGATGCTGTCCGTCGGCTTCTCCGTGGCGATCGCCGCCTGCAGCCGGTCGATGTAATGAGAGCCCAACAGGGTATTGCCAAAGATCAGTACGCCCAGCGACGGATTGAGGCCCCCTGCAATGATCGCCCCGAACACCTGCAACCCTTCCAGGCTGTTGGGGTCATAATTGATACTTGATCCTAACTGCACCCCACGGCTGCTCACCGGGTCGAAAGCCAGGTTGTAGTTGCGGATCGCGGTGAAGCTGGAGGCGGGCAAGACAGTTTGGCCCTCCTCCTGAGCCTTGCCTCGATAAATCCCCTCCACTCCAGGGGCGTTGTAGGTGTATGTCGATGCCGTGGAGCCATCCGGATTAGGGTTTAGCGCTGCCACCAGTTGCGCCAGCGCCCCACCGAGCGAGTGGCCGGTGAGCGTGATGTTGCCGCCATAAGTGTTGCGTACTTGGAGGAAAAAGGCTTTAGCTTCCTCATACTGCTGCGGTACCTCGTTCTGCAGCGCCAGTTGCAACCAATTGCCCGCGATGTCCTTGCCGTCGTCGGTGCCCCGGTAGGCGATGACGATCTCGCCCGTGGTGTTGTTGCGTACGGCGATGGCGTCAAACCCTGAAGTTGACGGTGGCAACAAATCTTTCGGCGTAGCAAGCAGCGTCCACCCCATCGGCAATGCGCCCTTGCCGTAGGCTGCGCTGCTCAAGGTGGCGTAGGTCAGAATCTGTGTCGGGTTGTTGGTCGTCATAGGTGTCTCTCCCTCGATTGATCAGTAACCGTATTCCTGCAGACCTTCTTTACCCGGATACCCAGGGTCAATAATTCCATTTTTTTCTGCATTACTACAGCGTCTGTCTATCTCCCTCCAGACATCTGGCATACGCTGTTTAGCATTGCGCTGCTCACCAGAAAAGCGTTGATTGATGCACCAGTTGAGCATCTTCACCAGCGCCGCCTTCTGCAAGGCGACATCGTGAAAGCTGCGGGGGATGCGAAACAGCCCCTGGGATTCCGGATCGGGGCCGGGGTCGAAGGCAAGACCTTCGTATTGGCGGTCGTAGAAGCCTTTGATCGGGATATTGAGCGGTTTCTTCTCATCCAGATCTTTCGGCTGGTATGGATGGAGCCCCTTTAATGACAGCCAGTCTGCCCCTTGGGGATGCGCAGGCGCGGCGACAGCGCAGCCGCTCGCGTCAAAGCCCACAACCAGCCGCAGGAACGCCAACCCCGGCATCAATGGCTGACGATGGTCGACGCTGCCTTGATAATGCAGACGCCCATCCGGTGGCATGGCAAACAATACGGGCGCCCGACGAAGAATGTATTCAATGGCCTTGGACTGCCGCATCGTCTTACGGTCTGTCTCGTTCGCAGCAATCAACCGCTCATAACTCGGTATCGGTCCCGGTTTGCTTCTCGGGGGGGCTCTGCGTTGATCCTGTAACGGCAGCTCTATGCGGTCGTCAAAATAGACATCTATCTCGCAGGCGTACTGCGCCGGATAGTCCGGATTCACGCCTGCCCAAAGATTTTTCTTGTAGATGCGCAGCACCAGCGCATGCAGTTTGCCCTTAAGCTCAGGATCGGCTTTCTCGACGGAGAACTTCTGCCCATCAGTCGTTCCAGCAAAACGCCGGGCGAAGCTTTCGCTATAAACCCAGTGCTCCCAGTAGGGCTTGTCCCCCAGCACCGGATCAGGCTGCTCGACGGGCACCTGCTTGGGCCAGGCGGTGACGTAGTCCGGCGCTGCCACCGCAGCGCCCATGACGAGCCAGCCGAGGAGAAAAAACCAAGTTCTAACCATCGCTTTACGCCAATGCTTATTCACGCCGCCATCCTCCATTTCCAATCGTTTGCTGCCCATACAGCCGCAGCGCATAATTTCCCCCCGTCTGCCGAAACCCGAGTTTCTTCAAGAACCGATCCATCTTCTCCAGCCCCACCCCGCTGTTGATCCCGACCGAGAGCTCGAACACGCCCCGGTTCTCCGCCCACTTGCGGAAGGCAGAGAGCAGTTTCAGCCCCGCCCCGCTCATACGCTTTTCCGGCAACACGTCGTAATGGATGACGCTGGCCACCAGCAAGTCGGAGAAGAAATGCCGCTCCACGCAGCCGATCAAGGCGCCGATGATCTGCCCGGCCTCATCCTCGGCCACGAAGAAGCAGTGGGTCTTGTGGGTGTTTTGGCCAGTCTCAATCACCGCCCGCAGGTTCTGCGCCATGCGCTCGGTGTTGTAGTCGTAGGCCGAGAAGCGGGTCATGGCATGCATACGCTTCCCGCCTTCGATGCAGGCCGGGATGTCGCTCAGGGTGGCGAATCGAATCTTCATGGTTTTCAGGCAGTTTCCGGAGTTGACCGTACGGGCTTGCCGGCACGCTCTTCGCTGAGGACGGTGACCCGTTCGCCAATACGAACCACTTCATCGACGTGCAGGTTCTTCGGCAATGCGTGGGTGATGAAGAGCATGGTCACCTGCCCGCGCAACTGGTTGATGGTGGCGGCGAAGTG
>JACAEF010000078.1 GCA_013388985.1 Rhodocyclaceae bacterium
GCGCCGACTTTTCGGATCGAGTCGGCGCCCGGCGGGACGTTCTCTATTTTTCCGCCAGCGCCGACTTTTCGGATCGAGTCGGCGCCCGGCGGGACGTTCTCTATTTTTCCGCCAGCGCCGACTTTTCGGATCGAGTCGGCGCCCGGCGGGACGTTCTCTAATTTTCGCCAGCGTCGACTTTCGATGGCGTTGGCAGGCGGGTCAGAGCCCGCCGCGCTCGTGGCCCTGCGGCTGCCACTTCAACAACCGTTTTTCGGCAATCGTAACCGCGAAGTCGAGCAGCAGCGCAAACGCCGTAAGCACGAGGATGCCGGCGAACACGGTATTGATGTCGAAGGCACCTTCCGCCTGCAGGATCAGGTAGCCGACGCCGCTCGCCGAGCCGAGATATTCGCCGACCACCGCGCCGACGAAGGCCATGCCAACGGAGGTGTGCAGACTGGAAAACACCCACGAGGTGGCCGAGGGAAGGTAGATGCTGCGCAGCAGCTGCCGCTTGGTCGCGCCGAGCATGCGTGCGTTGGCGATCAGGGTCGGGCTGACTTCCTTCACGCCCTGATAGACGTTGAAGAAGACGATGAAGAACACCAGCGTCACGCCGAGCGCCACCTTTGACCAGATGCCAAGGCCAAACCAGACAGCGAAGATCGGCGCCAGCACGACGCGCGGCATCGCATTCGCGGCTTTGATGTAGGGATCGGCGAGCGCGGAGGCGGTGGGCGAGAGCGCGAGCCACAAACCGATGCCCAGGCCCAGCACGGTGCCGAAGACGAAGGCGAGCGCGGTTTCGAGCAGCGTGACGCCGAGGTGTGTCCAGATTTCCGTACCCGAGAACCAGTCGCCGATGCGCGCCAGCACCTTGAACGGTTCGCCGAAGAAGAAGGGGGGCAGGATCTCGGTGGCGGTAAGCGCCCACCACAGGCCGAACAGAGCCAGGGCGAGGGCGGCCTGCCAGAGATGGAGGTTAGGCGTTGGTCTGCGCATAGCCTTTCAACACTTCTTCGCGCATCGCGTGCCAGATGCGCTCGTGCAATTCGAGATAGGCGGGGGTGAGGCGGATTTCCGCCACGTCACGCGGGCGCGGCAGGTCGATGGCGAATTCGCCGATGGGGCGTGTTTTCGGACCCGCCGACAGCACGATGACACGATCCGAAAGCGCGATGGCTTCTTCGAGATCATGAGTGATGAACAGCACCGACTTGCGGTCGGCCTGCCAGAGCGCGAGCAATTCGTTTTCCATCAGCTGGCGCGTCTGCACGTCGAGCGCCGAGAAAGGCTCATCCATCAGCACGATCTTCGGATCGACGATGAGTGTCTGCGCCAGCGCGACGCGCTTCTTCATGCCGCCCGAAAGCTGGTGTGGATAGCGTTCGGCGGCATGGGCGAGACCGACCTTGTTCAGCCAGTAACGCCCGAGTTCAACGGTTTCGGCCTCCGGCATGCCCCGGAATTTCAGGCCGAGGGTGACGTTGTCGAGCGCATTCTTCCAGGGCAATAGCGCATCGGCCTGGAACATGTAGCCGGCCTGGCGGTTCAGGCCGACGAGCGGCTCGCCGAAGACCTTCAGCGTGCCGCCGCTCGGCGTGAGCAGTCCGGCGGCGACGTTGAGCAGCGTCGACTTGCCACAGCCGGTCGGGCCGACCACCGAGACGAACTCGCCGGCGCCCACCGTCAGCGTGGCGCGCTCGACGGCGAGGTAGGATTCTCCCCTGCGTTCGCGCGAGGGAAAAGTGACGCTCACCGCGTCGAACTCGAGTGCGGCCGGCATTACTTGTATTTCTTCAGCGCCTCGACGACGAAGCGGTTGTCGAAGGTCCTGGCGAGATCGATGCTGCCCGCCTGCTGCACCGAGGGTTCGAAGGTTTTCAGCACGTTATAGACGTTCTGCGCCGCCTTCATCGTCATCTTGCCGTCGGGTGAGAAAGCAGCGTAGTTCTTGCCCAGCGCGACGCGGTACATCGCCTTGTTCTCTCCGTAGTACTCGGGCGGCACGGTGGCGACGATCTCCTCGGGCGAGGCCTTCTGGATCCAGCGCAGCGCGCGCACCATCGCATTCACGACTGCCTGCACCGTTTGCGGATTCTTTTCGATGAAATCCTCGCGCGTGTAAATCACGCCGGCGGCATAGTCTTCGCCATAGACGTACTTCTGGCCTTCGAGCGTGCGCGTATCGACCTTGGTGACGATGTCGCCGCTGACTTCTAGCAGGTTGATCACCGGGTCGAGGTTGGCGATCGCATCGATGTTGCGCTTCTGCATCGCGGCGACCGCGCCGGCCGTCGCGCCGACACCGATGATCGAGACGGCATCGGGCTTGAGGCCATCCTTGGCCAAGAGCGCATTGACGAACATGTTGGTCGAAGAACCGGGTGCGGTGACGCCGATCTTCATGCCCTTCAGATCCTTCGGCGATTTGTATTGCGCCGCCTTCTCGGGCGCTAGCCCCAGCACGATGCCGGCATAGCGGCCCTGCACCACGACCGAACGGATGTGCTGCTTCTTGGCCTGCATGTTGATGGTGTGCTCGTAGGCGCCGGAAACCAGGTCGGCCGAGCCGCCCATCAGTGACTGCAACGCCTTGGCGCCGCCGGGGAAGTCGGTGATCGTGACATCGAGCCCCTCGTCCTTGAAGTAGCCCAGCCGTTCGGCGATGGTGAGCGGCAGGTAGTAGAACAGCGGCTTGCCGCCCACGGCGATCGTGATTTTCGGCTGCTCGGGAGCGGACCAGGCCAGCGTGCCGGCCAGCAACGACAATAAAGCGAGCAGAGTGCGCAACCAGTGCATTTTGATCCCTCCTTGTATTTGATTCGGGCGGCGGCGATTCTATCGATTCTTGAATACGGGTTTGCGCTTCTCGATGAAGGCCGTCATGCCTTCCTTCTGGTCTTCTAGTGCAAACGAGGCATGGAAGCTGCGCCGCTCGAACAGCAAGCCTTCGGTGAGCGAGGTTTCGAAGGCGCGATTCACCGCTTCCTTGATCATCATCACGACGGGCTGCGAATAGGAGGCGATGGTCTGGGCTGCCGCCAGCGTCTCCTCGATCAGCCTGTCGGTCGGAAAGATGCGCGCCACTAGACCACACCGCTCGGCCTCGACGGCATCCATCATGCGGCCGGTGAGACAAAGATCCATTGCTTTCGCCTTGCCGATGGCGCGCGGCAGACGCTGCGTGCCACCGGCGCCCGGCAGCGTGCCGAGCTTGATCTCCGGCTGACCGAATTTCGCGTTCTCCGCTGCAAAGATCATGTCGCACATCATGGCGATCTCGCAACCGCCGCCAAGCGCGTAACCCGCGACTGCAGCGATGATCGGCTTGCGGCAGGTCTTGATGCGCTCCCAATTGCGCGTGATGAAATCCGCCTTGTAGGTGTCCATGTAACCGAAGTCCTTGATGGCCGCGATGTCCGCGCCGGCGGCGAACGCCTTGTCGTTGCCGGTCAGGACGATGCAGCCGATGGCCTCGTCGGCCTCGAAGCCGGCCAATGCGCTGCCGATGCCGTCCATGACTTCGTCATTGAGCGCGTTGAACGCTTCGGGGCGGTTGATACGGATCAGACCCACCTTGTCATGGGTCTCCATGATGACGCTTGGGGACATGGGATGCTCCGGAGAAATCTGGGTTGCGAAATTGACGCGGCAAGAAAGCCGTCACTATAATGCGCGACTTTGAATCTCGATGGAACGGATGATGCGCAGAAAATTCGTCGCCGGTAACTGGAAGATGCACGGCAGCCTCAAGAGCAATGCCGATTTGCTCCGCGAAGTGCGTTCGGGCGCCGCCGGACTGGACATCGACATCGCCGTCTGTGTTCCCTATCCCTATCTCGCCCAGGTTGCGGACCTGCTCGAGGGTAGCAACATCGCCTGGGGCGCCCAGGATGTCTCGGAGCATGCGCAGGGCGCCTATACGGGCGAAGTCAGCGCAGCGATGCTCGTCGATTTCGGCTGCAAGTATGTGATCGTCGGTCACTCCGAGCGACGCACCTACTATGGTGATACCGATGCGATCGTCGCCGCGAAAGCCGAAGCGGCGCTGAAGGCCGGTTTGATCCCGATCGTGTGTGTGGGCGAAACGCTCGAAGAACGGGAGCGCAACGTCACTGCCGAAGTCGTCACCCGGCAATTGAATGCGGTCGCCGAGCGTTGCGGTGTCAAGGCGCTCGCTGACATGGTCATCGCTTATGAGCCGGTCTGGGCGATCGGCACGGGGCGGACCGCGACGCCCGAGCAGGCGCAGGAAGTGCATGCCCTGATCCGCGCGCGTGTCGCTCGTGATGATGCTTCGGTGGCCGCTGGTTTGTGCATCCTCTATGGCGGCAGCATGAAGCCGGGTAATGCCAGAGAGTTGATGGCGCAGCCCGACATCGATGGCGGGCTAATCGGCGGCGCTTCGCTGGTGGCGGCTGATTTCGTGGCCATTTGCGCCGCGGCTCGTTGAGGAAGACGTATGAACATTCTTTTCACCATCACGCTGACCGTGCATATCCTCGTCGGTCTCGCCGTGATCGGCCTCGTCCTCATCCAGCATGGCAAAGGCGCTGACATGGGCGCGGCGTTCGGCAGTGGTGCTTCCGGCAGCCTGTTCGGTGCGACCGGTTCGGCCAATTTTCTGTCGCGCTCGACCGCCGTGTTGGCGGCGATCTTTTTCCTCACCAGCCTGTCGCTCGCTTATCTGGCGAGCCAGCGTCCCGCGCAGGCGAATGGTAGCGTGACGGATGCCGTCAAGACCGAGTCCGTCGTCCCGGCTAGTCCCGCCACGCAGGATGCTCAGGATGAGTCGAAGGCGAAAAATATTCCCAAGTAACGACAACAATCAAGGAATCCGGGTAAAATCCGGATCCTGAAAATAAGCCAGGCTCCACTCGATCAGAAATCTGCGTTACAGCTCGATCGAGCCGGAGGGCAACGCCGACGTGGTGGAATTGGTAGACACGCTATCTTGAGGGGGTAGTGGCGAAAGCTGTGCGAGTTCGAGTCTCGCCGTCGGCACCAATAACGGAGCAATGACCATGAAGCTGATCGCAACAGGGGGTAGGTGAATGCTGGAAAACTATTTCCCTGTGCTGGTATTCATTTTCGTTGCCTTGATCTTTGGCTGCGTGCCCATCATCATCGGGCGTCTCGTCGGCCCCCACCGTCCCGATCCCGACAAGCTCTCCCCCTACGAATGCGGCTTCAGCGCGTTCGAGGATGCGCGCATGAAATTCGATGTGCGTTATTACCTCGTCGCCATCGCCTTCATCATCTTCGATCTGGAAGTCGCCTACATGTTCCCGTGGGCGGCGATCTATCAGGAATTCGTCGGCGCCCAGAATACTGCCGTCAAGTCGTTCGGCTTCGTGGAGATGTTCATCTTCATGGGTATTCTCGTGGTCGGCTTCGTCTGGGCCTGGCTCAAGGGCGCCCTCGATTGGGAGTGAGCTCGTGAGCATCGAAGGTGTCTTGCAGGAAGGTTTCGTTACCACCACGCTCGACAAGGTCATCAACTGGACGCGCACCGGTTCGCTCTGGCCGATGACTTTCGGCCTGGCGTGCTGTGCGATCGAGATGATCCATACCGGCGTGTCCCGTTACGACCTCGACCGTTTCGGCGTGGTCTTTCGCCCGAGTCCCCGCCAGTCCGATGTGATGATCGTCGCCGGCACCGTCACCAACAAGATGGCGCCCGCCATGCGGCGCGTCTATGACCAGATGGCAGAGCCGCGCTGGGTGATTTCGATGGGCTCGTGCGCCAACGGCGGCGGTTATTACCACTACTCTTACTCCGTCTTGCGCGGCTGCGACCGTGTCATACCGGTCGATATATACGTGCCGGGCTGTCCGCCGACGCCGGAAGCCTTGCTCTACGGCATCATCCAGTTGCAGAACAAGATCAACCGGACCTGCACCATCGCCCGTTAAACCCCTCGCTGCCTAAGAATCTGCAATCACCATGAGCGTCAAGCTGGAACGGTTGTGTCAGCATCTCAATGAAATCTTCACCGGGCGCATCCAGAGTCTTACGCTCAGCGGAGGGGAGGTCACCCTCGAAGTCGCGGCCCCGGATTATTTCGAGGTCGCCAGGACGCTGCGCGATCATCCCGAGCTGCGCTTCGAGCAGTTGCTCGACCTGTGCGGCGTCGATTATGTGACGTATGGCAGGACCGATCTCGTCGACTTCAGCGCCGGCCGTTCGCCTCGGTTCGCCGCCGTCAGTCACCTGCTGTCGCTGACGCACAACTGGCGTCTGCGGCTGCGTGTCTTCGCGCCGGATGACGCCTTTCCCGTGGTCGCTTCGCTTTCCCCCCTGTGGAGCAGCGCCAACTGGTTCGAGCGCGAGGCCTTCGATCTGTTCGGCATCATGTTCGAAGGGCATGATGACCTGCGGCGCATCCTGACCGACTATGGTTTCGTCGGCCATCCCTTCCGCAAGGATTTCCCGGTGCATGGCTATGTCGAGATGCGCTACGACCCGGAACAGCGGCGCGTGGTCTATCAGCCCGTGACCATCGAGCCGCGCGAGGTGACACCACGCATCATCCGCGAAGAAAACTATGGAAAGGTGAGCGACGGCCGTGGCTGAGATCAAGAACTATACGGTCAACATGGGCCCGCAGCACCCGGCCACCCACGGGGTGCTGCGGCTGGTGCTCGAACTCGATGGTGAGGTGGTGGTGCGCGCCGATCCGCATATCGGCCTCCTGCACCGCGCGACCGAAAAGCTGATGGAGCATCGCACCTGGGTGCAATCCCTGCCGTACATGGACCGCATGGATTACACCTCGATGTTCATCAACGAACATCCTTTCTGTCTGGCCGTCGAACGGTTGCTCGGCATCGAGGTGCCGATCCGCGCCCAGTACATCCGCGTGATGTTCGACGAACTGACGCGCATCTTCCATCACCTCTTCAATCTCGGCACGCATGCGCTGGACATCGGCGCGATGGCGATGGTGCTCTACACCTTCCGCGAACGCGAAGACATCCTCGACATGCTCGAAGCGGTGTCCGGCGCGCGCATGCACGGCGCCTACTATCGCCCGGGCGGGGTGTATCGCGACCTGCCGGACAGCATGCCCAAATACACGGTCAACAAGTTCAAGAACGAGAAGACCGTCAGAGAGCTCAACGCCGCGCGCGAAGGCTCGCTGCTCGACTTCATCGAGGATTTCACCACGCGCCTGCCGCGTTATCTCGACGAATACGAAACGCTGCTGACCGGCAACCGCATCTGGAAGCAGCGCACCGTCGGCATCGGCGTCGTCTCTCCGGAGCGCGCGCTGCAGCTCGGTTTCACTGGTCCGATGTTGCGCGGCTCGGGCATCGCATGGGATTTGCGCAAGAAGCAGCCCTACATGGTCTATGACCGGCTCGATTTCGACATTCCGGTCGGCGCCAACGGTGATTGCTACGACCGCTATCTCGTGCGCATGGAGGAGATGCGCCAGTCGAACCGCATCGTCAAGCAGTGTGTCGACTGGCTGCGCAAGAACCCGGGCCCGGTGATGGTCGACAACCTGAAGGTGGCGCCGCCGAAGCGCGAAAAGATGAAGGCCAGCATGGAAGAGCTGATCCATCATTTCAAGCTTTTCACTGAAGGCATTCATGTGCCACCGGGTGAAACCTATGCCGCGATCGAGCATGCCAAGGGCGAGTTGGGCGTCTACATGATCTCGGATGGCGCCAACAAACCCTACCGCGTCAAGGTGCGCTCGCCCGCCTTCCAGAATCTGTCGGCGATGGATGAAATGGCGCGCGGACACATGATCGCCGACGTCGTCACCATCATCGGCACGATGGACATCGTCTTCGGCGAAGTGGACAGATAAGCCATGTTGAGCGAAGCCACGTTGCAGAAAATCGATCGCGAAATCGCGAAATACCCCGCCGAGCAGAAGCAGTCGGCGGTGATGGCCGCCCTGCGTCTCGCCCAGCAGGAAAAGGGCTGGCTGGCGCCCGAAACCATCGCCTTCGTGGCCCGTTATCTCGGCATGGCCGAGATGGCCGTCTATGAAGTGGCGACCTTCTACAACATGTACGATCTGGCGCCGGTCGGCAAGTACAAGATCACGGTGTGCACCAATCTGCCGTGCGCACTGTCGGGTGGCGTGCATGCGGCCGACTATCTGAAACAGAAACTCGGCATCGACTTCAATGAAACCACGCCTGATGGCAAGTTCACATTGAAGGAGGGCGAGTGCATGGGCGCGTGCGGCGATGCGCCGGTGATGCTCGTCAACAACGTGCATATGCGCTGTTTCATGACCCCCGAAGAAATCGACCGGCTGCTCGCGGAGTGCGAATAAACATGGCGATTCTCGACAGCATCAATCCAACCCTGACCGCCGGCTGGCATCGACCCGACGTGCGCGATCTGGCGCGCGACACCGGCTGGCGCCTCAAGGATTACGAGGCGCGTGGCGGCTATCAGGCGCTGAAGAAACTGTTCGCCGAGAAGATGACCCCGGAGCAGGTGATCGCGGAAGTGAAGACTTCGGTGCTGCGCGGGCGTGGCGGCGCAGGCTTTCCGACCGGGCTGAAATGGAGCTTCATGCCGAAAAACGCCGCCGGCGAGAAATACATCGTCTGCAATACCGACGAGGGCGAGCCCGGCACCTTCAAGGATCGCGACATCATGCGCCTGGATCCGCACGCGGTGATCGAGGGCATGATCATCGCCGGCTATGCAATGGGCGCGCAGCGCGGCTACAACTACATCCACGGCGAGATCTTCGAGCTCTACCAGCGTTTCGAAGAAGCGCTCGAGGAAGCGCGTGCTGCCGGTTATCTGGGCAGGAACATCCTCGGCTCGGGCTTCGATTTCGAGCTGTTCGCCCACCACGGCTGGGGCGCCTATATCTGCGGCGAGGAGACGGCATTGCTCGAATCCATCGAGGGCAAGAAAGGGCAACCGCGCTACAAGCCGCCGTTCCCGGCCAATGTCGGTCTCTATGGCTGCCCGACGACGATCAACAACACCGAATCGCTCGCCTCGATTCCCTACATCATCCGTCATGGCGGCCAGGCCTTCCTTGACCTGGGCAAGCCGAACAACGGCGGCACCAAGCTGTTCTCCGTCTCGGGCCACGTCAACAAGCCCGGCAACTACGAAGTGCCGCTCGGCACGCCCTTTGCCAAACTGCTCGAAATGGCCGGGGGCATGCGCGGCGGCCGCAAGCTCAAGGCGGTGATTCCCGGCGGCTCCTCGGCGCCGGTGCTGCCCGCCGACATCATCATGGACTGCACGCTCGATTACGACTCGATCGCCAAGGCCGGCTCGATGCTCGGCTCGGGCGCGGTGATCGTCATGGACGAGACGGTCTGCATGGTCAAGGCGCTCGAACGTCTGTCGTGGTTCTATTACGAGGAATCCTGCGGCCAATGCACGCCCTGCCGCGAGGGCACCGGCTGGCTCTACAAGATGATTCACCGCATCGAGCATGGCCAGGGCCGCGCGGAGGATCTCGATCTGCTCGACGACGTGGCGAAGAACATCATGGGGCGCACGATCTGCGCGCTCGGCGATGCCGCCGCCCTGCCGGTGATCAGCTTCGTCAAACACTTCCGCGATGAATTTGCCTATCACATCGAACACAAGCGCTGCCTGGTGCCGCCCGAAGTACAACGGGCGGGCAGCACCTTCCATACGCGTCTGATGGCGGGGGCGACATGCTGAACATCGAGATCGACGGCAAGCCGCTGCAGGTCGAGCCGGGCACGACGGTGTTCGAGGCCGCGCGTTCGGCCGGCATCTACATCCCGCATTTCTGCTACCACAAGAAACTCTCGATCGCCGCCAACTGCCGCATGTGCCTGGTGCAGGTCGAGAAGGCGCCGAAGCCGATGCCGGCCTGTGCGACCGTCGTCACCGAAGGCATGAAGGTCTTCACGCATTCGCCGCTGGCCGCTAAGGCGCAGCGCGATGTGATGGAATTCCTGCTGATCAATCACCCGCTCGATTGCCCGATCTGCGACCAGGGCGGCGAATGCCAGCTGCAGGATCTCGCCGTCGGCTATGGCGGCAGCCATGCGCGCTTCCAGGAAGAAAAGCGCGTCGTCACGAACAAGGACCTCGGTCCGCTGGTGGCGACGGACATGACCCGCTGCATCAATTGCAC
The DNA here is from genome assembly GCA_013388985.1 of Rhodocyclaceae bacterium. Taxonomy (GTDB): domain Bacteria; phylum Pseudomonadota; class Gammaproteobacteria; order Burkholderiales; family Rhodocyclaceae; genus Sulfuricystis. The sequence continues at coordinate 10,098 of JACAEF010000078.1, forward strand.
CCGCTGCGTTCGCTTCACGCAGGAAATCGCCGGCTATATGGAGCTCGGCCAGGCCTATCGCGGCGACCGCGCCGAGATCATGCCCTTTCTGGGCAAGACGCTCGATTCCGAGCTCTCTGGCAACGTCATCGATCTCTGCCCGGTCGGCGCGCTGACCTCGAAGCCGTTCCGCTTCGCGGCGCGCACCTGGGAGCTGTCGCGGCGCAAGTCCATCAGCCCGCACGACGGCCTGGGCAGCAACCTTGTCGTGCAGGTGCTGCACGACAAGGTCAAGCGTGTGCTGCCACTGGAAAACGAGGCGATCAACGAGTGCTGGCTCTCCGACAAGGAGCGCTTTTCCTATGAGGCGCTCAATGGCGAGGAACGCCTGACGCGGCCGATGGTGAAGCAGGGCGGCCAGTGGCGGGAAGTCGACTGGAACGTCGCCCTCGATTACGCATCGCACGCGCTGCGCGACATCGCCCGGGATCATGGCGCCGACGCGCTCGGCGCGCTCGTCAGCCCGCACGCGACGCTCGAGGAGATGGCGCTGACAGCCAAGCTGATGCGGGGCCTGGGCTCGGACAACATCGATTTCCGCCTGCGCCAGAGCGATTTCAGCCTCGATGGCCAGCGGTCCGGCACCCCCTGGCTGGGCATGAGGATCGCCGAGCTCGGCGCGCTCGACCGCGTGCTAGTGGTCGGCAGCTTCCTGCGCAAGGATCATCCGCTGATTGCCCAGCGCCTGCGCCAGAGCGCGAAGAAGGGCGCCCAAGTCTCGCTGCTGCATTCCGCCGACGATGAGCTGTTCATCAAGCTGTTCGCCAAGGCGATCGCCGCGCCCGCGCAACTGCCGGCGCTGTTCGCCGAAGTCGTGAAGGCGGTGGCCGAACTCAAGAACGCGCCGCTCGACGCCGGCTTCGAAAAAGTCGGCGCTGGTGAGACGGCACGGAGCATCGCCGCCAGCCTGGTGTCGGGCACGAACGTCGGCATCCTGCTCGGCAACTTTGCGCAGCAGCACCCGCAGGCCGCGACGCTGCATCGCCTCGCGCAGCAGCTCGCCGGCTTGCTCGGCGCGAAGTTTGGTTTCCTCGGCGAAGCGGCCAACAGCGTCGGCGGCTATGTCGCCGGGACCGCCCCCCGCCAGGGCGGCCTGAATGCCGCCCGTCTCGTCGCCGAACCGCGCCGCGCCTACCTGTTGCTGGGCGTCGAACCGGAGCTCGACTGCGCCGACGGCGCGGCGGCGCTCGCCGCGTTGCGTCAGGCCGCGAGCGTGATCGTGCTCTCGCCCTTCAAGTCGCAGGCCGCCCTCGACTATGCCGACTGCCTGCTGCCCGTCGCGCCGTTTACCGAGACCTCGGGCAGCTTCGTCAATACCGAGGGCAGGGCGCAGAGCTTCTACGCGGTCTGCAAGCCTCTGGGGGAAACCCGTCCGGCCTGGAAAGTGCTGCGCGTGCTGGGCAATCTGCTCGAGCTGGCCGGCTTCGAACATGAGAGCTCAGAACAAGTGCGCGACGAAGTGCTCGGCGGCAAGCCCGAGTTCGTCGCGGGGCTCGACAATGCGGTGACACCGGGCACATTCGATTTCATCGCGGCGTCGCCCGGCTTGCAGCGCATCGCCGATGTGCCGATCTACTTTGCCGATCCGCTGGTGCGCCGCGCGCCAAGCCTGCAATCCACCCATGATGCCGTCGCGCCGACCGCTCGCATGAATGCGGCGACGCTGACGAAACTGGGTCTGACGGCTGGAGAGAAAGTGAAAGTCGGCGCTGGCGGGGCGGCATGTCATCTCGTCGCCGAGCTCGATGCCGGAGTGCCGGACGATTGCGTGCGCATCGCCGCGGCACATGCGTCGACGGTGGCCGTCGGGCCGCTGTTCGGAACCTTGACGCTGGAGCGTGCATGATGGAAGCCCAGTTCCTGCAGTTCTTCCAGTCCGCCCTGGGCTCCGCCTGGCCAACCGTAGCGCCCATCTGGCCAGCCATCTGGGCCTTGCTCAAGATCGTTTCCGTTCTGGTGCCGGTCATCGTCGCGGTGGCGTATCTGCCCTATTTCGAGCGCAAGGTCATCGCCTACATGCACGTGCGCATCGGACCGAACCGCGTCGGCCCGATCGGTCTGCTGCAGCCGATCGCGGACGCACTGAAGCTGGTGTTCAAGGAAATCGTCACACCGACGAAAGCCAACAAGGCCCTGTATTTCACCGGCCCGATCCTCGCGCTGGCGCCGGCGCTGGTGGCCTGGGCGGTGGTGCCGTTCGACGACGGCAAGGTGATCGCGAACGTCGATGCCGGCGTGCTGTTCCTGCTGGCGGTGAGTTCTCTCGGCATCTACGGCATCATCGTCTCCGGCTGGGCTTCGAACTCGAAATACGCGTTCCTCGGCGCGATGCGCGCCGGCGCGCAGATGATCTCCTACGAGATCGCGATGGGCATGGCATTGATCACCGTGCTGATGGTCTCCAACAGCCTCAATCTCGGCGACATCGTACATGCGCAGGGCAAGGGGCGCTTTGCCGACCTCGGTCTTGGCCTGCTGTCCTGGAACTGGCTGCCGCTCTTGCCGATGTTCGTGATCTACCTGATCTCCGGCGTGGCGGAGACCAACCGCGCGCCGTTCGACGTCGTCGAGGGCGAATCGGAAATCGTCGCCGGCCACATGGTCGAATATTCCGGCATGGCCTTCGCGCTGTTCTTCCTCGCCGAATACGGCAACATGATCCTGATTTCGGCGCTGACCTCGATCTTCTTCCTCGGCGGCTGGCTCTCCCCGGTCGGCTTCCTGCCCGACGGGCTCGGCTGGCTGATCCTGAAGATCGCCTTCCTGCTGTTCCTGTTCCTCTGGTTCCGTGCTTCCTTCCCGCGTTATCGCTACGACCAGATCATGCGTCTGGGCTGGAAGGTCTTCATTCCGCTGTGCATCGTCTGGATCCTGCTCGTCGGCGTCTGGATGATGTCGCCCCTCAACATCTGGAATTGACCACCATGGGCGCGCTCAAGGATTTCATCGGCGGCTTCCTCCTCAAGGATTTCCTTGCCGGCATGGCGCTGACCGGGCGTTACCTGTTCGCCCGCAAGATCACCGTCCAATATCCGGATGAAAAGACGCCGCAAAGCTTCCGTTTCCGCGGCCTGCATGCCTTGCGCCGTTATCCGAACGGCGAGGAGCGCTGCATCGCCTGCAAGCTGTGCGAGGCGATCTGCCCGGCGATGGCGATCACGATCGAATCCGCCGTGCGGGAAGACGGCTCGCGGCGCACCACCCGTTACGACATCGACCTGACGAAGTGCATTTTCTGCGGCTTCTGCGAGGAGGCCTGCCCGGTCGATGCCATCGTCGAAACGCACATCTTCGAATATCACGGCGAGACGCGCGGCGATTTGTATTACACCAAGCAGATGCTGCTGGCCAATGGCGACCGCTACGAGGAAGAGATCGCCCGCCGTCGCCAGCTCGATGCGCCCTACCGATGATTCCGGCCATGGAATTCAAGACCTTCATCTTCTATCTGTTCGCGGCGATCATGCTGTTCGCCGCGCTGCGGGTGATCACCGCCCGCAACCCCGTGCATGCCGCGCTCTATCTGGTGCTGGCCTTCTTCAACGCGGCGGGCATCTGGATGCTGCTGCAAGCCGAATTCCTCGCCATCTTGCTCGTCATGGTCTATGTCGGCGCGGTGATGGTGCTGTTCCTGTTCGTCGTCATGATGCTCGACATCGACCTCGATCGTCTCCGTCACCGCTTCTGGAGCTATCTGCCGTTGGGGGCCATGATCGGTGTGCTGATGGTCGTCGAGATGAGTCTCGTGCTGGGCGGCAAATACTTCGGCATCGAAGCGCTGCCCGGTCAGTCCCTGCCCGACGGCTACAGCAATACCCGGGAGCTCGGGCGACTGCTCTACACCGAATACGTCTATCCGTTCGAACTGGCCTCGGTGATCCTGCTGGTGGGCATCATCGCCGCCGTGCACCTGACCCTGCGCCGGCGCAAGGACACCAAATACCAGAAGCCCACGGCGCAAATCCATATCCGGCGCGAAGACCGCGTGCGACTGGTGAAAATGGCGCCGGAGAAAGACGAACCGGTCCCGCAGGGGGTGGAAACGAAGGAGGGCGGACAATGAACCTTGCCACCCTGTCGCTTTCGCATTACCTGATCCTCTCGGCGATCCTGTTCGCGATCAGCGTGGTCGGCATCTTCCTCAACCGCAAGAACCTGATCGTGCTGCTGATGGCGATCGAACTGATGCTGCTGTCGGTGAACCTGAACTTCGTCGCCTTCTCCCATTACCTCAACGACCTGGCCGGCCAGCTCACGGTGTTCTTCATCCTCACCGTTGCCGCGGCCGAGGCCGCCATCGGCCTGGCCATCCTCGTGGTGCTGTTCCGCAACCTGTCGACGATCCACGTCGATGATCTCGACAGCCTGAAGGGATAAGGCGAAATGAAACTGCTCTACCTCATCGTGCCGCTGGCTCCGCTGCTCGGAGCGATCATCGCCGGCCTGTTCGCCAGAGCCGTCGGCCGCAGCGGCGCCCATTGGGTGACGATCCTCGGCGTGATGGTCTCGTTCATCGCCTCGGTGATCGTTTTCCGCGACGTGATGGCCGGCCATACCTTCAATGGCGAGGTCTACACCTGGCTGGAATCCGGGGGCCTGAAGCTCTCGATCGGCTTTCTGATCGATCCGCTCACCGCGGTGATGATGATCGTCGTCAGCTTCGTCTCGCTGATGGTCCACGTCTACACGATCGGCTACATGGCGCACGACGAGGAAAACTGGCCCGCCGACAGTCTCGCCGGGACGAACAGCTATCAGCGCTTCTTCGCCTACATCTCGCTGTTCACTTTCTCGATGCTGATGCTCGTGATGAGCAACAACTTCGTGCAACTGTTCTTCGGCTGGGAGGCGGTCGGCCTCGTCTCCTACCTGCTGATCGGCTTCTGGTCGGTGCGCCCCTCGGCGGTGTATGCGAACCTGAAGGCCTTCCTGGTCAACCGCGTCGGCGATTTCGGCTTTCTGCTCGGCATCGGACTGATCGCCGCGTATGCCGGCAGCCTCGATTACGCGACCGTGTTCGCCAAGGCGAAGGAACTCGCCGCCATGAACGAGAGCGTCACCGGCTGGCCCTTGATCACGGCGATCTGCATCGGCCTGTTCATCGGCGCGATGGGCAAGTCGGCGCAGTTCCCGCTGCACGTCTGGCTGCCGGACTCGATGGAAGGCCCGACGCCGATCTCCGCCCTGATCCACGCCGCGACGATGGTCACCGCCGGCATCTTCATGGTCTCGCGCATGTCGCCGCTGTTCGAGCTCTCCGACACCGCGCTCTCGCTGGTGATCGTCGTCGGCGCGATCACGACGCTGTTCATGGCGCTGATCGCGATCGTGCAGACCGACATCAAGCGCGTCGTCGCCTACTCGACGCTTTCCCAGCTCGGCTACATGACGATGGCGCTGGGCGCTTCCGCCTATTCGGCCGCGATCTTCCATCTGATGACGCACGCCTTCTTCAAGGCGGTGCTGTTCCTCGGCGCCGGTTCGGTGATCATCGCGATGCACCACGAGCAGGACATGCGCAAGATGGGGGGGCTTGCCAAATACATGCCGATCACCTACGCGACCGTGCTGATCGGCGCCATCGCCAACGCCGGTCTGCCACCCTTTGCCGGCTTCTTCTCGAAGGATTCGATCATCGAGGCGGTGCATCTGGCCAATGTGCCGGGCGCCGGCTTCGCCTATTTCTGCGCGCTCGCGGCTGTCTTCGTCGGCGGGCTGTATTCGTTCCGCCTCGTCTTCTTCGCCTTTCACGGCATGGAACGTTTCCGCGCAGCGCATGCGCATGGGCATGACGAGCATGGGCATGGCCATGGTCATGGTGCGGCGCACGAGCCGCACGAATCTCCCAAGGTCGTGACGGTGCCGCTGATCCTGCTGGCGATTCCGGCCATCGCGTCCGGCTGGGTGATCGGCACGATGCTCTATGGCGGCTGGTTCGGCAATGCGATCTACATCGATGCCGAGGCCCACCCGGGCATGGCGACGATGGCCGAGGAATTCCATGGCGTGCTGGCGATGATGATGCACGGGGTGACGACGCTGCCGTTCTGGCTGGCGGTTTCCGGCGCGGCGCTGGCCTGGTACCTCTACATCGTGCGGCCGGATCTGCCGGCGGTGATCAAGCGGAAATCCGGCATCCTGGCAACGATCCTCGAAAAGAAATACGGCCTCGACGAATTCAACGAATGGTTCTTCGCCGGCGGTGCGCGTGCCATCGGTCGCCTGCTCTGGAAGGGGGGCGATCAGACGCTCATCGATGGCGTGGCCGTCAATGGCTCGGCGCGCCTGGTCGGCTGGTTCGCCAGCGCGATGCGCCTCATCCAGTCCGGCTACATCTATCAATACGCGTTCTCCATGATCATCGGCGTCTTCGTGCTGCTGACCCTGTGGATGAACCGGACCTGAGACAAACCCGACGATCACCGGAACCGAACCGATGAGTTCACATCTGCTGAGTTACGCCATCTGGGTGCCGATCCTCGGCGCCTTCGTGGTGTTCGCCGCCGGCAATTCCCGCAATCTCGCCCGCTGGGCAGCGCTGCTCACCGCCATCGCCGGCTTTGCCGTGACCATCCCGTTGTATGTCGGCTTCGACGTCACTCAGGCCGGGATGCAGTTCGTCGAACAGCGGCCCTGGATGCCGCGCTTCAACATCGAATACTTCCTCGGTGTCGACGGCATTTCCGTGCTGTTCATTTTGCTCAACAGCTTCATTACCATTCTCGTCGTCATCGCCGGCTGGGAAGTGATCAAGGACAAGGTAGCGCAATACATGGGCGCCTTCCTGATCATGTCCGGCGTGATGAACGGTATCTTCTGCGCGCTGGACGCGATGCTGTTCTATGTGTTCTTCGAGGCCTCGCTGATCCCGATGTACATCATCATCGGCATCTGGGGCGGGCCGAACCGCGTCTATGCGGCCTTCAAGTTCTTCCTCTATACGCTGCTCGGCTCACTTTTGATGCTGATCGCGCTGATCTACCTGTTCCTCGCCTCCGGCGGCAGCTTCAACCTGCTCGACTGGCATCAGCTCAAGATCGGCATGACGCCGCAGCTGCTGCTGTTCCTCGCCTTCCTGGCCGCCTTTGCCGTGAAGGTGCCGATGTGGCCGGTACACACCTGGTTGCCCGATGCCCACGTCGAGGCGCCGACGGGCGGCTCGGTGGTGCTGGCGGCGATCATGCTCAAGCTCGGCGCCTACGGCTTCCTGCGTTTCTCGCTGCCGATCACGCCGGATGCGAGCCACTATTTCGCGCCGCTGATCATCGCGCTGTCGCTGATCGCCGTCATCTACATCGGCTTCGTCGCGCTGGTGCAGGCGGACATGAAAAAGCTGATCGCCTATTCGTCGATCTCGCACATGGGCTTCGTCACCCTGGGCTTCTTCATCTTCAATCAGCTGGGGGTGGAGGGCGCGCTGGTGCAGATGATTTCCCACGGTTTCGTCTCCGCCGCGATGTTCCTGTGCGTCGGGGTGATGTACGACCGCATGCATTCGCGTCTGATCGCGGATTATGGCGGCGTGGTGCACCGCATGCCGAAATTCGCCGGCTTCTTCATGCTGTTCGCGATGGCGAATGCCGGCCTGCCGGCGACCTCCGGCTTCGTCGGCGAGTTCATGGTCGCGCTCGGCGCGATCAAGTATCACTTCTGGATCGGCTTCGCCGCCGCGACGACGCTGGTGCTCGGCGCGGCTTACACGCTGTGGATGTACAAGCGCGTGATCTTCGGACCGGTGGGCAACGCGCATGTCGCCGAGCTGTCCGACATCAACGCGCGCGAGATTCTGTTTCTGGCGGCGCTGGCGATTTGCGTGTTGGCGATGGGGGTCTATCCCTTCCCATTCACCGAGGTGATGCATGCATCGGTGGACAACCTGCTCAAGCACGTCGCTGTGAGCAAACTCTGATCAACATGGCGGCGACGAGATAAACGATGCTCAACAATTTCATCACGCCCGACCTCTATCCGGCCGCAGCGGAGCTTTTCCTCGCAGCGATGGCCTGCGTCATCCTGCTGGTCGATGCCTTGCTCGGTCACGCACAACGCTGGATCACCGCCGCGCTCACCGTGATCACGCTCATCGGCTGCCTGCTGATCACCTATCACACCATGGATGGTCAAGTAGTGCTGACGTTCAGCAACATGTTCGTCGATGACCTGTTCGGCGATTTCCTGAAAATCCTGCTCTACCTGGCGGTGATCGTGGTGATCATCTACAGCCGCGACTATCTGCGGGCGCGCAGCCTCGACAAAGGTGAATACTACGCGCTGGTGCTGTTCGCGACGCTGGGCATGATGGTGATGATCACTGCGGCGAGCTTCCTGACCATCTATCTCGGCCTCGAACTGCTTTCCCTGTCGCTGTATGCGCTCGTCGCCATCGATCGCGATTCGCCGCGCGCCACCGAGGCGGCGATGAAGTATTTCGTCCTCGGCGCCCTCGCTTCCGGCCTGCTGCTCTACGGCATGTCGATGGTGTATGGTGCGACGGGCACGCTGGAGATCGGCGGCGTCGCCCAGGCGCTGCATCTGGGCGTGGCCAACAAGACCGTGCTGGTCTTCGGTCTGGTGTTCGTCGTTGCCGGGCTAGCCTTCAAGCTCGGCGCCGTGCCGTTCCACATGTGGGTGCCCGATGTCTATCAGGGCGCGCCCACGCCGATCACGCTGCTGATCGGCTCGGCGCCGAAACTGGCTGCCTTCGCGATGGCGATGCGCATGCTGGTGTATGGCCTGTTGGAGCTCGCCGAGCACTGGCAGAGCATGCTGATGTTGCTCGCCGTGCTGTCGATCGCGCTCGGCAATCTGGTCGCGATCGCCCAGACCAACATCAAGCGCATGCTCGCCTATTCGGCGATTTCGCACATGGGTTTCCTGCTGCTGGCCCTCACCAGCGGCGTGGTCGGCCCGGACAAGCACTTTGCCTTGAACGCGTACAGTTCGGCGATGTATTACGTGGTGGCTTACGTCCTCATGTCGCTGGGTGCCTTCGGCAGCGTGCTGCTGCTCTCGCGCGCCGGTTACGAAGCCGAACACCTCGACGATTTCAAAGGGCTCAACCAGCGCAGCCCGCTGTTCGCCGCCGTGATGCTGGCGGTGATGTTCTCGATGGCCGGCGTGCCGTTCTTCGTCGGCTTCTTCGCGAAGTTCTCGGTCCTGCTCGCCGTCATCGATGCCGGCTATCTGTGGGTGGCGATCTTCGCGGTGCTCTTCTCGCTGATCGGCGCCTTCTATTACCTGCGCGTCGTCAAATACATGTATTTCGATCCTCCGGCGGATGTCGCGCCACTCGAAGCCGGCCTCGACATGCGCTTCCTGCTGGCGGTGAATGGCGCCGCCATCGCGCTGTTCGGCATCTTCCCGGACGCGCTGGTCTCGCTGTGCACCTATGCGCTGCTGCGCTCGCTGTGATCGGTTCTGAAGGGGCCGGTTCGGCTGCTCGATCATGCGGTTGATCAAATCGATCGCGCTGTTCGTCGCCATCGTCATCGTCCTCTTGGCCGTACCCCTGTTGTTCCTGCTCGGCGACGGGGCGGAGCGGGCGCCGTACGACGAGGGCCTGTTGCCATGGCGGATCGAAAGGCTGCCCAACGGCGCATCGCGGGCATTCGGCCTGACGCTCGGGGAGAGCACGCTGGCGGATGCCTACCGCAGGTTTGGCGACGATGCCAAGATAGCGCTGATCGCCGCGCAGGGGGAATCCGGCTCGGTCGAAGCCTATTACGACAGCGCACAAGCCGGCCCCATTACCGGGAAGATGATCCTGACGCTGGAAACCACGCAACCGCAGCGCGAAGCGATGCTCCAGCGCGCCGTCAAGGCGGAAGTGACGGAAAACGCCGCGCGGCGCATCACTCTGGCCGAGGCCGATCTGCAGGAATTACGCCAGGCGCGGATCGCCGGCATCACTTTCATCCCTTCGGCGAACCTGACCGAGGACATCGTCGAGCAGCGCTTCGGCACTCCCGGCGAAAAAATCCGTATCGACGAACGGATCACGCACTGGCTCTATCCTGAAAAGGGGCTGGACGTCCAGCTCGATGCCAAGGGCAAGGAAGTGCTCCAATACGTCGCGCCGGCGGATTTTTCCCGCCTGCGCGATCCACTGCGTGCCGCAGCGCAGTAGCGGTTGAGGACTCCTATTCGCCCGTTTCGCGACGGGCTTCGTAGGATGACGGGCTGATGCCCGCGTGCGCGAGGAACTCGCGCAGATGCTTGATGTCCTGACGGCCGAAGACGCTGCCCTGATGCGGGTGATGGAGGAAATACTCGTGGCGGTTCAAGACGACGCGAAAACGTGCGCCATGCACCGGCTCGATTTCCGCGCCCAGATGATGGAGCAGGGATTCGATCTCGCGCCAGTGGATGTTCGCGCTCGGCGGGTCCTGGAACAAGCTGCGCAGCAGATGCAGATGCTTGTGACTCATGATGCCCTCCTTGGCGGAAGCGGTGAGATTCGAACTCACGAACGCCTTGCGACGTTGCCGGTTTTCAAGACCGGTGCATTCAACCACTCTGCCACGCTTCCCCAAATTCCAACAGGGCCGGTTTTGGTTCCGGCCGCTCGCCTTGCGGCGAGCTTAACATGCTCGCGGCGCATGTTAGCCTGCACCGGCGCGCCCGCTGGATGCGGGCTGGCGCCAAGACCGGTGCATTCAACCACTCTGCCACGCTTCCGATGCGGGGCGGATTATAGCCCGCCGAGCGGCGGCAGACCGTGGCGGCGGCGCGCTTCGTCACAGGCTTCGTCGCCGATGCCGAACGCCGACAGGGGGGCGAAATCGCGGCAGGCCGCGGGGCGCTGCTCGTAGATCGTGCAACGCACGCTTTCCCCGACGCTGCCAGCCAAAGCGATACAGCGCCCCGGCATGTCGGGGTGTTCGCGCATGCAGGCCGTCGTCGGGGTGTAGGGCTCGGTGAGCGCATCGGGCACCCAGCCGCCGGCCCGGCTGGCGAGATCGGCGCGGGGGAGGGTGATGCGGAAAGTGACGCAGCAGGCGCCGCAGCGGCAGCAAATGGAGGAGGACTCGCTTTCCATCGGACGAGGGTAGCAAAAAAACTTGTTGTCCGCATTGCACGGCGGGCGCGATTCGTCTAGAATGCGCGGCTCGTTCAGGCGGTTAGCTCAGCTGGTTAGAGCGCCACGTTGACATCGTGGAGGTCGTTGGTTCGATTCCAATACCGCCTACCAGATACCCAGAAAACGCCCCGGCCATCGGGGCGTTTTCTTTTCCTCCCGCGCAAAGTCGGCGCTGGCGACACGGCAATCAGGCCGCCGCCAAGGCCTGCTCCAGATCGGCTTTGAGGTCGTCGATGTGTTCGATGCCGATCGACAGCCGCACCATGTCTTCCGACACGCCGGCTTTCTTGAGTTCCTCGGGTGAGAGCTGACGGTGCGTCGTGCTGGCCGGATGGCAGGCCAACGATTTCGCATCGCCGATATTGACGAGCCGGGTGATGAGCTTCAACGCATCCTGGAAGCGCGCGCCGGCGGCGGCGCCGCCTTTCACGCCGAAGGTGAGGATGCCCGAGGCGCGGCCGCCCATGTATTTCTGCGCCAGCGCGTGCTCGGGATGGTCCGGCAGGCCGGCGTAATTGACCCAGCCCACCTTCGGGTGGCTCTTGAGGTATTGCGCGACGGCGAGCGTGTTGTCGCAGATGCGGTCCATGCGCACGGCGAGCGTCTCGATCCCTTGCAGGATCAGGAAGCTGTTGAAGGGCGAGATCGCCGCGCCCATGTTGCGCAGGGGCACGACGCGGGCGCGGCCGATGTAGGCGGCGGCGCCCAGCGCTTCGGTATAGACGACGCCGTGGTAGGAGACGTCCGGCGTGTTCAGGCGCTTGAAGCGTTCCTTGTGCTCGGCCCAGGGGAACTTGCCGGAATCGACGATCGCTCCGCCGATGCTGTTGCCGTGGCCGCCGAGATATTTGGTCAGCGAATGCACGACGATGTCGGCGCCATGCTCGAAGGGTCGGCAGAGATAAGGCGTCGGCACGGTGTTGTCAACGATCAGCGGCACGCCGGCGGCATGGGCTACCTCGGCCAGTGCGGCGATGTCGATGACGTTGCCGAGCGGATTGCCGATCGATTCGCAGTAGATCGCCTTGGTCTGCGCGTCGATCAGCGGCTTGAAGCTCGCCGGGTCGCGGTAGTCGGCGAAGCGCACTTCGATGCCGTATTGCGGCAGGGTGTGGGCGAACAGGTTGTAGGTGCCACCGTAGAGGGTGCCGACCGAAACGATGTTGTCGCCGGCCTCGGCGATGGTCTGGATCGCGTAGGTGATCGCCGCCTGGCCGGAAGCCAGCCCGAGCGCGCCGACGCCGCCTTCCAGCGCCGCCATGCGCTTTTCCAGCACGTCGGTGGTCGGGTTCATGATGCGCGTGTAGATGTTGCCTTGCACCTTGAGATCGAACAGGTCGGCGCCGTGCTGCGTGTCGTCGAAGGCGTAGGACGTGGTCTGATAGATTGGCACCGCGACCGCCTTGGTGGTCGGGTCCGGGCTGTAGCCGCCATGCACGGCGAGAGTTTCGAGCTTCATGTCAGTCCCCCTGTCGTGGTGTGAATGTCCCTTATTGTTGCGCAAAAACTCGGCGCTGGCGAAACGGCATGCGTGCTACCATGCCGCGCCGCCATGCCTGCTCGATCCGATCTCGACCGCATCTTCGCCGCCGATGGCCCGCTGGCCCGGGCCGTCGGCGGCTACCGCCCGCGCAGCCAGCAACTCGCCATGGCGCATGCCGTGCGCGCGGCGATCAGCGCCAACCGCCAGCTCATCGCCGAGGCCGGCACCGGCACCGGCAAGACCTTCGCCTATCTCGTCCCGGCGCTGCTCTCGGGCGGCAAGGTGATCATCTCCACCGGCACCAAGACATTGCAGGATCAGCTCTTCAACCGCGACCTGCCGACCGTGCGCGATGCGCTCGGCGTGCCGGCGACGATCGCGCTATTGAAGGGCCGCGCCAACTACGTTTGTCCTTATCACCTCGAACGCGCGCTCTCCGCCGGCAGACTTGCCTCGCGCGCCGAGGTGCAGCACCTGCACGCGATCGCGCGCTTCGCGAAGGTCACGGCGAGCGGCGATCGGGCCGAATGCACCGACGTGCCGGAAGATTCCGGCGCCTGGCCGCTCGCCACCTCGACGCGCGAGAACTGCCTCGGCCAGGAGTGCGCCTACGTCAAGGAATGCTTCGTCCTGGCCGCGCGGCGCGAGGCATTGCTGGCCGACGTCGTCGTCGTCAATCACCACCTGTTCTTCGCCGATGTCATGCTCAAGGACGACGGCATGGGCGAGCTCTTGCCGGCCTGCAACACGGTGATCTTCGACGAGGCGCACCAGTTGCCCGATGTGGCGGGACTTTTCTTCGGCGAGAGCGTCGGCACCGGGCAGATCCTCGATCTCGCACGCGACGCGAAGCTCGAAGGCATCGCTGCCGCGAAGGATTACGCTCCCTTGCAGGAAGCCGTGAAGGCGCTGGAAAAGGCGGCCAAGGATCTGCGCCTGACCTTCAGGCACGAAGGCCGTCTCGCCATTGCGCAATGGCTGCAACACCCGCAGGCGATCGAGGCGCTGGCACATCTGCAGCAGAGGCTCGAAGAACTGGGCAAGCATCTCGAAAGCCAGGCTGGACGCTCCGAAGGACTGGCGAACTGCCTGCGCCGCTCAAGCGAGCTGCTCCTGTTGCTGCGGCACTGGCAGAAAGTCGGCGCTGACGGGACGGCACCGCAAGACGATGAAAGTCAGGCGGAAGCCCAAGCGGTGCGCTGGGTGGAGGTGACGGCCTTCGGCGTCACCTTCAATCTCACGCCGCTCACCGTCGCGCCGATCTTCCGCAAGCAGCTCGAAGGCCATCCGCGCGCCTGGATCTTCACTTCGGCGACGCTCGCCGTCGGCGAGGATTTCTCGCATTACCGCAATGCGCTCGGGCTGGCGGAGGCGGACACGGGGCGCTGGGACAGCCCGTTCGACTACCCGAACCACGCCTTGCTCTACTGCCCGACCGGCATGCCGGACCCGAATCACCCCGACTATGCCGAGGCGGTGGTCGAAGCCGGCTGGCCGGCGATCCGGGCTGCCGGCGGCCGCGCCTTCGTGCTGTGCACCTCCCTGCGCGCGATGCGGCGCATCCATGAGCTGCTGGAGGCGCGCATCGAGGCCGCGCGGCTCGACATGCCGCTGCTGCTACAGGGCCAGCGCCCGAAGCCGGAGCTGCTCGAGCGCTTCCGGCGCCTCGGCAACGCGGTGCTGGTGGCGAGCCAGAGCTTCTGGGAGGGCGTCGATGTGCCGGGCTCGGCGCTCTCGCTGGTCGTCATCGACAAGCTGCCGTTCGCGCCGCCCGACGATCCGGTGCTCGCGGCGCGCATCGACACGCTGAAGCGTCAGGGACGCAACGCCTTTTTCGAAGTACAGCTGCCGCGCGCGGTGATCAGCATGAAGCAGGGCGCTGGCCGGCTGATCCGCGCGGAAACCGATCGTGGCGTGCTGATGGTCTGCGACCCACGGCTGGTCGACAAGCCCTATGGCCGGCGCATCTGGCAGAGCCTGCCGCCGATGCGCAGGACGCGCGAGCTCGCCGAGGTCGAGGCATTTTTCGCCGACGGAGGACATTGACATGGCGTGGGCGATTCTCGTGCTGGCCGGGCTGTTCGAAGTCGCCTGGGCGATCGGCCTCAAATACACCGAGGGCTTCACGCGCCCCCTCCCGTCGCTGCTGACGCTCGCCGCGATGGTCGCCAGCGTCGTGCTGCTGGGCGTGGCGATGAAGTCCCTGCCGGTAGGCACCGCCTATGCCGTCTGGGTCGGCGTCGGCGCGGTCGGCACGGCGATCCTCGGCATCGCGCTGTTCGCCGAGCCGGCGACCGTTGGCCGGCTGGTCAGCCTGGCGCTGATCGTCGCCGGCATCGTCGGCCTCAAACTGGCGACGCCCGACTGATTCGGAATACACTTCACGCCATGCGACTCTCCGACCTTCCTGCCGACCTGCTGGCGGCGCGCCCGCACCTGTTTTCCCCTGCCATCGTTCCCGTCGAGGCCGCCGATCATGCCCGCATGCGGGAAGTGATCGCCGCGGTGGAGGAGGTCGTCGCGCTGAAACTCGGCGCTGACGGCACGGCACCGGCTGCCTGTGGCGTCTTCATGGGCTACGACTTCCATCTGACGCCCGAGGGCCCCAAGCTGATCGAAATCAACACCAACGCCGGCGGGGGCCTGCTCGCGGCGCTGCAGGCCGAGCGCGACGACGTGCTCGACGCCTATCTGGCGATGTTCCGCAGCGAATGCGGCGCGCGCGAGCTGCGCACGGTCGCCATCGTCGATGAAACTCCCGAGCAGCAGTATCTCTACCCCGAGCTCGTCGGCTTCCGCCAGCTGTTCGAAGCCAACGGCATCCATGCGGCGATCTGCGCCCCCGACGAGCTGATGATCTGCCACGGCGGCCTGTGGCACGCCGACGGCGTTACGCAGACGCGCATCGACCTGGTCTATAACCGGCTGACCGATTTCACGCTCGACCAGCCCGAGTCGGTCGCGCTGCGGCTCGCCTGGCTGCACGAGGAGACCGTAGTGACGCCGAACCCGCAGATCCATGCCCTGTATGCCGACAAGAAAAACCTCGTCGCGCTCACCGACCCGGTGCAACTGGCGGAGTGGGGCGTGCCGGCCGAGACACGGCGTATCCTGCTCGCCGGCATCCCGCGCACCGAAGCCGTCTCGCTGGCCCATGCCGAAGACCTCTGGAACCGCCGCCGGGGGCTGTTCTTCAAGCCGGCCGCCGGCTTCGGCTCGCGCGGCGCCTATCGCGGCGACAAGGTCACGAAGCGGGTCTTCGCCGAGATCCTCGCCGACGATTACGTCGCCCAGGCGCTGGTGCCGCCCTCGACCGTCAATGTCGAGGTCGAGGGCCGGATGACCGAGCTCAAGGCGGACATCCGCAACTACGTCTATCGTGGCGCAGTGCAACTGGTCGCCGCCCGGCTGTATCAGGGCCAGACGACGAATTTCCGCACCCCGGGCGGCGGATTCGCGAAGGTGATCGAGACGCCATGAAGGTCTTTGGCCTCGCCGGCTATTCCGGTTCCGGCAAGACGACGCTGATCGAAAAGCTGATCCCGCGCTTCACCGCGCGCGGTCTCAAGGTCTCGCTGATCAAGCACACGCACCACGATTTCGACGTCGACCAGCCAGGCAAGGATTCCTGGCGGCACCGCCAGGCCGGCGCCAGCGAAGTGCTGCTGACCTGCGACCGGCGCTGGGTGCTGATGCACGAGCTGCGCAGCGCGCCGGAACCCTCGCTGCAGGAGCAGCTCGAGATCCTCTCGCCCTGCGATCTGGTGCTGGTCGAAGGCTTCAAGCAGACGCCGATCTCGAAGCTCGAAGTGCATCGCCCCGCCCACGGCCGGCCACCACTGTGGCCGGAAAACCCGAGCATCGTCGCGGTGGCGACGGACGCGCGGATCGACTGTCCGCTGCCGGTGCTGGATCTGAACGACCCCGACGCGATCGCCCGCTTCATCCTCGATTATCTCGACCGACCATGCTGAGTTACGAAGAAGCCCTCGACCATCTGCTGGCAGCCGCCACGCCCGTCGCGGAAACCCGCCGGCTGCCGCTGGCCGCCGTGCGCGGCCGCTTTCTCGCCGAAGCGCTGGTCTCCGGCGTCACGGTGCCGCCGCTCGACAACAGCGCGATGGACGGCTACGCCGTGCGCTGCGCCGACGTGCCGCGGGCGGGCGTCGTGCTGCCGGTCTCGCAGCGCATTCCGGCCGGCAGCGTCGGGGCGCCGCGC
>JACAEF010000006.1 GCA_013388985.1 Rhodocyclaceae bacterium
AAACGGCCAACGATGAAGGCTGCGGGCTCGGCCTGGCGATCGTCGCGGCGCTGGCGCGCCGGCAAGGCGCCACGGTCCGCCTCGACACGGCGCCGGAATTGGGCGGCCTGCGGGTCGAGATTCGCGCGCCTAGAACGGCAGGTCGGGAATCAGCGGCATGAGGTCGGCGCGCTCGGCGTCCTGCACGAGTTTTTTCGCGCGCTTGGGCTCGAAATCGACGAGTTTCTCGACCACGGCCTTCACCTCGTCGGGGCGGCGCGCATGGTGCAGCGCCATGCCCCACTGGTAATAGGCTTCGCCGTTCATCGGCTGGAGCTTGACGGCTTCCTGAAAAGCCGCCGCCGCCTCGTCATGCCGGCCGAGGCGGGCGTATGCGAGACCCATGCCATACCAGGCGCGGTCCTGCGCCGGCTTGAGGCGCACCGCTTCCTTGAAGGCGGCGATGGCGGCCTCGGTCTGGCCGCCGCGCTCGCGCACGAAGCCGAGGTTGAACCAGCTGTCGGCATCGTCGGCCTGCAATGCGAGGACCTTCTCGAACCAGTCGGCGGCGACCTCCCAGCGCTGCCGGCTGGCGGCGATGGCGGCCAGATGGCGCGCCGCCTGGATGTCGCGCGGGTCCAAGCGGAAGGCCGCGACGAAGGCTTCGTAGGCGGCGTCGTGACGACCGAGGAAATGAAACACCCAACCGCGGGCATAATGGCGCCAGTGATCGAAATTCATCGTTTTGCACCTTGACCTGGAAAATTCGAACATACCATGACTCATCCGGAGCTTCTCGTCATCGGCATCTTGCGCGCGCTCGTCGAAGTGGCGCTGCTGTTTCTCGTCGGCCAGGGCGTGCTGGCCCTGCTGGCCGGCAGCCGGCGGCATGGCAATATCATCTACAAGTTTTTCCTCATCGTCACGCAGCCGGTGATCAAACTCGTGCGCTTCATCGCGCCACCGCAGATCATCGACAAGCACCTGCCCTTCGTCGCCTTCTTCGTGTTGTTCTGGTGCTGGATCGGCCTGGCCTGGTTGAAGCGCACCTATTGCGAGGCGCACATGCTGCAATGCTTCTGAGGATGAAAAAAGGCCGGATCCGCGGATCCGGCCTTCATCGTGCCGTCCCGCCAGCGCCGACTTTCGACGCGGCGGGAACGTAAGCAGTTTAATGCGCCGAGGCGGCGGCGGCGCCGACGCCGGTCTCTGAGCGGATCTGCTGATCCGCATAGAGGGCGCGTTCCCGCTTGGCCTGCTCGCTGTTGTCGAGCTTCGAGACCAGCCAGATCGTGAAGAAGGCGGCGGTCATCGAGAAGAGCGCGGCCGAGTTGTAGGGGAACCAGGCTGAACCGGGGGGATTGTGGAGCACTGCTTCCCAGACGCTCGCCGAGCCGATCGTCAGCACCGTCGCGGAAATGAGGCCGACGGCACCGCCGACGACGGCGCCGCGGGTCGTGCAATCCTTCCACAGCACCGACATGAACAGCACCGGGAAGTTGCCCGAGCAGGCGATCGTGAAAGCCAGCATCACCATGTAAGCGACGTTCTCCTTCTCGAAGGCGATGCCCAGCGCCACGGCGACGATGCCCAGCACCAGCGTGGCGCCCTTGGACCAGCGCAGCTCGGTGGCGGAATCAACCTTGCCATGACGCCAGACCGAGGCATAAAGGTCATGCGAGACCGCCGAGGCACCGGAGAGGGTGAGGCCCGCCACGACCGCGAGGATCGTCGCGAAGGCCACCGCCGAGATGAAGCCGAGGAACATGTTGCCACCCACGGCGTTGGCCAGATGCACCGCCGCCATGTTGCCGCCGCCCTTCAAGCCCTTGGCGATGTCGCCGTCGACGAAGTAGGTGGCCGGGTCCTGGATCAGCATCACGATCGCGCCGAAGCCGATGATGAAGGTCAGGATGTAAAAGTAGCCGATCCAGGTCGTCGCCCAGGCCACGGATTTGCGCGCCTCCTTGGCGTTCGGCACGGTGAAGAAGCGCATCAGGATGTGCGGCAGGCCCGCCGTGCCGAACATCAGCGCCATGCCGACCGAGATCGCCGAGATCGGATCCTTGATGAGGCCCCCGGGGCCCATGATGGCGTCCTTCTTGGCATGCACCTCGGTCGCCTTGGCAAAGAGCGCCTCGGGCGAGAAGCCGAACTGCCAGAGCACCGCCAGCGCCATGAAGGTCGCGCCGCCGAGCAGCATGCAGGCCTTGATGATCTGCACCCAGGTCGTCGCCGTCATGCCGCCGAACAGCACATAGGCGAGCATGATCGCGCCGACGAGAATCTC
Source organism: Rhodocyclaceae bacterium (assembly GCA_013388985.1). Lineage (GTDB taxonomy): Bacteria > Pseudomonadota > Gammaproteobacteria > Burkholderiales > Rhodocyclaceae > Sulfuricystis. Next base: position 2,270 of record JACAEF010000006.1, read on the forward strand.
GGCGTAGATGTATTCGAGACCGAAGAGGATCTTGATCAGCTGGCCGGCGCCGACCATCTGCGCGATCATGTAAAAAGCCACGACGACCAGCGTCGAGATCGCCGCGAAGGTGCGCATCGGCGTCTGGGCGAAGCGGTAGGAAGCGACATCGGCGAAGGTAAACTTGCCGAGATTGCGCAGCCGCTCCGCCATCAGGAAGGTGATGATCGGCCAGCCGACCAGCCAGCCGATCGAGAAGATCAGGCCGTCGAAACCATTGGCGAACACCAAACCCGAGATGCCGAGGAACGAGGCCGCCGACATGTAGTCACCGGCGATCGCCAGGCCGTTCTGGAAGCCGGTGATGCCGCCGCCGGCGGTGTAGAAATCGGCAGCGGTCTTGGTTCGGGTGGCAGCCCACTTGGTGATCCAGAGCGTGGCGGCGACGAACACCGCGAACATGGTGATGGCCGTCCAGTTGGTGGCCTGCTTCTGAGTCGCGCCGAGATCGGCGCCGGCCGGATAAGCGCCCGCCGCCACGGCAAAGGCGGCGACGGCGAAAACGATACGTTGCAGTGGGCTCATCGTGTCGCCTCCTTGACGATGGCCTCGCTCTCAGCGTCGAACTCGCTATTGGCGCGACCGACGTAGATCCAGGTCAGGATGATGGTGAACACGATGACGCCGACGCCCAGCGGGATGCCGATGGTCGTCACGCCTGCGCCGAGTCGCGTGGCGAGAAACTCCTTGTCGTAAGCGACCAGCAGGATGAAACCGTAATAGGCGAGGGCGCCGAGCGCGGTCATGATGATCGAATAGGTGTTGCGTTTTTTCACGAACGCTTGGAACTTCGGATTGGCCCGAATGCGGTCCCAGGTTTCTTGTGCCATGTT
>JACAEF010000099.1 GCA_013388985.1 Rhodocyclaceae bacterium
CTGCTCCCGGTTGACGGCGATTTCCCGAATGAGAATATTGCTCAGGCCTGCATCCGCGATCAACTGAAACACAAGAACAAAAGCCATCACGAACGAGTAGTTCCCGAACCCCTCGACCCCCAGGTACCTCGCGAGCAGGAGCGTCAAGACGAAATTCAGCGGAAAGCCGAGAGCCTCGGCCACCAGCATGGCGCTGATGTTCTTGAAGACGCGATGGACAGGCTTCATTTCTTGAAAGGCAGAGCGCCAACGGCCCTGGCCAGCTCCAGGTGGCGGGCCCAGAGGTCGTATTTTGCCTGGGCGAGGCGCTTCTGGTTTTCATAGACCCCGTACTCCGCCTCCAGCAGCGCCGACAGGGGAAGGAGATTCTGCTGAAACCGGCCCCGTATCACCTGCGCATTCTCGACGGATTGATCCACGATTTTCTCCTGGAGGGCGATTTCGGTCGCCTGGTTCTGAATCGCCGTGTAGGCCGTGAGAACCTCCCGGGCAATGGCATTCTTGAGGGACTGGAGGGTCTTCTCGGCTTCAGCGACTCGGGCCGACAGGACCCGGAGCTGACTGGAAGTGGCTCCGAAATCGAACAAAGGCACCGTGCATTCGAGAGCGGTGGACCACAGTTCGTTGCTTTCCGACTCGAAGTCGTAAGCAACGCCGTAACTGGAAGTGACCGAGAGCACGGGATACCGTTGGGTGGCGCCCCTGCGTCGCTCCTGCTCGGCCAGAGCCACCCGAGCCTGCTGGGCCTTGATCTCCGGGCGATTCGACGTGGCCTGTGCCAGGAGGTCCTCCAGAGGGGCTAGAGGGGGCTGGGTCCAACTCTCATCCGCCAAGGCAAGCGGGGCCGTCGGCTCCAAGCCGAGTTGGAAACGGAGTTCGGCCATCAGAGTGGTTGCGAGGTTGCTGTAAACCGTGAGGTCTTTCTGCCCGGTTGCGAGCCTGACCTCGGCCATCAGCAGATCGTTCTTGGAAACCAGATCTTCTTTGAACTTCGAGGCAGCGATCTCGTAATCCAGGCGGAGCGATTTCATATGCTCTTCGGCGGCTCGAATGTCTTGTCGGTTCTTGAGAACGTTCCAGAAGGCCGTGCTCACGTTGAGAATCGTCTGATCTTTGTTCACCTCGAGGGTGTTGCGGTCGACCGAAAGCTGTTGGGCCGCCACTTGCACAGTGGGAGGATTCAGGCCGAACCACGCTCCTTCTTGGAGAAGGGGAACTCGAATCGTGGGGGCTGCATACAGATATCCGCCGGATACGTGCCGGGTTCGAAGCCCCTCTTCGGTCACGCCTCGGATGACGGAGAAGGGCGAAACCGGAACGCCGTCGTAATAGCCCGTCGTGGTCTCGAGGTCGAGCCTGGGTCGAAACGATCGCCTTTGGGCGTCGACGTCCTCGGCCGACGCATCCACCCGCGCTTTCGCCGCCAGAATGTCCGGGTTGTGCTCCAGGGCGTATTCGATGCATTTCTGCAGAGTCCAGAGTTCCTCGGCAGAAGCCCCAACCGCGAAAAGGGCCAGGGCCAGCCAGGAAATGCCGCAAGCCAAAACGGATCGTTTCATTGCTCTTCCTCCATGACGCGGACCGTATCTCCATCTTTCAGGAAGGCGATACCAGCCGCGACGACGGGATCCCCTTCCTGGAGCCCTTCGAGCACCTCCGTAAGCCCCCCACCCGAGATCCCGGTCTTGATGCTCCGGATGCGGACGACCGAGTCGGCGCCCAGAGCAAATACAGTGGACAAATCCCCCGTGGATTGCACGATGCACACGCTGGGGACGGCCAGGGCGGTTTTCGAATTCTCGATCCTGCAAAGGCCCGTCAAGCCCGGGGTCAGTTTCAACCCTTCGTTCGGAAGCCGGACGTATACGCTGAACGTGCGGGTGTTGACGTCGCTCGTGGGATCAATTTTCGCGATCTCGCCGGAGAAGCTCTTGTCCGGGAAGGAATCCAGGAGGACCGTGGCAGGCTGACCAAGCCGGACCTGGGTGATCTCTTTCTCGGGCACACGGGCCTTAAAAAAGACCGTATCGATGACCCCCAAGGTCAAAAGGGGTGCGTCAACCTTGGGGATCTCTCCGACATTGACGGATCTCTCCAGAACGACGCCCGTGACCGGACTGGTGATTTTCGTATATTGGAGCTCTTGCCTCGCTTTCTCCAACTGACCTACCGCGCTCTTGAGTTCCCATTGGGCGTTCCGAACCCGCTGGGCCGCGTCCTCCCACTCGACTCGAGCAATAAGCTTTTGTTCATAGAGCCTCGAGAGCCTAGCATAGTTCCGCTCTGCTTGCTCCAAGTCGCTTGCTGCTTTGGCGTGACGCTCCTCGGCCTCGCTGAAGGAAGCCTGAAGGACGCGCGATTCAAGCTCGATGAGTTCCTGGCCTCGGGTCACCCGATCTCCGACGTGAACTTTGACCGAAACCACCGGCTGAGAGATCCGGGCGGTCAGCACGACCTTTTCGGACGTCTCGGTCTCCCCGGGCGCGCCGATCACGGCCTGGATGGGCGAAATCCGGGCTCGGGCCAAGGTCACGGGCAGGGGCTCGTGGGCGCGCCGGGCTTTTTTCGGATCGGTGCGAATCATGTGGAAAGCCATGAGGCCCGCCACCAAGGCGACCGCAAGAAGCAGAAGAAACGCCAGGGACGCAGCAAGGGTCTTGCTTTTCATGGCAAGGATCCCCCTTTTTGAGAATGCAGGAGGGTCTCGTACACAGCCTCGATCTGTCCCGCCAGGACAGCCCAGTCGAAGCGATCCGCCATCGCCTGCCGGGCCTGCGCGCCGAGCCGGGCAGCCAGCTCTCGATC
>JACAEF010000153.1 GCA_013388985.1 Rhodocyclaceae bacterium
AGGCCGTCATCCAGGACAACGTGGTGAACTACGACGTCATCCTCAAGATCACGGACCCGTTCGAGGGGATGCTTCGGCCCCAGATGACGGCGTCGGTCACGATCACGCTGGACTCCCAGAAGGGCGCCCTGGTGATCCCCGTGCGGGCCGTCAAGTACGAGGGCGGCAAGGCCTTCGTGATGGTCCCCTCGGACAAGGGGTTCGCGCGGCGCCCGGTGACCCTGGGGAGGGAGTCCGGGGAGTTCGTCCAGGTCAAGGCCGGGATCTCGGAGGGGGACAAGGTGCAGGTGCCCAGCGCCAGCCGGGGATCCGAGGGCGGGCCGTGACGGCTCTTGGGGGAGCGGCAAACCGGAAGCGGGGAGCGGACGGAGCCGCCCAGGGGCTCGTCCCCGGCCGATCCGCCCCGCCCGGCCCCGGCTTCCCCTCCCGGCAGGACCCGGCTTAAACCCGAGACCACCGTGGCCAGGACCTGAACGTTATACTGCCCCAGAAATTGCAGCACAAGGGTCAGGAGGGTATTGACCAGGAACCAGCCCAGGGCCACGGACACCACATACCAACCCCAGCGGAAGAGCTTGCGGTAGGGTACCGCCTCGGGTTCGCCCAAGCCGGTTTCTTCCCCGGACTCGCCCTCGAGAATCGCCTGGGGCGGCGGGGCTTCCCCCTGGCCTTGACCTTCCTTGGCTTCCTTCACGTTTTTGTCACTAAAGGTCCGTGGGGGAGAGAAGGGTCATGGACCCCTCCCTCCCCCAGATCCATCCTCAAAGATCAGGCTCTAAAAGGCCGGCCGCACCAGCCGCACCGGTAATAAAGATATCTGGTGGTGGAGATATAGGATCTGCCCACGTGGCCGCACCAGGGACAACGGGTGTAGCCCCAATATCCCTGAGCCTCCACTTCCCCTTCGGGAGGCGGCCCTGCCAGCATGACGCCCATCTTGCTGGGATCCAGGGTCTTCTCTTCCGCCGGCTCGATTTTCGTCCCGGTTTTGACGGTGATTTCCTCGGTCATGGAATCCTCCTCGCCCTTATCGGACTGGCTATCCCCGTTTTTTTGTGGAATCTTCCCAAATTCGTGGGGCGCGGTTCCTTCCAGCTGCTCCCAGACTTTCACGTTCATTCTTTTCCTCTGTCCTTTGACGCGAAGCCACCTCCCGAAGGGAAATTTTTATTTGGCCCTAGCCAAAGCCTCAAGTCCTGAACAGGGCGCCGCAATGGAGACAACGGAAATAACTGCCCGGCTGCACTTCTGCAGTGCACCTCCCCACTGTGCCACAGAAGGGGCAATGGACCAAGGTGCAAAAAATCTGACCCTCAACTTCACCTTGAGGGAGCAATGTGCCGATCTGCGCGGGAGAGACCGCCGCGGCTTCCGCCTCCGAGACCTTGAGCCCCGTGATCACTCGCTGCTCGGCGCTCATGTTTTCCCCCTGCCGCCCAGGCGGCGGAAAGTTTTTGGTTTTTTTAGTTATTATGAGGGCTTGACGGATTATAAGGGATAATTCTGCTGCGCATGTTGGGGTGACAGTCCTTTTCGGTGCAAAGGGGGGGGCTCTGTCCTGAAAAGACGCCAGCGGTGAGGAGGCCGAAACCCATTTTTCCCCCCTCCCTCCAGAAAATCTTTTCATTATTGAGGGATGAGCCAAGGTTTCACATCTTTAGAGCAATGATAAGACAATTTTATTAAGACTCAAAGAAAATTTTTATGGAATTTTTGCCGCTCCTGGGGCTGTCAGGTTCTGGGTATAAGGCCGTCCACGGCATATACGGTGATAGGCCGGTGTCCTTTGATCCTGGCCTCCCCCAGGGGCCGGGCCGCCACCCCCTCCCGGACCCGGTCATAGGCAGCCCCGCTCATCAGAATGGTCTCATGAAATTCCTTAGTCAACCCTTCGATGCGGGAGGCCACGTTGGTATTGTCCCCGATGGCGGTGTAATCCAGTTTTTTCAGGGAGCCGATGGTGCCCACCACTGCAAGCCCCACATGAATGCCGATGCCGATGCGGAGGTCCGCCATACCCAGCTCCCGCCAGACCTCCTGCAAGGCGGCGATG
>JACAEF010000155.1 GCA_013388985.1 Rhodocyclaceae bacterium
GCGTTGCTCACAGGAGCAACATCGATCTCGACGGCAGGAGCGCCAGGGACAGGGTACATTGCAGAAGACGGCGGCGCGACACAGGGATCGGGCGTAGGGGTAGGTGCAGAGGAAGTCGGCGGGATGTAGCCTGTTGAACATTCGTGTGTTACCATTGAACACCTTGAGATAGGCGTTTCTCCTACAACCACATCAATTGTCCTATATATCCCATTAAGTGAATCGTACCAGAAAATATGGCTTTCACTCGAAAAGATATAATCATGCACTTCATCAGCTCGACAGGAATTCGGTCTTACCGGAGCAGTACCGTTCCTTATCAGGCTAAAGCAAATAGGAGAGGGAATTGCGTCGAAGTTTAGGTTGCTAAAGCCTGGATAGTCCTCCAGGCGGTATGAGTACGGCGTCGTCTCTCCTTCCAGCGCAACCTCAAAAGTCAACCCGCGCAGTGACACCGGCCCATTGCTGGCAGGCACATAAACGATAAAGCTGTTTTCGTCCGCATAGAGCGTTAACGAAGTTGGAACCGGCCCCTGGGCCAGCGCGACCGCCAGGCTGATCAGGATCAAAAGAACCGCGGCGAAAAGGGTCGCGGCAAGATGATCACGCCTCATTGGAGATCACCTCCAGGGAGCAGGAGGAGGCACAACTACCGTTAGTATACTTTTGAGCATAACAAATGTAAATGTTTTGAGCCATTAACTGGATCACAGCCTCTTTCCGGGAGATAATGCCTCTGGACCATCACACAGCGTTTACATTTTCCCTCTACCCTGGAGGCATGATCGTGAACCGGTTGCGCGCGCGCCTGATGGCCTCCTACTTGGCGGTGCTGCTGATCACGCTGGGTGTGATCGGCGTGCTGATCGTGCTGCTGCTGCGCGCCCGGCCCGTGCCGGTCGAGCCGATTGTGCAGCGGCTGATCACCATCGCGCGGACGGTCGAGCGGGCCAGCGACGGCGTGCTCGGCGGCAGGCTGCTCACCCCCAACCGCCCGGAGCTGATCGCCCGCGTCCTGGACGAACTGGCTTCGCGCCAGACGGTGCGCGCCCTGCTGGTCGGGCCGGAGGGCGTGGTCATCTACGACTCGCTGGGCGTTTTCGAGGCCGGGGCGGCGGTAGACCTCCAGCGTGAGGGCGTGCTACCGCCCGCGCCCCTATCCGGTTCGGCGGAACCGCTGTTCCAGGGTCGCTTTACCCAGGGCGATGGCGATGTCTGGCTGTTCGTGGGGCAAACCCTGCCGCAGCCGTGGAACGGCGTTGTGCTGCTGCTGGCCGCGCCGCGCCCACAGTCGTCGTGGGGAGAGGTGCTGAACACGTTCGGCGCGTCCCTGCTCGGCCCGCTGATCGAGGCCGGGCTGGTCGGCCTGGTGATCGCCGCTATACTGGCCTGGCTGACCAGCCGGGGGCTGGTGCGCCATCTCCAGCGCCTTCGTGACGCTGCCCACGCCGTCGCCGCCGGGGACTACCGTCAGCGCGTGCCGGTGCAGGGGCCGGACGAGATCCGCGACGTGGCGA
>JACAEF010000156.1 GCA_013388985.1 Rhodocyclaceae bacterium
GCCCCCACTTCAATAGGTCGTACAAGCGCTGCAGCAGCGGCGCGGGCACGGGCTTGTCCTGCCAGGCATTATGTGTGCGGGCCTCGAGAAACAGCTGGCGCAGGGCGTGATCGTCGAGCGGCAGGGTCATTCGTGATCTCCGGATTGGGTGTTGTTTCAGACCGCCGTCAGTCTAGCCCAACCTGCCGCTTGGCCGGAAAAATCCGGCCTGAGGGATGGGCTATCGCCCATCATCCGGGGGTGACCGGGCTTTCGAGCAGGCGGCTGTCGAGTCTTTCGACGAGGCGCTGCCAGCGCTGACGGTGCATGGCCTCGTGGGTCTGCCCTTCGGCAAACCGCAGCGCGTTCATGCCCATCGTCTGCAAACGGTCACGGTTGTCGTGGGCCCATGCGATGGTCTCGAACAGTTGGTCCGGGTCGTTGGGGGTAAACAGCCGTCCGGTGTGGAAGTCCTTGACGCATTCCCGCATACCGGGGGACGCACTGGCGAGTATGGGTAGTGCTTGGGCGTACGCATCGAAGATGATGCGCGGCTGCTCGTTCGAGACCACGGGGTAGATCAGTGCATGGTATTGCTGGAGCCGCTTGAAAAACTCCGGGCCGTAGGGCACGGTGCCCCGCAGCCGGATGCGGGCCTCGCCCTTGAGCATCGCCGCTACGCGTGCGCACTCATCGACGAACGGGCCGTTTCCGAAAATGTCCAGTTGCACCGGTAGGCCGAATTCGGCGGCCTTGAGGATGCCTTTCAGCAGTAGCGGCAGGCCTTTTGCGGCGGTCAGGCTACCCGCGAACACCAGGCGCAGCGGCTCACCATCGCGCGTGCGTTTGCCGCGCCACAGGTCCGCTGCCGCACGGGGCGTGAGCAAGTCGTGCGGATCGATCCAGGTTGCATGCACGACGTGGCCACGGTCGCGGTCCTCACCCAGTAACTCATACCGGTACTGGGTCTGGTTGAAGAACGGCAAGTCCATACTGCGCACCACGTAGCGGTTGCCCCATTCCGTGATGACGGCCCGGATGCGCTGCTTCCAGTTGGCCTCGACGCTCGGCGCCATGCGCCAAAACGAGGATTCCACCACGATCGTCGTGAACCGTTTGTGCAATTTCGCCAGCGGCGTGGTGATCCACCCCTCCGGGATCGGCCAGCCGGCGATCGAGGTGTGCACGATGTCGGCCTTGCGGATCTCGCGCCACAGGCGGGCCAGTGTAATTGGGAGCTTGCCAAGGCCGTCCAGTGTGTTGCGTGGCGCAGGTAGGTCGACGTATTCGACGTTCGCGAGTTCGGGGATGTCATCGACCGGCAGGTACCCTTCGGGCGGCGCGCCGTGCACGCAGGGCGAGGCGAGCACGAGTTTACGGATGTAGCGCGTGTGTTGCTTGAGGTCCTTGATCC
>JACAEF010000074.1 GCA_013388985.1 Rhodocyclaceae bacterium
AGCCGCCGTCGGGCCACTCGAAGATGCGGTGGGTAAACGCCCAGTATTCCTCCAGCGTCTCGCCCTTCTTGGCGAAGACCGCGATGCCGTCCTTGGCGATCGCGGCGGCGGCATGGTCCTGGGTCGAGAAGATGTTGCACGAGGCCCAGCGCACTTGGGCGCCCAGCGCGGTGAGCGTCTCGATCAGCACCGCGGTCTGGATCGTCATGTGCAGCGAGCCGGAGATACGCGCGCCCTTCAAGGGCTGGCTGGCGGCGTATTCCTCGCGGATCGCCATCAGGCCAGGCATTTCGGTCTCGGCGATCTTGATTTCCTTGCGGCCCCAGTCGGCGAGGCCCAGGTCGGCGACGACGTAGTCGGTCATGGTGATTTCTCCATTCATGGTCAATGAATGGGCGCCGTTACCATGAACCTCGCGGCGAGCCTGACGATCGTGATCGACCGCTGCAGCGCCCCTCGCCGCGAGGCTGAGCATTTTACAGGCCGGCGTCGCTTTGCAGCGCGAGCGCCTTGTCGGTCGCCTCCCAAGTGAATTCCGGCTCGTCACGGCCGAAGTGGCCGTAAGCGGCGGTCTTCTCATAGATGGGCCGCAAGAGGTTCAGCATGTTGACGATGGCCTTCGGGCGCAGGTCGAAGTGCTTCTTCACCAGCTCGGCGATCGTCTCGTCGGCCACCTTGCCGGTACCGAAGGTGGTCACCCAGACCGAGGTCGGGTGCGCGACACCGATCGCGTAAGACACCTGGATCAGGCACTTCTTCGCCAGTCCGGCGGCGACGATGTTCTTCGCCACGTAGCGGCCGGCATAGGCGGCGGAGCGGTCGACCTTCGACGGATCCTTGCCGGAGAACGCGCCGCCGCCATGCGGGCAGGCGCCGCCATAGGTATCGACGATGATCTTGCGGCCGGTGAGTCCCGTGTCGCCTTGCGGCCCGCCGATGACGAAGCGGCCGGTCGGATTGACGAGATACTTGATCTCGCCCTTGACCAGCTCCTTCGGCAGCACCGGCTTGATGATCTCCTCGATCACCGCCTCGCGGATCGCTTCCAGCGACATCTCGGGCGCATGCTGGGTGGAGAGCACGACGGTATCGATCGCGTCGGGGCGGCCATCGGCATAGCGCACGGTGACCTGCGACTTCGCGTCGGGCCGCAGCCAGGGCAGGCGGCCGTCTTTTCTCAACATCGCCTGGCGCTCGACGAGCCGGTGCGAGAGGTAGATCGGCAAGGGCATCAGCGCCGGCGTCTCGTCGCAGGCGTAGCCGAACATCAGCCCCTGGTCGCCGGCGCCCTGGTCGAGGTTGTCGTCGTAAGCGGCATTCACGCCACGGGCGATGTCCGGCGACTGCTTGTCGTAGGCGACCAGCACCGCGCAGCCCTTGTAGTCGATGCCGTATTCGGTGTTGTCGTAGCCGATGCGCTTGATGGTTTCACGCGCGACGCTCTGATAATCGACGTTCGCGCTGGTCGTGATCTCGCCGGCCAGCAGCACCAGGCCGGTGGTGCACAGCGTCTCGGCGGCGACTCGCGCATGGCTGTCCTGGGCGAGGATCGCGTCGAGGATCGCGTCGGAGATCTGGTCGGCGACCTTGTCCGGGTGTCCTTCGGACACCGATTCCGAGGTGAAGAGGTAGGTGTTGCTCATGAAAGCTCCTGTTCGTGTCTCCCCGCTGGATGGTCCGTCGGACCGGCTCGGGGGATCGGAGCTGGCGACGCTTTAGCAGTATTTGTAAGCCGCCCTGCAAGTTGTCCCGGCCGGTTGGGAAACGCTGATAAATCTACTGCGCGGGCGAATGGCGGCGTTGCGCGGTGCTCGCTTCCTCGCCTATCTGATTCGATATGTCTCGGTCGCTGCGCGCCGTGCGCCTTGCCCTTCGCCCGCTCGTAACGATTTCTTCAGCATTTCCGGTGGAAAACCGGCGCCTTAACTCGGCGGAGGTCGCGGATAATAACGTTTTTTTGCGCGGCGTCAAACCGCATTTCCTGCGTGGTCTTCCTCTTCCGTCTGCTCTCTCGCCTGCCTCTTTCGCTGCTGCACCGCTTGGGCGCCGGCTTGGGCTGGCTGGTCTATCTGCTGTCGCCGACCTATCGGCGCCACCTGCGCGAGAACATCGTCCAGGCCGGCTGCGCCGAGGCGTTGGGCGCCGCGGTGGCCGAGGCCGGCAAGAGCGTGCTCGAACTGCCGAAGCTCTGGTTGCGGCCGCAGGCGGAAGTGGTCGCCCGCGTCGTCCGCGTCACGGGCTGGGAGCTCGTCGAAGCGGCCTGGCAGGCCGGCCGCGGCATCCTGTTCCTCACCCCACATCTGGGCTGCTTCGAGATCACCGCGCAGTATTACGCGAGCTTCCGGCCGATCACCGTGCTCTACCGGCGTCCGAAGCAGGACTGGCTCGCGCCGCTGGTCGAGCAGGGGCGCGGCGCCCATCTGCGGCTCGCGCCGGCCGATTTGGGCGGGGTGCGCAAGCTCCTGCAGGCATTGAAGGCCGGCGAGGCGGTCGGCATGCTGCCCGATCAGGCGCCGGGTGTCGGCGAGGGCGAATGGGCGCCGTTCTTCGGCCGGCCGGCCTGGACGATGACTCTCGCGCCGCGGCTCGCCCGCACGGGTGCGACGGTGATCCTCGCCTGGGCCGAGCGTCTGCCGCAAGGCGCCGGCTATCACCTGCGGCTCTCGAAGCCCCAAGGCGACGTCGCCACGCCGGCGGAGGTCAATCGCGAGATCGAGCGCCTCGTGCGGCAATGTCCCGGGCAATATCTGTGGGGCTACAACCGCTACAAGGTGCCGCGCGGGGTGCACAAGCCATGATCCGGCTGCTCGCGCTGCTGATGCGGCTTCTCACCTGGCTGCCGTTTCCATTGCTGGCGGCATGCGGGCGTGGCCTCGGGCGGCTGCTCTACGTCCTGGGACGCGAGCGGCGGCGGGTGACGCTGATCAATCTCGGCCTGTGCTTCCCGACGCTCTCCGCGCAGGAAAAGTCGGCGCTGGCGAAACGGCACTTCGCGCTGTTCGGCCGCAGTTTCCTCGAACGCGGGTTACTGTGGTGGTCGAGCCCCGAGCGCATCCGCCGCAGGGTGAGACTCGAAGGCAGGGAGCATCTCGACGCGCTCAAGGGCAAGCCGGTGATCCTTCTGGTGCCGCACTTCCTCGGCCTGGACGCTGCCTGGACGCGCCTGTCGATGGAATACGACATGTCCGGCATCTACGCCAACCAGAAAAATCCGGTCTTCAATGCCCTGCTCTACGAGGGCCGGGCGCGTTTCGGCAAGTCGCTGATGCTCTCGCGCCAGGATGGCACGCGCCGCGGCGTCAAGGCGATCAAATCCGGCTATCCGTTCTTCTATCTGCCCGATCTCGACTACGGGCCGCGCGATGCGCTGTTCGTGCCGTTCTTCGGTGTGCCGGCGGCGACCATCACCGGTCTCTCGAGGCTGGCGCGGCTGACCGGCGCCACCGTGCTGCCGGTGATCGCGCGCATGACCGAAAGCGGCTATGTGGTCCGCATCGGCGCGCCGTGGCAGGACTTTCCCGGCGAGAGCATCGAGGCCGATACGCGACGCATGAACGCTTTCATCGAAGCCGAGGTGCTGAAGATGCCGGAGCAGTATTACTGGCTGCACAAGCGCTTCAAGACACGCCCGCCGGGGGAAAAACGGCCGTATTGAACCGCTATTGCCGCAAGCCGGCGTGGCCGGGACGGCGTATGCTTTTCCGATGAAGATCCGTTTCACCAAGATGCACGGGCTCGGCAACGACTTCGTCGTGCTCGACGCCGTGCGCCAGAACTTCGTGCCGACGCCCGCGCAGGCGCGCTGGCTCGCCGACCGGCATTTCGGTGTCGGCTGCGACCAGATCCTCGTCGTCGAGCCGCCGCAGACCGGGATTGCAGATTTTCGCTATCGCATCTTCAACGCCGACGGCGGCGAGGTCGAGCAATGCGGCAACGGCGCGCGCTGCTTCGTGCGCTTCGTTCACGAGCAGGGTCTGACGACCAAGCGCGAAATCCGCGTCGAGACGCTCGCCGGCATCATCACGCCACGGCTGGAAGACAACGGCGAGGTGACGGTGGACATGGGCGTGCCGCGCTGGCAGCCGGCCGAGATCCCCTTCCTTGCCGATAGCGACGAACTGGTGCAGATCCTCGAATTCGCCGGCCGCAGCGCGCGGATCACGGCCGTTTCGATGGGCAATCCGCATGCCGTGCAGGTCGTCGACCACGTCGACAGCGCGCCGGTGGCGCGCGACGGCCCGCTGATCGAGGCGCATCCGCGCTTTCCCAAGCGCGTCAATGCCGGTTTCATGGAGGTCGTCGATCGCCACCACATCCGCCTGCGCGTATATGAGCGCGGCGCCGGCGAGACGCTCGCCTGCGGCACCGGTGCCTGCGCCGCCGCGGTGGTGGGCATCCGGCGCAATCTTCTCGATTCGCCGGTGCGCGTGGCGACGCGCGGCGGCGAGCTGACGATCGCCTGGGAGGGCATGGGACGGCCGGTGCGGATGACGGGGCCGGCCGTCACCGTGTTCACAGGCGAACTCGAACTGCCCAAGGAGATCGCATGAACCTCGCAGCCAAGGATGTCGCCCAGTACCTGAAGGATCATCCGGACTTCTTCAACCAGTATGCCGAGCTGCTCACGCATCTCGTCATCCCCGATCCGCACGGCGGGCGCGCGGTATCGATCACCGAGCGGCAGATCGGCGCCTTGCGCGATCAGGTGCGCCGGCTCGAAGCCAAGCTCGCCGAGCTGCTGCGCTTCGGCGAGGAGAACGACGTGCTGTCGGCGAAGACGCACCGGCTGGCGGTCGCGCTGGCCCGCTCCGGCGACAGCGCCAGCGTGCTCTTGGTGTTGTATGCACACTTGGGCGGGACTTTCGCGATTCCCCATGTCGCGCTGCGCTTGTGGGGCATGCCGGGCGATCCCGAGGCGCTGGAATTCCAGCCGGTCAGTGCCGAGGCGAAAGACTACGTCCAAGGGTTGCAGCGGCCCTATTGCGGCGCCGGCAGCGGCCTGGACGTCGTCGACTGGTTCGGCGAGGAGGGCAAGGAAGTGCGTTCGATCGCGCTCGTTCCCTTACGCGACGAGGAGACCACTTTCGGCCTCATCGCGCTCGGCAGCGAGGAGCCGGAACGCTTCTATGCCGAGATGGGCACCGTCTATCTCGAACGCATCGGCGAGCTGGCTTCCGCCGCACTCGTGCGCACCCTGGGCGGATGAGCGAGGCGACCGTAGAGCGCTTCCTCGCCGAGCTCGCCCATCAGCGCGGCCTGAGCCCGCACACGCTGGCGGCCTACCGCCGCGATCTCGACCTGCTCGCCGCGGGCAGCGACGGGCGTTCGCTCGAAACCCTGCAGGCTCACGATCTCAGGCGCCAGGCGATGCGCCTGCACGGGCGGGGCCTTTCGCCGCGTTCCGTGGCGCGCACATTGTCGGCCTGGCGTGCGTTCTACCGCTGGCTGGCGCGGCGCGGCGCGCTCGCCATCGATCCCTGCGCGGGCCTGCGGGCACCCAAGCGGCCGCGTGCGCTGCCCAAAGCCCTGCGGCCGGAACAGGCCGGCGCGCTGCTCGATGCCGCCGCGGGCGACGATGCGCTTGCCGTGCGCGACCGCGCGATGTTCGAGCTGTTCTACTCGTCGGGGCTGCGCCTGGCCGAACTCGTCTCGCTCGACGTCCAAGGTGGCCTCGATCTTTCTGCCGGCGAGGTGACGGTGACCGGCAAGCGGGGCAAGACACGCACGGTGCCGGTGGGCCGCAAGGCCACCAAAGCGCTCGAAGACTGGCTCGATCGACGCGACACGCTCGCGGCGGCCGACGAGCCGGCGTTGTTCGTCAGCCGGCGAGGCCGGCGGCTTTCCGCCCGCGCCGTCGAACTGCGTCTGACGCAGTGGGCGAGGAAGAGCGGCCTCGGGCAGCACGTCCATCCGCACATGCTGCGCCACTCGTTCGCCAGCCATGTGCTGCAATCCTCGGGGGATCTGCGCGCGGTGCAGGAGATGCTCGGCCATGCGAGCATCGCCACGACGCAGATCTACACGCATCTGGACTTCCAGCATCTGGCGAAGGTGTATGACAACGCGCATCCGCGCGCCCACAAGAAATGACCGCCACACTGATCCTCCATCCCGGCAAGGAGCGCTCTGTCTTACGCCGCCATCCGTGGGTGTTCGACACCTCGGTGGCGCGGCTCGACGGCCATGCACGCCCCGGCGATACCGTCCTAGTCGCCGATGCTCATGGCAAGCCGCTGGCGAAAGCGGCCTATAGCCCGAAATCGAAGATTCGCGCCCGCGTCTGGAGCTTCGAGGTCGACACGCCGATCGATCATGCGTTCTTCAAGCGCCGCGTCGCGCAAGCCGTGCGCCGCCGCGCCGCGCTGCCGGAACTTTCCGGCCAGCAGGGGCTGCGGCTCATTCACGCCGAGTCCGACGGCCTGCCCGGCGTGATCGCCGACCAATACGGCGATACGGTGGTCGTGCAGCTCACCAGCGCCGGCGCCGAGAAATGGCGCGCGGCGATCGTCGCTGGGCTCGTCAAGGCGACCGGCTGCGCACGCGTCTATGAACGCTCGGACTCCGAGGTGCGCGGGCTCGAAGGGCTCGAACCGGCGACCGGCTGGCTTTTTGGCGAGCCGCCGGCGGGCGAGATCGTCATCGCAGAGCATGGCGTGAAGATGGCCGTGGATGTTTTCGCCGGCCACAAGACCGGCTTCTATCTCGACCAGCGCGAGAACCGGCGGCTCCTGGCCGAGCTCTCGAAGGGCAAACGCGTGCTCAACTGTTTCTGCTACACCGGCGGCTTTTCCCTGCAAGCCTTGGCGGGCGGCGCGGCAAGCGTGCTGTCGATCGACAGCTCGCAGCCTGCGCTCGAGCGTGCGGCGGCGAACCTCGCGCTGAACCCTGTGCTCGACGCGGCAAAAGCCGAATGGCGCTGCGCCAACGTCTTCGACGAGCTGCGCAAACTGAAAGCGGCCGGGGAAGCCTTCGACCTGATCGTGCTCGACCCGCCCAAGTTCGCGCCATCGAGCGCCCACGCCGAGCGCGCTGCCCGCGCCTACAAGGACATCAACCTGCTCGGCTTCAGGCTGCTGGCGCCGGGCGGCTTGCTGATGAGCTACTCCTGCTCGGGCGGCATCGGCGTCGAACTGTTCCAGAAGATCGTCGCCGGCGCGGCTGCGGATAGTGGTCGAACCGCGCGTATCGTCAAGCGGCTGCAGGGCGCGGCGGATCACCCGGTCGATCTCGCCTTTCCCGAGGGCGAATATCTCAAAGGGCTGCTGGTCCAAGTCGAGTAGGTCAGGGTGCCGTCCCGCCAGCGCCGACTTTCACTTCTTCTTCGGCGCTTCCTCGTAGGGCGCGACCTTGTCGACGGCGAGCCGGTAGCCGGCCACGCCCCATTGCGTCTCGCCGCGCTGCACGGAGAGCGTGCCATACACCCACAGCGGCACCATCATCTTCACGCCGGCAAGCGGCCGCGCGGATTTCGCGTGGATGATCTGGTTCGCCGGCGGCGGCGGGGTGTGGATGCAGGCGCCGAAATAGGGAACGATGAGGAATTCGGTGACCTTGTCGCCGACGCGCTCCAAGGGCAGCGCGAAGCCGGCGATGCGCACTTTCTTGCCGTCGAGCGCGGGGTCGGCGGGCGCGTCGTCCCATTCCTTTTTCAGCCGCTCGAGCGCCTCCATCGCGCGCGGATCGCTGTCGTTGAGTTTCGACAGATCGAGGCCCTTGAATTGCGCCGCGGGATCCCAGCCTTTCGGCACCAGCGCTTCCCATTTGATCTCGGGCCAGGGCTCGGCGGCGGCCAGATGCGTCGCGGCGAAGATCGCCACGAGAAAAACCGGCAGTTTCATTTCTCAACTCCTAGGGGTAAGCCCGTCCGCCAGCGACATGCGCCACGCTCGCCAACCGGGCGCGAGGCTGGCGAAAAGCCCCGTGGCGAGGATGGCGCCCAAGAGCCGCCATTCGTCGCCGGCCGGCGGACGCAGCGTCAGATGCACGCCGAACTGCGCCTGCGCGAACGGGGCGAGGAGGGCGATGCCAACGGTCAGCAGCGCAACGCCGAGCGCCGTGCCGAGCGCGGTGACCGCGAGCCCCTCGACGGTGAGCATCAGGAAGATGTCGCGCGGCCCGGCGCCGAGGCTCCTCAAGATGGCGAGCTCGCGCCGCCGCTCGTTGAGGCCGGCGAGCAGCGTCGCGGCGAGTCCCGCGAGGCCGACGACCACGACGAGCGCCGAGACGGCGAACAAGGTGCGCTCGACGAGGCCCAGCGTCTGCCAGAGCTCGTCGAGTGCTACCCCCGGCATCACGGCCAGGAGCGGCTCGCCGCGAAAGTTGTTGATGAAGCGCTGCACGCGGAAAACGTCGGCGCGGTTCTTGAGGCCGACGAGCAGCGCGGTGATCTCCTTCGGGGCGAGGTCGAACTTCCTCACCTGCTCGGGCGGAATCGACAGCCCCGGCAGCGGCGCGCCGCCCACCCAGTCGAGGTGGATCGCGGTGATCGCCTCGAGGCTCACATGCACGCTGCGGTCGACCGGCGTGCCGGTGGGGGCGAGCACGCCGACGACGCTGAAGGGCTTGTCGGCATGCTCGGGCCCCAGCTCCGCCATGCCATGGCTCAGCACGATGCGGTCGCCGACCCGATAATTCAGCGCGCGCGCCACGTCGCTGCCGAGCACGGCTTCGAACACGCCGGCGAAGGGCTGCCCCGCCGCGAAGGCGAGCGGCCGGCCGTCGGCATAGCGGAAGTGCTCGAAGTAAGCGGGCGTCGTGCCGACCACCGGAAAGCCGCGATGGCCGTCGCCGAGCGAGATCGGTACGGCCCAGGCCACCGCGGGATTCGATGCGATCGCCTCGAAGCTCTCCCAGCGGATGTTGTTCGTCGCGGCGCCGGAATGAAAGACGGCATAGAGCATCAGCTGCACGCCGCCGGTGCGCGCGCCGACGACGAGGTCGACGCCGGAGATCGATTGCCCGAAGCTCTGCCGCGCGTCATGGCGCACGCGCTCGACGGCGAGGAGCAGCGCCGAGGAGAGCGCGACGGCGACGAGCGCGATGGAAAGCGTGAGCCGGCGCGCCCAGGCGCTTTTCATGGCAAGGAGCAAGACCGCTTTCATGGCTCGATTTCCACGGCAGCGCGGTTGATCTCGGCGAGCGCGACGACGCGGTCGAAATGCGCGGCGAGCCTTATATCGTGGCTCACGAACAGGAGTGTTGCGCCGACTGCCGCCGCCTCGTTGAGCAAAAGGTCGATGAAGACCTGCTGGCGCTCTGCGTCGAGCGCCGAGGTCGGCTCGTCGGCGATGAGGATCTCGGGCCGGCCGATCAGGGCGCGCGCCGCCGCGACGCGCTGCTGCTGGCCGACGGAGAGAAGGGCGGCAGGCTTCGACCACAGCTCGGGCGCGAGGTCGAGCTCGGTCAATAGGCGCGCGGCCTCCTCATTCGGCCGGCCCGCGCGTGCGCGCCGCCGCGCCGAGAAGGTGCAGGGCAAGAGCACATTGTCGAGCGCCGAGAGCCAGGGCAGCAGGTTGAACTGCTGGAAGACGAAGCCGATGTGATCCGCCCGGAAGGCATCGCGCGCGCGATTCGGCAGCCGCACGAGGTCTTCCCCGAGCAGCGCGACGCGCCCGCGCTCGGGTACGGCCACCCCGCCCAGGAGGCCGAGCAGCGTGCTTTTGCCGGAACCCGAAGGGCCGTGGAGAAAGACGCGCTCGCCCGCCGCGACTTCGAAATGCGCGATGTCGAGGCAGGGCGCGGCTTGGCGCGGCCAGCGGAACAGCAGTTGGTCGAGGACGAGCGCGCTCATGCGCCCGAGCTTACCAGTTCAGCGAGGGCTTCTTGGGGGTGAGTCGCGCCGCGCCTTGGCCGGAGGGGCCGGCGCGCTGGGTTTCGAGGCGGTAGAGGCGCGGGAAGGACTTGAACAGCGTCGTCTCCAGCGACTTGAGCTCCGCGGGGTTCGCGCAGCGGAAGACGTAGCGGGCCTCAACGTCGGCGTGATGCGTTTCGCCTTCGTGCGCATGCTGGCCATGCTTGTCGTCGCCGCCCGTGAACGGCACACGAACCTCGACGGACTGAGCCGTGCAGTTCGCGGCGGGCGAGGGCTGCCACAGCGCGGCGGTGTCTTTCAGCGCCTTCTCGGCCGCGGCGAGCGCCGCTTTTTCCTTGTCGTTCTTGGGCGGCCGCTCGAAGCCGACGGCGGCATCGAGCGGCAGTGCGAGATCGAGCGAGAGCGTGTCCCGGTCGATGGCGACGTCGAGTTGGCCTTCGCCATGCACATGTCTGTGCTGGGCGTGGGCGAGGCCGACGGCGGAGAGCAGGGCGGCCAGCAGGAAAAAGCGTTTCATCACGGGGTTCTCCGGGTTCAGTGGGAATGACTGCTGCTCAGGACGACGACGGCTAGCCCGGCGGCGAGCAGCAGGCCATGCCAGCCGAGCGCTGCATGCTCGCGTTTCAGGCGCGGCATCAGGTCGGCCACGGCGATGTAGAGGAAGCTCGCCGCGGCCAGCGTCAGGATGTGCGGCACCCATTCGAGGGCGCGCTCCAGCGCGAAATAGCCGACGATGCCGCCCGCGAGCGAGGCGAGACTCGAGACGCCGTTCCAGAACAGCGCGCGGCCGCGCCGCCAGCCGGCGGAAAGCAGGATCGCGAAGTCGCCGGCTTCCTGCGGCACCTCATGGGCGATGATGGCGGCCGTCGTCGTCCACCCCAATGCCGGATCGGCGAGAAAGGCGGCGGCGATCAAAAGGCCGTCGGTAAAGTTGTGGAAGCCGTCGCCGACGAGGATCGACAGCGTGCCGTCGTCGAGATGCAGGTGATGGTGGCTGTGCGTGTGATCCTCGCAAGCCGCGGCGTCAGGGTGCATGTCGTTGCCGTGTGCATGGCGCCAGAGAGCGAATTTTTCCAGCGCGAAAAAGCCGAGGATGCCGGCGAGCAAGAGCGGAAACGCCTCGTGCGGCGTGAGCCCCGATTCGAGCACTTCGGGCAGCAGATGCAAGGTGGCGGTGGCGAGCAGGATGCCGGTCGAGAAGCTGACGGTGAGCGTGAGCCAGCGTCGCGGCAGTCCGAACATCACCAGCGCCGCGGCCAATACGGAAAGCAGGCCGCCCGCCAGGCAGCCGAGCGCGATCTGGAGGAGCAAGGGAAGCGTCATGGCGGCACATTCAAGCACGATCCCGGAGCAAATGCAACAAAGTTGCATTTGCGTGCGAGTTGTGATGTGATTGCGGCATGAACGCGCAGACCATTCCGCCGACTCCCGCCGCGCTCCTGCGCGCCGCGGGCATCAAGGTGACGCAGCCGCGCCTGCGCGTGCTCGGCGCCTTGCGCGCGGCCACCCGACCGATGAGCCATGCCGAACTCGAAGCCTTGCTCGGCGATGTCGATCGTGTCACGCTCTACCGCATCCTCGATACCTTGGCCGATCACGGCCTGGCGACCAAGGCCACGGACGTGCGCGGCGTATTCCGTTTCTCGGCCACCGACATGCCGCGTCCGCATGACGATCACGTGCATTTCCGCTGTTCGCGTTGCGGCGGCGTGTTCTGTCTCAAGGCCGCTCCGCCGCCGCCGCCCAGGCTGCCGCGCGGCTTCAGGCTCGAAGAGGCGGATTTCGATTTGCGCGGCGTCTGCGCGAAGTGCTCGGGCCGGACCTCATGAGCCGGGCGTGGCGCTTTCGGCTGTTGGCGCTGGCGCTGCTGTGGGCGCAGCTCGCGCTTGCCGCGCATGGCATCGAGCATGCGCTCGCCGCGCACGACGAGGCTTGCATCGAATGCCTCGTGCTGCCGGGTTTTTCGGCGCCGCCGCCCACGCTGCCGGTGCCGCCGGCGGTCGCGGCGCCCCGTGTCGCTCCCGACCGTGCCGTCCCGCCAGCGCCGACTTTCGCGCCGCGTCGTCCATATCTCAGCCGCGCGCCGCCGCTTTCTCCAAGCCGCTGAAGCCATTTTCCTGCAACCGTCTTGGAGAGTCTCACCATGCACCGCATCCCAAAGTGGACGCTGGCGGCCGCTGGCGTCCTCACCGCGTCGACCGCGTTGGCGGCCGACGAACTGCAAGCCCTGCGCGAGGAAATCGCGCAAATGAAAAAAACGTATGAAGCGCGTATCGCCGCACTGGAAAACCGCCTCAAGGAAGCCGAGCAAAAAGCCGCCGCCTCGCCTGTCGCCGCTCCTGCCAGCGGGCAGGTCGGCGCCGGCAGCAGCTTCAACCCGCAGATTTCCCTGATCCTCGATGGCGTCTATTTCCGCGACGACAAGCAAGGCAGGAGCCCGGAAATGTACGAGCATCTCGATGGCATCAACCACAGCCACGACCATGCCCACGGCGCGCTCGAGCGCGGCTTCAACTTGAGAGAGACCGAGCTGGTTTTCTCGGCGGCGGTGAGCCCGCATTTCGATGCGGCGGCGATGCTGACGGTCAGCGAACACGGCGACGTCGAGCTCGAGGAAGCCTATTTCGACACCCGCAGCCTGCCGTACGGCTTGAAAGTGCGCGGCGGCAAGTTCCTCTCCGGCATCGGCTATCTCAATGGCCAGCACCCGCACCAGTGGGATTTCGTCGACCAGAACCTGCCGTATCGCACGCTCTTGGGCGAGCACGGCCTCGCCGACACGGGCCTGCGTCTGTCCTGGCTGCCGCCGACCGGCAACTGGTATACGCTGCTGGGCGTCGAGCTGCTGCAGGGCAAGGAGCAGACTTTCGCCACCAGTGGCCTTTCGACGCCGACCAGCCGCGAGGACGGCGCGCCGCTCGCCGGCACGGCCGCCGGCAGCCTCTCCGCGCAAAAGGCCGGGCCGCGGCTTGCGACCGTCTTCGCCAAGTTCGGCCCCGATCTCGGCGCCAATCATGCCTTGCAGTTCGGCGGCTGGGCGGCATTTGCAAGCCAGCACCAGGAAGTGCATGACCACACGCTGGAAGATCCCGCGAGCCTCGTGCATGCCCTCGAAGGCAAGGCCAAAGCCTGGGGGCTCGATGCGGTCTATAAATACGATGCCGGCGGTTACGGCGGCCAGGGTAGCTTCAAGCTCGTCGGCGAGTATCTGCGCCTGAACAAGGACCTGAAGATCGCCTTCCACGAAAACGGGGCGCTCCTCGGGCAAAAGCGCGACTTCACGCAGGACGGCATCGTCCTGCAGGGGACCTATGGCTTGCTGCCGCACTGGCAGGCGGGCCTGCGCTTTGATGCGACGGGGCTCACCCGGAACGAGGTGAAAGGCCCATCCGGCACGATCGCCGAGTGGAACAAGTCCGACCGCTGGACGCTGGCGCTCACGCGCCAGATCGATCACTTCTCGCTCTTCCGCCTGCAGTTCTCGCGCGCCAACCTGTGGGTCGGGGGCGAAAAGGAGAAGACCAACCAGCTCTTCCTGCAGTATCAACACAGCCTGGGCGCCCATGGCGCGCATACCTTCTGAAGGAGCAGACGATGAAACGATGCTGGCTTTTCTGGCTTTCCCTGCTCGTCGCGCTGCCGGCCTGGGCGCTGGACGTGGCGGCGACCACTTCGAGCATGGGCATGCTCGCGCGCACGGTCGGCGGGCCGCAGGTCAAGGTGACCGAGCTCGCGCCCCCCGACCGCGACGCGCACATGTTGCAGGCGAAGCCGTCGATGATGCGCGCGCTGCGCGATGCCGATCTCGTCGTCGCGGTGGGCGCCGAGCTCGAAGTCGGCTGGCTGCCGGCGGCGCTCTCCGGCGCGGCCAACGCCCGCGTGCTGCCGGGGCGGCCCGGCTATTTCGAGGCGGCGGCGCAGGTGCCGCTGCTCGAAGCGGGTCTCGCGGCCGACCGCGCTCAGGGCGACGTGCATCCGGCCGGCAACCCGCACGTCAATCTCGACCCCGAGCGCATGGCGAAGATCGCCCAGGCGCTCGCCGAGCGCTTTGCCCTGCTCGACGCGGCGAACGCGGCGGCTTACCGCGAGCGCGCGCAAGCCTTCGCCCGCGAGTTGGCCTCGCGCGCGCCTGTCTGGCGCCAGAAAGCCGCCCAGGCCGGCGGGCTGGTGACGCATCACAAGGATGCCCTCTATCTCGCGCAGTTTCTGGGCGTGCCTTTCCTCGGCACGCTGGAGCCGGTGCCTGGGGTGGCGCCGACGGCGAGTCACATCGAGGCGCTCGCGGCGAAGCTCAAGGGCAGGAAGGGCCTGATCGCGCATACGCCTTACCAGCCGCCGGCCGGCGCCGAGAAGCTGGCGAGCCTCACGGGATGGCCGGTGGCCGTGCTGCCGATCGAGCCGCCCGCTGGCAGCGATGCCGCGGGCTATTTCGCGCTGATCGACCGCTGGGCGGACGCCTTGGCGCAGGGCGGCCGGTGATGCTGCGCCTCGTCGAAGCCGTCGTCGGCTATCGCTCCCCCATCACGCCGCCCGTGACGCTGGACGTCGCGCGCGGCGAAGTGGTGGGCCTGGCCGGCCCCAACGGCGTCGGCAAGTCGACCTTGATCCGCGCGGTCTTCGGCGCGGCGCGCCTGTTTTCAGGGCGCATCGAACGCGCGAGCGGCGCGCGCATCGGCTATCTGCCGCAAGCGCCGGTGCGTCTTGCCGAGGCGCCGCTCACCGGCCGCGAGCTGTTGTCGAGCGTCGGCGCGCAAGACTTCGCCCCGCCGGCGCGGCTTGGCGAGAAGCTCGATCGCCGCATCGACCGGCTCTCGGGCGGCGAGTATCAGCTCTTGATGCTGTGGGCGACGCTCGCCGGCGATCACGAGCTCGTCTTGCTCGACGAGCCGACCAACCATCTCGACGCCGGTCACATCGCCACCGCGGTCGAGGAAATCGCCGCGGCGCGGGCGCGGCGCGCCACCCTCGTGGTGAGCCACGAGCGCGAATTTCTCGAGGCCGTGTGCACGCGCATCGTCACGCTCGGAGGCGCGCATGGATAGCCTGTTCGCGCTGCCGTTTTTCGCCGGCCTGCCGCTGGCGCTCATATTGCCGCTGGTCGGCCTCTTCCTGCGGCTGCGCGACGAATGGCTGGCGACCTTGGGGCTTGCGCATCTGGCGGGCGCCGGGGCGCTCGCCGGCATGGCGGCCGCCTGGCCGCCGATCGCCGGCGCACTCTTCGGCGCCCTCGGCGGCGGCGCGCTGAAACATTGGGCCGGCGGGCTCGGCAATTCGTCCTACGGCCTGATGATCCTCGCCGGCTGGGCAATGACCCTGCTCGTCGCCGCCAACACGGCGCTCGGCGAGGCGCTCGGCCATGCGCTCGTCGACGGGCAACTGTTCTTCGCCGGCGGGCTCGAGGCGGCGGTCGCGGCGGTCTGCCTTGCCGTCGGCCTGCCGCTCTTGCGTTGGCTCGCGCCGCGCCTTATCGCGGCGCGCTTCTTCCCCGAACGGGAAAAGGCGAATCATTTGCCGGCCTGGCGCTGGCACCTGGGCTTCGATCTGATGGCCGCCGCGCTGATCGCCGCCGGCGCCGCGACCCTGGGATTGATGGCGAGCTTCGCCCTCGTCTTCGTGCCCGCCTGGCTCGCCTTCCGGTGCGCGCCCGACTGGCATCGCGCGCAAGGCTGGGCCGCGGGCTTGGGCGCGGCGGGCTACGGGCTTGCCTTCGCGCTGGCGCTGGTACTCGATCAGCCCTTCGGGCCGGTCGTGGTCGCCGTGCTGGTGCTGTTTTTCGTGCTGAGTGCGCTGACGTGCCGTCCCGCCAGCGCCGACTTTTGATGCTTGCAAGGAGTGCTTGGGGATGAAAAAAATGGTTCATTGGCTCTTCGCCAGCCTGCTGGCTTTCCCGGCGGTGGTCTGGGCGGCGGTCGAGCCGCTCACGGTCGCGGTGAGCATCCTGCCGCAGCAGACCTTCGTCGAGAAGATCGGCGGGCGTCACGTGAAAGTCGTCGTGCTCGTGCCGCCAGGCAAGAGTCCGGCGACGCACGAGCCGACGCCGCAGCAGGTCGAGGCGGTGGCGGCGGCGAAGTTGTATTTCCGCATCGGCGTGCCCTTCGAGACGGCCTGGCTGCCGCGTCTGGCGCAGGTGGCGCCGGCCGCGCGCGTGATCGATCTGCGCGAAGGGCTCAAGCTGCGCCCCGTCGATCTGCCGCCGGGCGAGACCGCCCAGCCTGGCGGTGCGTCCGATCCCCATGTCTGGCTCTCGCCGCCGTTGGTGATCGAGATGGCGGCGCGCATCCGCGAGGCGCTCAGCGCGGCGCGTCCCGAGGCGGCGGCGGAATTCGCCGAGAACCACGCGCGCTTCGTCGCCGAATTGAAGGCGCTCGATGCCGAGATCCGCGCGCGGCTCGCCGGCAAACAGGGACGGACGTTCATGGTCTTTCACCCTTCGTGGGGCTATTTCGCCGATGCCTATGGCTTGAAACAGTTGCCAATCGAGGCGGGCTGGAAGGAGCCGGGGCCGCAGACCCTGCAACGGCTGATCGAGGCGGCGCGGGCGCAGGGCATCCGCGTGATCTTCGTGCAGAAGCAGTTCTCGCAGCGCGAGGCGGCGACACTCGCCGGGGCGATCGGCGGCGAGGTGGTGGCGGTCGATCCTCTGGCGCCCGATTACGTCGACAATCTGCGCCTCGTCGCGGATGTATTTGCGAGGGCCTTGCGTTGACTTCGGTCATCGACTGCGAGCATGTCACGGTCGAGCGCGACGGCCGCGTCGTGCTCGAGGACATCAGCGTCACGCTCGAAGCCGGCGATTTCGTCGCCCTGATCGGGCCCAACGGCGCGGGCAAGTCGACCCTGCTCGCCGCGATCCTGGGTCTCATTCCACTGTCCTCTGGCACGATCCGGCTCTTTGGCGAAGCGCCCGAGCGCGGCCGCCTGCGCGTCGGCTATGTGCCGCAGCAAGGCAGCTTCCGCACCGATTTCCCGGTGCGCGTCGCCGAGATGGTGGCGATGGGCGCGATGTCCCCGGGCTGGCGCGGCGCGCGAAAGTCGGCGCTGGCGGAACGGCACGTTACCGCGGCGCTCGAACGCTGCGGTATTCCTCATTTGGCGACACGCGCCGTCGGCGCGCTCTCGGGCGGCGAGCGCCAGCGCGCGCTGATCGCGCGGGCGCTCGCCGTAGAGCCCGAGCTCTTGATCCTCGACGAGCCGACCGCGAGCATCGACCCCTCTGGCCAGGAGGCGCTCTTCGATCTCCTGGGAGCGCTCAACCGCGAGATGAGCGTGCTGGTCGTCTCGCACGATCTGGGCCTCACCACCCGTTATGCGAAAAGCGTCTGGTGCTTGAACCGCACGCTGTGCCGCCACGACGCGCTCGAACTCGATGGCGACACGCTGGCGCGGCTGTATGGCTTTCCCTTGCGCGCGATCGACCATCGCCCAGACCGGGAGCGCCGGCCATGAGTTTCTGGGCATCGCTCCTGCAGCAGGGCTTTCTGCAAAACGCGCTGGCCGCCTCGCTGCTCGTCTCGCTCGCCTGTGGCGTGGTCGGCAGCTTCGTCGTCTTGAAGCGCATCGCCTTCCTCGCCGGCGGCATCGCTCATGGCGTGCTGGCCGGCATGGGGCTCGCCTGGTGGTTCGGCTGGCCGCCGCTGGCGGGCGCCGTCGGCGCGGCTCTCGCCTTCGCCACGCTCCTGTGGTGGCTGACGCTCGATGTCCGGCGCGACGTCGAGGTGCTGATCGCCGCGTTGTGGTCGGTCGGCATGGCGGCGGGCCTCGTGCTGATCGCCAAGGCGCCGGGCCAGAACCCGGACCTGATGAGCTATCTCTTCGGCAACGTGCTGATGGTCGGGCGCGAACAGCTCGGCTGGATGCTCGCGCTCGATGCCGCGATCCTCATGACTGTGGCCGGCCTCTATCCGACGCTGGTGGCAACCGCCTTCGACGAAGAGTTCGCACGCCTGCGCGGTCTGCCGGTCGAGGCGGCGCGACTCTTGATCCTCGTCCTCGTCGCGCTCACGG
Organism: Rhodocyclaceae bacterium; assembly: GCA_013388985.1. Taxonomy (GTDB): domain Bacteria; phylum Pseudomonadota; class Gammaproteobacteria; order Burkholderiales; family Rhodocyclaceae; genus Sulfuricystis. Next base: position 17,816 of record JACAEF010000074.1, read on the forward strand.
TGGTGCTGCTGATCCAGGTGGCCGGGCTGATCCTCGTCATCGCGCTCCTGACGCTGCCGGCGGCGCTGGCACGCCAGAGCCGCTCGGTCGCGGCGATGATGCTGCAGGCGAGCGCCTGGGCGGCGCTCGCCACCGTCGCGGGCCTGTGGGCCGCCTACCGGCTCGACTGGCCGGCCGGTCCGACGATGGTGCTGGCGATCGGGGCGCTTTATCTGCTCAAACGGATCATCAAACGGCCCCCTCGTGCTTCATGAGCCTCTCACCCAGGCAGTGGCGCTACAATTGCATGATCATATTTTTGGATTCATTCCATGGAGCAGTATCACGGCACAACGATTCTTTCGGTGCGACGCGGTAACGTCGTCGCCCTGGGCGGCGATGGCCAGGTGACGCTCGGCAACGTCGTCGTCAAGAGCACGGCGCGAAAAGTCCGTCGGCTGTATGGCGACAAGATCCTCGCCGGTTTCGCCGGCGGCACGGCCGATGCCTTTACGCTGTTCGAGCGCTTCGAGGCGAAGCTCGAAAAGCACCAGGGCAATCTGCTGCGCTCGGCCGTGGAGTTGGCCAAGGACTGGCGCACCGACCGCATGTTGCGCCGGCTCGAGGCGATGCTGGCGGTGGCCGACCGCGAGAATTCGCTGATCATCACCGGCAACGGCGACGTGCTGGAACCGGAGCAAGGCATCGTTGCCATCGGCAGCGGTGGCGCCTATGCGCAGGCGGCGGCGCGCGCGCTGCTGGAGAATACCGATCTCGGCCCGGAGGAGATCGTCAAGAAAGCGCTGACCATCGCCGGCGATCTGTGCATCTACACCAACCAGAGCCACACGATCGAGGTGCTCTCATGAGCGAGATGAGCAGCCAGATGACCCCGGCCGAGATCGTCTCGGAACTCGACAAGCACATCGTCGGTCAGGCGCGCGCCAAGCGCGCGGTGGCGATCGCGCTGCGCAATCGCTGGCGGCGCGCGCAGGTGGCGGAGCCCCTGCGTTCCGAGATCACGCCGAAGAACATCCTGATGATCGGCCCCACCGGCGTCGGCAAGACCGAGATCGCGCGGCGGCTGGCACGGCTTGCCAACGCGCCGTTCATCAAGGTCGAGGCGACGAAATTCACCGAGGTCGGCTACGTCGGCCGCGACGTCGATACCATCATCCGCGATCTGGCCGAGACGGCCGTCAAGGACGAGCGCGAGCGCGCCAAGCGCCAGGTGCGCGATCGCGCGCTCGACGCCGCCGAGGACCGCATCCTCGACGTACTGTTGCCTCCGGCAAGAGTCGGCTTTGGCGAGACGGCACCCGCCGAGGAAACTTCGACGCGGCAGAAGTTCAGGAAGAAGCTGCGCGAGGGCGAACTCGACGACAAGGAGATCGAGATCGAGGTGGCAGCGCCCATCGCCAGCATGGAAATCCTTGCCCCGCCCGGCATGGAGGATCTGACCCAGCAATTGCAGGGCATGTTCCAAAGCCTCGGCGGCGGCAAGAAGCGCACGCGCAAGATGAAGATCCGCGATGCGCTCAAGGCCCTGGCCGACGAGGAGGCCGCGCGGCTCATCAACGACGAGGAGGTCAAGGCGCAGGCGATCCGCAACGTCGAGCAAAACGGCATCGTCTTCCTCGACGAGATGGACAAGATCGCCTCGCGCAGCGAAACCCACGGCGCCGACGTCTCGCGTCAGGGCGTGCAGCGCGATCTGTTGCCGCTCGTCGAGGGCACGACGGTGTCGACGAAATACGGCATGATCAAGACCGACCACATCCTCTTCATCGCCAGCGGCGCCTTCCACTTCGCCAAGCCCTCCGACCTGATCCCCGAGCTGCAGGGTCGCTTTCCGATCCGCGTCGAGCTCGATTCGCTGTCGGTGGACGATTTCGAGCGGATACTGACGCAGACCGACGCCTGTCTGACGCGCCAGTATCAGGCACTGCTCGGCACGGAGGGCGTCAAGCTCGAATTCGCGCCGGAGGGCATCCGGCGGCTGGCCGAGATCGCCTTCGAGGTCAATGAGAAGACCGAGAACATCGGCGCGCGCCGGCTCTACACCGTGATGGAAAAACTGCTCGAAGAAGTCTCGTTTGCTGCGCCGGCCGGAACGGTGACCGTGGATGCCGCCTATGTCGATGCCCGGCTGGCGGAGTTGGCGCGGCGCGAGGATTTGTCGCGTTACGTGCTATGAGCCAGGCCATGAAAGCGGAGGCGACCCAAGTGGATGATTTGATCCAGAAATATCCGAGAATCGGCAGCGTCTTCGCCAAGGCCGAGCAGGGATTCCCGGTTCATCTGCTTGAGATGCACGAGCATCTGCTGCGCGAGCTGGACGAGGCATGGGGCACGGCCGAGTGTGTTCGGCTGCTCGAAGACCTGGTGTTTTCCGACCGTCCCGACCGGCACGGCTTCACCAGCGAGGTGATGATGGAGCTCTTTGCGCTGAAGAGCCATCACGACCGGCTGTTTCCGCAATTCGTTTCCAACCAGTTCGATCCGTTCGCCGCGATGACGACGGACGAGGCCGATGCGCTGTTCCTGAAGCACGGCGCCGCGCGCATCGAAAAAGTGGCCGCACCGGTCGATAAAGCGCCCCCTAGGTCTCCCAGCAAGGCGGCCGCTCCGGCGGCGGGGCGGCCGACGCAAGCCGAAGCAGCGCAAGCCAACGAACCCGCGCCCGCCGTTTTGCCGGCGGGGAAAATACTGCCGATCGGCAGCTGGCCGGAAATCTCCAGCCTCGAAGAACTGCGCGAGCTGCAGAAGCGGCGCGCCGCCGGCGAGCGCCTGCCGGTGCGGGATCACCGCAAGATCGTCGAGATCCTCAAGCAGTATGCCGACATCACCGATGCCGACCTGACGGCGGCGATCCAGGCGCAGAACGATTGCGGTAACGGCAAGAAACGCGAGCCGATCGGCAAGGTGTTACTCAAATTGGGCATCGTCGAAGAGGAGGCAGTGATTCGCGCCCTTTGCCTGCAATATGGCGTCATCATGGTCGATCTGCAACGCTTCCACATCGAGGCGGAGACCATGCGCACGATCGCCCCCGAGGTGGCGAAGAGCCTGCGCGCCATCCCGATCGCGGTTCTCGACGGCACCCTGTTCCTCGCCGTCGAGAATCCTTTCAGTTTCGAGCAGCGCGAATACTTCGTCTTCCTCACCAAGCGCAAGGTCGAGCTGGTGATGGCCAGCGCTGCGCAGATCAACCAGAAGCTGCTCGACTATGGCCAAGTGCGTTCGGTGCAGCAGGGAAAAGAGGAATTCCGCAGCCTCGCCCAGAAAGCGCTTGGCACGCCCGACATCGAATTCGCCAATGCCGAAGCCGAAAGCGATGCCGAAAGCACGCTCAGCCAGGACGATGCCTCGATCGTCGGGCTGGTGAACAAGATCATTTCCGATGCCGCCGAGGTCGGCGCCTCGGACATTCACATCGAGAGTTTCCATGGCGATGCGCTGGCCTACATCCGTTTTCGGCGCGACGGACGGCTGGAGGAGTATTCGCAATATCCGGCGAGCTATCACCGTGCGGTGGTCTCGCGCATCAAGATCATGTCGAACCTCGATATCTCCGAGCGGCGCATCGCGCAGGACGGCAAGATTTCCTTCCTGCGCGCCGGCCGCGAACGTATGGATCTGCGTGTCGCGACGATTCCCACCACGCGTGGCATCGAAAACGTCTCGATCCGTTTGCTGCATGCGGGCGATCCGTATCCGATGGAAGCCCTGAAAATGAGCGAGCGCGACCTGACGCTGTTCCGCCGGCTGATCCATCGTCCCTACGGCCTGATCCTGGTGTGCGGGCCGACCGGCAGCGGTAAGACGACGACGCTGCATTCCGCGCTGCGCGAGCTCAATACGCCAGACAAGAAAATCTGGACCGCCGAGGATCCGATCGAGATCGTGCAGAAAAAGATTTGCCAGGTGCAGGTGAATCCGAAGATCGGCTGGACTTTTGCCGCCGCGCTGCGCTCCTTCCTGCGCGCCGATCCCGACATCATCATGATCGGCGAGATGCGCGACCAGGAAACCGCGAAAATCGCGCTGGAAGCCTCGATGACCGGTCACCTGGTGCTCTCGACGCTGCACACCAATTCGGCCTCGGAGACGGCGGCGCGGCTGATCGATCTCGAAGTCGATCCGTTCAATCTCGGCGATGCGCTGATCATGATCCTCGCCCAGCGCCTGACGCGGCGCTTGTGCGCCAATTGCGCCGAGAAGGTGCCGCTCACCCCTGCCGAGATCGACGACCTGACCAGCGAGTATTACTACTCGGCGCACAAGCGCATGCCTTCGCTCGCCGAACGCGAGCTGATCGTCCATGGCTGGAAGAAACAGATCACTCACGGTGCCGAACTGGCCTTGTGGAAGGCCAAGGGCTGCGAGCAGTGCGGCATGACCGGCTACCAGGGGCGCATGGCCTTGTTCGAGCTACTCGAAGGCACGCCGGAGATCCGCGAGCTGGTGGTGCACCGCGCGCCGGCCGCCGAATACCAGCGCATCGCCGTGGCACAGGGCATGCGCACGCTCAAGCAGGACGGCATCGAGAAGGCGCTGCGCGGCCTGACCGACATGGCCGAGGTGCGCGGCGCCTGCAACTGAGCGCTATTACAGCAGCGGCAGCTCGTCGGCCAGCAGCTCGGCGAGGGTCTCGCGCCGGCGGATCAGGCGCATTTCCGTGCCCTCCACCATCACCTCGGCGGCACGCGGCCGGGAGTTGTAGTTCGAGCTCATCGCCATGCCATAGGCGCCGGCCGAAAGAACCGCGAGCAGATCGCCTTCGGCGAGCGCGAGCTCGCGATCGTGGCCGAGGAAATCGCCGGATTCGCAGACCGGGCCGACGATTTCGTAACGCCTTGTCGCTATGGGTGCCGCCCCGCCAGCGCCGACATCATTGCCCCCCCTCGCTCGCAAACCCGGCTCGCTGCCCCCCACAGGGGGGGCGTCGGCCTGGGACGGCCCGGCGCCGACTTTCACGATCTCATGGTAGGCGTCGTACAGGGCAGGCCGCGCCAGATCGTTCATCGCCGCATCGACCACGGCGAAGTTCTTTTCCGCGCCATGCTTGAGGATCTCGACACGGGTGAGCAGCAGCCCCGCATTGCCGACCAATGAGCGGCCGGGTTCGAGCAGCAAGAGCTCCTTGCGGCCGACCAGCCGGTCGAGCATCGGCGCGAGATAGTCGGCCACCGGCAGCACCGGCTCGTCGCGATAACGGATGCCCATGCCGCCGCCCAGATCGATGTGGCTGAAGGTGATGCCTTCCTTGGCGAGGATGTCGACGAGCTCAAGCACCTTGCCGGCGGCCTCGGCGGCCGGTTGCGGATCGATCAGCTGCGAGCCGATGTGGCAGGCGATGCCGCGGATCTCCAGATGCGGCAGCGCGCGTGCGCGGCGATACAGCTCGATCGCCGTGTCGAAGGGCACGCCGAACTTGGCGCTCCTGAGCCCGGTGGAGATGTAGGGATGGGTTTTCGGATCGACATCCGGATTGACGCGCAAGGAGATCGGCGCGCGCTTGCCCAGCGCGCCCGCGACCGCATCGAGATGCTCCAGCTCGCTGGCCGATTCGACGTTGAAGCAGTGGATGCCGGCCGCCAGGGCCTCCTGCATCTCCGCGCGCGTCTTGCCGACCCCGGAGAAAACCACCTTGCCGGGATCGCCGCCGGCGGCGATGACCCGGGCGAGCTCGCCGCCGGAGACGATGTCGAAGCCGGCGCCCAGCCCCGCGAACAGCTTGAGGATCGAGAGATTCGAGTTGGCCTTGACCGCATAGCAGATGCGCGCCGGCCGGTCTGCGAGGGCCTGGCGGTAGGCGTGGTAAGCGTTTTCGAGCGCGGCACGGGAATAGACATAGCAGGGCGTGCCGTAACGCGCGGCGATCTCGGCCAGGGGCACGCCCTCGACGCGTGCGCCGCCGTTTAGAATTTCGATCATGAAGATTTGACTTGCTGGGACGTGCCGTCGGGCGCGGCGTTCTTCTGTGGCAGCACGAGCGGGCCCTTGTTGCCGCAGGAGGAAAGCAGCAAAGCAGCGGCGAGCGCCACGACGGAAAGCAGATGGCGTGAATTCATGAAGGAATGTTAACACGGAGGCCGAAGTGGACGAACGGGAATTCCTCGCCTTGGCGGATGCCGAACTGGCGCGCATCGAGGCGGCGCTGGAAGCATTGCAGGAAAACGACGATACCGACTGGGACTACGAGATCAAGCCGGGCGGCATCATCGAGCTGGACTTCGCCGATGGCAGCAGGATCATCGTCAACCGCCACGCGGCGGCACAGGAAATCTGGGTGGCGGCGAAGGCGGGCGGCTTTCATTTCAAGCCGCCCCTCGCGCCGGGCGGTCAGTGGACCGACACGAAGAGCGGGGAGAGCCTGTCCGCGCTGCTGTCGCGCTGCATCGGCGCGCAGTCCGGCACGGCAGTGCAACTCGACGGGTAGCCCGTATCAAGGCGTGACGGGCTTCGTCTGCCCTTCCTGCACCGGTGCGGCCGAACCCTTGCCGCCGAAGAAACGCAGCACGTCCGAGAGAAAAGAGGAACCTTCCGCGGGCGGCTCGGGCAGCGCTTCCCGATAGACATAGTCGCTGATCGGCGCGCCGGTGGCCGGATCCTGGCCCGTCACGCGCGCGATACCATCGGGCATCTCGGGCTGCATTTCCGGCACGTCCTTGAGCGCGGTCTGCATGAAATCGATCCAGATCGGCAATGCGGCCCGCCCGCCGGTTTCGCCGTTGCCGAGCCGCCGCGGCTGATCGAAGCCCATCCAGGCGATGCCGACCAGCGTCGGGTGATAGCCGCAGAACCAGGCATCGACGTAATCGTTGGTGGTGCCGGTCTTGCCCGCCAGATCGGCGCGTTTGAGCACCTGGCCGGCGCGCGCCGCCGTGCCACGGCGCACCACATCCTGCATCATGCTGTTCATGATCCAGGCATTGCGCGGATCGATGACGCGCAAGACCTCGTCGCCGGCCTGCCCGTGCGGGGTTTCGGCCAGTACCTTGCCACTGTCATCGAGAATCTGCTTGACGATGTAGGGCGTGATCCTATAGCCGCCGTTGGCGAACACGGCATAGGCCGTCAGGTGCTGCCACGGCGTGACGCTGCCGGCGCCGAGCGCCAGCGTCAGATAGGGCGGGTTCTTGTCGGCATCGAAGCCGAAGCGGGTGATGTAGTCCTGGGCGTAGTGGGGATCGATTGCGCGGATCAGCCGGATCGACACCATGTTCTTGGACTTGGTCAGCGCGGTGCGCAGGGTCATCGGGCCTTCGTATTTGCCGTCGTAGTTTTTCGGCGCCCACGCCTGGCTGCCGGTTTCCTCGGCGGAAATCGACAGTGGCTCGTCCGGGAACACCGACAACGGCGTGTAGCCCTTCTCCAGCGCCGCCGAATAGACGAAGGGTTTCATGCTCGAACCGGGCTGGCGCCAGGCCTGGGTCACGTGATTGAACTTGTTGGTAGCGAAATCGAAGCCGCCGACCAGCGCGCGCACCGCGCCATCGCGGGGGTCGGCGGCGACGAAGGCGGCTTCGACTTCGGGCCACTGCGCAATCTGCCAGTGCCCCTTGTCATCCTGACTCAGGCGAATGATCGCGCCGCGCCGCAGCCGCTTGTTGGGTGGTGCGCGGGGATCGAGCATCGGCTGGGCAAACTTCAGGCCGGCTCCCTCGACGGTGACGATCTCGCCGCCGGGCAGGTAGGCGCGAAGTTTTTCGCTGCTCGCTTCCAACACCAGCGCCGGCCGCAGATCCGGCGCATCCGGAACGTCGGCGAGCAGGTCGTCGATCGCTTCGTCGTCGTCGCGGGTGATCGCCTTCATGTCGGCATAGCCTTCCGCGCCGCGATAGCCGTGGCGACGGTCATAGGCGATGACGCCCTGGCGCAGGCTGTTCCAGGCGGCTTCCTGCTCGCGGCGGGTGAGCGTCGTGATGACCTTGATCCCTGCGGTGTAGGCGTCGGGAAAGGCATCGACGGCGATCTGCCGGGCCATTTCGGCGACATGCTCGGCCTTCAGCGCGAAACCATCGATCTGACGCCGTACGTGGAGCGGTTCCTGGAGGGCCTTCTGGTACTGTTCGGCGGTGATGAAGTTCAATTCGCGCATGCGTCGCAGCACGTAATGCTGGCGTAATTGCGCGCGCTTTGGGTTGGCGACTGGATTGAAGGCCGACGGCGCCTTCGGCAGGCCGGCAAGCATCGCCATTTCGGCGATGCTCAGCTCATGGATGTTCTTGCCGAAATAAATGCGGGCGGCGGCGGCGAAGCCATAGGCGCGCTGGCCGAGATAAATCTGGTTCAAATAGATCTGCAGGATCTCGTCCTTCGAGAGGTTGTTTTCGATCTTGAAGGCGAGCAGGGCCTCGTACAGCTTGCGCGTCAAGGTCTTTTCCGAGCTGAGGAAGAAATTTCGCGCCACCTGCATGGTGATGGTCGATGCGCCCTGCCGCTTGCCGCCACTGACGAAATTGGTCCAGGCGGCGCGCATGATGCCCATCACATCGACGCCGGGATGCTGGTAGAAGCGTTCGTCTTCGGCGGCGAGGATGGCCTGCTTCATCGCCTCCGGGACGTCCTGGATGCGGACGAACTCGCGCCGCTCCTCGCCGAATTCGCCGATCAGATGGCCATCGGCGGTATAGACGCGCAGGGGAATCTTGGGATGGTATTCGGTCAGCGCATCGAGCGAAGGCAGTCGCGGCCAGGCGAGAATCAGCGCGATGCCCAAGAGGGCAAGCGCTATCAGCATTGCACCCAGGATTGCGCCGACCGGCAGAATTATCCAGCGATACATGGTCAGCGTGCAAAAAATGTTTGTGTCGCGGCGAGAGGAGATGCATTATAGGGGCTGTTTTCGAGCAAACCTCCCGCATGTCGAGCGCCGATGTGTTGCGTGGATGCAGAGGCAAAAAAATTGGCAGACGAGTATTCAAAAAAAATCTTTACAGCCGATAATGTTGCTGATAGCATTTGAACCGAAGTATCGATAAGTGATACAACTACCTGAATATCAAGGGTTATCTTGAACTTCGATTTCTCGATCCTCAATCCCAAGGCGCGTTCCCTGGTCGGATTGAACATCGGTTCGGCGACCGTCAAGATGGTCGAGCTCTCCGTCGGGCGCGCGGGCGGATACCAATTGGATTGCTATGCCATCGAGCCGCTACCGGAAGGCGCAGTGAGCGATGGCAACATCGCCAATCACGACGCGGTGACCGCTGCGATCGCCCGCTGCTGGAAGCGCCTGGACACCTCGACCCGCTATGTGGCAATGGCCCTGCCCACCGCGGCCGTGATCACGAAGAAGATCGTCCTGCCGGCGAATCTGCGCGAATCCGCGATGGAAGTGCAGGTGGAGTCGGAAGCGAATCAGTACATTCCCTTCACGCTGGACGAGGTCAATCTCGACTTTCAGGTCATCGGCCCGATGCCGAACGATCCGGACGAGGTCGAGGTGCTGATCGCGGCGTCACGCAAGGAAGGCGTCGAGGATCGGGTCGCCTGTGCCGAGTCAGCCGGCTTGAAGCCCGTGGTGATGGATGTCGAATCCTACGCGATGCTCGCGGCTTTCGAACTGGTGCGCGCGCAGTTTGCGGCGAGCACCGCAGATACCCTGTTCGCGCTCGTCGATATCGGCGCCTCTGCGATGAAGGTCACGATGATGCGCGGCGATCAGCAGGTCTATACCCGCGAGCAGGCGTTTGGCGGCAATCAGCTCACCCAGGACATCGTGCGCGCCTATGGCATGACTTACGAGGAGGCCGAAGCGCTGAAGCGGACGGGTCCGATGCCGGAAAATTTCGAGAGCGAGATTCTCAAGCCCTTCCTCGATGCGCTGGCGCTCGAAGTCTCGCGCGCCATCCAATTCTTCTTCACTTCCACCCAGTACAGCGAAGTCGATCACATCGTGCTGATGGGAGGTGGGGCTTTGCTGCCCGGTGTCGCGCAAGTGGTGGCCGAGCGCACTCAGATCGACAGCGTCCTGGCCAATCCGTTCGCCGGCATGACGCTTGGAGCGAAGGTGCGGCCCAAGCAACTGCTGCAGGATGCGCCGGCCCTGATGGTGGCCTGCGGATTGGCACTGCGGAGGTTCGATCCATGATCCGCATCAATCTCCTGCCGCATCGCGAAGAACGCCGCAAGGCACTGCGTCAGCAGTTTTATGCGTTCGCCGGCCTCGTGGTGGTGGCCGCAGGAGCGATCTGGTTCTTGGGCTATACGCTGATCGACGCGATGATCGAGCACCAGGCCGAGAAAAACCGCTTCCTGAAGAGCGAGATCGCCGTTCTCGACAAGCAGATCGAAGAGATCAAGAAGCTCAAGGAACAGACCGAGGCCCTCCTGCAGCGCAAACAGGTGATCGAATCCCTGCAGGTGAATCGCTCCGAAACGGTGTATTTGTTCAACGAACTGGCGCGCCAGTTGCCGACCGGCGTCTACTTGAAATCGATCAAGCAGGAAGGGCAAAAGATCACCCTGACCGGCTATGCGCAATCGAACGCCCGGGTGTCGACGCTGATGCGCAATCTCGATGATTCCCCGTTGCTAGAGCGGCCGGCGCTGATCGAAATCAAAGCGGTGCAGGTCGGCAAGCGGCGCCTGAACGAATTTGCGATGAACATTTTCTTTACCCGCCAATCTACTGCGCAGGATGGGGGTGAGGGTGCGAAAAAAGCCGGGGTGGGCAAATGAAGAAGCCGGCTATGCTTTCTGGAAAGACGAAACTGGATTTGCCGAAGATCGATTTCCAGGCGGTCATCGAGGATTTCCGTACGCTCGATCCGAAAGACCCCGGCGCCTGGCCGTTGATCCCGCGCATCGTCATCCTGATCGGCCTATTCCTGTTGCTGGTGGCTGCCGCCGCCTGGTTCGGCTGGCAGGCCCAGTACGAAGAGCTCGATGCCAAGCGCCAGGAAGAGGCCAAGCTCAAGGAAGATTGGCTGGCGAAGAAGAAGCAGGCCGTCAATCTCGATGCCTACCGCAACCAGCTTGGCGAGATCGAACGCTCCTTCGGGGCATTGCTCAAACAATTGCCCAATGCTGCGGAAATGGAATCGCTGCTGGTCGATATCAACCAGGCGGGCCTGGGGCGCGGCTTGCAGTTCGAATTGTTCAAGCCGGGCAGCGAGGTGGTGAAAGATTTCTACGCGGAACTGCCAATCACGATCAACCTGACCGGCAGCTATCACGATTTCGGCTACTTCGCCGGAGATATCGCCAAACTGCCGCGCATCGTCACCCTGAACGACATCAATATCGCGCCGGGAAAATCGGGGGATGGGCTGACCATGAGCGCAACCGCAAAGACATTCCGCTATCTCGACGAAGAAGAGATCGCCGCCCGCAAGAAGCAGCAAGCGAAGGGGGCGAAGAAATGAGAGTCTTCGTGCTGAGTGTGGCCACGATATTCGTCTTGGCCGGTTGTGCCGAGCGAGGGCACGATGAAATCCGGCAGTGGATGGAAGAGTCTTCCCGTGATTTGAAGGGAGGGATACCGCCGCTGCCCGAGCTGAAGCCATTTCCGGTCGTCTCCTACGAGGCGGCCGACAAAGTCGATCCCTTCAATCCCTCCCGAATCGAACCGGAGCGTAAGGGTGAGGGGGGGGCAAACAAGCCCGACTTCGACCGTCCACGCGAGCAGCTCGAAAGTTACCCGCTCGAATCGATCAGTTACATCGGCGTGGTCGACAAAGGCAAAAGCAAGACCAGACGCGCCATCGTCCAGGCCGACGGTGTCGTCTATCAGGTCGGCATCGGCAATTATCTCGGTCAGAATTTTGGGCGCATCGTGGCGATCACGCCCACCGAAATCGTCTTGAAGGAAATCGTGCAAGATCCGAGCGGACAGACGTCCGATTGGGTGGAGCGGGAAATGACCCTGCAACTCCGGGACGGGGCACAGGGCAAGGAGTCGAAAAAATGAAATTCATGCGATCCGTCTTGGCCGGTCTGGCCCTGATGCTGGCAGCCATCTCGGCATCCTTTGCGCAAGGCGCGGCGGAAGCCGGTAAAGCGAATGTCATCGAAACTCTCGAAGTCGGCAAGCTCGGGGGCAACACCGTCGTCAAGTTGGGGCTTCGCAAGGAGCTTGCAGAGAATCCATCCAATTTCACGATCACCAATCCGGCCAGGATCGTGTTCGATTTTCCCGGCACGGAAAACGGCCTCGGCTACTCGACCAAGGTGGTCAATGAGGGGATTCTGCGCAGCTACAGTGTCGTGCAGGCCGGCGAGCGCTCCCGTCTGGTGCTGAATCTGGCGCAGAATGCCCGCTTCGAGGCGCGCAACGACGGCAAGCAGCTCTTCATCACGCTGCTGGACGACGTGCGCTCGGACACGGCGGCCGCGCCGCCTGGCATACAGCACTTCGCGCAGACCGGCCGTGCCCAGGAAAACGCGATTCGCAACATCCAGTTCCGCCGCAACAAGGAAGGTGCCGGGGTCGTGCTCGTCGACCTCACTTCGAGCGATGCAGCCATCGATGTGACGCAGAAAGGCTCGAAACTGTATGTCGCGTTCAAAAAGACGCAACTGCCCGAGTCGCAGCGCAAGCGGCTCGACGTGGTCGATTTCGGCACGCCGGTCACCACGGTGACGACCCGCCAGGAAGGCGATGGCGTGACGATGGAAATCGTACCCACCGGCCTTTGGGAGCACACCGCCTACCAGAGCGACAATCAGTTCATCGTCGAAGTCCGCCCGGTCAAGGAGGATCCGAACAGGCTCTTCCAGGGCAGCAAGAAGGGCTATCAGGGTGAGCTCATCTCACTCAATTTCCAGAACATTCCTTTGCGCGAGCTGCTGCACGTCTTCGCCGACATCACCAATTTCAACATCGTCGTCAGCGATTCCGTGAGCGGCAATGTCTCTCTGCGCTTGAATGACGTGCCTTGGGATCAAGCCCTCGAAATCGTCCTGCAGCAGAAAAATCTGGCGATGCGCAAGAACGGCAACGTGATCTGGATCGCGCCGCAGGACGAGCTGGCTGCTCGGGATGAACAAGCGATCAAATCCCGCGAAACCGCGATTGCGGCCGAGCAGCCGCGCCTTGAGCTGTTTCAGCTCAATTATGTCAAGGCCGAAGATCTGATGGATATGATCACCAAGGAAAAAGAGGAGCTGAAGGGCAAGGACAAGGCTTCTGCATTCCTCTCTTCCGTAGGCAAGATCACAATCGACAAGCGTACCAATCAGGTCTTCATCTATGACGTGCCGAGCAAGCTGGACATGATTTCTAGTCTGCTCAAGCAGATCGACCGTCCGGTCCGGCAGGTGTTGATCGAAGCGCGCATCGTCGAGGCGGACACCAACTTCACCAAGTCGCTCGGTGTGCGCCTGGGCACGCATGATCATCGGGGCATGAACGTCGGTCACAGTTTTGGTAGTGATACCAACGTGCGCTTCGGTCTCGGAGCTTCGACCAACGATACTTATGCGCATCTGCCCGACGGAGGAAACTATCCGGCCGCAGCCATCATTACCAATATCGACCGCACGACAGGCGAGATCACTTATACCCGCGAAGTGCCGACACCGAAAATCGAGAATAGCCAACTGGTCAATTTGGCGGTGCCCAATCCAGCCGGCCAGTTCGCGCTGACTCTGATGAACCGCGCCAAGACCATGTTGCTGACACTCGAACTATCAGCCCTAGAGGCGGATGGCAAGGGCAAGACCATCTCCAGTCCACGCATCATGACGATGGATCAGATGGAAGCCACCATCCAGCAGGGTGTGCGGGTGCCATATCTGGTCTCGAGCGCTTCCGGTGCGACCTCGGTGGCCTGGCAGGACGCTAACCTGTCGTTGAAAGTTAAGCCCCATATTACGCCTGACGGGCGTGTCATGCTGAAGCTGAAAATTACCAAGAATGCCCTCGGGCCGCAGGTCAGCACTTTCCTTGGTTACTCGATCAAGACCAAGGAAGTGGAATCGGACGTCCTGGTGGACAACGGCGGCACGGTGGTGATCGGCGGCATCTACGAACAGGAGGAGCGCGACAGTACCACACGTGTGCCCTTCTTTGGCGACCTGCCTTATGTCGGTTTCCTGTTCAAGACCCGCTCGCGGACAGACAACCGAACCGAGCTCCTGGTCATGATCACGCCGAAGATCATCGACAATGCGCTGAGCATGCGCTGAGCACGGGCGAAATCGGGGCCGTTTGAAAAGAAGCCTAACACCTTGGTCGTCGATTATCCTCGTCGGCATGATGGGCGCGGGCAAGACGACGCTGGGACGTCGTCTTGCCGCTGAAACGGGTCGCGAATTCCTCGATCTCGACCGGGAAATCGAACGGCGCACCGGCGTCACGGTGGCGACCATCTTCGAAATCGAAGGCGAGGCGGGCTTCCGTCTCCGGGAGATGCAGCTACTGGCCGAAGTGGCCCCGCGTTCCGGTCTCGTCATCGCCACCGGTGGCGGGGTGGTGATGAACCCCATCAACCGCGCGCGACTGCTGGCGTGCCGCTGCGTTGTATATTTGCACGCGCAGCCGGCGTTGATCTACGCGCGCGTCCGCCACGACCGCAGCCGTCCGCTGCTGCAGGTGGCCGATCCCTTGGCCAGAATCACCCAGCTGGTCGCCCAACGCGATCCGCTCTACCGCGAAGTCGCCGACCTGGTCGTCGAGTCCGGTCGCGAGGCGGCGGCGATCGTGAACGAACTCAAGCAGCTTTTGCCGAGCCCATGCAGAGATTGACCATCGACTTGAAGGAACGCAGCTATCCGATCCTGATCGGTTCCGGCCTGCTGGCGGACCCCGCCACCTTCACCAGCCTGACCGGCCGTCGTGCGGCGATCGTCAGCAACGAAACCATCGCGCCGCTCTATCTCGAGCGTCTGGAAACCACATTGGAAAAAGTCGGCGCTGGCACGACGGCACTGGTGCTGCCGGACGGCGAGGCCTACAAGAACTGGGAAACCCTCAATCGCATCTACGACCATCTCCTCGCCGAGCGCTGCGATCGCGGCACGACCGTCATTGCACTCGGCGGCGGCGTGATCGGCGATCTGGCGGGCTTCGCCGCTGCGACCTATCAACGCGGGGTGCCGTTCGTCCAGGTGCCGACCACCCTACTGGCCCAGGTCGATTCGTCGGTGGGGGGCAAGACGGGCATCAACCATCCGCGCGGCAAGAACATGATCGGCGCCTTCTGGCAGCCGCGGCTGGTCGTCGCCGATACCGATACTTTGAACACCCTGCCCGATCGCGAACTTTCCGCCGGCCTGGCCGAGGTCATCAAATACGGCCTGATCCGCGATCTGCCATTCCTCGACTGGCTGGATGCCCACATGGAACGGCTCATGGCGCGCGATGGCGAGGCGCTCGCATTCGCGATCGAGCGCTCCTGCGCCAACAAGGCGCAAGTCGTCGCCGGCGACGAGCTGGAGACGGCCAAGGAGGGGGGGCGTGCCCTGCTCAACCTGGGCCATACCTTCGGCCATGCGATCGAGGCCGGCGCGGGGTATGGCGTCTGGCTGCATGGCGAAGCCGTGGCTGCAGGCACGTTGATGGCGCTGGAGTTGTCGCGGCGTCTTGGCTGGCTGAGCGCCGCCGAGGTCGAGCGCGTGATCGCGCTGTTCCAGCGTGCCCGCCTGCCGGTGCGTGGGCCGGCGCTCGGTGTCGATCGTTATCTCGACTTGATGGGGCACGACAAGAAAGTGCGCGATGGCAGGCTGCGCCTCGTGCTGCTGAGAAAGCTCGGGGAGGCCGTGACCTATGCCGACGCGCCGCCCGCGGAAATCCGCGCGGCGATCGAAGCCTGCTGTGGCTGAGCTGGCCACTTACGCCGTCACGGAACGCAATTCGCGCGGCCGGCGCTTTGCCGAGCCGCGGCCGAAGACGCGCGGTGAGTTCGCGCGCGACCGCGACCGCATCATTCATTCGACGGCCTTCCGCCGCCTCGAATACAAGACTCAGGTGTTCGTCAATCACGAGGGCGACCTGTTCCGCACGCGGCTCACGCACTCGATCGAGGTGGCGCAGATCGCACGCACCATCGCGCGCGCCGTCGGGCTCAACGACGATCTGACCGAGGCGATCGCGCTGGCCCACGATCTCGGCCACACGCCCTTCGGTCACGCCGGGCAGGACGCCCTGAACGAATGCATGGCCGAGCATGGCGGCTTCGAGCACAATCTGCAGTCCCTGCGCATCGTCGACAAGCTCGAGGAGCGCTATGGCGCCTTCGATGGCCTGAACCTGATGTTCGAGACGCGCGCGGGCATCCTCAAGCATTGCTCGCCGGCGCGAGCGCGCGAGCTCGGCGAGGTGGCGGAGCGTTTCCTCACGGATCGGCGCCCGTCGCTGGAAGCGCAGGTCTGCAACCTCGCCGACCAGATCGCCTACAACAACCACGATGTCGACGACGGTCTGCGCTCGGGGCTGATCACGCTCGAACAGCTGGAGGGGATCGGGCTGTTTGCCATGCATGCCCGGCAGGCCCGGGAAGAGTTCCCGCACATCGGCGGCAGGCGCTTGATCCACGAAACCGTGCGCCGCATGATCGATGCCCAGGTGACCGACCTGCTCGCGGAAATGCAGGCGCGCATCGCGCGGACGGGCGTCGCCACGCTCGAGGACGTGGCCGCCGCGCCGCCGCTGGTCGGCTTTTCTGAGGCGATGCAGGAGATGAACCGGGAACTGAAGCAATTCCTCCATGCTTCGCTTTATCGCCACTATCAGGTGGTGCGCATGACGACCAAGGCGCGGCGCATCGTCAAGGATCTGTTCTCCGCCTTCCTCTCCGACATGCGGCTGCTGCCGGAAAAATACCGCGAACTGGGCGAACGCGAAGGTGACGCGCGCGCCATCGCCGATTACATCGCCGGCATGACCGACCGGTATGCGATCAAGGAACATCGTCGCCTGTTCGCCATCGGCGAGCTATGAGCGCGCACCATCAGGAAACCCTTGAAGGCGTTGGCGAATCTGCGTAATATCACGGGTTCGCTCGTTTTTGTCCTTGGTGCGAAACGCCTTACGTGCCGACCGCGACCACCTGCGGGTCATTGACCGGGGGTGGCTGAGGTCGGCGATGCGGCGTAGGCGGGAAGGCGCGCTGGGCGCGCACGAACAGTGTCGTTGCCGCCGTGTGGTTTGGCTCCCCGGGACGTCGTACAACGGGCGCCCCGTTTTCACTTGAGGAAGCCAGCAATGACCATGCCCGAGCAGCAAGGTTTATACGAACCAGCCCAGGAGCGGGATGCCTGTGGCGTTGGTTTCGTCGCCCACATCAAGAACAAGAAAAGCCATGCGATCGTCACGCAGGGCCTGCAGATCCTGAAAAACCTCGAACATCGCGGCGCTACCGGCTATGACCCGCTGCTCGGCGATGGCGCCGGCATCCTGATCCAGATTCCCGATGCCTTCTTCCGCGCCGAAATGGCCCGGCAAGGCGTGGAACTCCCGGCGCCGGGACGGTATGGCGTCGGCATGATCTTCCTGCCGCGCGATCCTGAAAGCCGACGTGCCTGCGAAGCGGCGATCGAGCGCACGATCCGTTATGAGGGCCAGACATTGCTCGGCTGGCGCGACGTGCCGGTCGACAACAGCGGCCTGGCGCAGGCGGCGCGGGATGTCGAGCCGGTCATCCGCCAGGTGTTCATCGCCGGCGGCGAGGGCGTCGGCGACGCGGACGCGCTGGAGCGCAAGCTCTATGTGATCCGCAAGGAGGCGGGTCACCGCGTGCAGGCGCTCAAACTGCACGACGGCAAGATGTTCTACGTGCCCTCGATGTCGACGCGCACCATCGTGTACAAAGGCATGCTACTCGCCGACCAGGTCGGCCAGTATTTCCTCGATCTGCGCGACGAGCGGGTGGTTACGGCGCTGGCGCTGGTGCATCAGCGCTTTTCGACCAACACCTTCCCGGCCTGGGATCTGGCCCATCCCTTCCGCTTGATCGCCCACAATGGCGAGATCAACACCCTGCGCGGCAACGTCAACCGCATCCGCGCGCGCGAGCATGGCATTGCCTCGAAGCTGCTGGGCGACGACCTGCAGAAAATCTGGCCGCTGATCTATGACGGTCAGTCGGACTCCGCCAGCTTCGACAATGCGCTGGAGCTGCTCGTGATGGGCGGCTACAGCCTCGCCCACGCGATGATGATGCTGATCCCCGAAGCCTGGTCGGGCAATCCCTTGATGGACGAGAATCGTCGCGCCTTCTATGAATACCACATGGCGTTGATGGAGCCCTGGGATGGTCCGGCGGCGGTTGCCTTCACCGACGGCCGGCAGATTGGCGCCACGCTCGATCGCAACGGCCTCAGACCGGCGCGCTATCTGGTGACCGACGACGATCTGGTGGTGATGTCCTCCGAGATCGGCGTGCTGCCGATCCCGCAGGAACGCATCGTCAAGAAGTGGCGCTTACAGCCGGGCAAGATGCTGCTGATCGATCTCGAAGCGGGCCGCATCATCGGCGACGACGAAATCAAGGACCAATTGGCGACCGCCAAGCCCTATCGCGAATGGCTGTACATGGCGCGCCACTATCTCGACGACCTGCCCGAAGTCGAGGACGAGGCAACGCTGTCCGCGCCGCTGCTCGACCTGCAGCAGGCCTTTGGCTATACGCAGGAGGATTTCAAATTCATCCTCGAGCCAATGGCCACCAAAGGCGAGGAAGCCACCGGCTCGATGGGCAATGACACGCCGTTGCCGGTGCTGTCGGACCGCAGCAAGCCGCTCTTCAACTACTTCAAGCAGCTGTTCGCGCAGGTCACCAACCCGCCGATCGATCCGATCCGCGAGGAAATCGTCATGTCGCTGATCTCGATGATCAGCCCGAGCCCCAACCTGCTCGAGATCGACGAAGCCGAGCCGGCGCCGCGCCTGCAGGTGCGGCAGCCGATCCTCACACCGGCCGACATGGCCCGGCTGAAGCAGATCGACCGCTTGACGAATGGCACCTTCCGCGCCTGCGTGATCGACATCACCATGTCGGCCGCGGCCGGTCCGGCCGGGATGAGCGATGCGCTCTTCCAGGTCTGCTTCCAGGCCGAGCGAGCCATCGGCGAAGGCTGCAGTGTGATCATCCTCTCCGACCGCAACGTCGATGCCGCGCGCGCGCCGATCCCCGCCTTGCTGGCCTGCTCGGCGGTGCATCAGCATCTCGTCCGCACCGGGTTGCGCACCTCCTGCGGCCTGGTGATCGAAACCGGCGCCGCGCGCGAAGTGCATCATTTCGCGACGCTGGCCGGCTATGGCGCCGAAGCGATCCATCCTTGGCTCGCCTTCGAGAGCCTGGCGGCCCTCGCGCCGACGCTGCCCGGCAAGCCGTCGCCGTACGAATGCCAGAAGAATTTCATCGAGGCGATCGGCAAGGGGCTGATGAAGGTGATGTCGAAGATGGGCATCTCCACCTATCAGTCCTACTGCGGCGCGCAGATTTTCGAGGCGGTGGGCCTGTCTTCCGATTTCGTCGCCCGCTATTTCACCGGCACGCCGACCAAGGTCGAGGGCATCGGCCTCAAGGAAGTCGCGCGCGAGGCGCTGGCGATGCATGCCGCGGCCTTCGGCAACGATCCGCTGCTGGCCAATACGCTCGACATCGGCGGCGAATACGCTTTCCGCGTCCGCGGCGAAGAGCACATGTGGACGCCGGATGCGATCGCCAAACTGCAGCATGCGACACGCGCCGGCAAGTTCGAGACCTACCAGGAATACGCAAAGATCATCAACGACCAGAGCCGCCGTTTCATGACGCTGCGCGGACTGTTCGAGATCAAGCCGGCCGGTCCCGCGGTGCCGCTCGACGAGGTCGAGCCGGCGAGCGAGATCGTCAAGCGTTTCGCCACCGGCGCGATGTCGCTCGGTTCGATTTCCACCGAGGCACACACCACGCTGGCGATCGCGATGAACCGCATCGGCGGCAAGTCCAACACCGGCGAGGGCGGTGAGGATCCGAAGCGCTTCGGCAAGATCAGCCAGGCGACGACGTTGGCCGGCGTGATCGGCGCCAGCCGCGTCGAGCGCGACATTCCGCTCAAGGAAGGCGACAGCCTGCGCTCGGCGATCAAGCAGGTTGCCTCGGGCCGTTTCGGCGTCACGACCGAATATCTCGCCAACTCCGACCAGATCCAGATCAAGATGGCGCAGGGTGCGAAGCCAGGCGAGGGCGGCCAGCTGCCGGGCCACAAGGTGTCGGAATACATCGGTTTTCTGCGCCACTCTGTGCCTGGCGTGCAGCTGATCTCCCCGCCGCCGCACCACGACATCTACTCGATCGAGGACCTGGCGCAGCTGATCCACGATCTGAAGAACGCCAACCCGCGGGCGGACATCTCGGTCAAGCTGGTCTCGGAAATCGGCGTCGGCACCGTGGCGGCCGGCGTGGCCAAGGCCAAGGCCGATCACCTGGTGATTTCCGGCCATGACGGCGGCACCGGCGCCTCGCCGCTGTCTTCGATCAAGCATGCCGGCACGCCCTGGGAGCTGGGCCTGGCCGAGACGCAGCAGACCCTGGTGCTGAACCGCCTGCGCGGCCGCATCCGCGTGCAGGTCGATGGTCAGATGAAGACCGGCCGCGACGTCGTCATCGGCGCCCTGCTCGGCGCCGACGAATTCGGTTTCGCCACCGCGCCGCTGGTGGTCGAGGGCTGCATCATGATGCGCAAGTGCCACCTCAACACCTGCCCGGTCGGCGTCGCCACCCAGGATCCGGTGCTGAGAAAGCGCTTCTCGGGTCAGCCGGAGCACGTCGTCAATTACTTCTTCTTCGTCGCCGAGGAAGTGCGCCAGCTGATGGCCGAGATGGGCATTCGCAAATTCGATGACCTGATCGGCCGTGCCGACCTGCTCGACATGAGGAAGGGAATCAGTCACTGGAAGGCGCGTGGCCTCGATTTCTCGCGCATCTTCTACATGCCCGCGATGCCGGCGGAGGTGGCCCGGTATCATTGCGAGACGCAGGATCACGGCATCGAGCGCGCGCTCGATCACACGTTGATCGCCAAGGCAAGGCCGGCGCTCGAGCAGGGCAAGAAGGTGGTCATCGAAAGCGCGGTGAAGAACCTCAACCGCACCGTCGGCACGATGCTCTCCCATGAGGTGGCGAAGCGTCATGGCCACGCCGGACTGCCGGACGGGACCATCCATGTCCGCCTGAATGGCACCGCCGGCCAGAGCTTCGGCGCTTTCCTGGCCCGTGGCATCACGCTCGAGCTGACCGGCGAGGCGAACGACTACGTCGGCAAGGGCTTGTGTGGTGGGCGGATCGTCGTCAAGCCGCCGAAGGAATTCCGCGGCAAGCCCTGCGAGAACATCATCGTCGGCAATACCGTGCTGTATGGCGCGATCGAGGGCGAAGTGTTCTTCCGCGGCGTCGCCGGCGAGCGCTTCGCGGTGCGCAATTCGGGCGCGACCGCGGTCGTCGAGGGCACCGGCGACCACTGCTGCGAATACATGACGGGCGGCACCGTGGTCGTGCTGGGTCGCACCGGCCGCAACTTTGCCGCTGGCATGTCGGGTGGTATCGCCTATGTGCTCGACGAGGACGGCGATTTCGCCGCGCGTTGCAATACCTCGATGGTGAAGCTGGAAAAGGTGTTGCCCGCGGCCGAGCAGCCGGACGACGGGACGCGCCATTGCCATAGCGCCGACGAGGTGCTGCTCAAGTCGCTGATCGAAAAACATCATGCGGCCACCGGCAGCGAGATGGCGCGCCGCGTGCTCGCGGACTGGCCCGCCTACCGCGAGAAATTCGTCAAGGTATTCCCCCATGAATATCGCCGCGCGCTGCAAGAAATCGCCGCCGGCCAGCTGAAGGAGGCTGCGTGATGGGCAAGCCCACCGGTTTTCTCGAGTTCCACCGCGTTGCCGAGGCCTACGAGCCGGTCGAGCAGCGTCTGAAGCATTTCCGGGAGTTCGTCGCCCGCCTGAACGACGAGCAGGCCAAGGTGCAGGGCGCGCGCTGCATGGATTGCGGCATTCCGTTCTGCAACAACGGTTGCCCGGTCAACAACAACATTCCGGACTTCAACGATGCGGTATATCGCGGCGACTGGCGCGCGGCGATCGACATCCTGCATTCGACCAACAACTTCCCGGAAGTCACCGGCCGCATCTGTCCGGCGCCCTGCGAGGCGGCCTGCACGCTGAACATCAACGACGAGGCCGTCGGCATCAAGTCGCTCGAACACGCGATCATCGACAAGGCGGGCGAGAACGGCTGGGTCGTGCCGCTGATCGCCACCGTCAAGACGGGCAAGAAGGTCGCGATCGTCGGCTCCGGCCCGGCGGGCCTGGCCGCCGCCCAGCAGCTGACGCGCGCCGGCCATGACGTGACGGTGTTCGAGAAGAACGACGCGATCGGCGGGCTGATGCGCTACGGCATCCCCGATTTCAAGCTCGACAAGCGCCTGATCGAATGGCGCGTCGCCCAACTCAAGGTCGAAGGCGTGAAGTTCCGCCTCAAAACCCTGGTGGCGGCCGACGGGCGGCTGCCCAAGGGCGTGGCCTGCGATGCGGTGCAGGTGGTCGCGCCGGCCGCACTGCTGAAGGAATTCGATGCGGTGATCCTTGCCGGCGGTGCCGAGACGCCGCGCGATCTACCGATCCCCGGCCGCGATCTCGACGGCGTGCATTTCGCGCTCGAATTCCTCATCCCGCAGAACAAGGAAGTCGGCGGCGGCCGCAAGAATCCGATCAACGCGAAGGGCAAGCGCGTGGTCGTGATCGGCGGTGGCGACACCGGTTCCGACTGCGTCGGCACCTCGAACCGCCACGGCGCCGCGAGTGTCACGCAGATCGAGCTCTTGCCCCGCCCGCCCGAGCAGGAAGACAAGGCGCTCACCTGGCCGTACTGGCCGAACAAGTTGCGCACCTCGAGCTCGCATGAAGAGGGTTGCACACGCGACTGGGCCATCGCCACGAAGGAATTCATCGGCGAGAACGGCAAGCTCAAGGCCCTGAAGTGCGTGCGGCTGGACTGGAGCGAGGGCAAGATGAAGGAGATTCCCGGCTCCGAGTTCCAGATCGAGGCCGATCTCGCCTTCCTGGCGATGGGCTTCACGCAACCGGTGCAGGCGCTGCTCGATGCCTTCGGCGTGGCGAAGGATGCGCGCGGCAATGCCGCCGCGACTACCGATGGCCCCGGCTGCTACGCGACCAATGTGCCGAAGGTGTTCGCCGCCGGCGACATGCGCCGCGGCCAGTCGCTGGTCGTCTGGGCGATCCGCGAGGGGCGCCAGTGCGCGCGCGCCGTCGATGAATTCCTGATGGGAAGCTCCGTCCTGCCCCGCTGACGAGGGGTGAGCAGGGTGCTCAAAATAATCATTTTGGCTGCCGGCCAGGGCAAGCGCATGCGCTCGGCCCTGCCCAAGGTGTTGCACCCGATCGCCGGCAAGCCGATGCTCGCGCACGTCATCGATACGGCGCGGCGGCTCGAGCCGGCGAAAATCTGCGTGGTCTATGGGCATGGCGGCGAGCGTGTGCGCGAGGCGCTCGATGCGCCCGATCTCGTCTGGGCGAAGCAGGAGCCGCAGCTCGGCACCGGCCATGCGGTGATGCAGGCCTTGCCGCTTCTGAATGCCACGGGTGCCGTCCCGCCAGCGCCGACTTTGGTGCTGTATGGCGACGTGCCGCTGATCCGCGCCGAAACCCTGCGGCGCCTGGTCGCCGCAGCCGGCGACGACAAGCTCGCGCTGCTCACCGCGCAGCTTGCCGATCCGCACGGCTATGGCCGTATCGTCCGCGTCGATGGCAAGGTCGCGCGCATCGTCGAGGAGAAGGACGCCGACGATGCCGAACGCGCTATCCAGGAGGTCAACACCGGCATCCTCGTCGCGCCGCTGGCGGCGCTGGCACGCTGGCTGCCGCAACTGTCTAACCGCAACGCACAGGGCGAGTATTACCTGACTGACATCGTTCAGCTTGCCGTCGCCGAAGGCATGGAAGTCGTCACCGCGCAGCCGGAGGCGAACTGGGAGACCGACGGGGTCAACAGCAAGAGCCAGCTCGCGCGACTCGAGCGCATCCACCAGCGCAACCTCGCCGAGGCGCTCATGGAGCAGGGCGTGACGCTCGCCGATCCCGACCGCATCGACATCCGCGGCGAACTCGTCTGCGGACGCGACGTGTTCATCGACGTCAATTGCGTGTTCGAAGGCCGTGTCGAGCTCAAGGACGGGGCGCGCATTCTGCCCAACTGCGTGATCCAGGATGCGGTGGTCGGCCCGCATTCGATCATCGGTCCGTTCGCGCGGCTGCGGCCGGGGACGGTGCTCGCCGAGGACGTGCATATCGGCAATTTCGTCGAGGTGAAGAACTCGACCATCGCCGCGCATTCGAAGGCCAACCATCTCGCCTACATCGGCGACACGACGATGGGCAGCCGCGTCAATGTCGGTGCCGGCACGATCACCTGCAACTACGATGGCGCCAACAAGCACCGCACCGTGATCGAGGACGACGTCTTCATCGGTTCCGACACCCAGCTCGTCGCGCCCGTGACCGTCGGCCGCGGCGCCACCCTCGGCGCCGGCACGACGCTGACCAAGGATGCGCCCCCCGGTGAGCTCACGCTCTCGCGTGCGAAGCAGGTCTCGGTTCCCGGCTGGAAACGGCCGGTCAAGAAGAAAAAGGATTGATCCATGTGCGGCATCGTCGCGGCGGTCGCATCCCGCAACATCGTTCCAGTGCTGGTCGAGGGCCTGCGCAAACTCGAATACCGCGGCTATGACTCGGCGGGCCTGGCGGTCCTGAATCCGGGCCTCACCCGGCTGCGCAGCGTCGGGCGCGTCGCGGAGCTCGCCAACCAGGCCGAAGGGCTGACGGCGGAGACCGGCATCGCCCACACGCGCTGGGCGACGCATGGTGTGCCCTGCGAGAGAAATGCCCATCCGCATGTCTCGGACGGCCTGGCGGTGGTGCATAACGGCATCATCGAAAATTACGCCGAGATCAAGCAGGCGCTCACGGGCAAGGGCTATGTCTTCACCTCGGATACCGATACCGAAGTGATCGCCCATCTGGTGCGCGATGCGCTGAAAACCACGGGAAACCTGTTCGACGCGGTGCGGCAGGCGACGCGCCGGCTCGTCGGCGCCTATGCGATCGCAGTGGTCTGCGAAGGCCAGGACCGGATCGTCGTCGCGCGGCACGGGGCGCCGCTTCTGCTGGGGATCGGCGCAGACGGCCACTATGCGGCCTCGGATGCCTCGGCGCTGTTGCAGGTCACGCGCCGCATGATCTATCTGGAAGAAGGCGATGTCGCCGAGCTGCGGCGCGACGGCGTCACGATTTTCGGCGCTGACGGCACGGCACCGGTGACGCGGCCGGTGGTGGAGAGCACGCTCTCGGCCGATGCGGTCGAGCTGGGCAACTATCGCCACTACATGCAGAAGGAGATCTTCGAGCAGCCGCAGGCGCTGGCCGCGACGCTCGAGATGATCGGCGGTGCGCAGACCTTCTCGGCCAACCTGTTCGGCGCGGCCGCGCCCGAGATGTTCGCGGACGTGAAGTCGGTGCTGATCATCGCCTGCGGCACCAGCTACCACGCGGGTCTCGTCGCGCGCTACTGGATCGAGCAGCTCGCCGGCATTCCCTGCACCGTCGAGGTGGCGAGCGAATACCGCTATCGCGTCTCGGTGCCGGATCCTGCAACCCTCGTCGTCGCGATCTCGCAATCGGGCGAGACGGCCGATACGCTCGCCTCGATCCGCCACGCCAAGTCGCTCGGCATGACGAAGACGCTGGCGATCTGCAACGTGCCGGAATCGGCGATCGTGCGCGAATGCGCCTTGCGCTTCCTCACCCGCGCCGGCCCCGAGATCGGCGTGGCTTCGACCAAGGCGTTTACCACGCAGCTCGCAACGTTGTTCCTGCTCGCGGCGACGCTGGCGAAGCTGGCGAAGCAAAATGGCCGGCTGACGGGAGAGCAGGAAGCCGCGCATCTGGCCTCCCTGCGCCATCTGCCGGTGGCGGTGCAAAAAGTGCTCTCGCTCGAAGCCGACATCGCCGCCTGGGCGCAGCGTTTCGCCGACAAGCGCCACGCGCTGTTCCTCGGCCGCGGCCACCACTACCCGATCGCGCTCGAAGGGGCGCTGAAGCTCAAGGAAATCTCCTACATCCACGCCGAAGCCTATCCGGCCGGCGAATTGAAGCACGGCCCGCTGGCGCTCGTGGACAAGGAGATGCCGGTCGTCAGCGTGGCGCCCAATGACGCGCTGCTGGAAAAGCTGAAATCGAATCTCAAGGAAGTCGCGGCGCGCGGCGGCGAGCTCTACGTCTTCGCCGACGCCGATTCGCAGGTCGAGGAGGAGCCGGGCCTGCACATCCTGCGCCTGCCCGAGCACTACGGCCTGCTCTCTCCGGTGCTGCACGTCGTGCCGCTGCAACTGTTGGCCTACCATGCCGCGCTGGTGAAAGGTACGGACGTCGACAAACCGCGTAATCTGGCGAAATCCGTCACCGTCGAATGATAAAAGGGAGAGGAACATGCCGAAATTCCATACCGAACGCATCCGCGCCGTGGCCCTGGTCGGCCACGGCGGCGCCGGCAAGACGACGCTCGCCGAGGCGCTGCTCGCGCGCGCCGGCGCGATTCCCGCCGCCGGCAGCGTCGAGAAGGGCAACACCGTCTGCGACTACGATCCGCAGGAAAAGGCCGCCGGCCATTCGCTGCAATCGGCGCTGGTCAATTTCGCCTGGGAAGACGTGCATGTGCATCTGATCGACACGCCGGGCTATCCCGATTTCGCCGGCCAGGCGCTCGCAGCCCTGGCGGGCGTCGATACCGTCCTCGTCGTCATCAACGCCCAGACCGGGATCGAGCTGATGACCGAGCGGATGATGAAGGCCGCCCAGCAGCGTGGACTCGCCTGCATGATCGTCGTCAACAAGATCGACGCCGAGAACCTCGATCTCGCCGGCCTGATGGCCGACATCCGCGAACGCTTCGGCCCGGCCTGCAAATTCCTCGATCTGCCGACGCCGGATCACGGCAAGGTCGTCGAAGTGCTGGAACACGACAGCGGCGAAGCCGACATCGACAGCGTCGCCCATGCCCACCGCGAGCTGATCGACCAGCTCGTCGAGGAGGACGAGAGCCTGATGGAGCGCTACCTCGAAGACGGCCAGGATCCCTCGGCCGGCGAGCTGCATGCGCCCTTCGAGAAGGCGCTGCGCGAAGGCCACCTGATCCCGGTGCTGTTTACTTCCGCCAAGACCGGCGCAGGGCTGGACGAACTGCTGCATGTGCTCGCCACGCTCGCGCCGAACCCCACCGAGGCCAACGTGCCGCCGTTCTTCAAGGACGGCGAAGCCTTCCAGCGCGAGCCGGATGCAGCGAAGCACGTCCTCGCCCACGTCTTCAAGATCGTCGTCGATCCCTACATGGGCAAGGTTGGAATTTTCCGCGTCCATCAGGGCACGATCCGCAAGGACACGCAACTCTTCGTCGGCGATGGCAAGAAGCCGTTCAAGGTCGGCCACCTGTATCAGTTGCAGGGCAAGGACTATGTCGAGGTCGACGAACTCTTGCCGGGCGATCTGGGCGCGATCGCCAAGGTCGAGGAGATCGAGTTCGACAGCGTGCTGCACGACTCGCACGACGAGGATCACATCACGCTCAAGCCGCTCGAATTCCCGAAGCCGATGCAGGGCCTGGCGGTCGAGACGACCAAGAAAGGCGACGAGCAACGCCTGTTCGAGATCCTGCGCAAGCTCGAACTCGAAGACCCCTGCTTCCGCGTCGAGCGCCATCCGTCCACCCACGAGACGGTCATCTATGGCTTGGGCGAAATGCATCTCAAGACGAAGCTCGAACGCATGGCGAGCGTCTATAAGCTGGAGCTCTCGACCAAGCCGCCGCAGATCCCCTACCGCGAGACGATCACCCGGCCGGCCGAAGGCCATTGCCGGCACAAGAAGCAGTCGGGCGGCGCCGGCCAGTTCGGCGAGGTGTATCTGAAGGTCGAGCCGCTCGAGCGCGGCGCGGGCTTCGAGTTCGTCGATCAGGTCAAGGGCGGCGTGATTCCCGGCGTGTTCATGCCGGCGGTCGAGAAGGGCGTGCGCCAGGCGCTCGAAGGCGGCGTGGTCGCCGGCTTCCCGGTCGAGGACGTGCGCGTCATTGTTTACGATGGCAAGACCCATCCGGTCGATGGCAAGGAAGTCGCCTTCGTCCAGGCCGGCAAGAAGGCGACCATCGCCGCGGTGCAGGCCGCCGCGCCCGTGGTGCTGGAGCCGATCGTGCGTATCGAGGTGCATGCCGACGAGGGCCAGATGGGCGATATCGCTGGCGATCTGTCGGGCCGCCGCGGCCATGTTACCGGCACGACGCCGCGCGGTCCGGGACGCGTGGCCATCGCCGGCGAGGTGCCGCTGGCCGAGATCGGCGACTACGCCTCGCGTCTGAAGTCGATGACCGGCGGGCGCGGCAGCTACACCATCGAGTTTTCGCACTACGCGCAGGTGCCGCCGCCGGTGCAGCAGAAACTCGCCGCCTCGTTCAAATTGAAAGAAGACGAGGAATGACGTAGCATCAGTCTGCCATGCGTCGCCTCCAGAGCTTCCTGCTGATCCTCATCGCGCTGTGGCTGCCGCTTCAGGCCGCCGCGGCGGTGACGATGCCGTTCTGCCGCCATGCGCCGAAGCCGTTGGCCGAGACCTCGGCGCATTGCCACGAAGAGGCTGCGGAGCAGACCGCACCGGCCATCGCCGGCGATCTCGATTGCGACAACTGCTCGCTGTGCCACCTCGCCTGCACCGGCTTTCTGCTCGCGAACACCGTCGTCACGCCCGCTGCGCTGGCGGCGAACATCCTGGTGCCGGGGCCGCAGCTCGCCCAGGCCAGCCACATCCCCGAACCGCCGCAACAACCTCCCAGACGCTGAACGCTCCGTGAGGCAGGACCTGCCGTCCTGGCGTCGCTCGCGGGCGCTACGCCCCCGCCTGCGGCGGGTCCCCCTCCGCTGCGAGCTCCTTCAGCGCCGACTTTCGTTCAATTCCATTCTGGAGGTTGTCATGAAATCCTTGCTATCCGCTCTCGCCGCGGCGAGTCTCGTCCTCGCTTTTCCCGCTCACTCGGCCGAAGAGCTTTCCGAAGGTACGGTCAGGAAGATCGATGCGCCCGCCCAGCGTGTGATGGTGCAGCACGGCCCGATCAAGAATCTCGGCATGGGGCCGATGACCATGATGTTCAAGGCCAAGGACGCGGCCATGCTCAAGACGATCAAGGAAGGCGACAAGGTGCGCTTCCGCGTCGAGGACATCGGCGGCGAGTACACGATCACCCGCATCGAAGCGGCGAAGTAGCCATGCGCGCCCTGCCCCTGTGGCTGACGGTGTGCCTTACCGTCGGCGGGGTGGCGCTGGCGCAGGAAGAGGCGGGGCTCGGCGGCGATGTCGCCATGGCCGTCGGTGGCCATGTCGAACAGCTGCTCGCCTTCGCGCGCGAGCGTCATCCCGAATTCGCCGCGCTGCGTCACGAGGCGGCTGCCGCCGCCCTGCGCATCGATCCGGCGGGCGCACTGCCCGACCCGATGTTCGGTATCGAGCTGCGCGACTTCGCCACGCCCGATGCCGGGCCGAACCTGCTGCCTTCGCGCGTGGGCAGCACGCGCTACACCGTGACGCAAAGCCTGCCGTGGTTCGGCAAGCGTGATCTGAAGCGCGACATCGCCGCGGCCGCCGCCAGCGAAGCGCAAGGACGCGCAGAGACCGCCTGGGTCGACCTCGCCTGGCAGATCAAACAGACCTTCGCGCAGCACTACCTGCATCAGACCCGTCTGCGCTACGGCCGGGAAAACCTCGACTTGCTCGAACGGCTTGAGAGAATCACTCTGGCGCGTTACACCGGCGGGCTGGCGCCGCAGCAGGACGTGATCCGCGCGCAGACCGAGCGTACCGCGCTGGAGAGCGAGCTCGTCTTGCTCGAAGGCGAGAACGCGCAGACGGCGGCGCGCCTGAAGAGTCTGCTCGGCGCGGATGCCGGCGTGCGGCTTGCGCCGCCCGAGCGGCTGCGCCCGCTGCCGCCTGCCGCGCGCCTCGACGCTGCGGCGCTGGAGGCGCGGCTCGTCGAGGCCAGTCCGCGTTTGGCTACCGAGACTGCGCGCATCGGCGCGGCCGAGAAATCGCGCGAGCTCGCCTACAGGAACCGTTATCCGGACGTCAGCGTCGGCCTCGCCGCGATCCAGTCGCGCAGCCGCGTGACCGGATATGACCTGATGTTCGAGATCAACATCCCGTTGCAGCAGGACAGCCGGCGCGCGCAGGAGCGCGAGGCCGAGCGCATGCTCGACGCCGCGAAAAACCGCCGGCAGGCGGCGCTGAACCAGGCGCGCTCCGAACTCAACGAAAACCTCGCCGCCCTGCACGCCGCGCGCCGGGTCGAGGAGCTGGTGAGCACGCGCCTCCTACCGCAGGCCGAACTGACGCTGCAAGCCGCACTGGCCGGGTATGAAACCGGCAAGGTCGATTTCGCCACCGTGCTCGACGCGCAACGGCAGATCCGCAAGGCAAAGGAAGACCTCGTTCGGGCGCGCGTTGCGCAGGAGCTGCGCCGCGCCGACCTCGAGCGCGCGATCGGAGAAGAACTATGAAAAACGTTGCAATCATCGTGCTGCTGGCCGTCGCCGCGGCGCTCGGTTACTGGCTGGGCGGCCAAAAAATCGGCGCTGCCAGCACGGCACCTGCTGCCGAAACCGCCGCATCCGGCAAGAAGATCCTCTACTACCGCAACCCGATGGGCCTGCCCGACACCTCGCCCACGCCGAAGAAGGACTCGATGGGCATGGACTACCTTCCCGTCTATGAAGGCGAGGAGGAGGCCGACGGCGGCGTGAAGATCAGCCCGGCCAAGGTGCAGAAGCTCGGCGTGCGCACCGAGGCGGCCGCCATGCGCGAGCTCTCGCGCCCGATCCGCGCGGTCGGCCGCGTCGAGGTCGACGAGCGGCGCGTTTTTGCCATCGCGCCGAAGTTCGAAGGCTGGATCGAGCGCCTCTTCGTCAACACGACCGGCCAGCCGGTGGGCCGCGGGCAGGCGCTGTTCGAGGTCTATAGCCCGGAGCTCGTCTCGGCCCAGCGCGAATACCAGATCGCCGCGCGCGGGATGGACGCGCTTTCAGGCGAAGCGCGGGAAAGCATCCGGCAGGTGGCCGACGCCGCGCTGGCACGATTACGCAATTGGGATATTTCCGCCGAGCAGATCGAACGGCTCAGAGCCGGCGGCGAGCCTGCGCGCACGCTCACCTACCGCTCCCCTGTCGCTGGCGTGGTGTTGGAAAAGAAAGCGCTGCAGGGCCAGCGCTTCATGCCCGGCGAGGCGCTCTATCAGATCGCCGACATCGGCACGGTCTGGGTGATCGCCGATGTCTTCGAGCGCGACATCGCCGAGGTCGTGGTCGGCATGCCGGTCACGGTGAGGATCGACGCCTGGCCCGGCCGCGAGTTCGCCGGCAAGGTCGGCTTCATCACTCCGACGCTGAATGCGCAGACGCGCACGGTGCCGGTGCGCATCGAGCTGGCGAATCCGCGCGGCGAATTGCGGCCGGCGATGTATGCGAAAGTCGAGCTGAAAGTCGGCGCTGGTAGGACGGCACTGACGGTGCCGGTGGCGGCAGTGATCGATGGCGGCACGCGCCAGCGCGTCCTCGTCCAGCGCGGGGAGGGCCGCTTCGAGCCGCGCGAGGTGAAGCTGGGCCTGCGCAATGATGACTACGTCGAAGTGAAGGAGGGGGTTCAGGCCGGCGAGCAGGTCGTCGTCGCGGCCAACTTCCTGATCGATTCTGAAAGCAACCTGAAAGCGGCGCTCGGCGGAATGACGGAGAAACCTGCGGTCAGCCACCACGCGGTCGGCACGCTCGACGGCATCGAGCCCGATGGCACGCTGACGATCTCCCACGAACCGATCGCGAGCCTCGGCTGGCCGAAGATGACGATGGGCTTCGTGCCGGCCAATGCCGCGCTCGTCGACAAGCTCAAGCCGGGCACGCCGGTCGCTTTCGAATTCGTCGAAAGGAAGCCCGGCGAGTGGGTCATTACCAAGATCGAAGCGCGGAAGAACTGACATGCTCGCCCAACTCATCGACTGGTCGGCGCGCAACAAGCTTCTGGTGCTGCTCGCCACGCTGTTCGTCGTGCTGGCAGGCGTCTGGGCGGTGTTGAAGACGCCGCTCGATGCGCTGCCCGATCTCTCCGACGTGCAGGTGATCGTCTACACCGAGTTTCCCGGCCAGGCGCCGCAGGTGGTCGAGGATCAGGTCACCTACCCGCTGACCACGGCATTGCTCGCGGTGCCCAAGTCGAAGGTGGTGCGCGGCTTCTCGTTCTTCGGCGCCAGCTTCGTCTATGTGATCTTCGAGGACGGCACCGACCTCTACTGGGCGCGCTCAAGGGTGCTCGAATACCTCAACACCGCGGCCGGCCGCCTGCCGCAGGGCGTCGCCCCCAGCCTCGGGCCGGATGCCTCCGGCGTCGGTTGGGTGTTCCAGTATGCGCTGCTGGGCGCCAACCGCACGCTGGCCGAGCTGCGCACGCTGCAGGACTGGTATCTGCGCTACCCGCTCGCCAAGGCGCCGGGCGTGGCCGAGGTGGCGAGCGTCGGCGGCTTTGTGCAGCAATACCAGGTGGTGGTCGATCCCGCCAAGCTGCGCGCGTATGGGGTGCCTTTGGCCACGGTGGCCAACGCGATCCGGAATTCCAACCGCGATGTCGGCGGACGGGTCGTCGAGCTGGCCGAGACCGAGGTCATGGTGCGCGGGCGCGGCTACTTGCGCGGCAAGGGCGATCTCGAACAGCTGGTCGTCAAGTCCGACAAGGGCACGCCGGTGCTGCTCTCCGATGTCGCGCGCGTCGAGCTCGGTCCCGACGAGCGGCGCGGCATCGCGGAATTGAACGGCGAAGGCGAGGTGGTGTCGGGCATCGCGGTCGCGCGCCATGGCCAGAATGCGCTCGAGGTGATCGGCAACCTCAAGGAGAAGATTCGGGAATTGGCGGCCGGCCTGCCGGAAGGCGTGTCGATCGAGACGGTTTACGACCGCTCGGAACTCATCGAGCGCGCGATCGCCACCTTGAAGAAGACGCTGAGCGAGGAGGCGCTGATCGTCGCGCTGGTCTGCATCGTCTTCCTGCTGCATGTGCGCAGCGCCCTGGTGGCGATCCTGATGCTGCCGGTCGGCGTGCTCATCGCCTTCATCGCGATGAGGCTGCTCGGCATGAACTCGAACATCATGAGCCTGGGCGGCATCGCGATCGCGATCGGCGCGATGGTCGATGCGGCGATCGTGATGATCGAGAACGCGCACAAGCATCTCGAACGGCTGAAGCCGGGCGAATCGCGGACGGAAGCGATGATCCTCGCCTGCAAGGAAGTCGGACCGGCGCTGTTCTTCTCGCTGCTGATCATCACCGTCTCCTTCCTGCCGGTGTTCACGCTCGAGGCGCAGGAGGGCCGGCTGTTTGCGCCGCTCGCCTGGACCAAGACCTTCGCGATGGCCGGCGCGGCGCTGCTCTCGGTGACCTTGGTCCCTGTTCTCATGCTGCTGTTCATCCGCGGCCGCATTCTGCCGGAGGCGAAGAACCCGGTGAATCGCACGCTGATCGCGCTCTACCGGCCGGTGATCGCGCTGGTATTGCGCTGGAAGCGGACGACGATCCTCATCGCCGTCGCGGCCGTGGCGGTGTCGGTCTGGCCGGCGCGGCAGCTCGGCAGCGAATTCATGCCGACGCTCAACGAGGGCACGCTGTTCTACATGCCGACCGGCCTGCCGGCGATGTCGGTGACCAAGGCGGCGGAGTTGCTCCAGACGCAGAACAAGATCATCAAGAGCTTTCCCGAGGTCGCGGAGGTCGTGGGCAAGGCGGGCCGGGCCAACACGGCAACCGATCCGGCGCCCATCGAGATGTTCGAGACGGTGATCAACCTCAAGCCCGAAAAAGACTGGCGGCCGGGCATGACCGTCGACAGGCTGATTGCCGAGCTGGACCGGGCGCTGCAGTTCCCGGGCATCGCCAATTCGTGGACGATGCCGATCAAGGCGCGCATCGATATGCTCTCGACCGGCATCCGCACCCCTGTCGGCATCAAGGTGTTCGGCAAGGACCTCGACGAGATGGAGAAACTGGCGCGCGAGATCGAAGCCGTGGTGAAGCGGGTGCCCGGCACCCGCTCGGCTTACGCCGAACGCATCACCGGCGGCTGGTATCTCGACATCGAGCCGGATCGTGCGCAGCTCGCGCGCTACGGCATCCTCGTGGGCGACCTGCAGGAGATCGTGGCGACCGCGCTCGGCGGCGAGACGCTGACGACGCTGGTCGCCGGCCGCGAACGCTTCGGCGTCTCGTTGCGTTATCCGCGGGAATTGCGCGACGACCCGGCGAAGATCGCCGCCAACGTGCTGGTGCCGGCGATGGCCGAGATGAATGGGCCGCCGGTGATGGTGCCGCTCGGGCAAGTGGCGCGCGTGAGCATCCGAAAAGGCGCGCCGGCGATCCGCACCGAGAATGCACAGCTTGCGGCCTACATCTACGTCGATATCCGCGACCGCGACATCGGCTCGTATGTGAAGGACGCGCAGCGCGCGGTGGCGCAGCAAGTGACTTTTCCGCCGGGCAGCTATGTGACCTGGAGCGGCCAGTTCGAGTACATGGAGCGGGCGCTGGAACGCTTGAAGCTCGTCGTGCCGGCGACGCTCGCGATCATCTTCCTGCTGCTCTACCTCAACTTTCGGCAGCTCGCGCCGACCCTGATCGTGATGCTCTCGGTGCCCTTCGCGCTGGTCGGCGGCATCTGGCTGCTCTGGCTGTTGGACTACCACCTCTCGGTCGCGGTCGCGGTCGGCTTCATCGCGCTCGCTGGTGTGGCCGCCGAGACCGGCGTGGTGATGCTGATCTACCTCGACCATGCGTGGGCGGCGAAAAAGTCGGCGCTGAAGGAGCTCGCAGCGGAGGGGGACCCGCCGCAGGCGGGGGCGCAGCGACCGCGAGCGACGCCGGGACGGCACCCGACGGTGGCCGAGCTCTACGCAGCCGTGATGGAAGGCGCGGTGGAGCGCGTGCGGCCGAAGATGATGACCGTGACAGCGATCATGGCCGGCCTGCTGCCGATCATGTGGAGCACCGGCACCGGTTCGGAGGTGATGCGCCGCATCGCCGCGCCGATGGTGGGCGGCATGATCTCGTCGACGCTGCTGACGCTCATCGTGATCCCGGCGCTGTATGCGCTGGTGGAGGAATGGCGGATGAGGCGGGGTAAGGGATGATCGCTGCTTTGCCCTCGCACGAGTGCAGCAGCGCGTGGTCAAATCTCGACTTGGGTGCCCAGTTCGATGACGCGATTGGCCGGGATTTTGAAAAAAGTCATCGGGCTGGCCGCGCTGCGCAGCAGAGTGGCGAACAGGTATTCGCGCCACAGCGCCATGCCGCCGCCTGGCTTGGGAATCAGGTTTTCGCGGCTGAAAAAGAAAGTGGTTTCCATCATTTCGATCGGTTCTCCGCAACGGCATCTGGCCAGGGCCTTGGGGACGTCGATGTCGTCCATGAAGCCGAAGCGGAGAACCAGCAGATAGACGTCGCCAGCGAGCTTTTGCGCTTCCAGCCGGTCGTCCTCGCGTACGTAGGGCGTGTCGACGACGCGCACGTTGAGGATCACGACGCGCTCATGCAGCACCTTGTTGTGCTTGAGGTTGTGCAACAGGGCGGAGGGCACGCCATGGACGTTGGTGGTCATGAACACCGCGGTGCCCGGGACACGGTGGGGCGGGTTCGGCGACAGGCTCTCCAGGAAAGCGGCCAGGGGCAGTTCCGTTTCCCGCAGACGCTGGGCGAGGATTTCCCGTCCACGCCGCCAGGTCGACAGCAAGGTGAACACCAGCAGCGCGACGAGGAGCGGAAACCAGCCGCCGTCGGGGATCTTGATCGCATTGGCGCCGAAATAGGATAGATCGATGGAGAGGAAGGCCGCGAGGCTGGCCAGCGTCGCGCCGAGTCCCAGGTCCCAACGCACCCGCATCACGAAGCAGACCAGCAGGGTGTCGATGGCGAAGGTGCCGGTCACCGCGATGCCGTAGGCGGCGGCGAGGTTGCTGGAGTTGCGGAAACCCAGCACCAGCAGGGCAATGCCGATCATCAGCAGCCAATTCACCACGGGAATGTAGATCTGGCCGGCCTCGGTCGCCGAGGTGTGGCGGATCAGCAAGCGGGGCGCATAGCCGAGCTGGATGACCTGGCGCGTTACCGAGAACGCCCCGGTGATGACGGCCTGCGAGGCGATCACGGTGGCGGCGGTGGCCAGGCCGACCAGCGGATACAGCGCCCAATCGGGCGCCAGCAGGAAGAAGGGGTTGCGCACGGCTTCGGGGTCGGCGAGCAGCAGTGCACCCTGGCCGAAGTAGTTCAGGGTCAGCGCCGGCAGGACAAAGCCAAACCAGACCAGCCGGATCGGGTAGCGGCCGAAGTGCCCCATGTCGGCGTACAGCGCCTCGGCGCCAGTGATGGCCAATACCACGGCCCCAAGGATCAGGAAACTGTCAGTGCCATGCGCGAGGAAGAACTTCACCGCATGGATCGGTTTGAGCGCCTCGAGCACATCGGGGTGTAGGACGATGGCGCTGGCGCCGAGCATGCCGAGGACCCCAAACCAGACGAGCATGATTGGGCCGAACAGTTTGCCGACGGTTTCGGTGCCGTGGCTCTGGATGACGAACAGCCCGATCAGGATGCCGAGGGCGAGCGGGACGACGAAGGGATGCAGCGCGGGCGCCCCCATTTCCAGGCCCTCGATCGCGGAAAGCACGGAAATGGCCGGGGTGATCAGGCTGTCGCCGAAGAACAGCGCGGCGCCGAGGAGCCCCAGCGACATCAGCGCCCAGCGCATGCGCGAGGCGAGCGGGACATAGCCCTGGGCCAAAGAGAGCAGGGCGAGGATGCCGCCCTCGCCGTTGTTGTCGGCACGCATCATGATGCCGACGTACTTGACCGACACCACCAGGATCAATTCCCAGAACACCAGCGAGAGGATGCCCAGGACGTTGTCTGGCGTGAGCGCGAGATGATGGCTGCCAAAGACTTCCTTCAGCGTGTAGAGGGGGCTGGTGCCGATGTCGCCGAAGACGACGCCGAGCGCGCCCAGGGCGAGCGTCCGGAGAGGGGTCGGGGGGGAATTTTCCTGGTTCATCGGGCTGACTCGGCGAAGCGCCTGTCGCCCTACGCGGTAGGGCCGGGATCGCGCTGCTTTTCCGGGGTGCAGTTGCTCAATGCGTGTCTATGGGTCGTCTCGTGGCATCGTCCGTTCGATACCGTTTCCTGCGCAATTATCGACAAATATGTCTGTAATTCCCTATGCCGTGGTCTGTTTCCGGACGGTCACCGACACCATGCGTGTGATTTCCGCCACGCAGGGATCGAAAGAGTTCGAGGCCACCCATCAACAACGATGGTCCAGAAATATCACAGGCGTCACCGCTCGATACAATGCTTGACGTTGACGTCAACGTCAACGTCAGCCAGAATCGCTGCATCGCGTTAATCTGAAAGCTTTGCCCGGAGGCCCTCGCCATGTCCGACCCTGCCATCGCCGCGAAACTCGCTCCCTACAAGCCGAAGCACAAGGTGCGCTTCGTCACCGCCGCGTCGCTGTTCGATGGCCACGATGCCTCGATCAACATCATGCGGCGCATCCTGCAGGCGACCGGCGTCGAGGTGATCCACCTCGGTCACAACCGCTCGGTGCAGGAGGTCGTCAATGCGGCGCTGCAGGAGGATGTGCAGGGCATCGCCGTCACCTCCTATCAGGGCGGCCACATCGAATACTTCCAATACATGGTCGATCTGTTGCGCCAGAACGGCGGGGGCGAGATCAAGGTGTTCGGCGGCGGCGGCGGGGTGATCGTGCCGGACGAGATCGCCGCCCTGCACGCCTATGGCGTGACGCGCATCTACTCGCCCGAGGATGGCGCGCGGCTCGGCCTGCAGGGCATGATCAACGATGTGGTCGAACGATCGGACTTCGCGCCGAGCGGCGAAGTGACGGTGGACGAGCTGAAAAGCGGCGATCGCCGCAAGCTCGCGCGTGCGATCACCGTGATCGAGAACGACCCCGATGGCCCGCTGGCACAGGCGGTGAGAAACGCTGCCGTCCCGCCCACGCCCGTTTTGGGTATCACCGGCACCGGCGGCGCCGGCAAATCGAGCCTCACCGACGAGCTGATCCGCCGCTTCCGCCTCGATCAGGAAGACCATCTCTCGATCGCGATCATCTCGATCGACCCGTCGAGGAAGCGCACCGGCGGCGCGCTCTTGGGCGACCGCATCCGCATGAACGCGATCGACCACCCCAACATCTTCATGCGCTCGATGGCCACGCGCGACACAGGCAGCGAGATTTCCGCCACGCTGCCCGAAGCGATCAAGGCCTGCAAGCTCTCCGGCTTCGACCTGATCGTCGTCGAGACCTCGGGCATCGGCCAGGGCGACGCGGCGATCGTGCCGCACGTCGATTGCTCGCTCTACGTGATGACGCCGGAATTCGGCGCGGCGAGCCAGCTCGAGAAGATCGACATGCTCGATTTCGCCGATTTCGTCGCCATCAACAAGTTCGACCGCAAGGGGGCGATGGATGCGCTGCGCGACGTGCGCAAGCAATACCAGAGGAACCGCGGCCTGTTCGCCGCCCGCGTCGAGGACATGCCGGTGTTCGGCACGCAGGCCTCGCGCTTCAACGACGATGGCGTCACCGCGCTCTACCACGCCATCGCTGCGCACCTCGCCGGCAAAGGGCTCAAGCTCGAGCCCGGCAAACTGCCCCCGGTCGGAACGAAGCATTCCTCGCAGAGCCGCGCGATCGTGCCGGCGGCGAGGAGCCGCTATCTGGCCGAGATCGCCGATACCGTGCGCGGCTACCACCGCCATGTCGGGGCGCAGGTGACGATCGCGCGGGAGCGCCAAAGCCTGCGGACGGCCAAAACCCTCTTTGCCGGTTGCGGCAAGCCCGTCGAGCACTTCGACGAGCTGATCGCCTGGAAGGACAATCAACTCGACCCGAAGGCGAAGAAGCTTCTGGAGATGTGGCCGGACACGGTGAAAGCCTATGCCGGCGACGAATACGTCGTGAAGATCCGCGACAGGGAAATCCGCACCCGGCTCACCCACGAGACGCTCTCCGGCACGAAGGTCAGGAAGGTCGTGCTGCCGAAATTCGCCGACGAGGGCGAGACCTTGCGCTGGCTGATGAAGGAGAACGTGCCCGGTAGCTTTCCCTTCACCGCCGGCGTGTTCGCCTTCAAGCGCGAGAACGAGGACCCGACGCGCATGTTTGCCGGCGAGGGCGATGCCTTCCGCACCAACCGCCGCTTCAAGAAAGTGTCGGAAGGCATGCCGGCCAAGCGCCTCTCCACGGCCTTCGACTCGGTGACGCTCTACGGCTGCGATCCGGACGAGCGGCCCGACATCTACGGCAAGATCGGCAACTCGGGCGTCTCGATCGCGACGCTCGACGACATGAAGGCGCTTTACGACGGCTTCGACCTGTGCGATCCGACGACGTCAGTATCGATGACCATCAACGGCCCGGCGCCGATCATCCTGGCGATGTTCTTCAACACCGCGATCGACCAGCAGCTCGACAAGTTCCGCCGCGACAACGGCCGCGAGCCGACCGAGGACGAGGCGGAGAAGATCCGCGAGTGGGTGCTCTCCACGGTGCGCGGCACGGTGCAGGCCGACATCCTGAAGGAAGACCAGGGCCAGAACACCTGCATCTTCTCGACCGAGTTCGCGCTGAAGATGATGGGCGACATCCAGGAGTTCTTCGTGCACAACCAGGTGAAGAACTTCTACTCGGTGTCGATCTCCGGCTACCACATCGCCGAAGCCGGCGCCAA
>JACAEF010000079.1 GCA_013388985.1 Rhodocyclaceae bacterium
CGCGGCTTAACGTTCGCTCCGCTCACGTGAGCCTACGCCGAAAGGCCGCCACTCCCCGTCCCTCGACGCCCCTCACTCTTCCAGCAGACTCCTGAGCATCCAGGCGGTCTTTTGGCTCCGGCCGCCGCTTGCGCGGCTTAACGTTCGCTCCGCTCACGTGAGCCTACGCCGAAAGGCCGCCACTCCCCGTCCCTCGACGCCCCTCACTCTTCCAGCAGACTCCTGAGCATCCAGGCGGTCTTTTCGTGGATCTCGAGACGTTGCGTCAGGATGTCCAGCGTCGGCTGATCGTTGGCCTTCTCGACGACCGGGATGAGGTTGCGCGCGGTGCGCGCGGTGGCTTCCTGCGCATCGACGAGCAGCCGGACCATCTCGGTCGCCTTGGGCACGCCTTCCACCTCCTTGATCGAGGCGAGCTTGACGAATTCCCGATAGGTGCCGGGGGCCGGATGGCCCAGTGCGCGGATGCGTTCGGCGATGATGTCGAGCGCGTTCCACTGCTCGGTGTATTGCTGCATGAACATCAGGTGCAGCGTGTTGAACATCGGCCCGGTGACGTTCCAGTGGAAGTTGTGCGTCATCAGATACAGCGTGTAGCTGTCGGCGAGCAGGCGCGAGAGCCCCTGGGCGATCTTCGCGCGGTCGGCATCGTCGATGCCGATGTCGATGCGGGGTGCGGCTTGCTTTTTCATGGCATTCTCCTTTCCGTTGTGGTGAGGAAATTATGCGCCTGCCGACGCGGAGGATGCCAGCGAAATGTTTCGATCGGCCGGATAGCCGATCGCTATCTCACCGAGGTCGTGCCCGGCAGCTTGCAATCGAGCAGGGCGCGACGCAGCAGATCGATCGCCTGATGGCGCG
The DNA here is from genome assembly GCA_013388985.1 of Rhodocyclaceae bacterium. GTDB lineage: Bacteria > Pseudomonadota > Gammaproteobacteria > Burkholderiales > Rhodocyclaceae > Sulfuricystis. Next base: position 862 of record JACAEF010000079.1, read on the forward strand.
GGAAGCTCGCCCGCCACACCATGCCGATGCGGCGCGACGGCTGGGGATCGGTAAAAGGCCGCACGCGCAGCAGCGCGTCATTTTTCGGCAGCTCATCGACTGCCGAGGCCGGCATCACGGTGACGCCGATGCCGGATGCCACCATGTAGCGGATCGTCTCCAGCGAAGAGCCTTCCAGCACCTGCGGCCCGCCCGCGCCGGCGCGCGAGCACAGATCGAGCACCTGGTCGCGGAAGCAGTTGCCGCGTCCAAGCATCAACAACTGCTCTTCGAGCAGACGACGGGCCTCGATGGCTTTCAGCTTCGCCCAGGGGTGCTGCGCCGGCACCAGCACGCGAAAGACTTCGTCATACACGGCCTGGGCCACGAGGCCCGGCTCCTCGATCGGCAACGCGACGATCGCGACGTCGAGTTCGTTGTTCTTCAGGGCCTCGATCAGCTTGGCGGTGAAATTTTCCTGGAGGATCAGCGGCATCTGCGGCGCGCGCTCGCGCAGCAGCGGCACCAGGCGAGGCAGGAGGTAGGGTCCGATCGTATAGATCGCGCCGATGCGCAACGGCCCGGCCAGCGGATCGCCCGCCGTGTCGGCCAGTTCCTTGATGCGCGCGGCTTCGGCGAGCACTTTCTCGGCCTGGCGGATGATCGGCTCGCCGGCCGGCGTCACCGTGATCTCGCTCTGGCCGCGCTCGAAGAGGATCACGCCGAGCTCGTCTTCGAGCTTCTTGACCGCGACGGAGAGCGTCGGCTGCGAGACGAAGCATTTCTCGGCCGCCCGACCAAAGTGTTTCTCGCGGGCGAGCGCGACGATGTAACGCAGTTCGGTCAATGTCATGGGCCGATTCTACGTCGCATGAGAGGCAATGCATCGCACCGCCGGCGCCGACTTTTCCGTCCGTTTGACATTCTCCAGCCTACCTCCTACAGTAATGCAGTAAGGATTGCATTACCAAAGGAAAACATGCTCGCCATTGCCAAGATCACTGCCAAGGGGCAAACCACGATTCCACAGGATGTGCGCGCAGCGCTCCGGGTCGGCCCGGGCGATCTGATCGCCTGGGAGGTCGACGCCAGCGGGACGGCCACCGTCCGTCGGGTGCAACCCCTCGACCTCGAATACCTGCGCGCCATCGAGGGCACGCTGTCCGAATGGGCAGGAAGCGCCGACGAAGAGGCCTACCGTGAGCTTTGAGCGCTTTGCGGTGGTGCGCGTGCCCTTCCCCTTCACGGATCGCGCCACGACGAAGAATCGCCCGGCGCTGGTGTTGTCCGATGCCGCCGCCTTCAATGCGCCGGCCGGACATTCGGTCATGGCGATGATCACCTCTGCGGCCAATGCCCCCTGGCCGCTGGATTGGCCGATCGGCGAGCTGGCCGCCGCCGGATTGCCTGTGCCCTCGCTGGTGCGCTTCAAGCTCTTCACGCTCGACCATCGCCTGGTGCGCGGCCAACTGGGCATGCTGGCGCCGGCCGATGCCGAAGCGGTCACGGACAGACTGCGCCGCTTGCTGGGCGCGGGCTGAAAACCGGCGCTGGCGGAACGGCACGTTTCACAACCTCCGCATCAAATGAACATTCCTGCGCCGATCCTTGCCGCCTTGCCCGACGCCGTCGATGCCTGTCGCGAGACGCACATCTCCTGGGTGCTGCTCGCCGGCGAGTTCGCCTACAAGATCAAGAAGCCGGTGAGCCTGCCTTTCCTCGACTATGGCACGGTCGAGAAGCGGCGGTTTTACTGCCAGGAAGAGCTGCGCCTGAACCGCCGTTTCGCGCCCGAGCTCTATCTCGAGGTCGTCGAACTCGCCGGCGAGCCGGCGGTGAAGATGCGGCGTTTCGACGAGGCGCTGCGGCTCGACCAGGTCTGTCGCCGTGGCGCCTTGACGCCGGCCCATCTGACGCGCTTCGCGCGCGAATTGGCCGAATTCCAGCGCAGCGCGGCGCAGGCCGCCGCCGAATTCGGCACGCCGGAGATCATCCGCGCCGATGCGCTGGAAAACTTCGACGAGCTGGAGCAGCTGCTGCCCGCCGAGACAGAATCGCTCGCCCGGCTGCGCGCCTGGACCGAAGCCGAATGGCAGCGCCGTCAAGGCGATTTCACCCGTCGCCATACAGGCGGCTTCATCCGCGAAGGCCACGGCGACCTGCATCTGGGCAATCTGGTGTTGCTCGACGGACGCATCGTCGCCTTCGACGGCATCGAGTTCAGCGCGGATTTCCGCTGCATCGACGTTGCCAGCGAGATCGCCTTCACGCTGCTCGACCTGCTCGACCATGACCAACCCGGGCTGGCAACCTGGCTGCTCAACGAATGGCTGGTCTGGAGCGGCGACTTCGACGCGCTCGCGGTGCTGCGCTTCTACCTCGTCTATCGTGCGATGGTGCGCGCCAAGGTGGCGGCCCTGCGGGGGGACCCGGCCGAAGCGCGCGGCTACTTCGCCCTGGCGCAGCGACTCATTTCCTCACCCGCGTCCCGGCTGACGATCACCTGCGGTCCGTCGGGCTGCGGCAAGACCTATCTGACCTCGTGCCGTCTTGCCAGCGCCGACTCTCTCGATACCGTGCGCATCCGCTCGGATGTCGAAAGGAAGCGCCTGTTCGGCCTCGCGCCGGACGCAGCGAGCGGCGGCACGATCTATACGCCGGAAGCCAATACGCGCACCTATGCGCGGCTGGCCGAACTCGCGGAAGCGATCGTGCAGCACGGCTGGTCGGTGATCGTCGATGCGGCCTTCCTGCGCCGCGCCGAGCGCGACCGCTTCCGCGCGCTGGCCGGGCGCCTAGGCGTGCCGTTCGAACTGATCGCGCCCCAGGCCACGCCGGATGAGCTCGCCCGCCGCATCGCCGCGCGACGTGACGATGCCTCGGAGGCGACGGTCGAGATCATGCGGCGGCAGTTGAGCTGGTTCGAACCGCCCGGTGACGATGAACGACTGTAAGGAATTCCTTACACTCTAGTGACGGAAAATTTTTCACAAAAACGCAAAATCTTAACTTTGGTAATAGGTTAGTACCTTAGGTCCGATTCCTGCTTAGTGTTTTGGTTCGACGCGCTCTTCGAGCGTCCTTCCGCATAATGCGCCATCCGATCCTCCTCACCGTGAGCCTGCTGGCCGCCTCACCGGGAATCGCCAGCCAGGACATTGACACTGGCGGCCTCGTCGCGGCTGGCGGCAGCGCTGCGTTGCTGTTCGAACGGCTGGCCGCGGCGCTAGAAGCGCAGCTCCTCTGGAGCCAGATCCTCACCGTCATCGCCATCCTGGTGATGCTGGGGGTGATCGCGCTGCTGACGTTTCTCGTCTTACGCCAGTGGCCAACCGCCCAAGCGGGCGGCATGGCCGAACCGCCGGTCCCATCCGCCGAAATCCCCAAGCCTTGGGACACCGTGCTCGAAGGCGCCGGCCAGGGGCTGTGGACGCTGAACCCCGGCAGCGGCGAAGTGCGCTTCTCATCCGAATGGTGGCGCGCGTTCGGTTATGGCCCGCACGAAGCGCCGAACACGCTCGCCGGCTGGCGGGGGCTGATCCATCCGGCAGACCAGCCCCAGGTGCGTCGGGCCTTCGAATCCCTGCTCGGCGATGCCGGCGAGCGCTTCGTCATCGACTACCGCATGCGCACCCGGACAGACGAATATCGCTGGGTGCAAACCTCCGCCCATGTCATTCGCGATGCGACCGGTCGGCCGCGGCGCATGATCGGCATCAATACCGACATCTCTTCCCGGCGCGAGATGGAACAGCGCCTCGCAGCGCTGACGCAGGCGGCGAAGGAGGGCGAAGGTCAATGCCGCCGGTTCTTCGAAAGCGCCCAGGCGGCGATGCTGCTGATCGACCCCGCCGATGGCCGCATCGTCGATGCCAATCCGGCCGC
>JACAEF010000154.1 GCA_013388985.1 Rhodocyclaceae bacterium
AATGTTTTCATACTACTTCACTCCACAGTATAGCGGGGCGGCACTTCAGGCAATCAGTCTGGCCAGAAAGCTCAGAGAAAAGGATGTAGGGGTCTTCTTTTTAACCGTAAATCACGACGACCTGCCCGATACCGATAAGGTAGAGGATTTTAAAGTCTACAGGATAAAAGAGGGGAAGGGTAGATTTGGGGAGTTACTTTTATGGAAAAATATGTTGAGGGTCTTATGGCATCAGAAAGATGAGTTCGATATCATCCACTCCCATGGCGCCTATCTGAAAAATAGCTTTGTTGGTCCAGTGGCAAAACTTCTTAGAAAAAAAAGCCTTGTAAAGGTAAGCCTTGCCCACAATGATCTGCAAATGTTGGGAAAAGGGAAGGGTGGATGGCTCCATAAGCGGTTTATTTCTTTGGTTGATGGATATATCTCTATCAGCAAAGAGATTACAGGGGAGTTTAAAGCTCATGGATTTCCTGAAGAAAAGGTAAGGGAAATACCAAATGGTGTTGATATCCAAAAGTTCCACCCTGCAGGCATAGAAGAAAAGTTGATATTGAGGAGGAAGGCGGGATTACCTGAAATTAGTCCTATGCTGCTATATGTTGGCGTTATAGATGAAAGAAAAAATGTTAAGTGGCTAATAGAAAGCTGGATTAGTTTTTGTCTCAACTATTCAGGGTATCTTGTGATAGTTGGTCCAGTTAGCCGCGAAGATAAAGATCTGAGCCTGTACAACAGTCTTAAAACGTACGAGGGTAAGTTAAAGAATAAACTATTCTTTATTCAATATACAGATAGGATAGAAGACTATTATAAAATGGCTGATATTTTTATATTACCATCAACAAATGAAGGGATGCCAAATGTTATTCTTGAAGCGATGTCAACAGGTCTTGCATGTTTAGTTAATAAAGTAAGCGGTGCAGAGGATGTTATTAATGGTAAAAATGGGATGCTTTTTGATGCACAGAAACCCCATACATTTATTAATGGTTTGCTTAAACTGAGGAAAGAATCTATAAGGTATGAATTGGGCAAAGTGGCTCGAGAAAACATAATCAGGGATTATTCTATAGAATGTATTGCTGAAAAATACATAAATCTTTATGAAGAGATATTAAAAGGATGAGGGATCTAATTTTATTCGGGATAATATTTAGTCTTCTCCCTTTTTGCTTTTTCCGCCCCTGGATGGGTATTCTATTTTTTTCATGGATTGGTTATATGAATCCTCATCGTTTTACATGGAGTGCAGCATATGACTTCCCCTTTGCAAAGATAGTAGCTATAGTGACTGTAGCAGGGTTATTTTTTACAAGAGATAAGCAGCCATTGCCAAAAACAAGAGAGACAATTTTAATAATTTTACTTGGTATCTACTTTACCTTTACTAACTTCTTTGCATTTTATCCTGATAAAGCATGGACTCAATGGGAGAAAGTCATAAAGATTTTGATCATGACATTGGTTACCATGGTTTTAGTAAATGACAGGAAAAAGCTCAAATATTTAATCATGGTTATTGCTTTTTCCATCGGTCTTCTTGGCATAAAAGGCGGCATATTTAGCCTTTTCACAGGAGGTGAACATCGAGTTTATGGTCCTGAAGGTTCGTTTTTTTGGGACAGCAATGATATGGCCCTTGCACTCAATATGACACTTCCGATGCTTTTTTATCTTGCAAAGGATAAAGAAAATACCCAGCTAATGAACAAGCTGTTATGGATTGCATTGATAATGTGCATCATTTCTATAATATTTACCTATTCGAGAGGTGGGTTTCTAACGCTCGCTGGTGTCGGGATGTTGTTACTGCTAAAGACAAAGCACAAGGTATTTGCTGTTCTTATAGCTATGGTGGCATTAACAATTGCCATGGCATACATACCTGAAAAATGGTTTGAGCGTATGGATACAATTAAGAATTATGAGATGGATAAATCTGCCATGGGTAGGATAAATGCATGGCATACTGCATTCAATGTAGCAAAGGACAGACCTCTTATAGGTGGTGGCTTTGAGACATTCACTCCGCGGGTCTTTGACATTTATTCACCTAACCCATCAGCTGTTCACGATGTTCATAGCATATATTTTGAGATCATTGGTGAGCATGGATTTGTTGCTTTTGGTTTGTTCATAGCACTGATATTTTGTACCTTATTAACGGCTCAAAAACTAAAATGGAGTGTAAAAACAAATGAGAATTATAAATGGGCAAAAAATTATGCAAATATGTTTCAGATAAGCTTGATTGCATATATGATTGGAGGAACATTCCTCGGAAGGGCGTACTTTGATCTCTTCTATCATATAGTG
>JACAEF010000011.1 GCA_013388985.1 Rhodocyclaceae bacterium
GATGAAGACGACGAAGGTGGTGAGCTTGGCGGTCGAATCCATCGCCTGCTTGAGCAGGCTCCAGTCGAGACGCTTCCTGGCCAGCGCCATGACGAGCGCGCCGGTGGCGCCCATCGCGCCGCCTTCGGTCGGCGTCGCCACCCCGATGAAGATGGTTCCGAGCACCAGGAAGATCAGCGCCAGCGGCGGGATCAGCACGAAGGTCACCTTTTCCGCCATCTTGGACAGCAAGCCGAGCTTGAACAGGCGATTGAGCAGGGCGGCGACGAAGGCCACGCCCAAGCCCAGCATCATGGCGACGACGATCAGCTCGTCGAGCGGCTTTTCGTTCGGCTGACGGCGGACCCAATACAACGCCGCCGCGGTGGCGATCGCCGTCAGCACGAGCAGCGAAAGCGCGCCGGAACGGCCGTTCGGTTCGCGGAAGCTGCGCGCCTCGGCGGGCAGTGCCGGTGCCGACTTGGGGAAGATCAGCGTCATGCCGAGCACATAGAGCACATACAGGCCGGTGAGCACGAAACCCGGCACGAAGGCGCCCTTGTACATGTCGCCGACCGACTTGCCGAGCTGGTCGGCGATGATGATCAATACCAGCGAGGGCGGAATGATCTGCGCCAGCGTGCCCGAGGCGGCGATGACACCCGAGGCGAGGCGCCGGTCGTAACCATAGCGCAGCATGATCGGCAGCGAGATGAGGCCCATCGAGATCACCGAGGCGGCGACGACACCGGTGGTCGCGGCGAGCATCGCGCCGACGAAGATCACCGCGTAGGCGAGTCCGCCGCGGATCGGGCCGAAGAGTTGGCCGATCGTCTCGAGCAGATCCTCGGCCATGCCCGAGCGTTCGAGGATCAGGCCCATGAAGGTGAAGAACGGGATCGCCAGCAGCGTGTCATTGTTCATGATGCCGCCGAAGATGCGTTCCGGCAGCGCCTGGAAAAAGGCGGGATGGAAAAGCCCCAACTCGATGCCGATCCAGCCGAAGATGATGCCGTTGGCGGCGAGCGCGAAGGCGACCGGGAAGCCGAGCAGCAGGAAGACGACCAAAGAGGCGAAGATGATCGGCGCCATGTTGGCAATGAGGAATTCCGTCACTTCTTCTCTCCTTGCGGTTCTTCGATCATCTCGTGGTTCATGTGCACGATGCCGGCAACCTCGGGCGCGACCTGATGCTTTCTGATTTCCGCCGCGAGTTCCTCCTCGGCGGAGGGCGCCTCGGCCTTCTTCAGCGGGTTGGGGGCGGCACCGGAGAGGAAGGCGACGCGCTTGATGAGTTCGGAAACGGCCTGCAGAATCAGCAGCGCGAAGCCCGCCGGCAACATCAGGCGCACCGGCCAGCGCACGAGTCCGCCGGCATTCGACGAGACCTCGCCGGAATTCCAGGCATTCAGGAACACCGACCATGAAAGGTAGGCGATCATGATCGCCATCGGCAAGAGGAAGGCGAGAATGCCGAAGACGTCGATCCAGTTCTGCGCGCGCTCGGAGAGCCGGCCGGCGATGATGTCGATGCGGATGTGTTCGTTTTTCTTCAACACATAGGCCGCGCAGGCGAGGAAGATCGCCGAGAACAGATACCACTGGATCTCGAGCCAGGCGTTCGTGCTCATGTTGAAAGCGAAACGTGAAACGGCATTGCCGGCGCTGATCAGCACTACGATCAGCACCAGCCAGATGGCGGCACGGCCGACGGCCTCGCTGAGGCTGTCGATCAGCCGCGAAAGTTGCAGCAGGAATTTCATCGTCTTGCTCCTCCAGGGCAGGGCCATGGGCGATAATGGCGCCGACGGCTGTCTCCCCGCCCGTGCGTCCCATCCTCGTTGGCCCCGAATGTTAACGGCTCGGGGTCCGCTTGACCACCGGATTGTGGAAAGCCGCAAGCGACGATCCGACGACCTCCGCAAACGACGTACCCCGCCAAGATGGACCAGCGCACGCGTTCCAAAGGCGCCGACAGGCGCGCCGCAGCCCTCAGGACGATGACCCAGTCATGACCCGCCTTTGCCTGATCCGCCACGGCGAAACCGACTGGAACGCCGGCAAGCGCATCCAGGGCCAGATCGACATTCCCCTCTCGGCGCTCGGCCACGCGCAGGCGCGCGCCGTCGGCAACGCGCTCAAGGACGAGGATTTCGCGGCGATCTACGCCAGCGACCTGACGCGCACGCGCCAGACCGCGGAAGCGACCGCGCATCTCGCCCGTCTGCCGCTGCTGCTCGATGCCGGCTTTCGTGAGCGCCATTACGGCATCTTCCAGGGGCTCACCTACGCCGAATGCGAAGCGCGTCACCCGGCCGCTTACGCCCGCCACAAATCGCGCGATCCGCATTTCGCGCCGGAAGGCGGGGAAAGCCTGCTCACCTTCGCCGGCCGGCTGGCGCAAGCCTTCGATGCGATCGTGCGGCGCCACCCTGGCCAGAGCGTGGCGATCTTCACCCATGGCGGTGTGCTCGACATCGCCTACCGCCAGGCGACCGGCATGGCGCTCTCCGCGCCGCGCGATTTCGCGATCCCGAATTGCGCCATCAACTGGATCGAAGTCGAGGCCGGCTGCTGGACCTTGCTGTCCTGGGCAGAGCGCGGCCACCTGGACAAAGGAACCTCTGAATAACCTGCTGCGCGCTCCGTTCGCTGTGTCGCGTGCTCGCTCGCTCCTCGCCTATCTGCTGGATATGTCTCGTCGCTCGCTGCGCGGCTCCTTGCGCCCGGAGCTGCTCGCGACGGTTCTTCAGAGATTCCCAAGGCGCTCGACGAGCTCTGAACGGGTAGAATCCGCGTTTTGTGACCACCCTGCCCGACAGGACACGCGCCATGTTCTCGAAACAAGACTCCCTCGCCAAGACCGACCCGGAAATCTTTGCCGCCATCCAGAAGGAAAACCGGCGCCAGGAAGACCACATCGAGCTGATCGCCTCGGAAAACTACGTCTCCTGGGCGGTGATGGAAGCCCAGGGCTCGCAGCTCACCAACAAGTATGCGGAAGGGTATCCGGGCAAGCGCTATTACGGTGGCTGTGAATACGTCGACATCGTCGAGCAGCTCGCGATCGATCGCGCCAAGGCGCTGTTCGGCGCCGAGGCGGCCAACGTGCAGCCGAATTCCGGCTCGCAGGCCAATCAGGCGGTGTTCATGGCCTTCCTCAAGCCCGGCGACACCGTGATGGGTATGAGCCTCGCCGAAGGCGGTCATCTGACCCACGGCATGGCGCTGAACATGTCCGGCAAATGGTTCAACGTCGTGCCCTATGGCCTGACCAAGGACGAGGCCATCGACTGCGAGCAGGTCGAGCGGCTCGCGCAGGAGCACAAGCCGAAGCTGATCATCGCCGGCGCCTCGGCCTATGCGCTGAGGATCGACTTCGAGCGCTTCGCGAAGATCGCCAAGGCGGTCGGCGCGATCTTCATGGTCGACATGGCCCACTACGCCGGCCTGGTCGCCGCCGGCTTCTACCCGAATCCGGTGCCGCACGCCGACGTCGTCACCTCGACCACGCACAAGACGCTGCGCGGCCCGCGTGGCGGCCTGATCCTGATGAAGGCGGAGCACGAAAAGGCGATCAACTCGGCGATCTTCCCCGGCCTGCAGGGCGGCCCCTTGATGCACGTGATCGCTGCCAAGGCGGTCGCCTTCAAGGAAGCGATGAGCAAGGAGTTCAAGGACTATCAGGAGCAGGTGATCGAAAACGCCCAGGTGATGTGCAAGGTGCTCAAGCAGCGTGGCCTGCGCATCGTTTCCGGCCACACGGAATCGCATGTCTTCCTCGTCGATCTGCAGGCGAAGAACATCACCGGCAAGGAGGCCGAAGCTGCCCTGGGCCGCGCGCACATCACCGTCAACAAGAACGCGATCCCGAACGATCCGCAGAAACCTTTCGTCACCAGCGGCATCCGCATCGGCACGCCGGCGATGACCACCCGCGGCTTCACGGAGATCGAAGCCGAGCAGGTCGCCAACCTGATCGCCGACGTGCTCGACGCCCCCAACGACGAGGCGGTGCTCGCCCGCGTGCGTGGCGAGGTCGCGGCGCTGTGCAGGCAATTTCCGGTCTACGGGGCGTAAGGCATGAAATGTCCTTACTGTGGTGAGGACAATACCCAGGTCGTCGACACGCGCGAGAACGAGGATGGCGACACCGTGCGGCGCCGCCGGCGCTGCCTTGCCTGCGACAAGCGCTTCACCACCTACGAGCGCGTCGAACTGCAACTGCCGCTGGTCGTCAAGAAGAACGGCAGCCGCGTCGACTACGATCGGGAAAAGCTCAAATCGAGCATGATGCTGGCGCTGAGGAAGCGCCCGGTGACCGCCGAAAGCGTCGAGCACGCGCTCGACCGCATCGAGGAAAAGCTCGTCCAGCTCGGCGAGCGCGAAGTCGCCTCGGAGCGCATCGGCGAGCTGGTGATGCGCGAGCTCAAAAAGCTCGACAAGGTGGCCTACATCCGCTTCGCCTCGGTGTATCGCAACTTCGAGGACGTCGACGAATTCTCCGAGGCGATCCGCGAAGTGAAAGCCCCCAGAAGACGCTCGTCGGGCAAGTGAACTTCTCGGCCGCAGACCACGCCTTCATGGCCCGCGCGCTGCAGCTGGCGGAACGCGGCCTTTACACCACCACGCCCAACCCCCGCGTCGGCTGCGTGTTAGTCCGGGACGGCGCCATCATCGGCGAAGGCTGGCATGAGAAAGCCGGCGAACCCCACGCCGAAATCAATGCACTGCGAAAAATCGGCGCTGGCGGAACGGCACGAGGTGCCACCGCCTACGTCACGCTCGAGCCCTGCTCGCACCACGGCCGCACCCCGCCCTGCGCCGATGCGCTGATCGCGGCGGGCGTCAGTCGCGTCGTCGTCGCGATGCAGGATCCGAACCCGCTCGTCGCCGGTCAAGGCATTGCCCGCTTGCGCGCCGCCGGCATCGAGGTCGACTGCGGCCTTTTGGAAAACGAAGCGCGCGAGCTCAACATCGGCTTCGTCAGCCGCATGACGCGTGGCCGGCCGTGGCTGCGGCTCAAGGTGGCGATCAGCCTCGACGGCAAGACCGCGCTCGCCAATGGCGTCTCGCAGTGGATCACCGGGCCGGACGCGCGCCGCCACGCGCATGGCTGGCGCGCGCGCTCCTGCGCGCTGCTCACCGGCATCGGCACCGTGCGCGACGACGACCCACGCCTGACCGTGCGCGACATCGACACGCCGCGTCAGCCGCTGCGCGTCGTCGTCGACAGCCGACTGGAGCTCCCGCCCGGGGCGGCGATCCTGCAAGGCGGCCATTGCCTGATCGCCTGCGCCGTCGAGAACCCAGAAAAAGCCGCGCGGCTGCGCGCATTGGGCGCCGAAATTCTCGTGTTGCCGAACCCGCGCGGCAAGGTCGATCTGCCGGCGCTGATGGAGGAATTGGGCCGGCGCGGCATCAACGAAGTGATGACCGAAGCCGGCCTGAAGCTGAACGGCTCGCTCATGCGCGAGGGCCTCATCGACGAGCTGCTGATCTATCAGGCGCCGCTGCTGCTCGGCGACGGCGCGCGCGGCATGGCCGATTTCGGCATGCTCACCGAGCTTTCCGCGGCGAAACGTTTGCAGATCGTCGAGTGCCGTGCCGTCAGCGCCGACTTTTTCATCCGGGCGCGCTGCGGTTAGCACAGACGGGGCAGCCCGGATCACGCGGCACGCCGATGCTGCGCCACTCCATCGTCAGACCATCGAGCAGCAGAAGCCGGCCGGCGAGCGTCTCGCCGCAGCCGATCAGGAGCTTGAGCGCCTCGGCAGCCTGGGTCGCGCCGATGATGCCGGTGATCGGCGCGAACACGCCCATCACCGCGCAGCGCACTTCCTCGACGTCCTCGGACTCCGGGAACAGGCAGTGATAACAGGGCGCGTCGTCGCGCCGCGCGTCGAACACCGCGACCTGTCCATCGAAACGGATCGCCGCGCCGGAAACCAAGGGCTTGCGGTATTTCACGCAGGCGCGGTTGACCGCGTGCCGCGTGGCGAAATTGTCGGAACAGTCGAGCACCACGTCGGCGGCCGCGACCTCCTCTTCGAGCCGGTCGCCCTGCAGGCGCTCCTGCAGCGGCAGGACCGTGCAGCCGGGATTGATCTCGGCCAGCGTCGCCGCGCCCGAGCGTACTTTCGGCTGACCGATCGATGCGGTGCGATGCAGAATCTGGCGCTGCAGATTAGTGAGGTCCACCGTGTCGCCATCGGCCAGCGCCAGCGTGCCGATGCCGGCGGAGGCGAGATACAGCGCTGCCGGCGAGCCCAGCCCCCCCGCGCCGAGCACCAGCGCGCGGCTGCTCAGCAGCCGCTCCTGTCCTTCGATGCCGACCTGTGGCAGCAGGATGTGGCGCGAATAGCGCAACAGCGCTTCGTCATTCACTTGTAATCCCTGAGTTCCGGCGGCGTATCGTCGTGATCGCCGTGGGGATGATGCTCCCAGGCCTGTGAATAGACTTCGTGCGATTTCTTGATCAGGCGTTCTGGCTGGCCGAGATTGCGCCGCTGGGTCTCCTCGGAGAAATACACCAGCGCGCGGATCAGCTTGCAATACAGCGAATTGTCGAGATGGAAGCCACGGTCGATGAGCAGTTTTTCGAGGGCTTCCATGCAATGGTCGGTAATTTCATACCAGACCGAGATGCCGTTGGGCTGGCTGCCCGGCGCCACTTCCAGACCGGGCAGGCTTTTGAGCAGCGCGAAGGCTTCCGGAATCTGCCAGTGCTTGACCTTGTTGAAGCGGATCTCGCGGTGCTTCCTCGTGCCCGTTTGCGGCGCCAGCGGGTGCGGACGGCGGATGCCGCGCTCCTGGTCACGCAGCTGGCGGGCACGCTCGGGGTTCATAATCTCACTCGGTAAGCGGATCTCATTTCTTGATCACGTTCAAGGCCTTCAGCAGGTTGATCGCCTGTGTGAGCTGATAGTCGTCCTTCGAGGCCAGCTCGAAGGGCTTGGCATGCGCTTCCTCCTTGTCGGCATCCCCCTTGCCGTTCTTGCCTGTCTTCTCGTCCTTCTTCGGCGCGGCGGGCTTCTCGGCCTCCTTGCCTTCCTTGTCGTTGGCGAGGTGGCGTTCGAGATCGGCTTCGCGCAGCCGCTCGCGCGAACCGCCATTCGGGCTTTCCTCGACGACGATGTCCGGCTCGATGCCCTTGGCCTGGATCGAGCGGCCGTTCGGGGTGTAATAGCGTGCCGTCGTCAGCTTGATCGCCGTCTTGCCGGAGAGCGGCAGCACCGTTTGCACCGAGCCCTTGCCGAAGGTCTGCGTGCCCATCACCACCGCCCGCTTGTGATCCTGCAGCGCGCCGGCGACGATCTCGGATGCGGATGCCGAACCGCCATTGACGAGCACGATCAGCGGCACGCTCTTCACGCCCGCGGGCAGTTTCTTGAGGGGATCCTCGCGGTTGCCGCGCAGATAGTCCTCGGCCACGGCGTTGTATTTGCGCTTGGCATCCTCGATACGGCCATCGGTGCTGACGACCGCGCTGCCCGGCGGCAGGAAGGCGGCGGCGACGCCGATCGCGCTGTGTAGCAGCCCACCCGGGTCGTTGCGCAAGTCGAGCACCAGCCCCTTCAGACCCGTGCCTTTCGCGTCGGCATCGGCCTTGTAGAGCCGCTCGAGATGCTTCACCAGATCGGCGACCGTTTCCTCCTGGAACTGGGTGATGCGCAGATAGCCATAGCCCGGCTCGATCAGCTTCGACTTGACGCTCTGCACCTTGATGACGTCGCGTACGAGAGTGATCTCGATCGGTTTGGTCTCGCCCTGACGCAGGATCGAGAGGCGGATCGAGGTCTTCGGCTTGCCGCGCATCTTCTTCACTGCTTCGGACAGCGTCATGCCTTTCACCGGCGTGTCGTCGAGCTTGAAGATCAGGTCACCGGCCTTCACGCCGGCGCGCCAGGCCGGGGTATCCTCGATCGGCGCGATCACCTTGACGAGACCGTCTTCCATGCCGACCTCGATGCCGAGGCCGCCGAACTCGCCCTGGGTGGAGACTTGCAGGTCCTTGAACGCTTCCTCGTCGAGATAGGCGGAATGCGGATCGAGGTTCGCTAGCATGCCGGAGATCGCGTGCCGGATCAGCGCCTTGTCCTCGACCGGCTCGACATAGCCCTGCTTGATGGCATTGAAGACGTCGGCGAAGCTCTTCAGCTCCTCGACCGGCAGCGGCGCATCGCCGCCCTTTTGCGCGATCGCGGACAGATTGAGACTCAAGGCGACGCCGGCGATCAGACCGACGAGCACGAGGCCGAATTGTTGCAGCTTGCTACGCATGTGGAATAACCTCGCAGAAAGGACGGAAGCCGCCGTGAAAATCTCACGGCGCGGCAAGCCATTTGCCGGGATCGAACGCCTGCCCCCTGTGCCTGAGCTCAAAGTATAAACCCGATTCCGGCAAGCCCCCACTCGAGCCGACGGTGGCCACCGGCCTGCCGGCAGTCACTTTTTGACCGGTTTTGGCCAGCAAGGTCTGGTTGTTGCCATAGATCGACAGAAAACCGTCGTCATGGTCGATGATCAGCAGATTGCCATAGCCGCGCAACCAGTCGGCGAAGACAACCACGCCGTCGGCCACGGCGCGCACGTCGGCGCCTTCGGGAGCGCGGATGAACAACCCTTTCCAGAGCAGCTGGCCTTCGTCGCGGCGCGTGCCGAAGCGCGCGGCGACGCTGCCTTTGACCGGCCAGGGCAGGTGGCCGCGCAGCCGGGCGAAGGCGCCACCTGCTCCGTCCGGCTCGGCTCGCAGCGGCGGCGGGGATGCGGCAGGGGTGTCGGATCGGGCCTTCGGCGACGCCGGGCCCGGCCGCGCCGGCGCGCTCTTCTTTTTCGCCAGCGCCGCGATCACGCTGGCGAGCCGCTTCTCGTCCTGCCTCAGGGTCTCGAGCGTGCGTCGCTGCGCCTGGATCTGGCTGGACAGCTTTGCCAGCACGGCCTGCCGTTCCTGCTGGCGCTGGCGCAAGGTGGCGCGTTCCGCCTCTTCGTGCCGCGCCAGCTCGGCGAGCTTCGCGCTGCGCTGGCGGACGATCCCGGCCACACGGCGGGTCTCATCCGCATCCTCGCGCAACTGACCGATCAGCTCGGCCTTGGCGCGGGCGAGCTGAGCCAGGTAATAGCGATCGCGGGCCGCCTCGTTCGGATCGCCCCCTGCCAGCAGCATCGCCAGGGCATCGGCTTCATGGGGACGGAACTGGTGGCGCAGCAGCGCCGCGAGCTGGGCCTGGCGCGCCGCGGTCTGGGCCTCGAGCCGCTTTAGCTCGCGCTCGTGAGCGGCGAGCTCGGCGCGCACGGCTGCGCGCTCCTCGCCCAGGGCGCGGAGCTTGCGGGCGCTGGCGGCGATCGCCTGTTCGGTTTCGCGCAGCTCGCCGACGGCGGCCGCGCGTGCGGCTTCTTTTTCCCGCATCTGACGCTCGAGCGCGGCGCGCTGCTCGCGTAGCGCATCGAGTTTCGCTTTTTCACGCTCGCCCGCTGCCGACGCCAGCGCCGGCAGGAAGCCCAGAACAAGGATGGCAAAAGCGGGCGCGGGACCGATCAAGCCTTGGCTTTACCCTGGTTCGCCACGGCCGCCTGGGCGGCGGCGATCGCTTCCGGATCGCCCAGATAATAACTGCGCAGCGGATTCAGCTCGGCGTCGAACTCATAGACCAGCGGCTGGCCGGTGGGCACGTTGAGGCCGACGATGTCCTGGTCGGAAATCTTGTCGAGATACTTGATCAACGCGCGCAGGCTGTTGCCATGCGCGGTGACGAGCACGCGCTTGCCGGACTTGACCGCCGGCGCGATGCTGTCGAACCAGATCGGCAGGAAGCGCTCCACCGTATCCTTCAGGCATTCCGCGGCCGGATAGAGTCCGGGGGCGAGGCTTGCGTAACGCGGATCATGCACGTCGTAGCGCGGATCGTCCTTGTCGAGCGCCGGCGGACGGACATCATAGGAGCGCCGCCACAGCTTCACCTGCTCCTCGCCGAACTTGGCGGCCGTCTCCGCCTTGTTGAGCCCTTGCAGGGCGCCGTAGTGGCGCTCGTTGAGCCGCCAGGAATTCACCACCGGCAGCCACATGCGGTCCATTTCCTCGAGCACGAGCCAGAGGGTCTTGATCGCCCGCTTGAGCATCGAGGTGTAGGCGATGTCGAAATCGAACCCTTGCGCCTTCAGGAGCTGGCCGGCGGCTTTCGCCTCGGCGATGCCTTTCTCGGTCAGACCGACGTCGGTCCAGCCGGTGAAGCGGTTTTCCTGGTTCCAGGTGGATTCGCCGTGGCGCAGCAATACGAGTTTGTACATGATCGGGAGGAAAAATGTGGATGGAAGAGAATCGACAGGACATTTTAATCGAAGTATGATCGCGCCCTGTCCGCTTCTGGCACAGTTTCAGGCATAAAAACCGCGCCCGCTCCCGAAAACACCGACGCTCCATGAACCGCAACGCCATCGAAGACCTGGCCGAACACAACGATCAGATCATGATCGCCGCGCGCGCGCTGAAATCGATCTCACATCCGCTGCGGCTGAAGATCCTCTGCGTCGTCGGCGACCGGGAGGTCTGCGTGCAGGAGATCGTCGATGCCGTCGGCACCTCGCAGAGCAATATCTCGCAGCATCTCGCCATTTTGCGCGACAAAGGCATCCTCGCCACGCGCAAGGACGCCAATCGCGTCTATTATCGCGTCGCCGACCAACGCACCCTGCAGCTGATCGGCATGATGCGCGAGGTGTTCTGCGGCGTCGGCCCCGCCTGAACGGCCGTCATTCAATTTCAGGAAATTCAGGAACCGATGGAGTTCATCCAGCAGAATCTGATGTGGGTGGCGCTGGCCGCGATAAGCGGCGGCATGCTGCTCTGGCAGACCTTCAATGGCAGCGGTGGCAAGAACATCTCGGTCGGCGAAGCGACGCTCTTGATCAACCGCCAGGACGCCCTCGTCGTCGATGTGCGCGAAACGGCCGAATGGTCGGCCGGCCACATCCCCGCCGCCCGCCACCTGCCGTTGAGCCAGTTCGCCAAGCATCTCGTCGAGATCGAGAAATTCAAGGACAAGCCCGTCATTCTCGTCTGCGCCAGCGGCAACCGCTCGGGTTCCGCCTGCAACCTGCTCAAAAAAGCCGGTTTCGCCCAAGTCTTCAACCTCGCCGGCGGCATGCGCGCCTGGATCGATGCCGGCCTGCCGGTCACCAAAAAATAGAGAGCGACATGGCCAAAGTCGAAATGTATTGCACCGCCGTCTGTCCCTACTGCGTGCGCGCCGAGGCGCTCTTGCGGCGCAAGGGCGTGACCGAGATCGAGAAGATCATGGTCGATCGAGACCCGGCCAAGCGTCAGGAAATGGAAGCGCGCGTGCCCGGCGCGCGCACGGTCCCGCAAATCTTCATCAATGGCCTCCATGTCGGCGGCTGCGACGACATCCACGAACTCGACCGGCAGGGTAAGCTCGATCCCCTGCTGGCGAACTGAGAGCTTGTGAAAATTTCTGCTGCGCGTCCCTGGGCTCGCGTTGCGCGGTGCTCGGAACCTCGCCTAACTTTCTGTTATGTCTCGGTTCCTGTGCTCCGTGCGCCTTGCCCTCGGCCCGCTCGCGACGAAATTTTTTACAAGCCCTGCCCCCTCCCTCCACTTTTTTCAGGTCCATCATGAGCGCACAAGCCCCCGACAACGACGCCCCGGTTTTCAGCATCGAGAAGATCTACGTCAAGGATCTCTCGGTGGAAGTGCCGAACGCGCCGCATTGCTTTCTCGAACGCGAACAGGCGCAGGTCAGCCTGCAGATGCAGACCGGCGGCGAAGCCGTCGGCGACGGCGTCTTCAATGTCGTCCTGACGCTGACCGTCACCGCCCAGATCGGTGAAAAGACGCAATTCCTCGTCGAGGCCGCCCAGGCAGGCATCTTCCAGATCCGCAACGTGCCGGAAGAGGAACTCGAGCCGATCGTCGCCGTCGCCTGCCCGAACATCCTGTTCCCCTACGCGCGCGAGACGATCTCCGACGCGATCACGCGCGCCGGCTTCCCGCCCGTCCTGCTCGCCCCGGTGAATTTCGAATCGATCTATCGCCAGCGCCTCGAACAGCAGCAGGCGCAACAGGCCCGCGGCCCGCACGAGGTGCCGATCCAGTAATGGATCTGCGTTCGGCCACCGTCTTGCTGCTGCTCGCCAGCGTGGCCTTGCCGGCTGGCGCGCTCGATTACCGCTCGGTGAATGAGGCCGCGGTGCTGTTCGATGCGCCCTCGCAAAAAGCCAAACCGCTCTACGTGATCGCCCCGGGCACGCCGGTGGAGGTCGTCGTCAGCCTCGATGCCTGGGCGAAGGTGCGCGACATGGCGGGTGACTTGGCATGGATCGAGCGCCGCCAGCTCTCCGACCGCCGCATGCTGCAGGTGCGCGCGGGAGGCGCCCAGGTACGGCTCGAGGCCAGCGAGAGCGCCCGGCTGGTGTTCGAAGCCGAAGCCGACGTGCTGCTCGAGTATCTCGATCCCGGACCGGCCGGCTGGGTGAAAGTGCGCCATCGCGATGGCCAGGAGGGCTTCGTGAAGCTCGGCCAGGTGTGGGGCTTCTGAGCGGGCGCTTTCGATGCGTATCGCCATTCTCGGCGCCGGCGCCTGGGGAACCGCGCTGGCCCTCGCCTTAGCGCAACGCCATACTGTCAGTCTGTGGACCTGGCAGGCCGAGCATGCCGCCGCGATGCACGCGGCGCGGGAAAACACCCGTTACCTGCCCGGCTACCCGTTTCCCGACACGCTCACGGTCAGCGCGGATTTCGCGGCGCTCGTCGGTGATGCCGAACTGGCGTTGATCGCCACACCGATGGCCGGGCTGCGCGACACCGCCGCGCGGCTGGCGCAGCTTCGTCCCGACCTCCCTTTCCTTTGGGTCTGCAAGGGGTTGGAAACGGGCAGCGGCCTGTTGCCGCACCAGGTGGTCGCGGCCGTCCATCCCCATGCCAGATGCGGCGCGTTGAGTGGCCCGAGCTTCGCCGCTGAAGTCGCGCGCGGGCTGCCCACCGCGGTGACGCTGGCATCGGGCGACATCGCCTTCGCCGAGCGCACCGCCCTGGCACTGCACGGTGCCCGGCTGCGCATTTACGCCAACGACGATCTGATCGGCGTCGAGGTGGGCGGCGCGGTGAAGAACGTGATCGCCATCGCCACCGGCATCTGCGATGGCCTCGGCCTGGGCCTCAATGCGCGCGCCGCGCTGATGACGCGCGGCCTGGCCGAGATCACCCGCTTCGGCGTCGCGCTCGGCGCCCGGGCGGAAACCTTCATGGGGCTCTCCGGCCTGGGCGATCTGATCCTCACCTGCACCGGCGATCTGTCACGCAACCGGCGTCTCGGCCTGGCACTCGCCACCGGTCAGTCGCTGGAAAGAATCCAGCACGAGCTCGGCCATGTCGCGGAAGGCGTGCACACCGCCCATGAAGTCGCCCGGCGCGCCACAGCGCTCGGCGTGGACATGCCGATCACCGCGACCGTCTGCGAAGTGCTCGACGGCCGGATCACGGCGAACGCGGCGGTCGAGCGGCTGATGAACCGCGAGTTGCGTCACGAGTAGCAAAGTCGGTGCTGAAGGCGCGAGCAGCGGAGGGGGACCCGCCGAAGGCGGGGGCGTAGCGTCCGCGAGCGCCGCCGGGACGGCACCGATCATCCGCCACCCGCGAAGCCCTGCTGCCGCCATGCCTCATAGACGGCGATCGCCACGGTATTGGAAAGATTGAGGCTGCGATTGCCCGGCATCAACGGCAGCCGCAGGCGCCGCTCTGGCACGAACGATTCGAGCAGTTCGGCCGGCAGGCCGCGGGTTTCCGGCCCGAAGACGAGCGCATCGCCCGGCTGGTAGGCCACCGTGTCGTAACGCACGTTTCCCTTCGTGCTGAAGGCGAAGCAGCGCGCGCTGCGCAGCGCCGCCCGACAGGCATCCCAGTCTGCATGCACGCGCACCTCGGCGAACTCGGCGTAGTCGAGCCCCGCGCGCCGCAGCGCGGCATCGGAAACGTCGAAGCCGAGCGGTTCGACCAGATGCAGGACGCAGCCCGTATTGGCCGCCAGACGAATCACATTGCCGGTATTGGGCGGAATTTCCGGCTGATATAGAACGATCTGGAACATCGCGGCTGTGGCATGGTAGGGGCCCCGCAGTTTATCCAACGAGCCACTCCTCATGGCCAGACCCGAAAAGATCCGCCTCGGCGACCTGCTGATCAAGCAGGGTCTGCTGACTCCCGACCAACTCGATCAGGCATTGAAGGAACAGCAGCTCACCGGCCGCAAGCTGGGGCGGGTGATCGTCGATTCGGGTCTGGTGGCCGAAGACGCCATCGCCCGCGCCCTGGCGCGCCAGCTCGGCGCCGACTTCGTGGATTTGCGGGATTTCCATCCCAAACCGGAGCTCGTCAAGCTGCTGCCCGAAGCGCAGGCGCGCCGCTTCCGCGCGCTGGTGCTGGACGAAAAGAACGGTCTGCTGCGCGTCGGCATGTCCGATCCGACGGACCTCAACGCCTTCGACGAAATCGCGCGCATCTTGCGCCGCGACATCGATCTGGCCGTGGTCGCCGAAGGACAGTTGCTGCCGCTGTTGGACCGCATCTACCGCCGCACCGAGGAAATCGCCGGCCTGGCCAAGGACCTGACCCAGGAGCTGGGCGACATCCCGGTCGAGTTCGGCGGACTGTTCGGCGTCGCCCCGGGCGCCGAGGATGCGCCGGTGGTACGCCTGCTGCTGACCGTGTTCGAGGAAGCACGCAAGCTCAAGGCTTCCGACATCCACGTCGAACCGCAGGAGAAAGCGCTCGTCATCCGCTTCCGCATCGACGGCGTGCTGCACGTGCAGACCGAGGCCGACGTCAAGATCGCGCCGGCGGTGGTGCTGCGCCTGAAACTGATGTCGGGGCTGGACATTTCGGAAAAGCGCCTGCCGCAGGATGGCCGCTTCAACATCAAGGTGCACGGCGCCAGCGTCGACGTGCGTATCGCGACGATGCCGACCCAGTATGGCGAAGCGGTGGTGATGCGCCTGCTCGCCCAGGATGCCGGCCTGCTGCATCTGGACCGGCTCATGATGCCGCCGCGCGTGCTCTCGCGCTTCCGCCACGCGATCCACCGCCCCTCCGGCATCGTGCTGGTGACCGGTCCCACCGGCTCGGGCAAGACGACGACGCTCTACGCGGCGCTGAACGAGCTCAATCGCCCGGAGAAAAAGATCATCACCGTCGAGGACCCGGTCGAATACCGGTTGCCGGGGCTGAACCAGGTGCAGGTGCATGAAAAGATCGACCTCACCTTCTCGCGCGTGCTGCGCACCGCGCTGCGCCAGGATCCGGACATCATCCTCGTCGGCGAGATGCGCGACCAGGAAACCGCCGAGATCGGCATGCGCGCCGCGATGACCGGCCACCTTGTGCTCTCCACCCTGCACACCAACGACGCCCTTTCCACGCCGATCCGTCTGCTCGACATGGGGGTGCCGAACTTCATGGTTGCGCTGTCGATCCAGCTGGTGCTGGCGCAGCGGCTGGTGCGCTCGATCTGCCCTTACTGCCGCGAACCCCATGTGCCCGAGCCGCACGAGCGCGAATGGCTGCGCTACGAGCTGGGCGAGCGCGTCGATGCCTACCGTTACTCCCGCGGTCGCGGCTGCGTCCATTGCGGCAACAGCGGCTACCAGGGCCGCCAGGCCGTCTATGAATTCCTCGAAATGACCAACGCGCTGGTCGAGGCCGCGAACCATGGCGACCCGGCCGAGTTCATGCGTCTCGGCCGCGAGCAGATGGCCGGCGAGACGCTGCGCCGCGACGCGGTGCGCCTGGTCACCGAGGGCCGCACCACGATCGAGGAAGCGATGCGCGTGAGCACCCAGCTCGATGACTGAGGCGGTCTGAGATGCCTGCCTTCACCTACCGCGGCCGGAACGGCGCCGGAGACATCGTCAGCGGCACGATCGAGGGCGCGAACGCCGGCGCCGTCGCCGACCTGCTGTTCGGCAGCGGCATCACGCCTACCGAAATCCGCCCGGTGCCCGCTCAGCCCAACATCCTCGCGGCAAGCGGCCGCGGCCTGCTCGCGCCGAAGATCCGTCATGTCGACATCCTGCTCTTCACCCGCCAGCTCTACACGCTGCTCAAGGCCGGCGTGCCGATCATGCGCGCGCTCTCCGGGCTGCAGGAATCGAGCGCCAACCCGGCGATGAAGTCGCTGCTCAAGGAGGTGCGCGAGAGCCTCGACTCGGGTCGCGAGCTGTCGCAGGCGCTGGCGCGCCATCCGACGGTGTTCACCCCTTTCTATCTGGCGATGGTGCGCGTCGGCGAGATGACCGGCCGGCTCGAAGAGATTTTCCTGCGCCTGTTCGATCACCTGGCGTTCGAGCGTTTCATGCGCGAGCAGGTCCGATCGGCATTGCGCTATCCGAGTTTCGTGGTGATCGCGATGGCCGTCGCGATGGCCGTCGTCAATATCTGGGTGATCCCCGCCTTCGCCAAGGTCTTCGAGGGCTTCGGCGCCGAGCTGCCGTTCCTGACAAGGCTCCTGATCGGCGTCTCGAACTTCGTCGTCGGCTGGTGGCCGGCCTTGTTGGTCGGCACAGCCGCTCTCGCAGGGGGTTTGCGGGCCTGGATCGGCACGCGGCGCGGCCGTTACCGTTGGGACCGGATCAAGCTCGAGCTGCCGATCGCCGGCAAGATCGTGCAGAAGGCCACGCTCGCCCGCTTCGCGCGCAGCTTCGCACTGGCGATGCGCTCCGGCGTGCCGGTGATCCAGGCGCTCAGCAATGTCGCCCAGACCGTCGACAACGACTACATCGCCGAGAAGATCGAGAAGATGCGTATCTCGATCGAGCGTGGCGATTCCGTGTTGCGCGCCGCGATCGCCGCCGGCGTGTTCACGCCGGTCGTGCTGCAGATGATCGCGGTCGGCGAGGAATCCGGCGCGCTCGACGAGATGATGGACGAAATCTCCGGCATGTATCAGAACGAAGTCGAATACGAACTGAAGACGCTGGCGCAGCAGATCGAGCCGATCCTGATCGTGCTGCTGGGCATCATGGTGCTGATCCTCGCCCTCGGCGTATTCCTGCCGCTGTGGGATCTGGGCAAGGTGGCGATCAAGAAGTGAGCGTTATCGCCCATCGCCAGCGCGGCCTCGGCAAGCTCGAATTCGCCGTGGTGGTCGCGCTGCTTGGCATCCTCGCCGCCGTGCTGCTCGACCGGCTGAATGATCTCGAACGGCAGGCCGAGCGGCTGGAAGTCGAGGTGGCGCTGCGCAACCTGCGCATGGGACTGCGGCTGGCGATCAGCGAGAAGGTGATCCGCGGCGAGGAAGCGCAAATCGGCGAGCTGCTCGACGCCAACCCGCTCGCGTGGCTGGGCGCCGCGCCAGCCAAACTCGGCGCTGACGGGACGGCACCCCTCTGGCGTTACGATCCGGCCACGCGCACTCTTCGCTACCTCCCACGCCAGAAAGACGCCTTCGCTGGGCGCGAGGAGCTCGCCTGGCGGCTCGCGCCGATCCTCGATCCGGCCGGCCACACGATCGGCATCACGGTCGAAGCCCTCAAGTGAAGCGATAACTTGCCGTAACTCGAACGAAATCTGTCACGGCAGTTGCGCTACCATTGCCGCAGCAACGTATATCGAAAGGAAGAGGGCATGAAAAAAACCCACGCCGGTTTCACCCTGATCGAGCTGGTGATCGTCATCACGATCATCGGCGTCCTCGCGGCGATCGCGCTGCCGAAATTCGTTTCATTGCAGCGCGATGCGCGCATCGCCAAGCTGCAAGCCGCGCGCGGCGCGGTCAACGCGGCGGCGGCGATCGTCCACGCCGCCTATCTCTCGCGCGGCGGCATCGCCGATACGGCCGCCTGCCCCGGGGGCGGCGGCACGGCCGACAACGCATTGAACGGCACGCTATGTACCGAAAACGGCCTCGTCCGGCTGGCCAACGGCTATCCTTCCGGCGCGGTGGCGCTGGGCGCAGCGGTTCCCGGCATCATCGGTGCTGCGGGGCTGGTTTCGACCTTCTCGCCCACACTGGCACAGTTGAACAACGAAGGCTTCGGCGCCTCGGTCGCCGGCACGACGACCACGATCTCGGTCATCGGCGGGCCGGGGACCACCGGTGGCGTCGGTGCCCAGGTCAATGCCACCTGCTCCTTCACTTACACTTCGGCGGCTGCGGCAGGCGCGGCGCCGGCAGTGAGCATCGTCACCACCACCGGCTGCTGAGCACGAATTCAAACTCATGGAGAACTCCCAATGAAGAAATCCCACGCTGGCTTTACCCTGATCGAACTGATCGTCGTCATCGTCATCCTCGGTATTCTCGCGGCGGTCGCCCTTCCCCGATTCATCGACTTTACCAGGGATGCGTCCAATGCTGCCGCTGCAGGGGTCGCCGGAGGACTCGCTTCGGCCTCATCGCTCAACTACGCCGCAAAGACCGCAGGAAAAACCGTGACGCCACCGACCATCATCGGTAAGAAATGCACGGACACGGGTGCCGGGTCTTTCTGGGACATGCTTCAAGGCGGAAAGCCTGCAAACATGAAGTTGTCCGGCGCGGGAAACTGCACTGGTGCGACCCCGGGAACCACGGTTGATTGCACGGTAACCGAATCCAAAGGCGGTACAGCGACTGCAACGATCGTTTGTTATTGATCGAGCGACGACATTTCCTTCATCGCGGCCCGGCCCTGTCCGGGCCGTTTCGTTTTTTCGTCCCGCTTTCTGCTATTCTTTGCGCATGGCATCCATCACCTTCGACACCCATAAGTTCGTCCGCAAGCTCCAGGAAGGCGGCTTCAATGAAAAACAAGCCGAGTCGCTGACCGAAGCCTTGCGTGCCGCGATCGACGATTCGGAGCTGGTCACGAAAAAGGACCTGCAAATCGAGTTGGCGCCGGTCAAGGCTGATTTGCTGCTGCTCAAGTGGATGATCGGCTTCAACCTCGCCTTCACGATGGCGGTGCTCTGGAAGGTCTTCGGCTAGCCCGGATATTTCACGAGTCCCAAGTAATCAGGGACAGACCCCGATTTTGCGATTTTGGAAGTCCTAGGCCAGCTACCCTGAAATGGCGGCCCGGAAACATCCGGGCCGTTTCGTTTTTTCGTCCCGCTTTCTGCTATTCTTTGCGCATGGCGACGACTACCTTCGACACCCTCAAATTCGCCGAACGGCTCAAGGCCGGCGGCGTCCCCGAAGCGCAGGCCAAGGCCGAAGCCGAAGCCCTGGCCGCCGCGCTCGCCGAGGCGATGGACCAACAGTTGGCGACGAAAGGAGATCTCTACCGGATTGAGAAAGAAATCGCCGCCCTGCATACCGAAATCGTCGTCGTCAAATGGATGCTTGGCGTGGTCGTGGCCGCGACGGTCATCCCTTTGCTCAAACCTCTGCTCGGGGGATAAAGAGCAGGTAGTCGGGGGCAGACCCCGATTTCGTGAGCCCCAAGGCGGCTCCTCTGATATGGCAGCCCGGAGCGATCCGGGCCGTCATGTTTCCGCGCACCGAATTCTGACATTCTTTGCTCATGGCATCCATTACGTTCGACACCCTCAAGTTCGCCGATCGCCTGAAAGAGGCCGGGGTTCCGGTGGCTCAGGCGGAAGCCGAGGTGCGCGCGTTGGCCGAGGCGTTGTCCGCTTCCGATATTGCCACGAAGGCCGACCTGAGTGAACTGAAGATGGACATCGTCATGTGGATGGTGGGTTTGGCCCTTGCCCAGTTGGGCTTGCTCATTGGTATCCTCGTCAGGCTGCTCTGAGAGCAAAGTGGGTGTCGACAGGGCGGCGCCTTAATAAAAGAATGACTGGGGACAGACCCCGATGATCCGATCGTCGCCAGTTATCGCGGCCCGGCCGGCCCTGCCCGGGCCGTTTCGTTTTCTGTCGTAACAATCTGTAAAACTCGGCGCTGGCGGAACGGCACCCCAACGGCCATCGGCTAGAATCGGCCGCATGAAAGTGCGCCGTCTGCTCGTCTTCGTCCTCCTCGTCGCCGTGCTGGGCGGCGGATTCACCGCCTGGCGCGTCTTCTTCGCCGCAGGCGCCAAGCCGGCCTACAAGTTCGCCAGCATCGAAAGCGGTCCGCTCACGGCCTCGGTCGCGGCCACCGGCACGCTCAACCCCGTGGTGTCGGTGCAGGTGAGCTCGCAGATCTCCGGTCAGATCCGCGAGATCCTCGTCGATTTCAACAGCCCGGTGAAGGTCGGCGACCTGCTCGCCCGCATCGCCCCGGAAACCTACGAGCACCGCGTGCACCAGGCCGAAGCCGATCTCGAAGCGGCGCGCGCCACCGTGGCCGTGCAGCAGGCCGAGCTGTTCCGCGCCCGGGTGAATCTCACCGATGCCGAACGCGACTTCGCCCGCAAGCAGACCCTCGTCGCCAAGAACTACATCTCCCCGGCCGATCTCGACAAGGCGCAAACGACGCTCGACGCGGCGCGCGCGCAGTTGAAGGTGGTCGAAGCTCAGGCCGCCAACAGCGCCGCGCTGGTCCGCCAGCGCGAGGCAGCCCTCGGCCAGGCGCGGGTCGATCTGTCGCGCACCGAGATCCGCGCCCCCATCGATGGCATCGTCATCAAGAAGAGCGTCGAGCCGGGCCAGACCGTGGCGGCGAGCCTGCAGGCGCCGGAAATGTTCGTGATCGCCAAGAACCTCACCGACATGCAGGTCGAGGCTTCGATCGACGAGGCCGACATCGGCCGTGTCGCGCTCGGGCAGGAGGTGAGCTTCACCGTCGATGCCTTCCCCGGCCGGCGCTTCAAGGGCCGGGTGATGCAGGTCAGGAAGGCCGCGCAGGTGGTCTCGAACGTCGTCAGCTACACGGTCGTCATCTCCGCCGCCAACCCCGACCTTGCCTTGCTGCCCGGCATGACCGCCAACGTGCGCATCATCACCGCGCAGAAGGACGCGGTGCTGAAGGTCGCCAATGCCGCGCTGCGCTTTCACCCGCCGGAAAGCGGCGAAAAGCCGACACGCGGCCCTGCCAGCGAGGGGCGGCCGCCCGGCAGCGGCACGGGGCGCGGACGTGGCGCAGAGGGCAGCAGCGGCAAGCTCTGGGTGCTTGGCGAGGATGGCAAGCCCAAGGCGATCGAGGTGAAGACCGGCATCACCGACGGCAATCAGACCGAAATCGTCTCCGGCGACGTCGCCGCGGGCCAACAGGTCATCGTCGGCATGAGCGTTCAGGGCGAGAAGACCAAGCCGGCACAACCGCGGATGTTCTGACGTGAGCCTGATCCGCGTCGAGAACCTCGCCAAGAATTACCGGCTGGGCGATACCGAGGTGCCGGCCTTGCGTGGCGTGACGCTGACGATCGAGCGTGGCAGCTTCGTCGCGGTGATGGGGCCGTCGGGTTCGGGCAAGTCGACCTTCATGAACCTGCTCGGCTGTCTCGATACCCCAAGCGCCGGCCGCTACTGGCTGGATGGCGACTTGGTCTCGCAGCTCGACGACGACGCCCTCTCGCGCGTGCGCAACCGCAAGATCGGCTTCGTGTTCCAGCATTTCAATCTGCTGCCGCGCACCTCGGCGCTGGACAACGTCGCCCTGCCGCTGCTCTATCGCGGCGTCAAGGCCGCCGAACGCCAGGCACGCGCGGCGCGGCGCCTGGCGCAAGTCGGCCTGGCCGAGCGCAGCGGGCACCATCCGGCGCAACTGTCCGGCGGCCAGCAGCAGCGCGTCGCGATCGCCCGCGCACTGGTCGGCGACCCGGCCCTGATCCTCGCCGACGAGCCGACTGGCGCGCTCGACTCGCGCACCGGCATCGAGATCATGACGCTGCTCCAGGAACTCAACCGCGAGGGCATTACGATCGTGGTCGTCACCCACGAGCATGATATCGCCGCCTATGCCGGACGCATCATCCATTTCCGGGACGGTGTGGTGGTCGACGACGCACTCAATGCGAGCCGTGACGCCAGCGCCGATCTGGCAGCCCTGACGGCCGTCTCATGAACTTCTACGCCACCTTGCTGGTCGCCCTCAAGGCGCTCGCCACCAACAAGCTACGCTCGGCACTGACCATGCTCGGCATCATCATCGGCGTCGCCGCGGTGATCGTGATGATCGCCGTCGGCGGCGGCGCGCGCGCCCAGGTCGAGGCGCAGATCAAGAGTCTCGGCTCCAATCTGATGATGATCTTCTCGGCCTCCGCCTCCTTCACCGGCGCGCGCGCTGCAGTCGGCGCCGCCTTCACCATCAGCGAAGACGATGCCTACGCGATCGCGCGCGAGCTGCCGGAATACGTGGTCGCTGCGGCGCCGGTGTTGCGCGGTAGCGGCCAGATCGTCGCCGGCGGAGCCAACTGGTCGACCTCCTTTTACGGCGTGACGCCGGAATACTTCGAGGTGCGCGAGTGGGGTCTGGCGGAAGGCCGCGCCTTCGAGGCCGCCGAACTCAATGGTGCGGCGAAGGTGGCGATCATCGGCAAGACGGTGGCCACCAACCTGTTCGGCGAGGAAAGCCCGCTCGACCGCACGATCCGCATCCGCACCGTGCCGCTCACCGTGGTCGGCGTGCTCGACGCCAAGGGCCAGAGCCCCGGCGGCTCGGATCTCGACGACATCGTCCTGCTGCCGATCACAACGGCGAGAAACCGCGTGCTCGGCACGACGGCTGTCGCCAAGAGCCGTTCGGTCGGCTCGATTCAGATCAAGCTCATCGACGGCGTCGATGGCAAGGCGGCAGAGGAAGCCGTGCGCGAACTGCTGCGCCAGCGCCACCGCCTGCAGCCCGATCAGGAGGACGATTTCACGCTGCGCAACATGACCGAGATCCTGCAGACGCGCGAGGAATCCTCGCGCGTGATGGCGCTCCTGCTCGCCGCAGTCGCTTCCGTCTCGCTGCTGGTCGGCGGCATCGGCATCATGAACATCATGCTCGTCTCGGTCACCGAGCGCACCCGCGAGATCGGCCTGCGGCGCGCGGTCGGCGCCCGGGCGCGCGACATCCTGTTGCAGTTCCTGGTCGAATCGATCACGCTGTCGCTGATCGGCGGTCTCGTCGGCGTGGCACTCGGCATCGGGGGCGCGGAGCTGATCGCCGAATGGGCCGGCTGGCCGATCCGGCTCGTGCCGACGACGATCCTGCTGGCGGTGGGCACCGCCTCGGCGATCGGCATCTTCTTCGGCTGGTATCCGGCGCGCCAGGCAGCACATCTGTCGCCGATCGAGGCGCTGCGACACGAATAGAAGCCCGCCCCCCTTCGCCCCCCTCACGGGGGGTTCTTGCCCGCTCGCGCCGCGTTGCGGCGCTCGAATATGAGGGTCTCACGCGATTTTCGCGTCGCGGGTTGCGCCTTCGGCGCATGCCGCCTGCGGGCAGGGAAACCCTGCCCGCTGGCTGTCGTGCCTTACGCGCCGAAGGCCCGCCCCCTTCGCCCCTCTCGCGGGAGGTCTTGAAACTGTAACAATCGCTGCGGTTCGCCCGCCTAGAATGCAGCGATCATGGCCGAAGAGATCGAACTGAAGCTCGCGCTGCCAGAAAGCGCGCAACGCGCCTTCCTGCGCCAGCCGCTGCTGCGGCAGGCCGTGCGCAAAGAGACGCATCGCCTGACCAACCTCTATTACGACACGCCCGGGCTCGATTTGCGCCAACACGGCATCGCGCTGCGCCTGCGCGCGCAGGGCAAGTTCTGGCTGCAAACGGTCAAGTGCGCCGGCGACCGCGCGGGCGGCCTGTCGGCGCGGCCCGAATGGGAAACGCCCTACGGCGGCCATTTCGACTTCTCGCCGATCGACGATCCCGAGGTGCGCGCCTGGCTGGAACGACCGAAGATCGCCACGCGCCTTTCGCCGGTGTTCGAAACCAATTTCCAGCGCATGGCATGGACTTTCGAGCTGCCGCGTGCCACGCGCGTCGAGCTTGCTCTCGACCGCGGCTGGATTTCCGCTGCCGGCCAGCGCGAGCCGGTCTCCGAAGTCGAGCTCGAACTGATCGAAGGCGATGCGGGCGAACTGTTCGCCCTCGCCCTGGCCTTGGCCGCACGCGTGCCTCTCGTTCCCGCGCCGCTGTCGAAGGCGGATCGGGGTTATGCGCTGTTCCTGCAGACGCCGCCAGCGCCCGTGCGCGCCGCCTCGCCCGACTTGTCGGCCGAAATGATGCCGCTGGCCGCTTTCCGCGCCATCGCGCTGGCCTGTCTCGACCAGCTGCAGCGCAATCACAGGACCGCCCTGACGAGCGAGGATCCGGAATACATCCATCAGATGCGTGTCGCGTTGCGCCGTCTGCGCGCCGCGCTGCGGCTGTTCCGGCCGCTCTTGCCCGCGGACTTCGAGGAACGGTCGTTGCCGCTGGTGCGCGAGCTGATGGCCCCGTTGGGCAAGGCGCGCGATGTCGATGTGCTGCTCGCCGAAATCGCCAACCCGGTGCTCGCCGCGCTGCCCGACGAACCGCGGCTCGCCGCGCTGATCGGCGTCATCACCGAGCGCCGTCATGAAGCCCGCCAGCAAGCGCTGCACCTCTTGACCACGCCGCGCTATGGCGTGATCGTCCTGCAGCTGCTCGCCCTGACGCACGGCCTTTCCGCCGTCGAAGCAAAGCGAGCCGCGGTGGGAACCCCGGATGCGACTGGCCAGGCGAGTCTGCCCGATTTCGCGCGCAAACGCCTGCGGCGACTGCGCAAGAAGGCGCTCGCCCTGGCCCGCGAGGTCGATGCCGCACGTCCCGAGACGCTGCATGCGCTGCGCATCGCCATCAAGCGGCTGCGGTATGCGCTGGAATTTTTCTCGCCGCTCGCCGAGAGGAAGCCGACCCGCCGTCTGCTCGGACACCTCGCCGAATTGCAGGAAGTGCTGGGCCAGATCAACGACCTTGCCAACGCCGGCGCGCTGCTGATGGAATCCGCCGGCAACGATCAGCCGCTGCGCGAGGCCGTCAGCCTGATCGCCGGCTGGCATGGCCCGCGTTACCAGCGACTGCTCTCGGCAGTGCCGCGTGCCATCACGCGACTCGGCACGATGCGTCTGCCGCACTGGCGCGGCCGTCACCCTCGTGTCACATCGGCGTCGTATGCTGGGCCGCAGACAAACGAGACGGAGTGAGGATGGATCTGATCCTGTGGCGTCATGCCGAAGCCGAAGAAGCCCGCGAAGGTCAGCCGGATGCCAGGCGCCGGCTCACCGCGCGCGGCGACAAGCAGGCCCATGAAGTCGCGAAGTGGCTGCGGGCCCAGCTGCCGAAGAAAACCCGCATCCTCGTCAGCCCGACGATGCGCACCCAGCAAACCGCGCATGCGCTGGCGCTGCCTTTCGAGGTCGAGCCGAAGATCGGCGTCGGCGCCGATGCCGCCGACCTGCTCGCCGCCGCGCACTGGCCGGAACATTCGGGCGCCGTGCTGCTGGTGGGGCACCAGCCGACGCTGGGGCGTCTGGCGTCCTTGCTGCTCTCCGGCGCCGAAGCCGACTGGAGCTTCAAGAAAGGCGCCGTCTGGTGGTTTTCCAAGCGCAGCCGCGAAGGGCGCGACCAGACCGTGCTGCGCGCGGTGATCAATCCCGAGATGCTGCGCTGATCAACGCGCGCAGGTGTCGTCTTCGCACTTGCCGGCACAGCAGCCGCAGCCGCCGTCGTTCTTGCGGAACGGGCCGAGCTGCGGGTGGCGTGCCGCAAAGCGGCGATAGAGCCGATCCACCGCGATGCCGGCGAGCATCAGCGCCAAGATCAGCGCGACGGTAATGACGTAGGTCATCATCCGCCCAGCCCGGCGAAGCCCATGAAGGCCAGCGACAGGATGCCGGCGAGCATCAAGGACAGCGCCGTGCCCTGCGCCACGGAGGGCACGTCGGAAAGCCGCAGGCGCTCGCGCACGCTGGCCATCAGCGTGAGCGCCAGCGTGAAGCCCGCGCCGGCGCCGACGGCGAACGTGACCGACTGCACGAAATCGTATTCGCGCGCGGTCTGGAACAGCGCGACACCGAGCACCGCGCAGTTGGTGGTGATCAGCGGCAGATAGATGCCGAGCGCGCGGAACAGCGCCGGGCTGTATTTCTTCAGCACCATCTCGACCAATTGCACCGCCGAGGCGATGATGACGATGTAGGCGATCAGCCGCAGGAATTCGAGGTTGAAGTAGGCGAGCAGCAGGTTGAGGCCAAAGGCGCACAAGGAGGCGACGAGCATCACGAAAGTCGTCGCCGCGCCCATCGGCAGGGCTGTCTCGAGCTTGCCCGAGACGCCGATGAACGGGCACAGGCCGAGGAACATCGCCAGCACGAAGTTGTTGGCGAGGAAGGCGTTGATGAAGATCTGCGCGGCGGATTCATGCATGTTGTGTCACTCCCTTGGCGGCGCCCTGACGGCGCTGGCGCCAACGCCCCCAGGCTGCGAAGAGCAGCAGCCACAGACCGAGCACGAAGAAGCCGCCGGGCGGCAGCACCATCACCACCCAAGGCTGGAAATGCTCGCCGAACAGGGAAAAGCCGAACAGCTTGCCCGCGCCGAGAATCTCGCGCACGCTGCCGAGCGCGAACAGGCCGATCGAGAATCCGACCCCCATGCCGAGCGCATTGACGACGGCGGTCAGCGGCGGATGTTTGGAGGCATGCGCCTCGGCGCGGCCGAGGATGATGCAGTTGACCACGATCAGCTGGATGAAGGCGCCGAGCGCATCGTAGAGCGCGAGGCTGATCGCCTGGATCAGGTAGTCGACGACGGTGACGAAGGTGGCGATGATGACGATATAGGTGGCGATGCGCACCTCCTTCGGGATCAGCTTGCGCAAGAGCGACACCAGGAGGCAGGAGCAGGTCAGCACGAAGGTGGTGGCCAGCCCCATCGACAGCGCATTCACCGCCGAAACGGTGACGGCGAGCGTCGGGCACAGGCCCAGCACCATCACGAATACCGGGTTCTGGCGCCAGACGCCCTCCATGAATTCTTCCCAGGTCGTGGTCGCAGCCTGACTCATGGCTTTTCCTTCAGTGTGTCCAGATGCATTGCGATGCGCGGCAGAAGCTTTTGCGCCGTGTCGTTGATCGCCCGGCCGACGGCGCGCGAAGTGATCGTCGCGCCGGCGATCGCGTCGATTTCCCAGGCGTGTGCCTTGCTGCCGTGCTTGACGGTGCGGATCTCGTGCGCGAGCGCCCGGCCATCCGCCGCCGGCTCCGCTTCGAGCGGGAAGTTGGCGAGGAAATCGCGATCTTTCGTGACCTTGTCGCCGATGCCGGGCGTCTCGCGCGCCGCGACGACGCTGAAGCCGGCGATCTTCCGCGTCGCCGGATCCCAGGCGAACAGGATGCGTACGGTGTCGGCATAGCCCTTGGCGGCGCCCTCGGCAGCGATGCCGGCGAGCCGGCCGGCCGTATCGTAGCCGGCGTAGAACTTGATCGCGTCGGCCGGTGCCGTCTCGCCAGCGCCGACTTTCGCGATTTCGCCGTTGGGCAGCGCCCAATACTCGGCGATCGCCTGCGCTCCCGGCACCACCTTGAACACGGCGCGCTCGAGCGCGATGCGCTTGTTTTCCTGCACCGCGCGGTAAGTGCCCTGATAGGCGGCGACGATGATCGTGCCGCAGATCGCGGCGATCAGGCCGAGCGTGCGGATCATCGCCGCCGGCGGCGTCATCTCTGGCAGGGTCTGGGTGGCGTGGTTCATGATGATTTTTCCGGCTTGCGGCGTTCCTCGGGCTTCGGCTTGTTGCGGAGGAAACGCTTCTTCGGCGTCACCGCGTGCGCCTCCTCGCGGGAGATGTAGCCCGGATGCAGCGGGTAGCTTGCCCCGCGCTTGGCCTGGCCGAGGCGAGCGAGCGCGCTCTTGCCAAAGGGGGTCGGCTGGGTCACTTTCTCGATCAGCGGGGTGGCGGCATTGGCGAGCAGGATCGCATACATCACGCCTTCCGGCAGGCCGCTGTAGTAGCGGATGATGACCGTGAGCAGGCCGATCAGCGCGCCGTAGAGCCACATGCCCTTCGGCGTGACCGGCGAGGTCGCCATGTCGGTGGCCATATACACCGCGCCGAGGATCAGGCCGCCGGAGAACAGCATGAAGAAGGGATTGGGGAAACGCTCGGGCGAGAGCGCGAACAAGAGCCAGGCGGTGAGCCCCGCGCTGCCGAGGATCGCCGCCGGGATGCGCCAGTCGAGGAAGCGGCGGAAGGCCAGATAGCTGCCGCACAGCAGGATCAGCAGCGGCGACGGGCCGACGGCCATGTGGCCGGACAGCGAGGTCAAGAGCTCCTCGGCGCCGGCGAGCACGCCTTCGAATTTCCATTTGGCGAGCGGCGTCGCCGCGGCGAGCGCGTCGAGCTGCCGCTCTTTGAGCCAGGGCATCAGGTCCGCGGGCTGCATCAGCGGCCAGGCCAGCGAGGAGGGCACGAACTCGGTGAAGCGGCCGGGCAGGAAGGACGGCGAGTAGGTGGCGATCGCCTGCGGAAACGCCGCCTGC
Source organism: Rhodocyclaceae bacterium (assembly GCA_013388985.1). Lineage (GTDB taxonomy): Bacteria > Pseudomonadota > Gammaproteobacteria > Burkholderiales > Rhodocyclaceae > Sulfuricystis. The sequence goes on from JACAEF010000011.1 coordinate 28,344, forward strand.
GCGAAGGCGCGGCCGACCAGCGCCGGGTTGAAGACGTTGAAGCCGATGCCGCCCGTCAGCGCCTTGCCGAGCGCGATCGCGACAAAGCCGGCGACGGCGCCCATCCACAGCGGGAAGGCGGGTGGCAGCGATAGCGCGAGCAGCAGCCCGGTGATCACGGCGGAAAAATCGCCGATGTCGCCAGCCTGCGTGCCGGTCCTGACGAACAGCCGTTCGGTGGCCAGGCAGCTAGCCGTGACGACGAGGAGCGAGGCCAGGGCGGAGAGGCCGTATTGATAGACGAAGAAGGCGCACACCGGCACGAGCGACCAGACGACATGGCGCATGATCGTTGGAACGCTCCTGGGCGCCTTGATGTGGGGGGCGGAACGGATTTCGATGGTCATGACGATTTCGCGGCGGCGGCCTTTTCACGCAGAATCTGCTTGGCGACGCGGAACTGCTGCACCAGCGGAATGTTCGACGGACAGACATAGGAGCAGCAGCCGCACTCGAAGCATTCGCCGAGGTGATACTGCTCGCCCATCAGGTCGTATTCGCGTTTCGCGGCGAGCATGCCGAGCATCGAGGGATTGAGTCCCATCGGGCAGGATTCGACGCATTCGGCGCACTTGATGCACGGGTAGATCTTGCGGTCTGCGCCGAGCGCGATGTCCTCGCCGCGCAGCACCACGACGCCGGAGATGCCCTTGGTGACCGGCACGTCGAGGCTTGCCGCCGCCTGGCCCATCATCGGCCCGCCGAGGATCACTTCCTTGGCCTGCGCCTCGGGCGCGCCGGCGTAATCGAGGATGAAGCGTAACGGCGTGCCGAGCGGCACGATGTAGTCGCCCGGTCGCGCCACCCCCGGCCCGGTGATCGTCACGACGCGCTCGGTGAGTCCCCGGCCGCGCGGCAGCAGTTGGCCCAGCGCCGCCAGCGTGCCGACATTGTTGACCACCATCCCCAAGCTGACCGGCAGGCCGCCGGCCGGAATCTCGACGCCGAACAGCGCCATGATCAGCATCTTCTCGGAACCCTGCGGATACTTGGTCGGCACCAGCTCGGCGTGGATCTCGCCTTCCGGCAGCGGCCCGCGGCGCGCGAGCGCCGCCCTGATCGCATCGGCGGCATCCGGCTTGTTGTCCTCGATGCCGACGATCGCGCGCTGCGCGCCGGTGGCGCGCATCGCATAGCGGATGCCCTCGACCAGGTCGTCGGCCTGTTCGACCATCACGCGGTGATCGCAGGTCAGATACGGCTCGCATTCGCAGCCGTTGACGACGAGCGTGTGCACCTTCGCCTGGCTTGGCACGGTGAGCTTGGCATGGGTCGGGAAGGCCGCGCCGCCCAGGCCCACCATGCCGGTGTCCCAGATCGCCTGGAGAAGGTCCTGGGCGCTGGCGTTGGAGAGATCGCGCGGCTGGCCCCAGAGGTCTTCCTGCGTCGCGCCGGGGTGGGCGCGGATCACGATCGACTCGACCCACGGCCCGCGCATGCCGGGTCGCAGGCCGATGAACTCGACCACGCCGGTCACCGGCGCGTGATGCGGCACGGAGAGCCAGTCGTCCGCCTTCGCGATCGGCTGGCCGCGCACCACCTCCTCGCCGACCCGGACGATCGGCCGCGGCGGCTTGCCGATGTGCTGCGAGAGCGGCACGATCACACGCGGCGGAAACGGCAGCCGGCGGATCTTCGTCCGTGCGGTGAGTTTGCATTGCGGCGGATGCACGCCACGCTGGAAGGCCTCGCCGCGAAAGTAGGAGAGAAGACGCATCGCTCAGTTGAACTTCGCCGCCCGCGCCATCAGCTTCTCGATGCCCGGCTCGCTCATGTTCCACGGCGTGCCCGGATGGATGCAGCCCGCCGTGCATTTCTCCGCCGCCTTGACGATGTCGGCGAATTTCGCGCCTTTCGGGTTGATGACGATCGCCAGCTTCTGCTCGTTGTAGGCGAACACCTGCGGCGCGAGGTTGATGCACTCGTCGCAGGCCGTGCACTCCGGCGTCTCGATCCAGACCGGTTCGTAATCGCCACCCGCCGCGGCGCCGCTTTCGGCCGCCTGCTGCAAAGTCGGCGCTGGCGAGACGGCACCCGGAGCGAAATCGCTGCCGGCGAGCCCCAGCGTGTTGCTGATCTTGGCCAGCAGATCGGCGCGCACGCGCTCGGCGATCGCCGCGGTATCCACGGGCTGTGCATCGAGTCCGGCGATGTTGCGCAACTGGCGCCAGAACGCGAGGCGCTCCTCGGTCGAGCGCACCATGTCCTCGGTGACCAACAGGCGCATCAGACGGTTCTTCGCATCGACGGCCCAGATGAACGGGAACTTGCCCTCGCGCTCGTCCTCGTCGAGGGCGATGAAGTCGGCCAGGAGCACCATGTTCTCGTTCCAGGTCTCCGGCGGCGCCTTCTTGAAATGCTTGAGGAAGCGCGCCTCGGTGGCGGCGAAGTCGGCGAAGGTCATCGGCAGGGTCATGCTCTGCTCGTGTCCTGCCTCGTCGCGGTATTTGAGCGTGTAGGTCGGCCAGTCGGCCTCCAGCGCCGGGTTGCCTTCCAGGCTCACCGTCTCGTGGAAGGTGGTGCCCAGATCGGGGTTGAAGCGGAACAGCGGATAGGCACGGCTTTCCACCGCGAGCTTGCTCTGATCGACGCTCCTGTCGTCGCCGACGCCATGCTCGGGCGGGCAGACCGCGTAGATGTTGAACAGCGCCGGGCGGCGGCTGTTCAAGCCGTCGATGTAGCTCTCCAAGAGGTGATTGACGTGGGCGATCGTGCCTTGCATCACATACGCGGTGCGATGCGCCATGCCGATCAGCGAAATCTCCTTGCGCGTCTCCTGCTTGCCGCGTTGCGCCGGGCCGAAGGCGGCCATGTCGGAGACTTGGGAAATGAAGCCCGAGGTGCAGGCTTGCCCGCCGGTGTTCGAATACACCTGCGTATCGACCACCAGCACCTTGATCGGCATGCCCGACATCAAGGCGCGCGAGAGGTTCTGGAAGCCGATGTCGTACATCGCGCCATCGCCGCCCAGCGCGACGACCGGCGGGCAGAGCAGCCACTCCTCCTCGGAAAAGTCATGCCAGGTGAAGCGGCGGAAGAAGTCGTCGTCGCGGTCCGGCAGATAGTCGCCGGCCAGCTCCTTCTCGGCCATGCGCACGGCCTTGAAGCCTTCGGCCATCTTCGCCATGTGCCCCTCGAACAGGCCCATCGCCACGGACGGCGAATCCTGGAAGAGATGCGAGGTCCACGGGAAGGGATAGGGGTGGAACGGATACGTCGAGCCCCACACCGAGGTGCAGCCGGTCGAGTTGACGATGCCCATTTCGGCGCGGCCGCGGCCGGTCGGGCCGGCGACATAGCGCCAACGCAGATCCTTGAGCTTCTCGATCAGCTGGGCGGTGTTCTTGACCCAGACCGGATCGAGCAGCTGCGAGGGCTTGTTCTCGGTGAGCTTGGCGGCCAGATTCGAGAGTGTCAGATCGTGCTGGCCGGTCGCCTCCACCGCGCGCACCACCGCGCTGGTGTCGGTGAGATCGACGGCGGAGGCGAGCTTGATGCGCATGTGCTGTTCGAGCCGCGCGATCAGGTCGTCGAGCTTGGCGACGAAGGCCGCCACGCGCGGCTGCATCAGTGCCGTCACCGTCGAGGTGAACAGGTGGATCGCGGTCTTCTCGCCGCAGCCCAGACACGCCCCGTCGCCGCAGTTCATCGAGTTGTAGTTGTGCTTGTCGAGCAGCAGGGTCTCCAGCGCGCCGATCTTTTCGTCCAGACTCTCGATGCGGCTGTACTCCTTCGGCGTGGTCGGCAGGTCGAGCCAGAAGTTCCAGTCGCGGCGCAGCCGGTCGACCGTTTCATCGGTCTGCGTCACCATCTTCAGCGCGTCGTCCTCGCAGACCGTCACGCACAAGGCGCAGGCCTTGCAGGTGTAGGGGTTGATGGTGATCGAGAACAGCCCGCCGCTGCCCTTGGCCTTTTTCTCCTTCAGGCTCCAGTAGGGCTTGGTGGTGGCGAACTGGAAGTCGCCGAGCTCCTGGGTGAACAGCTTGAACTCGGCGCCCATCTTTTCCCAGTCGTCCTCGTCCGCCTCGGCGATGGTTTCCTCGATCGCCTTGTCGATCAGCGGCCGCACCGCGACGCCGTCGCTGGTGCCGATCAGCGCGCGCAGCTTCTTCTCCAGCGTGCGCACGCCGCGACGCAGGAAGCGGGTCGGCGTGCCGGCGGTCTCGATGCGGTTGACGACGGTGGTGAAGACATCGCCGATCGTGCTCACCAGGCCGGGGATCGCCGAATCGGGGCACTCGGTATAGCAGTTGCCGCAGGCGGTGCAGTTCTCGGCGATCCACACCGGATGCTCGAAGCGGATGCCGGTCATGTCGCGGAACACGCCGGTCGCCGCCGGCATCAACGACGTGCCGATGAACGGGTCGACGAGGTTGTCCGAGCCTTTGCCGGTCAGATAGAAGTGGCCGGTCTGCTCCCAGAAGCGGTGGATGTCGGCGACGCGGCCGTCGGCGGCGGGCAGTTCCTTGAGCATCACCGGCAGGCCGACGTCCTTCTTGAGAAGCTGCCTGCGCGTCTTGCCGACTTCCTTGTCGGTGATTTCCTTGAGCTCGGTGTAGCCGCGCTTGACGACACGCAGGTTGTCCTGCACGACGCGCGCGCCCTTGGATCCGAACTTGGCATCGAGCTGCGCCTCGATCGCGGCGAATAGGGTTTCCTCGCTCAGGCCGGCATTCGCCATCGTCGGACTGGCGGCGAAGAACGCGCCCTGGAAGGCGATGCCCTGCATGCGCAACTGCAGCTCGGGCGAGCCCGCCTCCTCGCGCGCGATCTGGAAGGCATCGAGGTAGAAGACGCGGATCTCGTTGTCGACGATGAACTTCTGCGCCCAGACCGGGAAGCTCGCCCAAGTCTCGTCGCCGAGGTTCGACTGGATGATGAACACGCCGCCCTTCTTCAGACCCGAGAGCGGGTTACTGTGGCCGAAGACGTTCGGGTCGGGCGAGAGCACGACATCGACATAGGTGTATTCGCAGTTGATGCGGATCGGCTCCGGCGCGGCGGAAAGGTAATAGGTGGTCGGCTGGCCCTTCTTCTCCGAGCCGTATTTCGGGTTGGCCTTGATGTCCCAGCCCAGGAGCTCGAACAGCGTCATCGCCAGGTTCTTGCCGGTGGTGATCGCGCCCCAGCCGCCCACCGAGTGCATGCGCACGGTGATCGCGCCCTTGGGCAGCAGGTTCGGATTTTCCGAGCCGCGGATCGCCAGCGCGCGGATCTGCGGATATTTCTCCTGCAGCTCCTGCTGATGCACCTCGTCCTTCGGATTGAGCGGGTCGCGCACGAAGTCGACCGACAGATAGTAGAACTTGCGCTGCGCGCCGCCGGGCAGCATGTTCTCGACCGCGGCGATCAGCCCCTCGGGTTGCAGGTCGCGCGAGCCCAGGCCATAGCAGCCGGAGTAGAGGCGCGGCATTTCGCTGGCGGCGAAGCTCGCGTAGCCGGGATAGGGCTTGTCGTCCCCCGAGGCCAAACCGTTCTCGAGGCACTTGGTGACCGTCGCGCGCACTTCGCGCATCAGCGGCAGATCCTCGGCGAGCGGCTGGTCGGTGCGCTCGAGCACCGCCACGCCCTTCTTGCCGCGCAATACCTTGCCGAGCAGGTCGCCCGGGAAAGGCCGATACATCGTCACATTCACCACGCCGACCTTGAGGCCGCGCGTCTCGCGCAGATAGTCGGCCACACACTCGGCCTGCACCACCATGCTGCCCATGCCGACGATCAGCCAGTCGGCATCTTCGGTCCTGTAAGTGGAAATGCGGCCGTAGTGCCGTCCCGTCAGCGCCGAGTATTCGGCCATGCAGGCGTCGGTGATCTGCTCGATGTGGTCGAAGAAATAGGGGCGCTGGCCGGCGGTGGCCTGCATGTAGGCATCCTGGTTCTGCACCACGCCGGAGACGAGCGGCACATCGACATCCCAGATCGCCGGCACGCGGCGGCGCTTCGGCCCGTAGAGCATCGCCTGCGCGGGTGTCGGCGTGTCGATGATGTCGTCGGGCCGGCCGACGAACTCCTCGATCAGCTCGCGTTCCGGAAGCAGCGCCGATTCGATCAGATGCGTGGTGAGAAAGCCATCCTGGCCGACGATCGCGGGGGTGAGCGAGAGCTCGGCGATTTTGCGCGCGATCAGGTTGAGGTCGGCGCACTCGGTGGCGTTCTTCGCCATCACCTGGATGAAGCCGGTGTCATCGACGCAGTGGTAGTCGTCGTGGCTGCAATGCACGTTCAAGGACGCCTTGGTGATCGCGCGGCAGCCCATGTTGAGCACATAAGGCAGGCGTTTTCCCACCGCGCCATAGAGCGATTCGTGCATGAACGCGACCCCCTGCGCCGAGGAGAAGTTCGTCGCCCGCAGGCCCGCCATCGCCATGCCGGCCGTTACCCCCGCCGCGGCGTGCTCGGATTCGGGCTCGATGAATACCAGCGGGCGCCGGGAAATGTTCAGATGTCCCTTGGCGACCTCATCGGCCCAGTATTCGCCCATCTGCGTCGAAGGCGTGATCGGATAGGCGCCGGCGGCATCCGAGGCCTCGCGCTCGACGTGGATGATCGCGGTGTTGCCATCGACGGCGTCGCGGATGCCCGGATACTTCACCTGCGGGGTGGCCTGGCCGCTCTCGCTCTTGTCGGACTTGAACAGTTTCATCAACATTTCTCCACTCCCTCTGGTTGAGGATTGTCATATTGAAATCGAAACCTTTGCCCAGCGCCGCGAGCGGGATGAGATGCAAGGCGCACGGAGCGCAGGATGCGAGACATACCTGCCAGGTAGGCGAGCATCCGAGCACCGGGCAACAACGCAGATCGCCCGCGCAGCAAGTTGGGCAAAGGTTTCCTATTCATTGCAGAAGCGGCAGAGCATCCTGCCGCAGTATCTTCTTCGCGGCCGCGCCCTTGACCGCCTTGTTCGGCGTTTCGAACCAGACGATCGCACCGGTCGGACAGCGCTCGATCGGCCCGCGCGTGGCCCAGGCATTCAGCTCGTAGCGGATCGTCGCCAGATTGTTGTCGAGGCGGATCAGGCCGGGCGCGGCATCGGCGACACACCTGCCGCAGGCGGTGCAGGCGACTTCGCAGGCCCTTTCGGCGGTGTCGCCATCGGCGTGGTTCTTGCAGGCCACCCACAGCTTGCGGCTGACAGGCTCCAGAGAAAACAGACCCTTGGGACAGACCTCGACGCAATCGTTGCAGGCGGTGCACTTGTCGGCATCGACCACCGGTAACCCATGCTCGTCGAGATGCAGCGCGTCGAAATCGCACACCGCCTCGCAGTCGCCCAAGCCCAGACAGCCCCAGGCGCATTCCTTGCCACCGCCGCCGACCACCGCCGCGGCGCGGCAGGTCTTGAGGCCGGCATAGCGCGCGCGCAGGAACGCCACATGGCGGCCGCCAGCGCAGGCGAGCCGCGCAACCTTCTTTTCGATGTTGCCGGGATCGACGCCGAGCAGGTTCGCGATGTCCTTGCGCTGTTGCGGCGAACTCACCGTGCATTGCGCGGGCACCACCTCGCCCGCCACCACCTTTTCGGCAAAGCCGCGGCAGCCCGGCTGGCCACAGGCGCCGCAATTCGATTTGGGCAGGAGTTCCTCCACCTGCTCGATGCGCGGATCTTCATGGACGAAGAGCTTGCGATTGGCGAACGCGAGCAAGGCGGCCAGGGTAACCCCCAGCACGGCCATGAACCCGCCCGCCACAGCCAGACTCGACACCGATTCCATGAAACTCGCACCACCCCGATAAAATTGGCGCGCCGCAACATCCGCGCCGTGATCAAAAAAACCCTGCGCACCCGCTCACCCCTCGGCGAAGGGTGAGCATCTCGCGCACAGCGAATTCCGGCTGCCCGAAACACACGCCTTGCGGGCATGTGCCTCGGCAGCCATCACGGCGCGGCCGGTGGTTTTCCGGCCGACGGGGCGAAAAGGCGGCGTATCACCTTTTCAGACTGTCACACGCAGGGTTGCGCCCGGCGCGTGTTCGTGACGACGAAAGTATAGGTAATTTTGTCGCAGCGCAGCAAACAATGGTTTTTATGCAGAGAATAGAAACCACTTTTGGAGCAGGGGCGACTGTGGGATGCCGTCCCGTCAGCGCCGAATTTCTACAGGGCGCCTCGAAAAACCGTCGCGAGCGGGTGGAGGGCAAGGCGCACGGAGCGCAGCGACCGAGACATATCAAGGTGATAGGCGAGGAAGCGAGCACCGCGCAACGCGAGCCTAGGGCCGCGCAGCAGGTTATTCGAGGTGCCCAACAAGTTGATGCCCGTTAAGTCTTTTCCTGCGCATTCAGGCAAAATGCGCCTCCCATGCTGACAGCCACCGCCCTCTCCTGCGTTCGCGGCGAACGCCTCCTGTTTGCCGGGCTCGATCTCGCGCTCAAGCCCGGCGAGTGGCTGCATGTGCAGGGCGAAAACGGCGCGGGCAAGACCAGCCTGCTGCGCATCCTCGCCGGCCTGTCGCCGCCGGCGGCGGGCGAAGTGCGCTGGCAGGGCGAGCCCATCAGGACATTGGCCGAGGAATACCGGCGCCATCTGCTGTTTCTCGGCCATCACGGCGCGGTCAAGGAAGAGCTCACTCCGCTGGAAAACCTCTCCTTCGCCGCCGAACTCGACGGCGCGGCGCTTTCCGAAGCCGAAGCGCTCGCCGCGCTCTCGCGCTTCGGCCTGCGCGGCCGGGAGGACCTGGCGGTACGCTTTCTCTCCGCCGGCCAGAAGCGGCGCGTGCTGCTCGCGCGCCTGGCGGTGAGGAAGGCGACACTGTGGATCCTCGACGAGCCATTCACCGCCCTCGACGTCAAGGCGGTCGAACTGCTCTCGAACCTGATCGTCGAGCACGTGCGCGGCGGCGGCATCTGCATCCTGACCAGCCACCAGAGCATCCCGCTGCCCAACGGGAAGGTGCTGAAAATATGAAGGCGGTGATCGCCATCATCCGCCGCGACCTGCTGCTGGCGATGCGCAGGAAGAGCGAGGTGCTCACCGCGCTGTTCTTCTTCATCATCGTCACGAGCCTGTTTCCACTCGGCATAGGCCCGGAGCCGGCGCTGCTCAAGAAGATCGCGCCGGGCATCCTCTGGGTGGCGGCGCTCTTGGCGACGATGCTGGGCCTCTCGCGCCTGTTCGCGCCCGATCACGCCGACGGCACGCTCGAACAGATGGCCCTTTCCCCAACCCCGCTGGGCCTGCTGATCGCGGGTAAAATCACTGCCCACTGGCTCACCACGGGACTGCCGCTGGTATTGCTGGCGCCGGTGCTGGGCATCCAGTTCGATCTCGATACGGAGGCCTTGGGCATTCTGGTGCTGGCCCTGCTGCTGGGTACGCCCCTCCTCTCGCTGATCGGTGCGATCGGCGCGGCGCTGACGCTCGGCGTGCGCGGTGGTGGCGTGCTGCTGTCGCTGCTGGTCTTGCCGCTTTACGTGCCGACGCTGATCTTCGGCGCCGGCGCGGTGGAAATGGTCGTCTCGGGCCTCAGTGCCGCCGGCCACCTGTCGCTGCTCGCGGCCTTGCTGGCCGTGGCGGTTTTTTTCGCGCCGTGGGCGACCACGGCGGCCTTGAGGATCGCACTTGAGTAACCGGCTCATCAATTGGTTCAAATTTGCCTCGCCGCAGAGCTTCTACCCGCTCGCCGGCAAGATGATCCCGTGGTTCTGGGCCCTTGCGGCGATCTTCCTGATCGTCGGGCTCTACATCAGCTTCTTCGTCGCGCCGACCGACGCGACGCAGGGCGAGGGCTACCGTGTCATCTTCGTCCATGTGCCCGCCGCCTGGATGTCGATGTTCCTCTATTGCGTGATGGCCGGCTGGGCCGGCATCGGCCTTGCCCTCAACACGCGGCTGTCGGGCATGATGGCGCAGGCGATCGCCCCGACCGGCGCGCTGATGGCTTTCCTCAGCCTATGGACCGGCGCCTTCTGGGGCAAGCCGATGTGGGGCGCCTGGTGGGTCTGGGATGCGCGGCTCACCTCGGCGCTGATCCTGTTCTTCCTCTACATCGGCTTCATCGCGCTGCAGGCGGCGATCGACGACGCGCGCCGCGCCGACAAGGCCGGCGCGATCCTTGCGCTGGTCGGCGTCGTCAATGTGCCGATCATCTATTTCTCGGTGAAGTGGTGGAACACCCTGCACCAGGGCGCCTCGGTCTCGATCATGAAATCGCCGACGATGGCGACGACGATGCTCTGGGGCATGCTGATCATGGCGCTGGCCTTCTGGATGTATTCGATCGCGGTGATCCTCACGCGCGTGCGGGCGATCATCCTCGAACGCGAGGCGCACACCGAGTGGGTCAAGGCACTGCCGGAAGTGAGAGGAGAGAGCCGATGAACTGGGGTTCTGCGGCCGAATTCTTCGCCATGGGCGGCTATGGGCTCTACGTCTGGGGCAGCTTCGGCGCTTGCGCCCTGCTGATGATCTTGGAACCAATCCTGGTCCGCCGGCGTCACAAGAACATTTTGCGCATCCTGCGCCGCGAACGCCTGGCCGATACCTTCGACAATCAACCATGAAACCTCGTCAAAAACGCATCGCCCTGATCGTCGGCGGGCTTGCCGCCCTGGGACTGGCTGCCGCCTTCGTCCTCAACGCGCTCGACAGCAACATCGCCTTTTACATCACCCCGTCCGAGATCGCGGCCGGCAAGGCGCCGCAAAACAAGACATTCCGCGTCGGCGGCATGGTCAAGGAAGGTTCGCTGACACGCGACAACCTGACCGTCAGCTTCGTCATCACCGACACGGCCCGCGACGTGAAGGTGACTTACACCGGCATCCTTCCCGACCTGTTCAAGGAAGGCAAGGGCGCGGTGGCGCAAGGCCGCCTGAACCCGGATGGCAGCTTCACCGCCACCGAGGTGCTGGCGAAGCATGACGAAAATTACATGCCGCCCGAGGCGGGGCATGCGATCGAGCAGGCCCAAAAAGCCCAGCAGACGGTGGCCAAACCATGAGCACACGACGGCATGTAATTTCGGCGCAGGCTAACGTGAGCACAGCGAACGTTAAGCGAGCACCTGCGAGCGGCCGAAGCCAAAATTACATGCCGCCCGAGGCGGGGCATGCGATCGAGCAGGCCCAGAAGGCGCAGAAAACCCTCAAACAATAAGGCGTTGCGATGATTCCAGAACTCGGGCATTTCGCCCTGCTGCTGTCCCTGTTCGTTGCCCTGGTGATGGGCATCCTCCCTCTCGCCGGCGCGCAGCTTTGCCAGCACCGCTGGATGGCTCTCGCTCGACCGGCGACGACGGCCGCCTTCTTGCTGATCGCCTTTTCTTTCGGATGTCTGACGTGGGCCTTTTATGTCAGCGACTTCAGCGTCCTGTATGTCGCCAGCAACTCGAATACCCAGTTGCCGACGATGTACCGGCTCTCCGCCGTCTGGGGCGGCCATGAAGGCTCGTTGCTGCTGTGGGTGCTGATGCTCGCCGGCTGGTCGCTGGCGGTGGCCGTGTTCTCCCGCCAGTTGCCCGAGGCGATGGTCGCGCGCGTGCTGGGCGTGCTCGGACTGGTATTGGCCGGTCTGCTCGCCTTCGTCGTGTTCACTTCGAACCCGTTCGACAGGATCCTGCCGCCGCCCGCGGAAGGGCGCTCGCTCAACCCGCTGCTGCAGGATCCGGGCCTCGTCTATCACCCGCCGATGCTCTACATGGGTTATGTCGGCTTCTCGGTCGCATTCGCCTTCGCCATCGCCGCGCTGATCGCCGGTCAGCTCGACGCCGCCTGGGCGCGCTGGTCGCGTCCGTGGACCACTGCGGCATGGATCTTCCTGACGCTCGGCATCACGCTGGGCTCGTGGTGGTCGTACAACGAACTCGGCTGGGGCGGCTGGTGGTTCTGGGACCCGGTCGAGAACGCCTCGTTCATGCCCTGGCTGGTCGGCACGGCGCTGATCCACTCGCTCGCCGTCACCGAAAAACGCGGCAGCTTCAAGAACTGGACGGTATTGCTGGCGATCGCCGCCTTCTCGCTCTCGCTCTTGGGCACTTTCCTGGTGCGTTCCGGCGTGCTCACCTCGGTGCATGCCTTCGCCACCGATCCGCGCCGCGGCATCTTCATCCTGATCCTGCTGGCGATCGTCGTCGGCAGCTCGCTGATGCTGTTCGCCGCGCGCGCGCCGAAGGTCAGCCTCGGTGGCGCGTTCGCGCTCGTCTCGCGCGAAACCTTCCTGCTCGTCAACAACGTGTTGCTGCTCGTCACTTGCGGAGCGGTGCTGCTCGGCACGCTCTATCCGCTGATCGTCGATGCCTTCGGCCTGGGCAAGATCTCCGTCGGTCCGCCCTACTTCAATGCCGTGTTCGTGCCGATCATGCTGCCCGTGCTGGCGCTGGTCGCCATCGGCCCGGTGGCGCGCTGGAAGCATGACGATCTGAAGACGATCCTCGGCCGGCTCTGGCCGGCGGCCATCGTCGCGGCGGCCGCGGGCATCGCCCTGCCCTGGCTTGCGGGGGGCTGGAACGGCGCCGTCGGTCTGGGGCTCGCGCTGGCCGGGTGGATCGGCGCCGCGCTGGTGTCGCAGACCGCCGACCGCCTCAAGAAACCCGGCGCTCCGACCGCTTCGTGGTGGGGAATGCAGCTCGCCCATTTCGGCCTGGCCGCTTTCGTCGTCGGCGTGACCCTGGTCTCCAACTACCAGGAAGAACGCGATGTGCGCATGGAGCCGGGCGACACGGTGATGGTCGGCGGTTACACCTTCAAGTTCCTGGGCGTGCGCGAGGCGGACGGCCCCAACTACCGCGCCTCGGTGGGCAGCGTCGAGTTGTCCAGGGACGGCAAGACGCTCGGCACGCTGTACCCGGAAAAGCGCGACTATGGTCTCGGCTCGATGCCGATGACCGAGGCCGCGATCGATGTCGGCTTCACGCGCGATCTGTATGTCTCGCTGGGCGAGCCGCTCACCGCCGACCGGGAAAACGGCGCATGGGCGGTGCGCGTTTATTTCAAACCTTTCGTCGTCTGGATCTGGGGTGGCTGTCTGTTGATGGCCCTGGGCGGGTTGCTCGCCGCCGCCGACCGGCGATATCGTCTGCGCGTCAAGCGCACTCTTCCCGCCCCTGCCGGAGCAACCGCATGAACAGATTCACTTGGCCCTTGATCATTTTCGTCGCCCTCGTCGGCCTGCTCGCCGTGGGCCTGAACCTCAATCCGCGCGAAGTTCCCTCGCCGTTGATCGGCAAGCCCGCGCCGGACTTCAAGGTGGCACAGCTGAAGAACCCCGAGGCGACGTTCTCGCCCCAGGAAATGCGCGGCAAGGTCTGGCTGCTCAACGTCTGGGCCTCGTGGTGCGTCTCCTGCCGCGAGGAACACCCGGTGATCGTCGAATACGCGAGAAAAGGGCTGCTGCCGCCGGTCGTCGGCCTCGATTACAAGGACAAGCGTGAGGACGGGCTCGCCTGGCTCTCTCGTTTCGGCGATCCCTATCTGCTGTCGGCCTTCGATGCCGACGGACGGGTCGGTATCGATTATGGCGTCTATGGTGTGCCGGAAACCTATCTGATCGACAAGGCCGGAGTGATCCGCTTCAAGCAGATCGGCCCGATCACGCCGGAAGTGATGGAGAAGAAGATCCTGCCGCTGGTCAAAGAGCTCGACAAATGAAAAAAAAGCTGAAGAAATTCCTGCGCGGGGGGGCGGCGGCGCTGGCCGCACTCATGCTCGCACATGCCGCCCTGGCGAAGGAGGCCGCGCCGCTCGCCGAAGATCCGGCCGTCGAGCAGCGAATGGTGAAGATCACCGAGGAGTTGCGCTGCCTCGTCTGCCAGAATGAATCACTCGCCGGTTCGCAGGCCGATCTCGCCAAAGACCTGCGCGAGGAAGTGCGCGGCCTGATCAAGGCCGGCAAGTCGGATGACGAGGTCAGGGAATTCCTCGTCAGCCGCTATGGCGATTTCGTGCTCTACCGACCGCAGGTCAAGCCGGTGACCTATCTGCTCTGGGGCGGTCCCTTTCTGTTGCTGATCGCCGGCATCGTTGCCCTCGTGCGTTATCTGCGCCGCCGCAACCGTCAACTGACGGAAACACCGCTGAGCGAAGAAGAGCGTCAACGCGCCGAAGCGCTCCTGAAGGACAATCGACCATGACCGTCTTCCTCCTCGGCGCCGCCGCGCTCATCCTCATCACCCTTGCCTTGCTGCTCTGGCCTTTGCGCGGGCGGGGCGCGGCGGACGAGCCCTCGCGCCGCGAACTCAACGCCGCCATCTATCGCGACGAACTCGCCGAACTCGACCGCGATCTGGCGACGGGCGATCTGTCGCAGGCCGATTACGATCAGGCGAAAGCCGAATTGCAGCGCCGTCTGCTCGAAGACAGTCAGGCCGAAGCCGTTGGCGTTCCCTCCCATGCGCCGGCGAGCCGCACCACGGCGCTCGCGCTCGCCATCGTCGTGCCGCTCGGCGCCGCGTTGCTCTACGTCATGCTCGGCAACCCTGCGGCACTCGACGCCGCAGCGAGCGCCGCTTCGCACCAGCAGCGCTTCACGCAGGCCGAGATCGAGCGGCTGGTCAGCGACTTCGCGGCCAAACTGGAAAAAGAACCCGAGAATTACAAGGGCTGGGCGATGCTCGGGCGCTCCTACAAGGCCTTGGGGCGCTTTCCCGAGGCCGTGCGCGCCTATGAGCGCACCGGGCCGCTGCTCGAATCCAGCGCCGACCTACTGGTCGAATATGCCGACACGCTGGCCGCGACGCAGGGATTCGATGCCAAGACGATGGACGTGCTCGAACGCGCGCTGAAGCTCGACCCCGCCCAGCCGCAGGGACTGTGGCTGCGCGGCACGGCGGCCTTCGAGGCCAAGCAGTACGACAAGGCCCTCAAGGATTGGGAAGCCTTGCTCGCCTTGCTCGAGCCGGGTTCCGAGGATGCCAAGGCGGTCGAGGCCAACATCGCCGAGGCGCGGCAACTGGGCGGCCTCAAGCCTGCGGTCCGGGAGCCACGCAAAGTCGGCGCTGGCGAGGCGGCACCCGCCGGTGCCCCGGCCATCAAGGGACGCGTCGAGATCGCCCCGGCCTTGGCCGGCAAGATTCCCGCCGACGCGGCGTTGATGGTCGTCGCCCGTCCGACCGACGGCTCGCGCATGCCGGTGGCCGTGCTGCGCGTGCCCGTCGGCAAAGCGCCGCTCGATTTCGTGCTCGACGACAGCCTGGCGATGAGCCCGGACCGCAAGCCTTCGCAATTCGCCGAGTTGCTGGTCGAGGCGCGCGTCTCGCAAACCGGCCAGGCGGTGCCGCAGCCCGGTGATCTGTTCGGGCCAGCCGTCAAGGTGAAGCAGGGCGCGAAAGACGTGCGCTTGCTGATCGACCAGGTGCGCCAGTAATCATTCGCTCCTCACCATGCAGCAGAATCTGCTCGAAGAAGTGCGTCGTATCCGGCTCGAGGCCGATTGCGTCGCCTCGCCCGCCGCGGTCGAGGCCGCATTCGACCGTCTGGCCGAGGAAATCACGCAGCGGTTGAAGAATGCGAATCCGCTGATCTACGCCGTGATGAACGGCGGGTTGATCGTCGCCGGCCGCCTGCTCGCAAAGCTCGACTTTCCGCTCGAGGTCGATTATCTGCATGCCACGCGCTATGGACATGCGCTGAGCGGTTGCGCGCTCGACTGGCGTGCGCGCCCGGCCCGCGAGCTAACGGGCCGCACGGTGCTGATCATCGACGACGTGCTCGACGAAGGCTACACCCTCGATGCGATCTGCGCCTGTGTGCGCGAGCTCGGCGCAGCCGAGGTGCTCACTGCCGTGCTGGTGCATAAGCTGCACGATCGCAAAGCGCGGCCAGGCATGCGGGCCGACTTCACCGGCCTCGAAGCCCCGGACCGTTTTCTGTTCGGCTGCGGCATGGACTACAAGGGTTACTGGCGCAACGCGCCGGGCATCTACGCCATCAAAGGGCGATGATTTCGCGCCGCCAGTTCCTGCGTGGCCGCTTTTCCGCTCCTGCGGAGCCCCGCCCCGCCCAGGAGCCAGCGGCCCCACAAGCCGCGCGGATCGGCCCCGCCTGCATCGCCTATGCGCAGAACGTGGTGTGCCGCAGTTGCGGCGATGCCTGCGAGGCGGCGGCGATCCGCTTCTCGCCGCGTCTCGGCGGCGCGGCGCTGCCCGTCGTGCTCGACGAGCGATGCACCGGCTGCGGCGCCTGCCTGCCGGTCTGCCCGGCCGGCGCGATCACGCTCGCGCCGGTGAGCAGGGCCTGAGATCACTCTTCTTCGTCGTCGGTGCCCGGCTTCTTGTAGCCCTTCGGCAGCTTGTGGGCGATGCCCTGGTGGCAATCGATGCAGCTCTTGCCCGCGGCCTTCGCCTCCATGTGCTTCTTGTACGGCGTCTTCTTCTGCAGCTCGGGACTCATCGCCTCGAAGCTGTGGCAGTTGCGGCACTCGATCGAATCGCGCGCCTTCATGCGCTCCCACTCGTGCTGGGCGAGTTCCAGCCGCTTCGCCTCGAACTTTTCCTTGGTGTCGATGCTGCCGGTGATCTTGCCCCACACCTCGCCGCTCGCCTTGATCTTGCGGATCAGCTTGTGCGTCCAGTCCTTCGGCACATGGCAATCCGAGCAGATGGCGCGCACGCCGGTGCGGTTGCTGTAATGGATCGTGTATTGGTATTCCTGATACACGGTATCGCGCATCTCATGGCAGCTGACGCAAAACTGCAGCGTATTGGTCGCTTCCATGCCAGTATTGAATGCGCCCCAGAAAACGATGCCGCCGACGAAGCCCACCGCGGCGAGCGCGAGCACCGAATGCTTCGCGCTCGGCCGCTTGAGCCGCGCCCACCAGCCCAGCCGGCCCGGGTCAGATTGCGTCATGATGCAGGGCCATCAAGGTTGGGTTGAGAGGATGTACTGGGCGAGATTCTTGATCTGCGCCATGTCATTGGGCGGCATGGTCTTGACGATCTTGTGATTCTCTTCGCTGCCGTCGGCGAGCTTGACTTTCTTGCCCGAGGTCAGGTGCTTGACGATCTCGTCTTCGGCATTCGCCTTGCCGCGATATTTCTCCGCCGTCTTCAGGAAGGAAGGACCGTCCTTGTCCTTCTTGATGCCATGGCACTGCTTGCAGTTGTTCTGCTCGGCGAGGTCCTTGGCGGCCTCGACGTCCAGCGCCAGGGCGGCGGGCGAAAATCCGGCGAGGGCGAATGCGGCCATGCTCGCCATCGCGATCATGCGGCTCTGGTATTTCATGGGGATACTCCGTTTGCTGGTTGAAAAATTCATTTCGTGACGCCGACGAACTTGTTGTCGACGAGCGGCTTGGCATCGACCTGCGGCACATGGCAGGTATCGCACTGGAAGCGGCTCATCTCGACCGCCGGGCTGCCATCCTTCTTCTTGAGCGTCTTCGAGAAGTGGCTCTGGCCGATCTTCGGCACTTTCTGGCCGCGCAGCTCGTCGGTGATGTGGCATTCGAGACAGGCGTTCTCCTCGACCGTGATCGGCAGATATTTCTCGACACTGTGCGGCACCAGCGGCGGCTGACCGATGAAGGTGCGATCGATCAGGTGGGGCTGACCGACGCCCGGCACCTTGTCGGCATACTTCTTGATTTCCGGTGCGCGGTCGGGTGCCGTGACGTCGGCGCCACGCATCGGGGTCGGCCCGCTGGTGGATGCGCAGCCGATGAGCGAGGCCAGGAGCGCCGCGAGCGCGAAACCGGCAGTCTTACCTACGGTGGCGTTTCTCATGATCGAATTCCTCCTAGAGGGACACAAAGCGTTTCATTTCGGTACGGGCGACACCTTGGCGACGGCCGTGGATTCCGCAGCGCCGAAGCGGGTGCCGAAGCGGAAGACGTCTTTCGAACAAACGTCGATGCAACGTCCGCAGTTGGTGCAGTTGGCTTCGAGAATGACCGGCGGCGCGCCGTCGATGCCCTTGAGCGCCGGCCGGATCACCTGCTGCTCCGGACAGACCGCGAAGCAGTCCATGCAGTCGTTGCAGGCCGCGCGCGCCGGCAGCTTGACGCGCAGCAGTCCGAACTTGCCGATCAGGCTGTAGAAGGCGCCGACCGGGCAGAGGTGGCCGCACCAGCCGTGACGCATCACGAACAGATCGAACAGGAAGACCACGAGGATCACCGCCCAGGCGAAACCCATGCCGAAGATCAGCCCGCGATGCAGCATCGAGACGGGATTGACCATCTCCCAGGCGATCGTCCCGGTCGCCGCCGAGACCAGCAGCGTCATGGCGAGGATCCAGTAACGCGTCTGCCTCGATATGTGCGCGCTGCCTTTCAGGCCGAGCCGGCTGCGCAGCCAGGCGGCGAAATCCGTGACCAAATTCACCGGGCAGACCCAGCTGCAATACGTCCGGCCGCCGACCAGCAGATAGAACAGCACGACGATCGTCACGCCGATCAGGCCGAGTCTTTCGGGCGTCTGCCCGCTCATCAGCGCCTGCAGCAGCAGATACGGATCGGTCAGCGGCAGGAAATCCAGCGTGTAGCTGGAATTGAGGTTGCCTTTCACGATCCACCAGCCGAACCACGGGCCGACGAGGAAGAGGAGCAGGATGCCGAGCTGCGAAGCGCGGCGCAGGATCAGCCACTTGTGCGCGGCGAGCCAACCCTTGGCCGCGACGGCTTCCGCCCCAGGACGCTGGGATGACGCGCTCATAGCTTGTCTCCCTGCATGGCCTTGAAAGTCGGCGCCGGCGGCACGGCACCTCCCTCGCCCCCGGGCGCTGCGGGCGCCGCGGCGGGGGCGCCAGGCTCGGCTTGCAGGCCCTTGCCGCCGTAGTCATAGCGCATCCCCTCGGGCAGGTTGTACTGGTGCTCGAGATCCGGCGCGACCAGACTGCCGCCGGCCTTCTCCTTCTCGACCCAGCCGAGCCGGTAGTGCGCGGACAGGTGCCCTTTGGCGATGTAGATCGGCAGCACCTTGATCGCGGCGATTTCCGTCGGGCAGGCTTTCTCGCATTTGCCGCAGCCGGTACAGGCTTCGGAATGCACCGTGGGAATGAACATCGCATGCTTGCCGGTGCGCGTGTTCGCCATCGGCTCGAGCGTGATCGCCTTGTCGATCACCGGGCAGACGCGATAGCAGATGTCGCAGCGCAGGCCGAGGAAGTTCAGGCAGGTCTCGTGGTCGATCAGCACGGCCAGCCCCATGCGCGCCTTGGTGATGTCGGTCAAGCGGTGATCGAGCGCCCCGGTCGGGCAGGCTTTCACGCATGGGATGTCCTCGCACATCTCGCAGGGCGCCTGACGGGCGACGAAATAGGGCGTGCCGGTCGACATGGGCTCTTCCGGCTTGGCCAGATGCAGGATGTCGTAAGGGCAGTCGCGCACGCACATGCCGCAGCGGATGCAGGCAGCGGAAAACTCCTTCTCCGGCAAGGCGCCAGGCGGGCGGATGGCGGCAGGGGGCAGCGCGGTCGCATGCCGCGCGTAAAGTCCCAGCCCGAGCCCCAGCAGACCGACACCGCAGACCATGCGGGCGGTATCGGCGAGGAACTGGCGGCGGGCCGAGCCTTTGGGTTTCGTATCTCGTTCCATGATCGCAGGGTGGGAAGCCTGCCCCCTGTCTTGCTTCCCGTCTCCATGTCGTTACCTTACCAATCGTTCCCGGCTCAGACCTTCACCACCTTGGCGGCGCACTTCTTGTAGTCGGTCTCTTTCGAGATCGGACAGGTGGCGTCCAGGGTGAGCTTGTTGACCAGCCGCATCTCGTCGAAGAACGGGATGAAGATCAAGCCCTCCGGCGGCTTGTTGCGACCCTTGGTCTCGACGCGCAACTGGATTTCGCCGCGGCGGGTGGCAACCTTGACGACGTCGTGGCGTTTCAGGCCGCGCTTCTCGGCGTCCTTCGGATTCATGAACACTACCGCGTCCGGGAAGGCCCGGTAGAGCTCGGGCACGCGGCGCGTCATCGAGCCGGTATGCCAATGCTCGAGCACGCGGCCGGTGCACAGCCACAGATCGTATTCGTTGTCGGGCATCTCGGCGGCCGGCTGGTAGGGCAGGGCGAAGATCTTCGCCTTGCCGTCCGGATAGCCGTAGAAGCGCACGCCTTCGCCTTTCTTGACGTAAGGGTCGTAGCCTTCGCGGAAGCGCCACAGGGTTTCCTTGCCATCCACCACCGGCCAGCGCAGGCCGCGCACCTTGTGATAGGTATCGAACAAGGCGAGATCGTGGGCATGGCCGCGGCCGAACCCGGCATATTCCTCGAAGAGGCCTTTCTGGACATAGAAGCCGAAATGCTCGGTCTCGTCGTTCGTATAGCCGGCCCAGGCGTGCGCGTTCACCTTCGCCGCCTCTTCTTTCGGGAACTTGTTGACCTGCCCGTTCAGATAGAGGATCTCATAGAGCGTCTTGCCTTTGTATTCGGGCATCTTGGCGATCAGGTCGGCCGGCCAGACGTCCTCGACCTTGAAGCGCTTCGAGAATTCCAGGTATTGCCACAGATCGGACCTCGCTTCGCCCGGGGCCTTGACCTGCTGACGCCAGAACTGGGTGCGCCGCTCGGCGTTGCCATAGGCGCCTTCCTTTTCCATCCACATCGCCGCCGGCAGGATCAGATCCGCCGACATCGCCGAGACGGTCGGATAGACGTCGGAAACGACCGTGAAGCATTTCGGATTGCGCCAGCCGGGATAGACCTCGCCATTGACGTTCGGGCCGGCCTGCATGTTGTTGGTGGTCGAGGTCCACAGGAAGCCGATCTTGCCATCCTTGGCCATGCGCGATTGCAGCACCGCATGGTAGCCGGGCACCGGATTGATCGTGCCCGCCGGCAGCTTCCAGATCTTCTCTGCGATCTCGCGGTGCTTCGGATTCATCACCACCATGTCGGCCGGCAAGCGATGCGAGAAGGTACCGACCTCGCGCGCCGTGCCGCAAGCCGAGGGCTGGCCGGTCAGTGAGAACGGCCCGTTGCCCGGCTCGGAAATCTTGCCGACCAAGAGATGCACGTTGTAGATCATGTTGTTGACCCAGGTGCCGCGCGTATGCTGGTTGAAGCCCATCGTCCAGTAGGAGGTAACCTTGGTCTTCGGATCGGCATAGGTCTTGGCGAGCTTCTCGAGCCGGTCTTTCGGCACCCCGGAAATCTCGTGCGCCTTGTCGAGCGTGTATTCGGAGACGAACTGGGCAAATTCCTCGAAAGTGATCGGCGAGTGGGCGTTCGGATCGCCCTTCGGCTTGCCGTCCGGACCGGGATAGCCGTTGTTGCCGGCCGCCTGCTCGAGCGGATGGTTCGGCCGCAGGCCATAGCCGATGTCGGTGACGCCCTTGAAGAAACCGACGTGCTTGGCGACGAAATCCTTGTTGACCGCGTTGTTCTGGATGATGTAGTTGCAGATGTAGTTGAGGATCGCCAGATCGGACTGCGGCTTGAAGATCAGCTCGTTGTCGGCGATCTCGCAGGAGCGGTGCGAGAAGGTAGACAGCACGTGGATGCGCACGTGGTCGGCGGTCAGCCGCCGGTTGGTGATGCGCGTCCACAGGATCGGATGCATCTCGGCCATGTTCGAGCCCCACAGCACGAAGGCATCGGCGTGCTCGGCGTCGTCATAGCAGCCCATCGGCTCGTCGATGCCGAAGGTGCGCATGAAGCCGGCCACCGCCGAGGCCATGCAGTGACGCGCGTTCGGATCGATGCTGTTGGAGCGGAAACCGGCCTTCATCAGCTTGACGGCCGCATAGCCTTCCCAGACCGTCCATTGCCCGGAGCCGAACATCGCCACGCCCTGCGGCCCCTGGTTCGGATCCTTGAGCGTCTGCTTGACCTTCTCGGCCATGATGTCGAAGGCCTGATCCCAGGAGATCGGCTGGAATTCGCCGTTCTTGTCGAACTTGCCGTCCTTCATGCGCAACAGCGGCTTGGTCAGACGGTCCTGGCCATACTGGATCTTGGCGAGGAAATAGCCCTTGATGCAGTTGAGGCCCTTGTTGACCGGCGCATCGGGATCGCCCTGGGTCGCGACGATGCGTCCGTCCTTAACGCCGACCAGCACGCTGCAGCCGGTGCCGCAATAACGGCAGGCGCCCTTGTCCCAGCGGAGGCCGTCGTCGGCCTTGGCCTGGGCGAGCGCCTGGGCGCCCGGAATGGACATGCCCGCCACGCCGGCCGCGGCGGCGATCGCATTTGCCTTGATGAATTCACGCCGTGTCAGTTCCATTGCCAATCTCCTTGTTTTCAAGCCAGTGCCGTGGCATCGCGCGGCGGCGACACCTCCACAGAAACGGGTGCTTCCGGATCATTCTCCTGCTGGTGATACACCATCGACGCCGACATCACGCCGTCGAGCAGATTGATGCTTTCGAAGAGTTCGATGGTCTCCCGGTCGCCCGCCGTTTCGATGGTGGCGATCATCTTGCCTTCGGCCGAGACGGCATGCACTTCGACACCGGGGAGGGTCTGCAATCGGGCGCGCACCGCGGCGACGCGCTCGGGATGCGGAATGACGATGATGCTCGAGATATTCATGAGATGCGCCCTAAAGCCACAGAAAATTTGTGGGATCGAGTTGAGCGCATCCTAGGATGCCGGACTGCGAATTTGCTTGACAGGTGTCAAGAAATTCGAATGTCGAGTCTGCCGCTCGGAAAAAAAGACACCCCCTCCGCTCCCTCACGGGGGGTCAAGCGGTTCGCTGCAATTGGAATGAAGGCGGCTACGCAGCGCGCAGGCCGCGGATCGCGCCTGCGGGCAAGGGAAGCCTGCAGGCCGCCGTATCTTTCCGCTAACGGCGCTTCGGCTTGGCCTTGCCAGCCGGCTTGAGCGGCTTTCTCGTCGGTTTGGGCTTTCCCGCCTTCATCAGGCCGGGTTTGTTCGCTACGGCAGGCGCTTGGGCTGCGGGCGGCGCAGGCGGAGGCGGCGGCAGGGCTGCCGTCGGCTGCAACACCACCGGCTTTGGGGGGACGACGGGCTGCGGCTTATCCTCCGCGCGTGCGATCAGTGCCGAGCCGGCCAAGGCCGCCAGCAGGCAGAAACCGGCACCGCGCCGTCGCAGCCGCCCGTTTCGCGTTGCCTCAATTGACGTCATAGTAGTAAGCCTTCTGCGGCTCGCGCATCGCGGCGCGGCGGGCCAGTTCCTCCGGGGTGAGATTGCCGCGATCCCACCACAGCGCGCGTCCCCGCTGTTGCTCGTCGATCTGCTCGGGGTGCTGCTGCAGCCATGCGCGCATGAATTTCGTGTATTCAGACTCGTAACCCTTGAGTTTCCCCATGGTGTGCTCTCCTTTCAGTGGTCTTCCTTGACGCGGCTGATGCGGGTGACGATCGGCAGCCGCCGCAGGCTGCGCAGGATACGCGCCAAATGGGTGCGATCGCTCACCTGCAGCATGAAATAGAGCGCCGTCGTGCTGCCGCCGTCGGCATCCATGCGCACGTTGTTGATGTTGGTGTCGTGCTCGGCGATCACCGCGGCGATGCGCGCCAGCACGCCGGGCGCATTCTGCGCCACGACCTTGATCAGCACTTCGAACGGCCCTTTCGCCTGCGGGTCCCATTCGACATCCACCCACTCCTTGATGCCGCCCGGACCGCGCCCCGCCTTGTGGCTGCGCAGCGTCGGGCAGTCATGCGTATGCACGACCAACCCCTGTCCCGCCCGGATCACGCCGACGATCGGATCGCCGGGGATCGGCCGGCAGCAGCGCGCGAGCTGCATCGCCATCCCCTGGCTGCCGGCGATGCGGATCGGGCTTCTGCCTTGCGCGGCGCCACCCCCTGCGTGGCCGTCGATCAGGCGGCGCGCGACGATCGCCGGCAGCCGCTTGCCCAGGCCGATGTCGGCGAGCACTTCCTTTTGCGACTTGCCGGCGAAGGTGCGCAGGAAACGCTGCCAGGCAGCACTGCCGAGTTCTTCGAGGCGGTGACCGAAATTGGCCAGCGCCTGGGCGAGCAGGTGTTCGCCGAGCGCGGCGGATTCCTCGTGCTGCCGGGTCTTGAGGAAGTGACGGATCTGCGCGCGCGCCTTGCCGGTCTTGACGAACGCCAGCCAGTTCGGGTTCGGCGCCGCGTTCGGCGCGGTGATGATCTCGACGCGGTCGCCATTCCTGAGCTCGGTGCGCAACGGCAGGTGCTCGTGGTTGATCTTGCAGGCGACGCAGCGATGGCCGATGTCGGTATGCACCGCATAGGCGAAATCGACCGCGGTGGCGCCGCGCGGCAGCGAGAGGATCTTGCCGGCCGGCGTGAACACATACACTTCGTCGGGGAACAGGTCGACCTTGACGTGCTCGAGGAACTCGGCGGAATCATTGGTCGCGGTCTGCAGTTCGAGCAGCGATTGCAGCCACTGATGCGTGGTGCGTTCGAGCTCGGAGAAGGATTCGACGTCCTTGTAAAGCCAGTGTGAAGCGACGCCCGACTCGGCGACGCGGTGCATGTCGCGTGTGCGGATCTGGATTTCGATCGGCGTGCCGAAGGGGCCGATCAGCGTCGTGTGCAGCGACTGGTAGCCGTTGGCCTTCGGGATCGCGATGTAGTCCTTGAACTTGCCCGGCACCGGCTTGTAGAGGCCATGCAGCGCACCGAGCACGAGGTAGCAGGTCGGCACGTCGGCGACGACGATGCGAAAACCGTAGATGTCATGGACCTGCGAGAAGGTCAGATGCTTTTCGCGCATCTTGCGGTAGATGCCATACAGATGCTTCTCGCGGCCCATCACTTCCGCTTCGATTCGGGCATCGACCAGGCGCTGCTTGATCGCGGCCATGATCTTCTCGACCACCTCGCGGCGGTTGCCGCGCGCCGCGCGCACCGCTTTCGCCAGCACGCGGTAGCGCAGTGGATGCAGGTGGCGGAAGGAAAGCTCCTGCAGCTCGCGGAACAGCATGTTGAGCCCGAGCCGGTTGGCGATCGGCGCGTAGATTTCCAGCGTCTCTTTCGCGATGCGGCGGCGCTTCTCGGGGCGCATCGCATCGAGCGTGCGCATGTTGTGCAGCCGGTCGGCGAGCTTGATCAGGATCACGCGCACGTCCTGCGCCATCGCCAGCAGCATCTTGCGGAAGTTCTCCGCCTGCGCCTCTTCGAAGGACTGGTGCTCGATGCGGTCGAGTTTCGAGACACCATCGACGAGTTCCGCAGTCACCTTGCCGAAATCCTGCGCGATCTGCGCCTTGGTGATCGCCGTGTCTTCCATCACGTCGTGCAGCAGCGCAGCCGCGAGGGCCTGGGGATCGAGATGCCAGTGCGCGAGCGTCTCGGCGACGGCGAGCGGATGGGAGATGTACGGATCGCCGCTGGAGCGGAACTGGCCGCGATGGGCGTTGGCCGAAAAGTGGTAAGCCGCCGCGACGTGGTCTACGTCCTCCGGCTTCAGATAGGCGTGGAGCTGACCGACGAAGCGCTCGAAATCCTCCGCCAGATCGATCGGCGGATGCATGTCGAGGGGGATGATCGGCGGCTCGTCGACGGTCTGCGGCGGCGCGCTCGCCGCAGGCATGGCTTTGGAAGGGGACGACACGGCCGCCGGCATGCTGTCCCCCGCTTACATGATCAGACCTGGCTGCGGTGCAGGATTTCCGCGCCGTACTTGCCCTCGGCGAGCTCGCGCAGTGCGATCACCGTGGGCTTGTCCTTTTCCGGGTCGACGAGCGGCGTGCTGCCGGTGGCGATCTGACGGGCGCGCCAGGTGGCGGCGAGCGCCATCTCGAAACGGTTGGGAATGTTTTTCAGGCAATCTTCGGCAGTGATACGGGCCATGCGCAATCCTTTGAATTCAAAGCGATGAAAGAAAACGGAACACCTCGGGATGACGAAGCCGCTGCTGGCGGAACCGCAGGCGGGATGCCCGCACCGCAGCGACCAGATCCGCCAAGGCTTCATTTAAGTCTTTGTTGATTATAACAAAATCAAACTCGTCGACATGGCGCATCTCGCCCAGCGCGGCGGCCACGCGACGCTGGATCACCTCCTCGCTGTCCTGGCCGCGCGCGCGCAGACGCCGCTCCAGTTCGGCGATCGACGGCGGCAGGATGAAAATGCCGACCGCCCCGGGGATCAGCGCGCGCACCTGCTGGGCTCCCTGCCAGTCGATCTCCAGCAACGTGTCGCGGCCGGCGGCCAGCTCGCCGATCAGCCAGCTTTTCGAGGTGCCGTAAAAGTTGCCGTGCACTTCGGCCCATTCGAGGAAATCGCCGCGCTCGCGCATCGCGAGGAAGGTCTGGATGTCGACGAAATGGTAGTCATGGCCCTCGCGCTCGGCGGGGCGCGGCGCGCGCGTGGTGTAGGACACCGAATGGCGGATCGCCGGATCGCGCTCCATCAGCATCCGCACGAGCGTGGTCTTGCCGGCGCCCGAAGGCGCGGAAACGACGAACAGGGTGCCGGCGGTGGCTTCGAGGGAAGGAGTCTGAGTGGTGATCAGTGTCATGGTCGGAGGTAAAAAAATCGGCGCTGGCGGAACGGCACTATTCGAGATTCTGCACCTGCTCGCGCATCTGTTCGATCAGCAGTTTCAATTCGAGGGCGACTTTGGTGACGGCGGCAGAGACGGATTTCGACGCCAAGGTGTTGGCCTCACGGTTCAACTCCTGCATCAGGAAGTCGAGACGCTTGCCGACCGCGCCGCCTTGCTCGAGCACGCGCTCGACTTCGTTCAAGTGCGTGACGAGGCGCGCGAGTTCCTCGGCGACGTCGATCTTGGCGGCGAACACGCCGATTTCCTGGCGGATGCGTTCTTCGTCGAGTGCGGCCACCGCCTCGCGCAGGCGGGTCGCGAGCCGCTCGGTGTAATCGGCGATCGCCGCCGGCACCAGCGGCTCGACCTTGGCCACTTCGGCACGCATGCGCGCGACATGGCCGCGCAGCACCTCGGCAAGGCGTCCGCCCTCGCGCGCGCGGCTTTCGAGGAACTCGGCCAGCACGGCTTCGAGCAAGGAAAAACATTCGGCCTGCAGACGTTCGGGGCCGATCGCCTCGCTGGCCAGCACGCCCGGCCAGCGCAGCACGTCGGCGACGGAGAGCGGTGCCGCGGCGGTGAGCACGCCGCGCACCTCGGCTTCGAGCGCGGCGAGCTGGCGCACCAGCGCGAGATTGGGGATGAGCTGCGGCGTCGCGACGCTGTTGGGCTGCAAGTAAAGGCGACAATCGACCTTGCCGCGGCCGATCGCGGCAGTCAGCCGCTCGCGCAACGGCATTTCGAGGAAGCGCAGCTCTTCGGCGCAACGGAAGTTGAGGTCGAGGAAACGGCCATTGACGCTCTTCAATTCGAGCGCGAGCCGCACCGGACCGAGATCGCGGTCGAGGGCGGCATAGCCGGTCATGCTGTGGATGGTCATGGTGTTCATTCCTTGGAGCAGGCGCATGATCTTACCGCGCTTTACAATGCGGCCATGGCACTTCAGCAAACCAGCATCCCCCTGCCGGTCGGTCATGTGATCGACGGCTACCGCTTCGAGCGCCAGATATCGATGGGCGGCTTCTCGATCGTCTATCTGGCCACCGATCCGCGCGGCCAGCCGGTGGCGATCAAGGAATACCTGCCGCAGTCGCTCGCCCGGCGCACGGTAGGGTTGGTGCCCCAGGTCCGGCCCGAGCACCGCGCCGCCTACAACAGCGGCATGATGGCCTTCTACGAGGAAGGCATCGCGCTCTCCAAGCTCAATCATCCGAACGTGGTGCGCGTGCTCAATTTCCTGCGCGCCAACGACACCGTCTATCTGGTGATGGCCTATGAGCGCGGCCGCACGCTGCACGAGCACATCCGCAAGCATCCCGGCGAGCTGAGCGAGAATTTCGTCCGCGGCGTGTTCACGCGCCTGCTCTCCGGACTGCGGGAAGTGCATGCCAGCAAGCTGCTGCATCTGGACATCAAGCCTTCGAACATCTTCCTGCGCCTCGATGCCACCCCCGTGCTGATCGACTTCGGCGCCGCGCGCCAGGCGTTGCAGCAGGCGACGGGCGATCTGCGCCCGGTCTACACGCCCGGCTATGCCGCACCGGAACAGTATGAAAAAGGCGGCGAGATCGGCCCGTGGACCGATGTCTATGCCGTCGGCGCCAGCATGTATGCCTGTCTCGCGGCCGCCGCGCCGCAGCCCGCCGACCTGCGTCTCGCCGAGGACAAGCTGGTGCCGGCGAGTCAGCGCTGGGCCGGCCGCTATTCGCCGCAGCTGCTCGACACCATCGACCAGTGCCTGCGCCTCGACCCGCTCGCCCGGCCGCAAAGCGCCTTCTCGTTGCAGCGCCTGCTGGTCGCTCCTTACGCCACCCCCCTGGAGTCATCCCCATGACGACGAGACCCGACGGCCGCGCGCCCGATGCGCTGCGCCCGCTTCGCATCACCCGCCATTACACGCGCCATGCCGAAGGTAGCGTGCTGATCGAATTCGGCCATACCAAGGTCATCTGCACCGCCAGCGTCGAGGAGAAGGTGCCGCCTTTCCTGAAAGGCAAGGGCCAAGGCTGGGTCACCGCCGAATACGGCATGCTGCCGCGCTCGACGCACACGCGCACCGAGCGCGAGGCCGCACGCGGCAAGCAGTCCGGCCGCACGCAGGAAATCCAGCGCCTGATCGGCCGCAGCTTGCGCGCCGTCACCGATCTCGTCGGCTTGGGCGAACGGCAGGTGACGCTCGATTGCGACGTGATCCAGGCCGACGGCGGCACGCGCTGCGCCTCGATCAGCGGCGCCTGCGTCGCGCTCTACGATGCGCTGGCCGGCCTCGTCGCCAAGGGCCTGCTCGCCACACACCCGATAAAGGATTTCGTCGCCGCCGTCTCGGTCGGCATCGTCGGCGGCGTGCCCGTCCTCGATCTCGACTACGCCGAGGATTCGAACTGCGACACCGACATGAACGTCGTGATGACCGGCACGGGCGGCATGATCGAATTGCAGGGCACCGCCGAGGGCGCGCCCTTCACGCGCGCCGAACTCGACACGCTGCTCGCGCTGGCCGGCAAAGGCATCCGTGAAATCATCGCGGCGCAGAAGGCCGCACTGGAGCTGCCATGAAACAGATCGTCCTCGCCTCGAACAACCCCGGCAAGCTGCGCGAATTCGGCCAGATGCTCGCCACCCTCGACATCGAGGTGCTGCCGCAGGCGCAGTTCGACATCCCGGAAGCCGAAGAGCCGCACATCACCTTCGTCGAGAACGCGCTCGCCAAGGCTCGCCACGCGGCGAAGCTCACGGGGCTACCGGCGCTCGCAGACGATTCGGGCATCTGCGTCAAGGCCCTGGGCGGCGCGCCGGGTGTCTATTCGGCGCGCTATGCCGGCGAGCCGAAATCCGACGAGCGCAACAACCAAAAACTCATTGCCGAACTCGCCGGCAAGACGGATCGCCGCGCGCACTACGTCGCCCTACTCGTCTTCGTCCATCACGCCGAGGATCCGCAGCCGATCATCTGCGAGGGCGAATGGCATGGCGAGATCATCGACACGCCAAGGGGCGAGAACGGCTTCGGCTACGACCCCTATTTCCTCGTGCCCGAGCTCGGGCGCACCGCCGCCGAGCTGTCGGCCGACGAAAAGAATGCCCGCTCCCATCGCGGCAAGGCGTTGCGGCAGCTGATCGAACGGCTCAAGCTCGACGCTTGAGAATTCTGCTGCGCTTGTTGATTCTGCGTTACTCGCTCGCTCAAGGCTGCGCCTATCTTCACGATATGTCTTGCCTTTCGCTCGCTCGCGCCTTGCCTCAACTACGCTCGCCACGAATTCTCGGCTGAATGACACGTCATTCGATTCCAGTTCTTGCCGTCCCGCCAGCGCCGACTCTCAATCCGCCGCCGCTCTCGCTCTACGTGCATTGGCCGTGGTGCGTGCGGAAGTGCCCTTACTGCGATTTCAATTCGCACGAAAGCAGCCCGCAGGAAGCGGCCTATCTCGATGCGCTGATCGCCGACCTCGAAGCCGCGTTGCCCCTGATCTGGGGCCGGCCGGTCGTCTCGGTGTTCATCGGCGGCGGCACACCGAGTCTGATGGCCGGCGAAACGGTCGAAGCGCTGCTCTCGGCGATCCGCGCACGGGTACGCCTGCTGCCCGGTGCGGAGATCACGCTCGAAGCGAATCCCGGCACGGTCGAGGCAGCGCGCTTTGCGGCCTACCGCGACGCCGGCGTCAATCGTCTCTCCCTGGGCATCCAGAGCTTCGACGACGCCAAGCTCGCGGCCCTCGGCCGCATCCACTCTGGGCTAGAGGCACGGCGCGCGATCGAGACCGCCCAGCGCCACTTCGAACGCGTCAACCTCGACCTGATGGTGGCGCTGCCGGAACAGTCGCTTGCCGATGCGCGCCGCGACATCGACACCGCGATCGCCAGCGGCGTCTCGCACATTTCCGCCTATCACCTGACGCTGGAGCCGAACACGCCGTTCCATCACGCGCCGCCGCCGCTGCCGGACGAGGACCTCGCCGCCGACATGCTGGAGATGGTCGAAGCGGAACTCGTTTCCGCCGGCTTCGAACATTATGAAACCTCAGCCTACGCCAAGCCCGGCGAAGCATGCCGCCACAACCTCAACTACTGGACCTTCGGAGACTATCTCGGTATCGGCGCCGGCGCTCATTCAAAGCTTTCCGACCACGCCGGTATTCAGCGCGAGGCGCGGCCGCGCCATCCGAAGGACTATCTGGCCGACCCCATCACGCGCCGCTGGCAGCCGGTGGCGCCGGAGGATCTGCCGGGCGAGTTCATGATGAACGCGCTGCGGCTGACCCAAGGCGTGCCGCTCGCGCTGTTTACCGAGCGCACCGGACTGCCGCTCGAAGCGATCGAAAAGTCGGCGCTGCCCGTGTTGAGGAATCCGGAGGCTTGGCCACCTACTTTCGTGAAGGCTAATGTGAGCAACGCGAACGTTATGCCGGAACAAAAGTCGGCGCTGGCGGGACGGCACCAGGGGCTGCTGGAGATCGTCGACGACCGCCTGAAACCGACACCCTTGGGCCGGCGCTTCCTCAACCGGCTGATCATGCTGTTTCTTTCCGCGTAAACAGCACGTCCCAGACGCCGTGGCCGAGCTTCAGGCCGCGCGTCTCGAACTTGGTCTGTGGCCGCCAGTCCGGGCGCGGCGCGAAGCCTTGCGCGGTGTTTTCGAGCAGCGGCTCGGCGCTCAAGACGTCGAGCATCTGAACCGCGTATTCTTCCCAGTCCGTCGCGCAATGGAGATACCCACCCGCCGTCAGACGCAGCGCGAGCGCGTGCACGAAAGGCGGCTGGATCAGGCGCCGCTTGTGGTGGCGCTTCTTCGGCCAGGGATCGGGAAAGTAGATGTGGATGCCGGCAAGCGACCCGGGCGGGATCATGTCGCGCACGACTTCCACGGCGTCGTGCTGGATCACCCGCAGGTTGGAGAGATTGCGCGTGGCGATTTCCTTCAAAAGGCTGCCGACGCCGGGGGTGTGCACCTCGATGCCGAGGTAATCATTCCCGGGATGCGCAGCGGCGATCGCCGCGGTCGTCTCGCCCATGCCGCAGCCGATTTCGAGGAAAACAGGGGCGCGACGCCCGAACACGGCGGCGAAATCGAGTGGCTCCGCGGCATAGGGGAGCCCCCAGCGCGGCATGCCTTCGTCGTAGTAACGCTGCTGCGCGTTCGAGACGCGGCCCTGACGCAGCACGAAGCTGCGGATGTGCGTCTGCCGCGGTGCGGTCTCATTGCTGTGAGGCGGCTGCATGGGTCATTCCGAGTTGCGTGGCGAAATCGTAGGCGGGGCGGGAGAGCGCCGCGGGCAGCGTCGCGCAGGCTTCTTCCAGGCTGACCGTGCCAAGCGCGGGGTAGATGGTTTCCTTGAGCCCCAGCACGCGCGCAATGTCCTGCCAGCCGGCGCGCGATGCCTGCACGCCGAAATGATGCTCGGCGAGCGCAACGCGGATGGCCTCGATCGCCGGTGCCTGCGCGGCATGCCACGCCTCATAGGCACGCTGCACCGCCGCGGCGTTCTCGTTCTTGTCCAGGCAGGCGGAGAGCAGCAGATGCACGCCATGGGCGAGGCCGAAGAGGCGCTGACGCAAAAGCACATCAGTATCCTCGACGGCGTAACCGAACCTGACCGGCGTCGGTGCGGCCTCCTGGGCCACAACCGGCAGTGCAACGAAGAGCCCCGCCCAGAGCCAGCGTTTCACTTGCTGCCGATCATCCCAGTCATCGGCGAGCTCGGGCTCGCGCTGTAGAACTTTTTCGGCATGCGCCCGGCCAGATAAGCCTCGCGGCCGGCCTCGACGGCCTTCTTCATCGCGCCGGCCATCAACACCGGGTCTTTCGCGCCGGCGATCGCCGTGTTCATCAGCACGCCGTCGCAGCCGAGCTCCATTGCGATCGCCGCGTCCGACGCGGTGCCGACGCCGGCGTCGACCAGCACCGGCACCGTCGCCTTCTCGATGATGAGCCGGAGGTTCCACGGATTCAAAATGCCCATGCCGGAACCGATCAGCGAGGCGAGCGGCATCACCGCGACGCAGCCGATGCCTTCGAGGAGCTTCGCCTGGATCGGGTCGTCCGAACAATAGACCATCACCTGGAAGCCTTCCTTGACGAGCACCTCGGCGGCTTTGAGCGTTTCCGGCATGTTGGGGAACAGCGTGTCCTTGTCGCCCAGCACTTCGAGCTTGACGAGACTGTGGCCGTCCAGCAGCTCGCGCGCCAGGCGCAGCGTGCGGATCGCCTCGTCGGCGGTGAAGCAGCCGGCGGTGTTGGGTAGATAGGTGTATTTCGAGGGCGGCAGCGCGTCGAGCAGCGAGGGCTGCTTCGGGTCCTGGCCGATGTTGGTGCGGCGGATCGCCACGGTGACGATCTCGGCGCCGGAAGCCTCGACCGCGCGGCGGGTTTCGTCGAAATCCTTGTATTTGCCAGTGCCGACCAGAAGGCGCGAACGGTAGGCTTGGCCGGCGATGATGAGGGCGTCTTCCATGGGGGTTCCTTTCACGTTCAGCCGCCGCCGACGGCGACGACGATCTCGAGCGTATCGCCCGACTCGATAGGCGTTTCGGCATGCCGGCTCTTCGGCACGATTTCACCGTTTCTTTCCACCGCGACGCGTTTGCCGAGCAGGCCTTCCAGTTCGAGCAGACGAGCGACGGTCAGCGGCGCCGGGAAGCGCCGCGCTTCGCCATTGAGCACGATCTCGATCATGGGACGCATTCTACTGGAAGGGCATGTACCGAGGCATGCGGGATCGCGCGGTTTGCGTCATACTATGCGCATGTCTTCGGTGCTGCCCCTTTCCTCCTCCGCCGGCTTCCTGGAGCGGCTGCGCAATGCCGGCGTCGAACCCGGCGACAGTCCGGAACTCGCGCTCAACAAGCAGCTGCTGTTCTTCGCCACCGGGCTGGTGAGCATCACCTCGATGCTCTGGCTGGCGATCTACTGGAGCCTCGGCCCGCAGTTTCCGGTGACGCTGCCCTATCTGTTCCAGCTCACCCTGGCCGGCAACCTGCTGCTCTACGTCCATTCCCGCAATTTCGATTTCTTCCGCTTCTCCCAGCTCACGCTGTTCCTCTTCGCGCCGTTCGCGATGCAGTGGAGTATCGGCAACTTCATCTCCGGCAGCGGCATCATCCTCTGGGGGCTTTTGGCGCCCTTCGGCGCGATCCTGTTCTACGGCGTGCGCGAGTCGATCGTCTGGTTTTTCGCCTGGGTGCTGTTCACCGCGCTGACCGGGCTGTTCGACTTCCTGCTCGTCGATGTTTACACGCCGCAGAGGCTGGCCATTCCGCTGCGCACCAGCATGGTGTTCTTCGCGCTCAACTTCATCGCCGTCGCCAGCATCATCTACGTTCTGCTGCGCTATTCGATCCAGGAAAAACGCAAGATCCAGGAACGCCTCGAAGAAGCCCACCGCCAGCTGCTCGAAGCGCAATACCGCTCCGAGAAACTCCTGCTCAACATCCTGCCCGCGCCGGTGGCCGAGCGCCTGAAACACGGCGAGGCAAACATCGCCGACGGCTTCCCCGACGCGACGGTGATGTTCGCGGATCTGGTCGATTTCACGCGCATCGCCTCGAACATGCCTCCCGAGCAGGTGTTCGGCATGCTCAACGGCATCTTCTCCGCATTCGACGACCTGTGCGAACGCTACGGCCTGGAAAAGATCAAGACGATCGGCGACGCCTACATGGCGGCGGGCGGTCTTACCCATACGGTGGACGACCCGGCCGGTGCCTGCGCCGATTTCGCCCTGGCGATGCAAACCCTCCTGCGCCATGACGGACGCATCAACTCTGCCCACATGGGGCTGCGCATCGGCATCAGCAGCGGCCCCGTCGTCGCCGGCGTGGTCGGCAAGCACAAGTTCATCTACGACGTCTGGGGCGACCGCGTCAACCTGGCCAGCCGCATCACCGACGAGGCTCCGCCCGGAACCATCTGCTGCGACACCGCCACCTTCGAGCACCTCGCCGACCGTTACGATTTCGAGGGTCCAATCCAGCTCAACCTGAAAGGCAAGGGCGAAGTGGCGGTCTATCGCCTGATCGGGCGCAAGACCTCATCCGCCTGAAACCGGCTCGAGCCGGAAACAGACGCAGCCCTCCCGGTTCGTCGCCAGGCGCAAGCGGTAGCCTGCCTGTTCCGCCTGACGCGCGCACTGGTAGAGACCGATACCCAAACCATCTTCCGACGCCACGCGCTCGTGCAGCAGCCGCTCTGCCAGGGCGGCCGGAATTGCCGTGCCGTCATCGCAGACTTCGAGGATCGCCCCCTCGGTCAGGCAGGTCAGACGTACCATCGCCCCGATCCCCGGCTGACGGCGCCGCTTCGCGGCGACGTTTTGCAGCAGGTTTTCGACGACGCTGGAAAACAGCGCCGGCGCCTCCAAACGGCATGCCGCGATGTCGCCTTCGCCGCTGATGTGGGTCGCGGCATCCGCGTAGCGTTTTTCCAGCGAGGCGAGCCATTCCGCGGCCGTCTGCGGCCGTTCGGCCGGCTGCAGCTGCTTCCCCGGTTCGACCAGCTTGTTCAGCGTCTGGCGCAGGCGGGCAGAGATTTCGGGCAGCTGACGCCGCAACAATTCGCCAAAGCGCGGCGAGGACGACGTTCCCGCCTCGTTGGCCGCGACGCAGAGGGTATCGAGCGATTGCAGCAGGTTCTTCACGTCGTGCGTCAGGCGCGCCCCGGTTTCATGGATCGCCTCGATGTAGGAGAGCCGCTGCAGCTCGCGGGCGCGCCACTTGCCCAAATAGAACTCGGCCAGCAGGCGCACGATCAGATCATGATGCCAGCGCAATGCGGGACTGGGTTCGCTGCGCGTGACCAGTTCGACCGTCAGGCCGCCATGCGCATAGCGGGTGCGATGCCCATGTGGTTCGCCGAACTCGCCACTGGCAGCCGCCAGCGCCCAGCGTCCGCCGCGCACGCCAGGCAGCCGCCGCGGCAACTCTTCGCAGGCGCGGGCGAGAAACCGCTCGGGGTCCTCTTCATGGCGGCTTTGCTCGGCCAGCGATTGCAACCACTCCTCGATGGGCAGGCCGAGCGAGGTCACATGCTGGGCGACTGCGGTGCCGAGCCCGACGAAGCCGGCGCGCGGATTCCAGATCAGGGCGAGCATCAGCAAAAGCCCGGCGACCACGCCGAGCGTGATCAGGATCGCTTCGAGGTAGCCGATCCGGTAGAGCAGCGAGAAGCTCAGGCTGCCCAGCACCAGCACGGCCAACAGCAGCACGATGAACATGCCGTAGATGAAATCGACGATCTCGGCGCGTTCGTCGAGCGCTTCCTGACGCACCGGCAGGAGCGCCATGAAAATCAGGATCAGCGGCGAGAGTAAGGAAATGGCGTTCGCCGGCAGGGCTTCGAGCACCGCGAGCGGCTGCACCGCGGCCGGCAACACCCACACGAGGACGATCATCACCAGATCGCCCAGCCCGGCCAAATGGAAGACGCGCTCCCAGCGGTCGGGAAACACGAACACCTTGCCGCCGACGACCCCCGCGAGCAGCACCGTCCAGACGAGCAGGATGCCCCAGTTCAGAAACCAGGCGAGCAGCGACGCGGCGCAGACGACGATCACCGCGCCTTCGAGGCCCAAACGCCGGCGCGGCTGGACGAAAGGCTGCCAAAGCAGGCCGAGTCCGATGTGGGAAAGGAACAGCCAGCGGGCGATCGCGTTTTCCGGACCGAGCGCGAGAACCAGATGCAAGGCCGCGAGGAACGTCAGGAAGATCCAGCGACGACGGGCAACGGTACGAACCAGCGACATGCGGCCTCGGTAAGCGGATGGAGGAAGCATTCTATGACCAGCCGAACCTGACCTGCTTTCGACGCAGTGTCCATTTTTCGACACAAAAAATCGCACCCAGCGGCCCCCCCTGGGGAAAACAAGGGGCGAAATCCCCCCTTTGATCCGTGACCGTCCGCGCTCTACCAAAGTGTATGCTTGATGTCATCGATAGTGGCACAAATAATGCTTTGAAAAACTTGCCTATAACTTTTGGTGGAGCAAGGACAATGAAAGAACGACAATCCGGTTTCACGCTGGTCGAGATCGCCATCGTCCTGGTCATCATCGGCCTGCTGCTGGGCGGCGTGTTGAAGGGACAGGAACTGATCAACAGTGCGAAGGTGAAGAATTTCGCCCAGGACTTCCGCAATATTCCGCTGTTCATCTACGGCTATCAGGACAAATATCGCGCCCTGCCCGGCGATGACGCCAATGTCGCCGCGCATCTGGGCGCCAGCGCCCAGCCCGGCGCAGGCGGCACGCTCGGCAATGGCGTCATCGAGGGCGACTGGTTTTCGACCGACCGAAGCGCGAACGCGCCCGAAAGCGTGGTGTTCTGGCAGCATGTCCGGCTCGCCAACCTCGCCTCAGGGCCGACCAATCTGGCCGATCCTTCTTACTTCCCGACCAACGCCGACGGCGGCCGCATCGGCATCGAGTCGGGCAGCGCAACGCCCGCCCAGCAATACATCAGCGGCCTGACCGGAACATTCATCGTCTGCTCCAGTGGCATCCTCGGCAAGTTCGCCCTGCAGCTCGATACCACGATGGATGACGGCAACCCCTTCACCGGCTCGATGCGTGCGATCCCAGGTGCTCCAACGACGCGCCAGAACACGGCGCACTGCGCGGTGGCCGGCACCCCGGCAGCGTGCACGACGGCCGTCGACCCCGCCGCCGCCTACACCGTCTGCATGAGCCTCTGATTCGAACCGCTTGCATACCCGCACACGGCCCGCTTTAGCGGGCCGTTTTCATTGCGGGCCACGCAACAGGATTTCCTCCCCCGCCGCCACGGCAGCGGCGCTTCCCCTGAGCACGACGACGTCGCCGGCGACGAGCATCGTCGCAGCCGTGACGATCACCCCCGGCTGGCCGCGGCGGCGCAGTGCCGTCACACCAGCGCCGACTTTTCCCAATTCCAGTTCCGCGATGCGCCGCCCCACTGCCCAGGCGCCGGCATCGAGGGTCACCGCATGCAGCCGCGGCAGCTCGGCATCCGCAATACCCTCCGCCGCATCCGTCGCGCCGTGGAAGAAGCCGCGCAGCAGCGCGTAATGCTGTTCGCGCAGCTCGCGCAGGCGGCGCACCACGCGGTGCATCGGCACGCCTGCGAGCGCCAGCGCATGGGTGGCGAGCATCACCGAGGATTCCAGCGCCTCGGGCACCACCTCGGCGACGCCGGCGGCGTAGAGCTTCTCGATGTCCTCCTCCTCGCGCGCCCGCGCGACGATGGCCAGATCCGGGCGCAACTCCCGCACCCGCTCGACGAGCCGTAGCGTCGTGTCGATGTCGGCGAAGGTGACGACCAGCACGCTCGCACGACTGATCCCCGCCGCCAGCAGATTTTCGCGCCGCGTGCAATCGCCCCAGGCCACCGGCTCGCCGGCCGCGGCGGCCTCGCGCACGCGCTCGGGATCGAGGTCGAGCGCCATGAAACCGATCTTCTCGGTCTCGAGAAAGCGCGCCAGATGCTGACCCGTCTTGCCATAGCCGCACAGGATCGCGTGCTTCTCGGTAGCCACGGTCTGCGCGGCGATTCTCGTCAGTTGCAACGAGCGGGTGAGCCATTCGGAAGCAACGAAGCGCAGCACGAGGCGATCCGAGAAATGCACGATCAGCGGCGCGACGATCATCGACAGCACCATCGCCGCGAGCACCGGCTGGATCAGCACCGCATCGACGAGCCCGGTGTCGGTGGCACGCACCACGAGCACGAAGCCGAATTCCCCCGCGGTGCACAGCCACAGACCGCTGCGCAAGGCGGTGCCCGGCAGGCTGCCCAAAAGGCGCGAGAGCCCGGCCGCGACGACCAGTTTCACCGCCAGCAGCAACACCAGCAGTGAAACCAGGCGCGAAGCATCGTTCCAGATCGCGGCCGGGTCGAGCAGCATGCCGGTCGAGACGAAGAACAGCCCGAGCAGCACGTCGCGGAAAGGCTTGATGTCCTCTTCGACCTGGTAGCGGTATTGCGTCTCGGAGATGAGCATGCCGGCGACGAACGCCCCCAGCGCGGGTGACAGTCCGGCCGCTTCGGTCAGCGTGGCGAAGCCGAGCGTCACCAACAACACGTTGAGCATGAACAACTCGCCGGATTTCCGTCGCGCCACCAGTCCGAACCAGGCACGCATCAACCGCTGGCCGACGAATAGCACCAGCGCCAGGAGCACGGCAGCCTTCGCGAGCGCCCAGCCGACTTCGCCGGCCAGCGCATCGAGCGGCTGTGACAGCGCTGGGATCAGCACCAGGAGCGGCACCACGGCGAGATCCTGGAACAGCAGCACGCCGATCACCTCGCGGCCGTGAGGCGCGTCGAGCTCGCGGCGGTCGGCTAGCAGCTTGGAGAGGATGGCCGTCGACGACATCGCCAGTGCACCGCCCAGCGCCAGGCTCGCCTGCCAGGACACACCCCAGAGCATCGCGCCGGCCGCCACGGCGGCCATCGTCACCAGCACCTGGAGGAGCCCCAGCCCGAAGACGATGCGCTGCATCGCAAACAGCCGTGGCAGGGAGAATTCCAGGCCGATCGTAAACATCAGGAACACGACGCCGAACTCGGCCAGGCGGCGCGCGCTGCCGGTGTCGGGCAGCATGCCGA
>JACAEF010000026.1 GCA_013388985.1 Rhodocyclaceae bacterium
CTGACGCAGGCGGCGAAGGAGGGCGAAGGTCAATGCCGCCGGTTCTTCGAAAGCGCCCAGGCGGCGATGCTGCTGATCGACCCCGCCGATGGCCGCATCGTCGATGCCAATCCGGCCGCCTGCGGTTTGTACGGCTATGCGCGCGACGAGTTCATCACACTGAAAATCACCGACATCAACCTAAGCTCGCAGGAAGAAATCGGCACCGAGCTGGCCCGCTCGCTGGCGAGCGGGCGCGAGCAGACGCTCCAGCGCCATCGTCGGAAGGACGGCGAGCTGCGCAGCGTCGAGGTCTATGCCAGCCCGGTGCGCCGCGACGGCCACCTGCTGATCTACGCGATCATCCATGACGTCAGCGAGCGGGTCGAGGCCGAATACCGGCTGCGCGAAGCAGCCGCGGTATTCGAAGCCTCCAACGAGGCGATCATGATCACCGACGATGCCGGCGTGATCCGGCGCGTGAATCAGGCCTTCACCCGGATGACCGGCTACAGCGCCGCCGAGGCGATCGGCCAGACGCCGCGCATCCTCAAGTCCGACCGTCACGACGAACGCTTCTTCGCCTCCATGTGGGAACGGCTGCGCGCCCAGGGGCGGTGGGAAGGCGAGGTCTGGAACCGCCGCAAGAACGGCGAGGTCTTCCCCGTCTGGCAGATCATCTCGGCGGTCCCCGATGCGCAGGGCAAGGTCGCCGGCTATGTCACCCTGGCGATCGACATCACGCAGAAAAAGCACGACGAAGACGAGATCGCCTTCCGCGCCAACTACGATCCGCTCACCGGCCTGCCGAACCGCAACCTGCTCGCCGAACGGCTCAGCCAGGCCCTGAAGCAGGCGCGGCGCGAAGGTTCGCGCGTCGCCGTGATGTTCATCGATCTCGATTTCTTCAAGCAGGTCAACGACACGCTCGGCCATGCGGTCGGCGATCGCCTGCTGCAGCTGGTGGCCGAGCGCATGCGCCTGTGCGTGCGCGAAACCGACACCATCGCCCGCCTGGGCGGCGACGAATTCGTGGTCCTGCTGATGGACATCGAAGAAACCGCGCCCGCCGGCAACGTCGCCGAGAAGATCATCGCGCAGATGAACGAGCCCTTCGACATCGAAGGCAACGAGATCCACATCGGCGCCTCGATCGGCATCACCTTCTTCCCCGACGATGGCCGCGACATCGACGCGCTGTTCCGCAACGCCGACCTGGCGATGTACCGCGCCAAGGCGCTCGGCCGCAACAACGCGCAGTTCTTCGAGCCGGCGCTGACGACTGCGGCCGTCGACCGCCGCATGCTCGAAAACGACCTGCGCGGCGCGCTCACACGGCGCGAGATCCATCTCCATTTCCTGCCGCTCGTCGATCTGGCGAGCAACCGCATCATCGGCGCCGAGGCGCTGCTGCGCTGGCAGCACCCGCAACGCGGCCTGCTCGAACCGGCCAAGTTCGTGCCGCTGGCCGAGGAGACCGGCCTGATCCGCGAGATCGGCGCCTGGGCCTTCGACGAAGCCTGCCGGCAGCTCTCCGCCTGGGAGGCGGCCGGCCACTCCCTGATGCTGGCGATCAACGTCTCGATCCGCCAGCTGCCGGAGGCGCTGTCGGTGCAGCACATTCTCGCGGTACTCGCCAAATACGGCCTCTCGCCCCGGCAGATCGTGCTCGAAATCACCGAACGCACGCTGCTGGCCGAAATGCCGGCGGTCCAGCAATGGTTCGCCGCCGCGGGCGAAGCCGGCCTGCATCTGGCGATCGACGACTTCGGCACCGGCTATTCCTCGCTCGCCTATCTGAAACGCTTTCCGGTGCGCCACGTCAAGATCGACAAGACCTTCGTCCATGACATGGAAAGCGACGCCGGCCAGCGCGCCCTGGTCGAGGCGATCCTCGCGATGGCGCACAGCCTCGGTCTGTCGGTGGTCGCCGAAGGCGTCGAGGCGCCCAGCCAGGTCAACCTGCTGCGGGAGCACGCTTGCGAACTGGCCCAGGGCTTCCTCTACAGCCAGCCGCTGCCCGCCGAGGAATTCGCGACTTTGCTGAAGAGGCCGCAGCCGTGATCGGGAAAGGGTGCCGTTCCGTCAGCGCCGACTTTTCATTCAACCTCGACGCAGCGAACGCGCTCGAAATCCGCACCGCGTTCGATCAGTTCCTCGAGCCGGAAGCGGCGGGCCACGGGCGGTGTCCTGACTTCCATGATGCGTCCCGCCTTGAAGCTGCCGAGCGGCAGGATCAGCGAAACGGGCTGCCGCGCCGCCTCTACTGCCGGCAGGATGAACCCTGGCCGGTACGGGTCCGGCGTCGCCATCACGCCGGTGCGCCGCACGGCCACGGCTTCCGGCCGTCCCGGCATCAGCTGGATGCCCGTGGCCAGATCGTTGCCCCGCTGCTGCGTCCAACGCACCACGCCGAGCAAGAAGCCGCCGCTGCTCGCCGGCTGCACCGCGACCAACTGGCCGATGGCGAGCCGCCCGCCTTCGCGTTCGATCGGGCGTGTCAGGCATAAGCCGGCCTCGGAGCGATCGAACATCCCCCAGTCCTCGGCGAGCGTCCAGCTTTCGGTCTGGAAGCCCAGCTCGCGGCTGGTTTCCTCCGCGAAGCCGGCAGGTCCGCCGTCGAACATCGCCATCGTTTCGCGCTGCCGCCGCAGCGCCTCGTCCGAAAGACTCCCGGACGGCCGAAACGGCTGGCGGCCCGAAACGTAATAGTGGATCGCATCGACCCCGGCCACGAAGCGGCATTGGCCGCTCAGCGGATGGCGCGCATGGCGGCGCTGCACCCCGCCTTTGACCCAGCGCGGATAGAGCCCTCGCAGCACCTCGGCGCAGGACGGCAGCGTGCAATCCTCGCCCAGTCCCAGACTGGCCGGCGTCACGGCCGGATCCTGCCGCGCCAGCAGCACGAGGCGCTTCATCATGCTCTTTTGCAGTGCCCCGGTATCCAGCCAGCGCGCGCCCGGGCCCTCGTAAGGCAGGAAACGGGGCGGCGCATCGCCGGCGAGGTCGACGCACAGCGGTAGCGCGTCGCCCAAAGGCGGCGCAGCGGCCAGCACCTTCACCTTCGCCGACCAGCGTCGCGCCCAGCGCATCACCCAGCGCTGCTGCCGTGGCGCCAGCTCATGCAGGCTCGCCATCGCCAGTAACGCCAGCTCGACATAGGCCATCGCCGGAGAAACGGCCTGCGCACCGTTCTCCCCGCGCGCTGGATCGGCGACGGCTACCTGCGTCACACCCAAGGTTTCGGCGCTGGCATACACCCGATGCGCGAACCGCCATGTCTTGCTGTCCGCCTGCCAGCCACCGCGCATCAGATCGGCGAAATCGTCGGCCAGGATCGCCAGGGCGCGCTCGCAGACGAGGGCCGCCCTGGGTCGCAGATCCGCATCGCCCCCCGTCAGGCTTTGCAGGCAGCGCAGATAGCCCATCAACAAAGCCTGCCAGAGCGCATGTGTCGTCTCGAGCGCCGCCTGTTCGATCGGGGCCAGCGGCATCGGCTTGCCGGCGAAGAGCGGCGCGTTTTCCTGCTGCACGAAGCGCACGGGCGTCTGCAGGGCTTCGAGCAGCTCCAGCCGGCGCGTGGCGGGAAGCGAATAGGCATCGAGCAGGCGCAACTCGTCGAGCAGCGCCTTTTGCGCCAGCGGCGGATTCATCATCGGCAAGCGGGCGATCCACTCACGGCAGGCCGCCGGGTCGATGCAATGCGGCGCGTGCACGGTACCGGTCGGCGGCAGGCCGGACGCAGGGGGCTTGGTCGGACTCATGCCGCGCTTTCCAGTGCCCGCAGCAGGGCGGCGGTCAGCGCCGCGCTCGAAGGTCGGGCCCTTTCGGGAACCGCCCGGCAAGCCGGCGCCCAGATCGGCGCGGGAAAATGGCTGTCGTCCCGCCAGCGCGGAATCACGTGCCAATGCAGATGCGGCACGAGGTTGCCGAGACTGGCGAGATTGATCTTGTCTGGATGCATGACCACTCGCACCGCCGTTTCGACGGCATGCACCACGGAGAGCAGATGTCGGCGTTCCGCCACCGCCAGATCGCTCATCTCGGCGACATGGGCATGCCAGATGACGCGGCAGAAGCCAGGAAAGGCGCTGCCCTCCACCCCTCCGACTCGGATGACGCGGCAGCGCTCATCCTGCCACAGGAGTTCTCCGCCAGGGGTATCGCACAGTTCGCAGGCGCTCATGATGTCAATCCAGATTATCCGTCAGACCGGATGACGAGGATGCGGGGTCGGAAAGCCGTCAACATTCCGGCTTACGCTCGTGTTCCGATGGCTGGCCCGGACTCAAGATAACACAGCTGCCTGCCGGGCCGGTCTCGTATTGCCCATACTGCTTCGAGTATGATCTTCCCGACATGCGTTTTCCTTCCCTTGATCCCTCACGGAGCGGGCAATGAGCCTCGGTGGCGGGTTGCTCGTTCTCCTCGTCGTGCTCGCGCTGGG
Source organism: Rhodocyclaceae bacterium (assembly GCA_013388985.1). GTDB lineage: Bacteria > Pseudomonadota > Gammaproteobacteria > Burkholderiales > Rhodocyclaceae > Sulfuricystis. Next base: position 4,427 of record JACAEF010000026.1, read on the forward strand.
GGGAGCGATCGCCCTCCATCTGCGCCGCGTTCGCATCGCCAGGGAACGGGCGCGTCTCGAAACCTATGCCGCCGCGCCGACGAAAAAATATTGGGGGAAACGGCTCACCCTTCCCGCACAGGGTCACGTCTGCCTGGCGGCGCGGGAGATCGCCGACACGCGCTTCAAGTTCGATGAAGCACCATCGCTGCCGCTCGCGGAATGCACCTGCAAGTTCGACTGCCGCTGCAGCTACACGCTGCTCGAAGACCGGCGCAGCGGCAAGGAGCGCCGCGAGGGCATCGACCGCCGGCCGGTGGTGCGCTACGACCCAGACAACCCGCCGCGCCGCAGCGGACGCGACCGGCGCAAAGGCAAGGATACGCCGTTCAACGACTATGTGATCTGAGCTTCCGACTGCGGCTCAATCGCTGCGCGTCACCACTTCGCCGCGCAATGAATGCGGCAGGGCGGCGGTGATGTTCACGTCGATGAACTGGCCGATCAGGCGGGCATTGCCCTTGAAGTTGACGACGCGATTGTTCGCGGTGCGGCCGGCGAGTTCCTGCTCATCCTTCTTCGCCCGGCCTTCGACGAGCACGCGCTGCACCGTGCCGATCATCGCCTTTGAAATCGCGAACGCCTGCTCCTCGATGCGCTTTTGCAAGCGGGCGAGACGTTGCGACTTCACTTCCTGCGGCGTGTCGTCTTTCATCTCGGCCGCCGGCGTGCCGGGGCGCGGACTGAACAGGAACGAAAAGCTGGTGTCGAAGCCGATCTCGTCGATGAGCGCCATCGTCTTTTCGAAATCCTCGTCGGTCTCGCCGGGAAAGCCGACGATGAAATCGGAGGAAATCGAAATGTCCGGCCGCACGGCGCGCAGCCGGCGGATGATCGACTTGTATTCGAGCACCGTGTAGCCGCGCTTCATCGCCGCCAGCACGCGGTCCGAGCCGGCCTGCACCGGCAGGTGCAGATGCGAGACCAGCTTCGGCGTGGTCGCATAGACATCGATCAGCCGTTGCGTCATCTCGCGCGGATGCGAGGTGGTGTAGCGGATGCGTTCGATCTGGGGCATCGCGGCGAGCGTCTCGATCAGGAAGGCGAGATCGACCGTATCGCCTTCCGCGGTCAGCCCCTGATAGGCATTGACGTTCTGGCCGAGCAGCGTGATTTCCTTGACGCCCTGATTGATGAGCGCCTGCACCTCTTTGATCACGTCGTCGAGCGGCCGCGACACCTCCTGCCCGCGCGTGTAGGGCACGATGCAGAAGGTGCAGAATTTCGAGCAGCCTTCCATGATCGAGACGAAGGCGCTGGTCCCCGCCTCGCCCTCGACTCTTGCGGCAGGAAGGGTGTCGAACTTCTCGATCTCGGGGAACGAGACATCGACCTGCGCCTTGCCCGACGCGCGTCGCGCCGCGATCAGCTCGGGCAGGCGGTGCAGCGTCTGCGGGCCAAAGACGAGATCGACATAGGGCGCGCGCTCGACGATCGCGCCGCCCTCCTGGCTCGCCACGCAGCCGCCGACGCCGATCAAGAGACCGGGGTTCTTTTCCTTGAGCTTCCTGATCCGCCCCAGCTCGTGGAACACCTTCTCCTGCGGCTTCTCGCGCACCGAGCAGGTGTTGAGCAGGATGATGTCCGCCTCCTCGGGCGTATCGACCTTGACGCCGCCCTCGCTGGCGAGCAGATCGGCCATCTTGTCCGAGTCGTACTCGTTCATCTGGCAGCCGAAGGTGCGGATGAAGACTTTTTGCGTCATGGGGGGCTATTTGTCTGATGGGGCGCGGATTGTATCAGCGTGCCGAATCGACATTCCGCTGCAGCCAAAACTCCAGCAGCGCCAGATGCCAGAGCTTGCTGCCCTGGATGCGCGTCAGATGTTTCTCGGGCTCGGCGAGCAGCTTGTCGACATAGGCGCGCCGATAAACGCCGCGCTGGCGGCAGGCGCTTGAATCGAGGATGTCGCGCATGAAGTCGAGGAATTCGCCGCGCACGTATTTCAGGGCCGGCATCGGGAAGTAGCCCTTCGGCCGGTCGATCACGCTATCGGGCAAGAGGCCGCGCGCGATCGTCTTCAATACATGCTTGCCGCCCGAGCCGAGCTTGAGTTCCGGCGGCATCTGCGCGGCGAGCTCGACGAGCGGATGATCGAGGAAGGGCACGCGCGCCTCCAGCCCCCAGGCCATCGTCATGTTATCGACGCGCTTGACCGGATCGTCGGTGATCAGGAGCGTCGCCTCGGCGCGCAAGAGCTGGTCGATGAAGGTGTCGGCAAAGGGCTCGGCGAGCTTCGCGGCGAGCAGTTCCGAGGTCACGTCGCCGACCTGATATTTCGCCAACAGCATCTCTGCGAACTCGGCATGGTCGCGGTCGAAGTAATGGCGCTGGAGACGCTCGATATAAGGAACAGTGGGCCCGGATTCGGCGGCCATCTTCGCATGCCACGAGTAACCGGCGAACACCTCGTCTGCGCCCTGGCCGCTTTGCACCACCTTGACCGTGCGGCTCACCTGCTCGGCAAGGAGATAGAAGGACACCGCATCCTGGCTCACCATCGGCTCGGCCATCGCGCAGACGGCTTCGGGCAGGCGTTTCAATACCTCGCTGTTGGGAATCGCATACTTGTGGTGACGCGTGGCGAAATGATCGGCCACCGCATCCGAGTATTCGAACTCGTTGCCGCGCTCTTCCGGCGCATCCTCGAAGCCGACCGAAAAGGTCATCAGGTCCGGCACGCCCTGCTCGGCCAGCAGTGCGACGAGCAGCGAGGAATCGAGCCCGCCGGAGAGCAACACGCCGACCTTCACATCGGCGATGTCGAGGTGCGTCTTCACCGCGTGGCGCAGCGCGTCATGGATCGCCTCGGTCCATTCCGCCTCGCGCTTCGCCACCGCCGGCCGCTGTGCGGTGAGTGTCCAGTAGCGCCGCTCGAAGGTGCGCCCTGCTGCGTCGATCGTCAGCGTCGTGCCCTGTTCGAGCTTGCGGATGCCCTTCAGCACCGTGAAGGGCGCCGGCACCGAAGCGTGCAGCATGAACTGGTGATGCAGCGCCACGGGGTCGAGATGCGTGTCGATGCCGCCGGCTGCCAGCAGCGCCTGGGTATTCGAGGCAAAGCGCAGGAATTTCGTCGTGCGCGCGAAGTAGAGCGGCTTGATACCGATGCGGTCGCGCGCGAGGAAGAGCTGCTGGCGCTGCATGTCCCAGATCGCGAAGGCGAACATGCCCGTCAGGCGTTCCACACAGGCCTCGCCCCATTCGGCGTAGGCGCGCAGGATCACCTCGGTGTCGCCGTCGGAGAAGAAGCTGTGTCCTCGCGTGATCAGCTCATGGCGCAGCTCGGGATAGTTGTAGATCGTGCCGTTGAAGACCAGCGCGAGTCCCGCCGCGGCATCGACCATCGGCTGGCGCGATCGCTCGGAGAGATCGATGATCGCCAGCCGGCGGTGGCCGAAGGCGACCGGGCCGGACGACCAGAAGCCCTCGCCATCGGGCCCGCGCCGCGTGAGAAGCGCGTTCATCCGTTCGATCGTTTCGCGCTCGGGCGCGGCGCCGTCGAATCTCAGCTCACCGGCGATGCCGCACATCGCTCATTCACCGATCAGGTGCAGCACCACTTCGCGCCGATGCGCGCGGGTGCGGTGCTCCCAGAGATAGACGCCCTGCCAGGTACCGAGCGCGAGCTCGCCGCCGACGAGCGGGATGGAAACCGAAGTCTGGGTCAGCGCGCTGCGGATGTGGCCCGACATGTCGTCCGGCCCCTCGTTGTTGTGACGCCAGCCAGGTTGGCCGTCGGGCGAGAGCTTCGCGAAGAAGGCCTCCAGATCGTGGCGCACGTCGGGATCGGCGTTTTCCTGGATCAAGAGCGAAGCCGAGGTGTGGCGGCAAAACACCGTGAGCAGGCCGTCGCGGAGGCCGCTCTCGCGCACGAAGGCACGTAGCTCGTGGGTGAATTCGAACAGCCCGCGGCCGCTGCTGCGGATCTCGATCGTGCGGCTGGCCTGCCTCATGTGCGCGACTCCATCGCCAGCCGCAATCCCAGGCCGACGAAAAGAACGCCGGTGGCCTGATCGAGCCGGCGGCCGTAGCGCACGAGCCCGGTGCCGATCGCGCCGGCGAACCAGCCTAAGAGGCCGAACACGACGACGGTCTGCGCGGCGAACAGGAGTCCCAGCAGCGCGGAATCGGCGGCAGCGTGTTCGCTTCCCGCCGGCACGAACTGGGGCAGGAAGGCGAGGAAGAACAGCGCCACCTTCGGGTTGATCGCGTTGGCGACGAACCCGCGGCGCAGATAGACGGGAAGCGGTGTCGCGTCGGCGACATGCGCACTGGCCGAGAACTTCGCGCCTGGGCTCTTCAGCGCCTGCCAGCCGAGCCAGACGAGATAGGCGGCGCCGGCGAGCTTCAGCGCCGTGAAGGCGGTTTCCGAGGCAGCGAGCACGGCCGAGATGCCGAGGCTCGCCCACAGCGTATGCGTGAAGCAGCCCAGCGCACAACCGAGACCGAAGCCGATGCCGGCGCGGCGGCCGCGCGAGAGGCCGAGGCTCAGCACGGCGAGGTTGTCCGGCCCCGGCGCCAATGTGACGAGGAAGGCGGCGAGCAGGAAGCCGAGGGTCTGGGCAAGGGTCAGGTCGAAGATCATGATGGGTGGCATTATCGGGCAAAATGGACGCATCGCTTTCACGAGGTCGCACCATGCCCCACCTGTTCGAACCCCTCCAGCTGCGTAACATCACCCTGCCCCACCGCATCGGCATTCCGCCGATGTGTCAGTATTCGGCGCGCGACGGCCTGGCCAACGACTGGCATTTCGTCCATTACGGCAGTCGCGCGATCGGCGGTGCGGCGCTGTTGATCGTCGAAGCCACCGGCGTTTTGCCCGAAGGCCGCATCAGCTTCGGCGACCTTGGGCTGTGGAATGATGCGCAGATCGAGCCGCTCGCGCGCATCGCGCGCTTCGCCAAGGAACACGGTTGCGTGCCGGCGATCCAGCTCGCCCATGCCGGCCGCAAGGGCGGCGTGGGCTTAGGCTGGCAGAAGCAGGCGACGCTGCCGTCCCACGAAGGCGGCTGGATTCCGGTCGCGCCCTCGCCGATCGCCTTCGGCGACGGTTACGCGATACCAACCGCGCTCGATGAGGCCGGCATCCGCCATGTGATCGACGGCTTCGCCGCCGCGGCGAAACGCGCGCTGGCCGCCGGTTTCGATGCCGTCGAAGTGCATGCCGCGCATGGCTATCTGCTGCATCAGTTCCTCTCGCCGCTCTCCAACCATCGTACCGACGCCTGGGGCGGCAGCTTCGAGAACCGCACCCGGCTGGCGCGCGAGGTGGTCGCCACGGTGCGTGCGGTCTGGCCGGAGCATCTGCCGCTCTTGGTGCGCCTGTCGGCGACCGACTGGGTCGAGGGCGGCTGGAACTGCGACGAGACGGTCGAACTGTGCCGGATTCTCAAGACCCTCGGCGTCGATCTCGTCGATGTCTCGTCCGCCGGCCTCGTACCTTGGGCGCAGATTCCGGTCGGCGCGGGCTTCCAGACCGGATTCGCCGCGCGCATCCGCCGCGAAGCCGATATTCCCACTGCCGCCGTCGGCCTGATCACCTCGCCACAGCAAGCCGATCACATCGTCCGCACCGGCCAGGCCGACCTGGTGCTGCTCGGCCGCGAGCTGCTGCGCGATCCCTACTGGCCGCTGCATGCGGCACAGGCGCTCGGCCCGCCGCGCGCCTGGCCGAAGCAATACCTGCGCGCCGCGCCGCCGGGTGCGCCCGCGCGCTGATGCGCCTGCCCGAATCCCTGCGCGCCTGGGGCACGGCGGACTTCGCCGCCGTGCTCAAGCGCGAACTTTCGCAGCATGCCGACGAGCTGCCGCTGCAGCGGGCGCTCGTCGGCACGAGCAGCGTCGCCGATGAGCCGGTCACGGTCGTGCTGCTCGCCGCGCAGGCGGACGCGGCCTGCATTCACGTCAAGGTGGGCATCTTCTTTTCCGGTATCCTCGGCGGCTGTTCCTGCGCCGACGATCCGACACCGGTGGAGCCGCAGACCGAATACTGCGAGCTGGTGATCGAGATCGACCGCGAAAGCGGCGAAGTCAACTTTCTGACGCCGGCGGACGTTGGCGAGTGAACTCACCGAGGAGGATCTCATGAAACGAACCCGTTCCACTGCCGCATGGCTGCTCGCCGGCCTGCTCGTCGCAAGCACGCCCGTCTTCGCCGACAAGCCCGACTGGGCCGGCGGCGGCAAGCATGGCAACAAGCACGAAAAGCACGACGACCGCAAGTATCGCGATGACCACGATGACGATCGGCGCGGCGGAGCCTACGCATACCGCTTCAGCGACGATTCGCGCCGCATCCTGATCGACTACTACAGCGCGCAGGCGCATGCCGGCCACTGTCCGCCGGGCTTGAAGAAAAAACACAATGGCTGCGTGCCTCCCGGCCATGCCAAGAAGTGGCGCATCGGTTATGTGCTGCCGGCCGACGTGCGCTACTACCCGCTGCCGGCCGAGGTGCTCGTGCGTCTGCCGCCTCCACCGCCGCGGCACCGCTATGTGCAGGTGGCCGGCGACATCCTGCTGATCGCCGTCGGCACCAGCATGGTGGTCGACGCCGTCGAGGATATCCTGCGCTAGGTTCTTACAGGAGCACCCGCTCGATGCCGCCCGCGTTGGCGGCATCGACGTAGCGTTCGAGCCAGTCCGCGCCGAGGATGTGGCGCGCGAGCTCGACGACGATGTAGTCGGCCTCGAGCGGCGCATCCTCGCGATAGCGCGCCAGTCCCTGCAGGCAGCTCGGGCAGCTGGTGAGGATCTTCGTCGTCGCCGGTGCCGTCTCACCAGCGCCGAGTTTCGCGATGCCGGCGATGATCTCTTCCTGCTTGCGGAAACGCACCTGCGTCGCCACGTCGGGGCGCGTCACGGCCAGCGTGCCGGATTCGCCGCAACAGCGGTCGTTGAGATCGACGCGCTGGCCGAGCAGCCGGTTGGCTACCTGCGTGCCGTTGTAGATCTTCATCGGCGTGTGGCAGGGCTCGTGATACATGTAGCGCGTGCCAGGCACGCCTTCGAGCCGCACCCCTTTCTCCATCAGATACTCGTGGATGTCGATCAGCCGGCAGCCGGGGAAGATCTTGTCGAACTGGTAGGTTTCGAGCTGGTCGAGACAGGTGCCGCAGCTGACGATCACGGTCCTGATGTCGAGGTAGTTGAGCGTGTTGGCGACGCGATGGAACAGCACGCGGTTTTGCGTCGTGATCATCGTGCCCTTGTCTTCTTCGCCGGCCGAGGTCTGCGGATAGCCGCAGCACAGATAGCCCGGCGGCAGCACGATCGTCGCCCCGACATGCCAGAGCATCGCCTGCGTCGCGAGCCCGACCTGGGAAAACAAACGCTCCGAGCCGCAGCCCGGGAAGTAGAACACCGCCTCGCCATCCTCGGCCGCCCGCTGCGGATCGCGGATCACCGGAATGATCCTCGCATCCTCGATGTCGAGCAGGGCGCGCGCCGTGCGGCGCGGCACGTTCGCCGGCAGCGGCTTGTTGAGGAAATGGATCACCTGCGCCTTGACCTCCGGCCGGCCGAGCGAGGCGGGCGGGTGACGCACCGTCTCCTGCGTCAGACCGAACATCTTCGCCACGGCATGTCCCAGCCGCTGGGCCTTGTAACCGAGATCGATCATGCCGCTCTTGAGCAGCCGGATGCGCGCCGGATCGGTGGCGGAGAGGAACGCCATCGCCAGTTTCGTGCCGGGCGAGGTCTTCTTCTTGCCGGCGCGGCGCAGGAAATTGCGCATCGCGATCGAGACGTCGCCGAAGTCGATATCGACCGGGCAGGGCTTCAGACAGCGATGACAGACCGTGCAGTGGTCGGCGACATCGCCGAATTCCTCGAAGTGCTTGAGCGAAATGCCGCGCCGCGTCTGTTCCTCGTAGAGAAAGGCCTCGACCAGCAGGCCGACGCCGAGGATCTTGTTACGCGGGCTGTAGAGCAGGTTGGCGCGCGGCACGTGGGTCGAACACACGGGCTTGCACTTGCCGCAGCGCAGGCAGTCCTTGACCATGTCCGCGATCCGCCCGATCTCGGACTGCTCCATGATCAGCGATTCGACGCCGAGCAGCGCGAACGACGGCGTATAGGCGTTGGCGAGGTTCGCGCCGGGCATGAGCTTGCCCTTGTTGAAATGTCCCTGTGGATCGATGCGGTGCTTGTAAGCGCGGAAGGGCGCAAGTTCCGCGTCGGAAAGGTAATCGAGCTTGGTGATGCCGATGCCATGCTCGCCGGAAATCACCCCGCCGAGACTCTTCGCCAGCGCCATGATGCGGTCGACGGTCTGGTAGGCCGTCTGCAGCATCGCGTAATTGTCGGAGTTGACCGGGATGTTGGTATGCACGTTGCCGTCGCCGGCATGCATGTGCAGGGCGATGAACAGGCGGCCGCGCAGCACTTCCTGGTGGATCGCCTCGATGCGCGCGCGCGTCGGCCCGTAGGCGTCGCCGGCGAAGATTTCCTCGAGCAGCGGCTTGAGCTCGCTCTTCCAGGAGACGCGCAGGTGGTGATCCTGCAGCGCCGGGAAATGCGTGTCGAGATCGTCGAGCAATCCCTGCCAGCGCGCCCGCACCTCGGCCACCGCGGCGAGCGCCAGCTCGCGCCGCTCGCCGATCAGCGCACGGCCGGAAAGCCCCGCGTCGCCGACATGCAGCGGCAGATCGCCGCGGAGGAATTCGCTCAGCGCGTCGCACAGCGCGAGCTTGTTGGCGATCGACAGCTCGATGTTCAGCCGGTCGATGCCGTCGCAATAATCGCCCATGCGCGGCAGGGGAATGACGACGTCCTCGTTGATCTTGAAGGCGTTGGTATGACGCGAGATCGCCGCGGTGCGCGCGCGGTCGAGCCAGAACTGCTTGCGTGCTTCCGCCGTCACCGCGATGAAGCCTTCGCCGCCGCGCCGGTTGGCCATCTTCACCACTTCCGAGGTGGCGCGCATCACGGCCGCCTCGTCTTCGCCGACGATGTCGCCGATCAGCACCATCTTCGGCCGGCCGTGACGCTTCGCCTTGGTCGCATAGCCGACCGCCTTCACATAACGTTCGTCCAGATGCTCGAGGCCGGCCAGCTGCACCCCGGCCGCGAGCCCCGCGCCGCCGGGCTTGAAATAGTCGGTGATCTCGACGATGGCAGGCACCGCGTCCGCGACCCGCCCGAAGAATTCGAGGCAGACGGTGCGCTGCACGGGTGGCATCTTGTGCAGGATCCATACCGCCGAGGTGATCAGCCCGTCGCAGCCTTCTTTCTGCACCCCCGGCAGCCCGGCGAGGAACTTGTCGGTGACGTCCTTGCCGAGTCCCGTCTTGCGGAAGCTGGCACCCGGAATCTCCAGCATCTCCTCGCGCACGACGCTGCCGTCGTCGGCGAAATGGCGGACGCGGAAGGTCGCCGTCTGCTGGTCGTGGATCTTGCCCAGATTGTGGTTGAGGCGCTCGACCTCGAGCCAGCGACCCTCGGTATCCACCATGCGCCACGAGGCGAGGTTGTCGAGCGCCGTGCCCCAGAGCACGGCCTTCTTGCCGCCGGCGTTCATCGCGATGTTGCCGCCGATGCAGGACGCATCGGCCGAGGTCGGATCGCAGGCGAACACCAGGCCGGCCTCCTCGGCGCGTTCCATGACGCGGCGCGTGACCACGCCGGCGCCGGTGCGGATCGTCGCATAGGGGCGGTCGAGCCCCGGCAGCACCGTCTCGACCACCTCACCAATGTCGATCAGCTTTTCGGTGTTGATCACCGCCGAGCGCGGATCGAGCGGGATCGCCCCGCCGGTGTAGCCCGTGCCGCCGCCACGCGGAATGATGGTCAGCCCCAGCTCGATGCAGCCGCGCACCAGCGGGGCGATTTCTTCCTCGCTGTCGGGCGTGAGCACGACGAACGGATATTCGACGCGCCAGTCGGTCGCGTCGGTGACGTGCGAGACGCGCGAGAGACCGTCGAAACAGATGTTGTCGCGGCGCGTGTGACGGGAGAGCCGCTCTCTGACCTTCTTGCGCAACGCCGCCGTTTCGTCGAACCACTGGGCGAAATCCGCCACCGCCTTTTCGGCCGCGGCCAGCAGCCGCGCCACGGCCGCGTTGCCCTGGCGGCGTTTCTCGATCTCGGCGAGACGGTGCCGGAGCGCGCCGATCAAGGCCGCGCGCCGCTCGCGGCTCGCCAGCAGATCGTCTTCGAGATAGGGATTGCGCCGCACCACCCAGATGTCACCGAGCACCTCGTAGAGCATGCGCGCGGAACGGCCGGTGACGCGCTGGCTGCGCAGCTCGTCGAGGATCGCCCACATGTCCGCGCCGAGCAGGCGGATGACGATCTCGCGGTCGGAAAACGAGGTGGTGTTGTAGGGAATTTCCCGGAGGCGGGCGGTCATGGCATCGAGGTTCGCTGCAAGGCAGCAAATTCTAACCGATCGTCAACTGCTCGCCGCCCACAGCAGCACGGCATAACGCGCGCCCTTGCCGAACGCCATCCAGAACATCGAAGACAACCAGGGGAGGCGCAGCCAGCCGGCGGCGCCGCAGAGCACGTCGCCAACCAGCGGTGCCCAGGCGAACAGCAGCAGCGGCGCGCCGTGGCGCTCCAGCCAGGCGATCGCCCGTGCCGTCCCGCCAGCGCCGACTTTTCGAGACGAGACGGCGCCCGGCGGGACGACCTCGTTCCCGCCAGCGCCGACTTTTGCCGGCAGCCAGCGCCCCAAGGCATAGGTGGTCATGCCCCCCAGCGTGTTGCCCAGCGTCGCCAGTATCAGCGCCGCTGTGGCTTGTTCGGGACGAGCGAGCACGACGGCGAGGAACGCCGCTTCGGAGCCGCCCGGCAACAGCGTCGCGGCCAGGAAACTGGCGAGCAGCAGGCCGGCGAGGCTCGCCTCGGGAGTGAAGAGAAACGCCATGCCCCATGTTACCCTTGCGGGCACTCATCATTTCCCCGCACGCATCATGGATTACCTGGAAAGAATCCTCAACGCCCGCGTCTATGACGTGGCCATCGAGTCGCCGCTGGAATTCGCGCCGAACCTCTCCGCCCGCAGCGGCAACCGCATGCTGCTCAAGCGCGAGGACATGCAGCCGGTGTTCAGCTTCAAGCTGCGCGGTGCCTACAACAAGATCGCCCATCTGACGCCGCAGCAAAGGAAGCGCGGCGTGATCTGCGCCTCGGCCGGCAATCACGCCCAGGGTGTCGCGCTCGCCGCGCAGAAACTGGGCATCCGCGCGGTGATCGTGATGCCGGTCACCACGCCGCAGATCAAGATCGATGCGGTGAACAAGCGCGGCGCCGAGGTGGTGCTCCACGGTGACAGTTACGACGCCGCCTATGCCCACGCGCGCGAGCTGGAAAAGCGCGAGAAGCTCAGCTTCGTGCATCCCTTCGACGACCCGGACGTGATCGCCGGCCAGGGCACGATCGGCATGGAGATCCTGCGCCAGCATCCCGACCCGATCGATGCGGTGTTCTGCTGCGTCGGCGGCGGCGGCCTGATCTCCGGCGTGGCCGCCTACATCAAGCGCCTGCGGCCGCAGACGAAGATCGTCGGCGTCGAGGCCGTCGATGCCGACGCGATGGCGAAGTCGCTTGCGGCCGGCAAGCGCGTGCGCCTCGAGCAGGTCGGCCTGTTTGCCGATGGTGCGGCGGTGAAGATGGTCGGCGAGGAAACCTTCCGGCTGTGCCGCGACTATGTCGATGAAATGGTGCTGGTCGACACCGACGCGATCTGCGCCGCGATCAAGGATGTCTTCGAGGATACGCGCTCGATCCTCGAGCCCGCCGGCGCACTGGCGGTGGCCGGCGCCAAGGCCTGGGCCGCGCGGCACAAGGCGCATGGCAGAACCCTGGTCGCCGTCGCTTCCGGCGCCAACATGAATTTCGACCGCCTGCGCTTCGTCGCCGAACGCGCCGAGGTCGGCGAGCAGCGCGAGGCGGTGTTCGCCGTCACGCTGCCGGAAAAACCCGGCAGCTACCGGAAGTTCGTCTCGCTGATCGGCAACCGCAACATCACGGAGTTCAACTACCGCTATCACGATCCGCGCGAAGCGCACGTTTTCGTCGGCATCCAGGTGCATCACCGCGGCGAGGCGACCAAGCTCGCCGAACTGCTGCGCCGCCACGGCTACGCCACGCTCGACCTCACCGACGACGAAATGGCCAAGCTGCACATCCGTCATCTGGTCGGCGGCCATGCTCCGCAGGTGCGGGACGAAATCCTCTACCGCTTCGAGTTTCCGGAGCGCCCCGGCGCGCTGATGAATTTCCTCGACAAGATGAGCGCCGGCTGGAACATCAGCCTGTTCCACTACCGCAACCACGGCGCCGACACCGGGCGCGTGCTGGTCGGCATGCAGGTGCCGCAACGGGAGATGCGCGAATTTCGCACCTTCCTGAGGAACCTCGGCTATCGCTACTGGGACGAGTCCCACAATCCGGCTTACCGGCTGTTTCTTGGCTGACGAGAACGGCCGGCCGCCGGCGCAATCATCCTTGACGCGTCGCCATGTTTTCTTCCAGCCTGATTCCTTCGCCGTCTGCGCATGGACTGATGGTGGCGCTCTCCTTGCTCATTTACGTCGTCGCCAGTCACGTCCTGCAGCAGCGCCGGCACCCTTCTGCCGCCATCGGCTGGGTGCTGTTCATCTTGCTGATGCCTTATGCGGCGCTTCCGCTTTATCTGGTTTTCGGCACGCGCAAGCGCGTCCGTCCCGGCCGGCTCCCGCCGTTGCCCAGGGCCGCGGAAACGACGGAACGCGATTGGCCGGCCGTGATGGCGGCGGCGTTGCGGATTCCCGCGCCCGTTTGTTACCGCGAGTTGAGGATTCATGCCGATGGCGCCGATGCGTTGCGCGCGTTGCTGCAGGTGATCGACGCTGCGGAACATACGCTGGATGTCTGCACCTTCGCGTTCGCGCGCGACGAGGTCGGGACGGTGATCGCTGCGCATCTGGCCGAGCGGGCCCGCGCCGGTGTGCGGGTCAGGCTGTTGCTCGACGGCGTGGGTTGCCGGCTCCACAGCCGTCCCGACTTGCCGGCGCTGCAGGCGGCGGGCGTGGCGGTCGTGCTGTTCGTCCCCCTCCTGCATTCGCCGCTCAGGGGCCGTGTCAATCTGCGCAACCACCGCAAACTCGTGGTCGCCGACGCAGGCCATGCCACGGAACGGCTCTGGTGCGGAGGGCGCAATCTGGCCGCGGAATACTTTACGGGACATGCAGGACAGATGCCCTGGCGCGATCTGAGCTTCGATCTGCGCGGCGAGTTCGTCCGCCAGGCGGCCCGGCTGTTCGAAAGCGACTGGTCGTTTGCCCGCGGCAACGGCGGGGCGTCTGGCGCCCCCGCGCATGTTGCCGTGGAGCCGGCTTGCGACCCTTGCGCCCAGCTGGTGGCTTCCGGGCCCGACCGGGCCGAAGATACGGTGCATGAACTCTTGATGGCCGCCGCCTATCGGGCGCGCGCGCGGATCGCACTGGCATCGCCTTACGTGGTGCTGGACGAGTCTCTGTCGTCAGCGCTCGCGCTGGCGGCCCGCCGCGGTGTGCGCGTGGATCTGCTGCTGCCCGCCCGATCCAATCACCGCCTCGCCGACATCGCGCGCCATCGTTCCCTGCGCATCCTCGCCGATGCCGGCGTCAGGCTGTGGCTGGCGCCAGGAATGCTGCACGCCAAGCTGGTGGTCGTCGATGATGTGCTCGCCCTCGCCGGCAGCGCGAACCTGGACAGTCGCAGCCTGTTTCTCAATTACGAGCTGATGTGCGCTTTTCACGACGCCGCCGATGTCGGCCGCTTCATGGCCTGGTTCGAGCGCGAATTGGAAACCGCGCACCCCTATGTGGCCCATCCGCCGGGGCTGTGGCGCGATCTCGGCGAGGGTCTCGTCTTGTGGCTCGGTTTCCAGGTCTGAAGAACGGCAATCCTCAGCGGAGATTGATGTCGTCATTGACAGCGGCCGGAGCCGCAGTGATTGCCGCCTGCTTGGCACTGCCGTCGGCATCGTCGTCGCGCCAGAAGCGTTCCATGTTCACAAAGGTGAATGATGCGGACCAGCCGATCAACAGCAGGCCATTGAGCGCTTCGATTCCGCAGACCATGCGCAAGGGGCCGGTGGGGAAGATGTCGCCCAGCCCCACGGAAGTGAAGGTTTCAGCGGAGAAATAAAGGAAGGTGGAAAAGGTGTTGGAAAAATTCCCGCCAAAATTTCCCATCCCGAACTCGTCCCGGAGCAGGTAATAAGCGATGGCGTACAACGCTATCTCCAGCATGTGGGCGGCGAATATCGCGAACATGCTGAAAAGGACGCGCAACCGGCCGTGACTAGTGACGCGCTGGATCACGGCCGAGATGATGCGTAACGACTCGTAATGCATGAGTGTCGTGGCGATGACAAGCGTAGCGCAGACGAAGACCGGCATCAACGGCATGGCGGATCCGGAGGCAAGCGATGCTAAATGCCTTGCCTGTGACGGTCGAGGCGGGAGAGGATGATCACGGTTCCGATCGTCGCCACGAGCATGTAGATCGGGCCGAAGAGCCAGAACACCAGCGGAATGGCAAAGAAATAGGCGCGTGTGCCGATGGCGACGAATTGACCGGCGCGGTTCAGGCGCAGCGCCACCGCCTCGGGCGACAAGGCCTGTTGCTGGCCATAGACTTCCCGCGGCACGTTGACCATGAACAGGACATGATTGGCCAGCCGGATCGACATGACGTAACTGAAGAACGCGACGAGAAAATCCGCCAGCAGGCACATGATCTTGACGATCCACAGCTCTGCGGAATGCGAACCGCCCAGGCTGATGACATGCCAGCTGCGCGCAATGTTTTCGGTTTGCCCCGACAAGGTGAGCGTGCCGACGATCAGCAGCGAGGTGGTGGAAACCATCAGGATGCCGTTCATGATGAAGTTGCGCAGCGTCTGAACTGCCATGACGTCCTTGCCCGGATTGCGCATGACGTGCTCGACCCACGCGCGGCGCACGACGCCATTCACGAAATGGATCGAATAGGAGGCATCCTTCTTCACTCGTATGGCATGGAGAATATAGTAGGCTGCCACGATGAGCAGGCTCAGCACGAAGCAGGCGATGTCGGTTTGGAATTCGAGGATGATGCGGAGTAGGGCAGCGGGGTCCATCTGTCGTAGCTGGGTGAATGAAGGCAATCAACGGCCCGGGGCACGTGGTTTCGCCGCGTCGGCGCGCTCGGCCCATGCTTTGGCCTTGGCGGCATCGACCGCCACGCCATTGCCACTGGCGTAGAGATGGCTCAAGGCAAGCATGGCCATGCGGTTGCCATGTTCCGCGGCACGCTCATACCAGCGTACGGCCTCGCCGATGTTCTGGGCGACGCCACCGGTGCCATGCTCGTATCTGATCGCCAGCTGATATTCGGCTTCGGGATCGCCATCCTCGGCAAGTTTCCGGATATCGGGAAGACGCCGGTGCCAGCTCTCCTCGGCGCCGTAACCGAGACTTTCGATTTCGTTGAGCAGCATGATTGCTTTGTCATAACCTTGCTTGGCGGCCCTCTCCAGCCAAGTACGGGCCTGGAGCCTTCCCGAGCGATCGGCAGCGGCGGCATGATCCATCTTGCCCAGCAGATACTGGGCTTCGGCGCTGCCTTCGACGGCGGCACGCTCGAGCCAGAAACGTGCTTTTTCCGGATCGCTCGCGGTGCCCGTCCCCTGTTGATACATTTGCGCGAGCTTGACCTGCGCACGCAGGTTGCCTCTTTCGGCTGACTTCAGCATCCAATCGAAAGCCAGGCGCGGGTCCTGCCTGACTCCGGTACCCGCCAGGTAGAGATCGGCAATTCTCTCTTGCGCAAAGCTGTTGCCCTGCAAAGCGGCGAGCTCATACCAGTGCGCAGCGAGTACCGGGTCCTTGGCCAGACCACCATCCCCATCGAGGTACGCCGTGGCGAGAAGCACCTGTGAGGCATCATCGCCACGTTGTGCATTCCGGGCGATCAGGGGGATGTCGGCCGGGCTCAATGCCGCCGCATCCAAGGCAACGAGGCACAAGGCAAGATATGCAAGATAGATTCTGGGCTGGTGCATGATGGCAATCGCAGGTTTTGTAGGCTGCCAGCTTCCCCCTGACAGCATCTGCTTCATATGGTAAAGCATCCGCGACCATCGCATTGGCGAGAAAAATCTCGTTACAAAAAGCTTTTGAACTCGGTCTGGTCCGCATCATCTCAAGAGCATTCTTCGACGACACATGCAGCAGCGCAATGAATCACCAGACTCGCCACTGTTCTCGTCCGTCGCGGGCAATATCCTTGCCGGAGTTTCTTCGGGAAATGGAAACCCCCTGCCATTTCCCGGGAGGATCGGATGCCGCCTCCCTCATCCGATCCTCCACCTTACCCCGACCCACCACCACTCGACAGCTCTCACGAGGATGAAATGAAGACCATCGCTACGCGGAAAACCGCGCTCCTGATCGCCTTGCTGGCCACCTTTTCGACAGGCTATGCCGTTCATGACCACATCGGCCTGCCGGGCGCCCATGCCAGCTCGCAAACCTTGCCCCCGGTCACTGCGGCCCCCTCCCGTGGCGCGGCCAGCATTCCGGATTTCTCCGACATCGTCGCCGCCAATGGTCCCGCGGTCGTCAATATCAGCGTATCGGGAACGATGAAGGTGGCGCAGCCAGAGCTTCCCGATTTCGGCGACGATTCGCCATTTCCGGATTTCTTCAAACGCTTTGCCATTCCAACCCCGCACGGCAACGGCAGGATCCCCAAGCAAGGCCAAGGTTCGGGCTTCATCGTCAGCCCCGACGGAGTCATCCTTACCAATGCGCATGTCGTCGCGGATGCGGACGAAGTCATCGTAAAACTCACCGACAAACGCGAATTCAAGGCCAAAGTCGTCGGCGCGGACAGGATCACCGATGTCGCCGTGCTGCGCATCGATGCCAAGAACCTGCCAACAGTGAAAATCGGCAATCCCCAGGAAGCCCGGGTTGGCGAATGGGTGCTGGCCATCGGTTCCCCATTCGGGTTCGAGAACAGCGTCACTGCCGGCATCATTTCGGCCAAGTCACGCACTCTACCGGATGAAGGCTATGTGCCTTTCATGCAGACCGATGTGGCCATCAACCCGGGCAACTCGGGCGGGCCATTGTTCAACGGCAAAGGCGAAGTGATCGGCATCAATTCGCAAATCTATAGCCGCTCGGGAGGCTATCAGGGATTGTCGTTCGCCATCCCCATCGATGTAGCGATGAACATCGAACAGCAGCTCCTCAGCAAAGGCAAGATAAGCCGCGGCAAGCTCGGTGTGACGATCCAGGAGGTCAATCAGGGCCTGGCCGAGTCGTTCGGCCTCGATAAGCCGCAAGGCGCCCTGGTTTCGTCGGTCGAACCCAATAGCCCAGCAGCCAAAGCTGGCATAGAAGCGGGCGACGTGATCCTGAAATTCAATGGCCAAACCATCGACCGTTCTTCCACCCTGCCCGCATTGGTCGCCGCCACCCAGCCCGGAAGCGAATCCCATCTCGAAATCTGGCGTCACGGCAAAACGAAGATGATTACCGTCACGACGGGCGAACTCACGGATCTGGCCAGTGCCGCTGACAAGAGCCTCACCGCTCGAGGTGGAAAACTCGGACTGGCAGTGCGTCCGTTGTCCCCATCCGAAAAACGCGCGGCGGAAACCGAGCATGGCCTGGTCGTCGAGGAGGTGGCTGATGGCCCTGCCGCGCGTGCCGGCATCCGGCCAGGCGACATCATCGTCTCGGTCGATGGCCACCCGGTCGACGGCTTCGACCAGTTGCGCAGCCGGATCGAACACGCCGGAAAGAACATGGCGTTGCTCATCCAGCGCGACGGACAGCGTCTTTTCGTACCCATCAAAATCGGCTGAACGCTGGCCGGATGACTGCGCGCCTACCGCCATCGGGAACGAAAACGGCCCTCCGAGTGGAGGGCCGCATGAATACTGGTGGTGATGGGGGGACTTGAACCCTCGACCTACGGATTATGAATCCGTCGCTCTAACCAGCTGAGCTACATCACCACGAAGGGGCGGAATTATCCCGGGCGGCTGCCGGCCTTGTCAAGTTCGGCGCGGGACGCGACAATGCGCGCATGGATTACGACCTGATCATCGTCGGCGGGGGGCTCGCCGGGCTGGCCTTGGCGGTGGCGCTGCGCAAGAGCCGCCTGAAAATCGCCGTCGTCGAAGCACAGCCGCCCATGCGGCCGACGGGCTGGGATACGCGCGTGTATGCGATCAGCCCAGCCAACACGCGTTTCCTCGATGAGATCGGCATCTGGCGACACCTCGATTTGACACGCTGTCAGAGGGTTGCGCGGATGTCGGTGCACGGCGACCGTGGCGGTGCGCTGGAGTTTTCGGCTTATGCCAGCGGGGTGGAGGCGCTGGCGTGGATCATGGAAGCCTCGCTGCTGCAGGGCGAGCTGTGGGAAACCGCGAAGCGTCAGGGCAATGTCGATCTGCTCTGCCCGGCCACGCCCGCGCTGCTCGACATCGGCGATACCGAGGCGATGCTGGAGCTGACCGATCACCGCACACTGAGCGCCAGGCTGATCGTCGCGGCCGATGGCGCGGATTCCTGGACGCGCGCGGCCGCCGGCATCGAGGTCGAATTCCAGCCTTACGACCAGATGGGCGTGGTGGCGAATTTCCGCACCAGCCAGCCGCATCTTGACACTGCCTGGCAATGGTTCCGCAGCGATGGCATCCTCGCCTACCTGCCCCTGCCCGGCGATCTGATCTCGATCGTCTGGTCGACGCCGACCGCGCACGCGCAGGAGTTGCTGGCGCTCGACCCCACGTCGTTCTGCGAGCGGGTCGCCGCAGCGGGCTTCTACCAGCTCGGCGCGCTGGAGCTGGTGACGCCACCGGCGGCATTTCCGCTGCGGCTGATGCGCGCGCCGCAGACCGTAGCACCCAGGCTGGCGCTGATCGGCGATGCGGCGCACACGATCCATCCGCTCTCCGGCCACGGCATCAACCTCGGTTTCCAGGATGCGAAGAGCCTCGCGGAGATACTCGCCGCCTGCCCGGAGCACGTCGATTGCGGTGATCTCGCCTGGCTGCGCCGCCATGAGCGCGCCCGGCGCGAGGAAGTCGTCGCGCTACAATCCGTCACTCACGGCCTGCAGCGCCTGTTCGCCGCGCCGCAACTGCCCATCGCCGCGTTGCGCAACCTGGGCATGAACCTTTTCGACCGCCTGCCGGTCATAAAGGACGCGCTCGCCCGCTATGCGATGGGCTGAATGTCGTTACCCCAACTTCGGAGATTCCATGAAGATAAAAGCAATCGTCGGCAGCCTCGCTGCCTTGGTTCTCGCCCAGGCTGCGCTGGCCGGCGAAGCGGAAGTCAAGAAGGCCGTCGATCCGGTGCTCACTGAGTTGTTCGGCCCCGGCATCAAGGCCGACGCGGTGCGCAAGCTCGACAAATTCAATCTCTATGAAATCCAGATCGGCGGCGATCTGCTCTACACCGACGAGAAGGTCGGCTTCCTGATCAACGGCGACGTGCTCGACGTGCAGGCGAAGAAGAACCTCACCGAGGAGCGCAAGCAGAAGCTCTCGCAGGTCAAGTTCTCCGAGCTGCCGCTTGATCTGGCGATCAAGCAGGTCAAGGGCAACGGCAAGCGGGTGCTGGTCACCTTCGAAGACCCGAACTGCACCTACTGCCGCAAGCTGGCCAAGGAGCTGCAAAGCGTCAGCGACGTGACGATCTATACCTTCCTCTATCCGATCCTCTCACCGGACTCGGCCGAGAAATCGAAGAACGTCTGGTGCGCCAGCGATCGCGCCAAGGCCTGGAACGAGCTGATGCTCGATGGCAAGCAGCCGGCTTCCGCCAATTGCAGCCACCCGATCGACAAGGTCGTCGCGCTGGGCCGCAAGCTGAACGTCCGCGGCACGCCGGCGATGATCTTCGCCGACGGGACGCGCATTCCGGGCTACATGCCGGCGGCGATGCTCGAAAAAGCGCTCGACAAGGGTAGCGCGAACGTCAAATAGGCGGCGGGACATGCGGGGGTGCCGTCCCGCCAGCGCCGACTTTCCGAGGTGAGGCGGCGCCCGGCGGGACGCTCTCATTTCCGCCAGCGCCGACTTTCCGAGGTGAGGCGGCGCCCGGCGGGACGCTCTCATTTCCGCCAGCGCCGATTTTCACCACAGCGTCTCGCGCTCGGCGCTGGCCGATACCTTGTGGATGGTCAGATCGGCGCCGTTGAACTCTTCTTCGGCATCGAGTCGGATGCCGACCGTGGCCTTCAATCCGCCATAGACGGCAAGTCCGCCGACGAACGCGATCAGCACGCCCAGCAGCGTGCCGACGAGCTGGCTCATGAAGGCCACGCCGCCTAGGCCGCCGAGCGCCTCGCTGCCAAAGATTCCCGCGGCGATGCCGCCCCACGCGCCGCATAGTCCGTGCAGCGGCCAGACGCCGAGCACGTCGTCGATCTTCCAGCGGTTCTGGGTGATCGTGAACATCACGACGAACAAGCCGCCGGCGAGGCCGCCCGTCACCAGCGCGCCGAGCGGATGCATCAGGTCCGAGCCTGCACAGACGGCCACCAGCCCGGCGAGCGGGCCGTTGTGCGCGAAGCCTGGGTCGTTCTTGCCCATCACGAGGGCGACGAGGGTGCCGCCGACCATCGCCAGCAACGAATTCATTGCCACCAGGCCGGAAATCTTTTCCAAGGTCTGTGCGCTCATCACGTTGAAGCCGAACCAGCCGACGATCAGGATCCAGGCGCCCAGCGCCAGAAACGGGATCGACGACGGCGGATGCCCGCCGGCGATGCCGCCGTCCTTGTGGTAACGGCCGCGCCGCGCGCCGAGCATCAACACCGCCGCAAGGCCGATCCAGCCACCGACGGCATGCACCACCACCGAGCCGGCGAAGTCGTGGAATTCCGCGCCGAAGGTAGCCGCAAGCCAGGCCTGGATGCCGAAGGCCTGGTTCCAGGCGATGCCTTCGAAGAACGGATAGACGAAGCCGACGAGCAGGAAGGTGGCGGCGAGCTGCGGATGGAATTTCGCCCGTTCGGCGATGCCGCCGGAGACGATGGCCGGGATCGCGGCGGCAAAAGTGAGCAGGAAGAAGAACTTGACGAGGTCATAGCCGTTTTTCGCCATCAACGTCCCGGCGCCGGAAAAGAAATGCACGCCATAGGCGATGCCATAGCCGATGAAGAAGTAAGCGAGGGTGGAGACCGAAAAATCGGCCAGGATCTTGACCAGCGCATTGACCTGGTTCTTGCGACGCACGGTGCCGAGCTCCAGAAAGGCGAAGCCCGCGTGCATCGCCAGGATCATGATCGCGCCGAGCAGGATGAACAGCACGTCGGCGGAAGTCTTGAATTGCTCCATTTGGGTGCCCCGAAATCACAAATGAGCACACATGAAGCAACAAGCATTCCAGAATCGAACCGCTTGCCAATCAATGCCTTGACAAAACCCGAGCAACGCGCCGCACCATCCGCGTGCAAGGCTCGCACGAAAATGGTGCGTTTTTCAGTAATGAGATTCCGGATCCCACATGTCGGGCGTAAAGCGCACCACCTTGTTGCGGCCGGTGGACTTGGCCTTGTAGAGCGCCACGTCGGCGAATTTGACCACCTGCCAGAAGCTGTCCGAATCGCCCGGGAACTCGGCCACGCCGATCGAGAGGGTCTTTTGCAGCATGCCGCCCGGCAGCGGAATCTTGGTGGCTTCCACCTCGGCGCGGATCTTCTCGGCCACCTTCAGGGCGCCTTCCGCGCCGGTGTCCGTCAGCAGGATCAGGAATTCCTCGCCGCCGTAGCGCACCGCCATGTCGGAGGCGCGCACGTTGCGCAGCAGGATGTCGGCGAGCGTCTTGATCACCTTGTCGCCGGCCTCGTGGCCGTGCGTGTCGTTGACCTGCTTGAAGAAATCGAGATCGAGCATCAGCACCGAGAACGGGCTCTTCCTGCGCTGGCTGCCGGCCACCAGCGCGCTCACGTATTCCTCCAGGAAGCGGCGGTTGTAGAGGCCGGTCATCGCGTCGCGCAGCGCGTTCTCGCGCAAATGCTCCATCAGGCGCTTGGCTTCCAGCACCGGGCCGGCCTCGCGCAGATAGACGGAAACGAATGGCGCCATCAGGCGGGTGAGCGCCGCTTCTTCGGCCGAGACGACGATCTGCGTCACGCAGCCGGCCATGCCGGACTGGATGATCGGCAGGCAGATATGGGTATCGCCCGCCGATCCGGGGCGGAACATCGTGCATAGCCCCGGGTAATCGATCGCATTCACCTCGTGGCCGGTGCGCTTGGCACGGCAGAAGCTCGCGTCGACCAGCACCTGCGGGTCGCACCAGCGGCAGTTCGCCCCCATTTCGCCGTCGACCAGCATCGGCGTCATGCGGTTCTTGCTGTTGGCGATCTCGTAGATCGAATAGCGGCTGAAGTTGAATTTCTTTTCGAGGACATCGCCCAGACGCCGGTAGATGTCGTGCTTGGACTGATCTTCCTCGATCGCCTGCTTGAATTGCGATGCCTCGACGAGACTCTCGACCATCTCGGCGGTGAGCACCAACTGATTGCCGCTCGTCCCTGTGTGCTGCCCCATCAGCTGGCCGACACGCGCGCGGATGGTGGCGATCTCGCGATCGAGGAAGCTCATCAGCTTGTTGATGTTCTCGGCGATCGCGCCGACCTCGTCGGTGCTGGTCTGGCGGATGCGGCCGGAGAAATTGCCGCCGACGGCCTGCGAGGTGACTTCGCGCACCGCCTGGGCGGTTTCCGACAGCGGATTGAGCATCCGCCGCAGCAGGAAGAGGGAAAGCAACGCGGCCACCAGCACGGCGAAGCTGACGGTGGCGACGGAGAAAACACCTTCCTGACGGACTTCCCTGAGAGAGATGTCGATGATCACCGCGCCCAGCACCGTTCCGTTCGTCACGGCATGGCATTGCAGGCAGTTGGGCACGCCCTGATCGTTGGCGACATAGGGAATGATGGCGCGAAATACCGGTTCGCCATCGAGCTCGATGATCTCGAACTGCTCCTTGCCGCCGGCGAGCACCTTGTCGACGCCATTCGTCGCTTTTTCGTGCGACAAACCAGGGCCGAACTGATTGACGACGGCGGGGCCGCGGATGACCTGCACCCGCAGGACGCCGGGAACGCCCGCGAGACGGGCGAGGAATTGCTGGCGCTTGTCGATCGTGCCGTTGATCATGCTCTCGGTGAGCCCCACCTTGACGGTTTCGGCCACCGAGCGTGCATGACGCTCGGCCGTGTAGAGCGAGAAGCGACGGTAGCTCAGCGCGGACAACGCCGTCAGCACCACCATGAGCATGGTGACGATGCCGACGAAGAACACTAGCGCCTTATACTTTAGTTTATTCAGGACCGCGCTCCCTTCGGCGCGCTATCCTAGCAAATATCCGGGTTTCGCGCGCGATCCGGCTCAAGGCGTGTGCCAGCGGGGCAACAGCACCCACAGGCTTCCCTGCTGCCGCATCCTCCCAGCGAACTCCCCTGCTTCGGCGCCGCTGCCCCAGTAAAAGTCGGCCCTCACCGGGCCCCGGATCGCCCCGCCGGTATCCTGTGCGAGCATCAGCCGGGTGAGCGCCTCTCCGCCGTTCGGCCGGGTCGTCGCGAGCCAGACCGGCGCGCCCAGCGGAATGAAACGCGGATCGACGGCGAGACTGCGCTGCGGCGTCAGCGGCACGCCCAAGGCCCCGGGAGGGCCGCTGCCTTCCACCGGCAGCTCCCGAAAGAAGACCAGGCTCGGATTGACGTCGAGCAGTTCTTTCAGCCGCTGTGGATTGCGTTCGGCCCAGGCGCGGATGCCCTGCATCGAGGCTTCGTGCACCTGCAGTTCGCCGCGCTCGATCAGCCACTTGCCGATCGAACGGTACGGATGGCCATTCTGGTCGGCATAGCCGATGCGGATGCGGCGGCCATCGTCCAGTTCGACCTGGCCGGAGCCCTGGATCTGCAGGAAGAAGAATGCGATCGGATCGTCCGTCCACAGCAACGCCCGATCGGCGCGGCGCGCTTCTTCGGCGGCCCATTCGGCGCGGCTATAGTAGGGCACCAGCCGCCGGCCTTCGAGACGGCCGCGCAACCGCAGGTTCTTGAGTTCGGGATAGAGGCCGGCGAGATCGACGACGATCAGATCGTCCGGCGGACCGAACACCGGAGTCAGATACGGTGGCTTTCGCGTGCGGCTGCCGCGGATCACGGGTTCGTAATAGCCGGTGACGAGCCCTTCACGCTGCCCGTCTGGATTGACGAGCTGCCAGGGGCGGAAATTTTCCTCGAACCATGCTTTCGCGGCGCCGGGTGCCGTCCCACCAGCGCCGACTTTCCGCAACGAGTCGACGCCCGGTGGGACGCTCTCATTGTCACCAGCGCCGACTTTCTGGGCCGACTCACAGGTCGACAGCCACAAGGGCCGTTTGGCGAGCAGGGCGCATTGCGCCTTGAAGAGCTCCAGCACGCTGGCATGATCCTCGTTATCCCAGCCCGGCAGATCGGCCCAGCTCGCCGGCTGGAGCGGCTTGACGGCCGGCCTGGGCGCTTCGACCGAAGGACAGGGCGGACAGGCGGGCGGCACCGCCGCGCAGCCGGCCAGGGCGAGAATCAAGGCAGAGAGTGCTAAATTGCGTTTCTTCATTGCCGGAAGCTTACCCGATGCAAGGTCTCGAATCGTTGATCACCCGCCTCGAAGCGCTCGTCGCGCGCGCCGAGGCGCTGCTGCCCACCCCGCCCGCGCCGCCCGACTGGAGCGCCATCGCCTACCGCTGGCGCGGCCGTCTGGAGCCGGTGCATCATCCGCACCGCATCCGGCTCGCCGACCTGAAAGGCGTCGATGAACAGAAGGCGGCGATCGAACGCAACACGCGCCAGTTCGTCGCCGGCCGGCCCGCCAACAACGTGCTGCTCACCGGCGCGCGCGGCACCGGCAAGTCCTCGCTGGTCAAAGGCGTGCTCGACAAGTTCGCGAAAAAGGGCCTGCGCCTGATCGAGGTCGACCGCGACGACCTCGTCGATCTGCCGCAGATCATCGACCTCGTCGCCGACCGGCCCGAGCGCTTCATCGTGTTTTGCGACGATCTCTCCTTCGAGGCGTCCGAACCCGGCTACAAGGCGCTCAAAAGCGCGCTGGACGGCTCGATCGCCGGCGCGCCGGAGAACCTCTTGATCTACGCGACCTCGAACCGCCGCCACCTGATGCCCGAGCGGATGAGCGAGAACCTCGAAGTCACGCGCGGCGCGGAAGGCGAAATCCACCCCGGCGAGACCACCGAGGAAAAGATCTCGCTCTCCGAGCGCTTCGGCCTGTGGCTGTCGTTCTATCCGTTCGACCAGGATCACTATCTCGACATCTGCGTGCACTGGCTGCGACAGTTCGGCGTCGATGAAAACTCGGCGCTCGCGGCACGGCAGGAGGCGCTGCAATGGGCCCTGCAACGCGGCTCGCGCTCCGGCCGGGTGGCCTGGCAGTTCGCGCGGGATTACGCGGGCCGGCTGAAGTGAAAATCGTCGGGGTCGCAGCAGCCATCATCTTCCGCGATGACGGGTGCTTCCTGCTCGGCCGGCGTGCGCCCGGCACCTTCTACCCCGGCTACTGGGAATTCCCGGGCGGCAAGGTCGAGGCGGGTGAGTCGCCGCGCGACGCGCTGGTGCGCGAGCTGCATGAAGAACTCGGCATCGAGGTGGTCGCCTTCACGCCGTGGATCGTGCGCGAGCACGTCTATGAACACGCGCACGTGCGGCTGCATTTCTTTCGCGTCACGGCCTGGCACGGCGAGATCGCCGACCACGTCCATGACGCACTCGCCTGGCAGAAGCCCGGTGCATTGAACGTCGCGCCGATGCTGCCCGCCAACGCGCCGGTGCTCGCCGCGCTCACGCTCCCCGATGTCTATGGCATCACCCATGCCTGGCAGATAGGAGTTGGCGAACAACTCGCCCTGCTCGACGCGGCGCTGGCGCGTGGCCTCAAGCTCGTGCAGCTGCGCGAAGCCGCCCTGCCCGAAATGCAGCGCGAATCCTTCGCCGCCGCGGCGCTCGCGCGCTGCCGGCAACACGGTGCACGCGTGCTGGTCAATGGCGACGCGCAGCTCGCCCGTGCGATCGGCGCCGACGGCCTGCACCTGCCGGCGCGGCAGCTGCTGGCGCTCGACCGGCGTCCGCCCTTCCCGCTCGTCGCCGCCTCCTGCCACGAGCGGCACGAGCTGGAACACGCCGCCCGCCTGGGTCTGGACTTCGCCGTGATGGGGCCGGTCAAGCCGACGGCGAGCCATCCGGATGATGCCGGCATCGGCTGGGAGCGCTTCGCGGAACTGATCAGTGATCTGCCGCTGCCGGTGTATGCGATCGGCGGCCTGTCGTCTGCCGATCTGCCGGTCGCCATGGCCGCCGGCGCGCAGGGCATCGCCGCTATCCGCGCGGCGTGGCGTCCGGATCCGGCGCGCTGAAGTCGTCGGGCGGCGCCGCACCCGGAATGCGGTATTCGTCGTTCGCCCAGGCGCCGAGGTCGATCTTCTTGCAGCGCTCCGAGCAGAAGGGCCGAAACGGGCTCTGCGGCCCCCATTCGACCGGCTTGCCGCAATGCGGGCACTGGACGATGCGCGGCGCTTTCACAGATTGCAGAAGGTCAGCTCGAAATGGATGTCGGTTTCGGTCTGACGGGGACGCATTTCCGTGTCCGGCACGGTGAAGCGGATGTTGAGCGCATACTTGTTGGCGCTGATCTCCGGCACGGCGGCCTGACTCCTGGGCACGCGCAGGCGGATCAGCTGGGCGGTGCGCCCCGAGAGCATCAACTGGAAGACACCGTGCGCCGCGCACTGCTGCTCCGGATGACCCGAGGCGCGCAGCAGACGCAGCACGATGCCCAGGCCCTCGCGGATCGGCAGCAGCGGCCCGATCCAGCCCTCCAGGTCACCGCGACGCTGGCCCGGATCGCGGTTGAGCCAATAGTGATAGGCGGGCAGATCGAATTCGCAGACGCCGCCGGGAATGCCGGTGCGGTTCTTGATGCTCATCAGCCATTCGTTCTCGCGCAGGTGCTGGCCGGTCTTGCCCTGCATCGCCAGCAATGCCGCGGAGGCCTGCTCGATTTCGTAGAGGGCGCCATTCAACGCCTCTTCGGAAATGTCGGGATTGTTGCGGAAGGTGAGCAGCGTCTGGCGCTGACGTTCGAGCTCCTGGACCAGGTCGATCTTCAGGTCCGCTCGGCTGACCACCTCGAAAATGTCGAACAGCGTGACCAGCGCGACATGGTGCGATTCCGGATCGTCCGAGCGCACGAAATGGGTGGCGCGGTCGAACAGATCCTCGAGCCGCAACAAGGTGCGGATGCGCTCGTTTAGAGGGTAATCGTAAGTGATCACGCGGCGGCTCGTGGGTCAATTGATGAATTCTGACCGAAATATCCCCGAATCTCAACCGGATTTCGCATGGAAACCTACCGCAATCATGGGGTTCGCGCCGATTCCTCACGAAGTTTCGCCAGGGTGCGGTATTTTTCGTGCAGGTGGGCGACCTGGGCGTCGAGTTCGGCCAGCCCCTGCGAGTTGTCGATCACGTCATCCGCGGCGGCGAGACGCTGGGCCCGGCTCGCCTGCGCGGCGAGGATCGCCAGCACCTCGTCGCGCGACAGGCCGCTCCTGGCCATCACCCGGGCGAGCTGGAGTGCTTCGGGGCAATCGACGACGCAGACGCGGTCGACACGCGAGCGGTAGTCACCCGTTTCGACCAGCAGCGGCACGACGAGGACCGCATAGTCGGCGCTGGCGAGACGGCACAACCGCGCCTCGCTCTCGGCGCGGATCAGCGGATGCAAGATGGCTTCGAGCCGCTCTCGCGCCGCCGCATCGGCGAAGACGAGGCGGCGCATCGCGGCCCGGTCGAGCGCACTCTCGGCGGTCAGCAGCGCATCACCGAAAGCCAAGCGGATCGGTTCGATCGCCGCGCCACCCGGCGCGGTCAGTTCGTGCGCGATCGCATCGGTATCGACGATCGCGGCGCCGCGCGCCGCGAAACGCTCGGCGGCCGCGCTCTTGCCGCTGCCGATGCCGCCCGTCAGGCCGACGACGAAGGGCATGCGGTTATTTGGCCTTCACGACGTGCAGCTTCTCCGGCGCGAGCTGCTGCTCAAGGCGCGCCGGCTCGCGCCCCGCCTGCTGCTGGCCGAGATAGCCCTGTCCCCAGAACAGGAGCAGGATGTTGGCGATGAGCAGGACGAGGAATGCAAGCCGCATGCGCTGGACTCACCCCACTTTCGGCAGATGCGCGAGCGAGGCCTGGATCGCCTCGTCCGGATATTCGAAGTCCTCGAGCTTGCCGGCGAAGTAGCTTTCATAGGCCGTCATGTCGAAGTGGCCGTGGCCGGAGAGATTGAAGAACAGCACCTTCGGTTCGCCGCTTTGCTTGCAGCGCAGCGCCTCGTCGATCGCGGCGCGGATGCCGTGACAGGATTCGGGCGCCGGGATGATGCCCTCGGCACGCGCGAACATCACGCCCGCTTCGAAGGTCGCCACCTGCGGCACGGCGACCGCTTCGATGAGCTTCTCGTGGTAGAGCTGCGAGACGAGCGGGGAATCGCCGTGATAGCGCAGGCCGCCGGCGTGGATGCCCGGCGGCATGAAGTCGTGGCCGAGCGTATACATCTTCATCAGCGGCGTATAGCCGGTCGCATCGCCATAGTCGTAGGCATAGACGCCCTTGGTCAGCGTCGGGCACGAGGCCGGCTCGACGGCGACGCAGCGCAGCTTCTCGGCACGCTTGTCGCCCGCCGCCTTGTCGGCGAGGAAGGGAAAGGCCGCGCCGCCGAAGTTCGAGCCGCCGCCGCAGGGCGCGAACACCATGTCGGGATACAGGCCGAGCTTCTCGAACTGCTTCTTGGCTTCCAGCCCGATGACGGTCTGGTGCAGGATCACGTGATTGAGCACCGAACCCAGCGCATACTTGGTGCCGGGCACCGTCACCGCCTCCTCGACGGCTTCCGAGATCGCGATGCCGAGGCTGCCGGGATTCTCCGGGTCCTTCGCCAGCACGTCGCGGCCGGCCTGGGTCTGGTTGGTCGGGCTGGCCAGCACCTCGCCGCCCCAGGTCTGCATCATCAGGCGCCGGTAAGGCTTCTGCTCGTAGCTCACCTTGACCATGTAGATGCGCACCGGCAGACCGAACATCTGGCCGGCGAGCGCGAGCGACGAGCCCCACTGGCCGGCGCCGGTCTCGGTCACCAGCCGCTGCGTGCCGGCGATCTTGTTCAAGTAAGCCTGCGGCACGGCGGAATTGGGCTTGTGCGAACCGGCCGGCGAGACGCCCTCGTACTTGTAGAAGATCTTCGCCGGCGTGCCGAGCATCTGCTCCAGCCGCGCGGCGCGGCACAGGGGACTTGGTCGCCACAGGGCATAGACCTGGCGTACTTCCTCGGGGATCGGAATCCAGCGCTGTGCGCTCATCTCCTGTTCGAGGATCGGGCCGGGAAAGATCGCGAGCATCTTGTCGGGCGAAACCGGCTGGCCGTCGGGGCCGAGCGGCGGCGCCGGCGGGCTCGGCAAGTCGGCGGCGATGTTGTACCAGTGCGTCGGAATTTCGGATTCGTCGAGGATGACGCGCGTCTGAGTCATGGTTCTCCCTCCCTTGTGAACGTTTCGTTGCTCGCGAAACAGAAATGCTAGCAAAACATCGTGCGCGCGAGTCCTTCGAGCACGAGATTGTCGATGCGCATGAGCGGCAGCTCGATGTGGGGTGCGAGCAAATCGGCGGCGCCGCCCGAAAGCAGCACGCAAAAGTCGGCGCTGACGGGACGGCACGCCCGCGCCGCCATGCGCTCGATCGCGCCGAGCGTCGCCATCAGGATGCCGCTCTCGATCGCATCGTCGGTATTGGTCGGCAGGTCGCGATAGGTGCCGCTCGCTTGGGGCAGCCCCGCCGTGTTGCGGGCGAGCGCCTGGCGCATCAGATCGAGTCCGGGCAGGATCAGCCCGCCACGGAAACGGCCTGCGGCATCGAGCACGTCGATCGTCGTCGCGGTACCGGCCATCACGACCAGCGCGGGACCGGCATGCCAGCCCCGCGCGCCGATCAGCGCCGCCCAGCGGTCGGCGCCAAGCCGCGCCGGATCATCGTAGGCATTGATCACGCCACAACACGCTGCGGTGCTCCTGAACCATTCGAGCGGCACGCCGAGCTTGGCCGCGAGCGTTTCGATCCGCTGCGCCATCACGCTGCCGGCGACGTTGCAGGCGAGGATGCGCTCGATGCCTGCCGGCAATCTCCCGGCCAGGCCCACGCATTCGGCATGGGCGCAGGCGCCCTGCGCGCGCCAGGCCGCGCCTTCCCTCACGCCCCACTTCAAGCGCGTGTTGCCGGCGTCGAGACAGAGGATCATGCCGCGCCTCGCAGGGAGACTTCGCCGGAGAGGATGCGCTCGATATCGCCGGCCGTTTCCAGCAGCAAGGCGCCCGTTTCATCGACGCCGCGGCAGATGCCTTCGCGCGGCGGCGCGAAGTCCGACAGCAGCCGCACCGGCGCATCCTGAAACGCATGTCGGGCCAGCCACGCCTCGCGCAAGGCACGAAAACCCTGCGTGCCGAAGATTTCCAGCGTCGCCCGCAGCTCCACGAGGAGCGCGGCGAGCAGGACATTGGGATCGATCGCGGCATCGAGCGCGGCGCTGTGCGCGCGCACTTCGTCCGGCAGCGCGGCGGGCAGGCGGAGATTCAGGCCGATGCCGATCACCGCGGCATGCGGCGCGCCCGGCACCAGCTCGACGAGGATGCCGGCGAGCTTCCTGCCGCCTTTCAGCACGTCGTTCGGCCATTTCAATTCGACGGGTGCCGTCCCGTCAGCGCCGACTTTCACCAACGCCTCGCTCACCGCCACGCCGGCGGCGAGCGAGAGGCCGAGCGGCAGCGTCCCGGGAGCGAAGCGCCACAGCAGCGAAAACGTCAGGCTGTCGCCGGGTGCCGAGTGCCAGGTGCGGCCACGACGGCCGCGGCCGGCCGTCTGCGTCTCGGCGATCAGCACCGAGCCCGACGGCGCGCCGTTTTCGGCGCGGGCGAGCAACAGCGCGTTGGTCGAGGCGCATTCCGGCAGCAGCTCGGCATCGAAGCGGCAGGCGTCGGCGCCCAGGGCCTGGGCGATGGCGGTCAAATCGAACATGGCGCGACTATACCGCCACGACCGCCCGCCACCGTGCAATTGCAAGTCTTTGTAACAAAGCGCTATCCAGCGCGGCCCCGCTGCGTTATCGTGATCATCGATCTGCCTTGAGCGGGGGAAGAGAAATGAAACGCACGCTGATGATGACGATTCTGGCCGCAACGACGCTTGCCGGTTGCGCCGTCTATCCCGAACGCGACCCCTATTACGACCCGCCGATCGTGCGCGTCGCCCCGCCGCCGCCGCTGGTCGAAGTCGTCGGCCCGCCGCCGGTGGTCGGCTATGTCTGGATCGGCGGCTACTGGAACTGGGTGGGCACCCGCTACGTCTGGGTGCCGGGCCGCTGGGAGGCGCCCCGTCCGGGTTACATCTGGGTGCCGCATCGCTGGGAACGGCATGGCGAAGGCTGGCGGATTTCCGGCGGCCGCTGGGAACGCGCGGAGGCGCCCAGAATCGTCGTCCCGCCCGCGCCGCCGCCCCATATCGAACATCGCCCGCCGCCAGCACCCGTGCCGCCCCCGCCGCGCGTCGAGCCCCGGCCGTTCCCCGGCGCCATGCCTCCCCCTCCGGAGCGTCGGGAACCGCCGCGCATCGAGCCTGAGAGCCGCCGGCCGATGGACGTCGATCCCGCCCGCTTTCCGGAACGCCGCGCCGAGCCGCCCCGCGCCGAGCCGCCCCGCGCCGAGCCACCACGCGGGGAGCGCGACAGCCGCGGCCGCGAGGACAGACGGGACGAGCGGCGCGACGATCGCCGCTGGCGCGACCGCGATGGCGACGGGCGCCCGGACGCCCCGCGGTGATCAGCCGTTCTGGCCGTCTTCCAGCCCGAGTTCGTCGATCTTGCGCGTCAGCGTATTGCGGCCGATGCCGAGCAGCTGCGCCGCCTCGGCGCGTCGCCCGCCGCTCGCCGCCAGGGCGCGCCGGATCAGCGTCGCCTCGAAGGCCTGATTGAGCATTTCCCAGACGGCGCCTGGCTCCCTGGCCAGGCAATCATCCGCCGCCGCCGCCAGCTGCGCCAGCCAGTCCGTGCTCGCAGGCGTTTGCGGCACGGCGCGCATTTCGGGTGGCAGATCGTCGATCTCGATCGTCTGGCCCGGCGCCATCACCGTCAGCCAGTGGCAGAGGTTTTCGAGCTGGCGCACGTTGCCCGGCCAGGGGGCGCCTTGCAGGAACTTCAGCGCCGCTTCCGACAGCCGCTTGGGCTCGACGCCGAGCTCCCGGGCGCTCGCGGCGAGGAAATGACGCGCGAGGAGCGGGATGTCCTCGCGCCGCTCGCGCAAGGGCGGCAGGCGCAGCCGGATCACGTTCAGGCGGTGGAACAGGTCTTCGCGGAACAGGCCGTCCTTGACGCGCGCTTCGAGGTCCTGGTGGGTGGCGGCGATGATGCGCACGTTGGCGCGCAAGGGCTCGCGGCCGCCGACGCGGTAGAACTGGCCGTCGGAGAGCACGCGCAACAGCCGCGTCTGCAGCTCGGCCGGCATGTCGCCGATCTCGTCCAGAAACAGCGTGCCGCCGGCGGCTTCCTCGAAACGGCCGCGGCGTAAGCTCGTCGCGCCCGTGAAGGCACCCTTTTCGTGGCCAAAGAGCTCGGATTCGAGCAGCTCGCGCGGGATCGCCGCGGTGTTGATCGCCACGAACGGCCCGTCGCGGCGCGGGCTGTGGCGGTGCAGGGCACGCGCGACGAGTTCCTTGCCGGTGCCCGACTCGCCGTTGATCAGCACGGTGGCGTTCGACTGGCTGAGCCGGCCGATGGCGCGGAACACTTCCTGCATCGCCGGCGCCTGACCGAGGATTTCCGGCGCCAGCGCCGCACCCGTGCCCTCGTTGCTGCGCGGCTCGCCCTGGGCCAGCGCCCGTCTGACCAGCGTCACGGCCTGGTCCACGTCGAAGGGCTTGGGCAGATACTCGAAGGCGCCGCCCTGGAACGCCGCGACGGCCGAATCGAGATCGGAATAGGCCGTCATGATGATCACCGGCAGCTCGGGATGCTTCTCTCGCACCAGTCGCAGCAGATCGAGGCCCGAGGTGCCGGGCATGCGGATATCGGAGATCAGCACGCGCGGCGCTTCGCCGGCGGAAAGCTTCGCCAGCGCCTCGTCGGCCGAGCCGAAGCTGGCGCTGGCGATGTCTTCGCGTGCCAGCGCCTTTTCCAGCACCCAACGGATCGAACGGTCGTCATCGACGATCCAGACGGCATTCATGTCGAACCCCTTTCTTCATGGCCGAGCGGCAGGCGCAAGGCGAAACAGGTGCGTCCCGGCCGTGAGCTGACCTCGATGCTGCCATGATGCTGTTGGACGAAAGCCTGTGCCAGCGCCAGACCCAGGCCGGTGCCGCCAGCGCGACCCGAGACCAGCGGATAGAAGATGCGCTCGCGGATCTCTTCCGGGATGCCCGGGCCATTGTCGATGATCTCGACTTCGAGCGCGAGCCGATGGCGCTTCCTGGCGAACGTCGCCTGGCGCAAGGCGCGGGTGCGGACCAGGATCTCCCCCCTGCCCTCCATCGCCTGGGCGGCATTCCTGGCGATGTTGAGGATCGCCTGGATCAGCTGTTCGCGATCGCCGGTGATCTCGGGCAGTGAGGTGTCATAGTCGCGCCGCACCTGCACGCCGGGAAATTCTGCGCTGATCAGACGCCGCACGTGCTCGAGGATCTCGTGGATATTGAGCGGCGTCGGCTGCATCGCGCGATGGGAAGAGAGCAGCCGCTGCATCAGCGCCTGCAGGCGATCGGCCTCGTGGATGATGACATTCGTATATTCATTGAGCGCCGCCGCGTTGTCCATCATCGCGAGCTCGCGTGCCAGGAGTTGCGCCGCGCCGCGGATGCCGCCGAGCGGATTCTTGATCTCGTGGGCGAGATTGCGGATCAGCTCCTGGTTGGCGCGCTGCTGCACGGCCTCGCGCGCCTCGCGCGCCGCCTTGAGCTGCTGGTCGATCGGCCGGAATTCGAGCAGCAGCTTCACTCCCGGCAAATCGACCGGCGTCACGGTGCAGTCGAGATGGAGCGGTTCTGCATGCGTGCGCGCGACGAGGATGTCGTGGCCGGTATAGCTCCAGCGATTGGCGAGCGCGTTGTCGAGCGCCTTCATCAGGGCCGGCGGGCTGCCCAAAAGTTGCGCCAGCGGTTGCCCCAGACAGGTGCGCTGGCTGACGGCGAAGAGGTTTTCTGCCGCGGGATTGCAATGGCGGATGCGCAAGCATCCATCGAGCAGGATCACCGCGGAGGACAGCAGGTCCAGGCCCGCCAAATCGGTTCGGCTTTGCTCAGTCATGAGCGAAACCTCAGCAAGAAACGCGCCTACGGAACCCCAGAATAACCTGCTGCGCGTCCCGTTCGCTGTGTCGCATGTTCGCCCGCTCCCCGCCCATCTTCTCGCTACGTCTCGTCGCGCGCTGCGCGGCGCCTTGCGTTCGGGGCTGCTCGCGACGGTTCTTCAGGGATTCCCGAGCGGCTTACTTCAGGTTGGCGAGTTCCCGCCGCAACGACTCGATGTTGCGCTCGTGCAGCTGCACCTTGTCGCGGTAAGTCTGGATGCGCGCCTCGCGTTTCCCTCCCTGGATGCCGCCGCCGACGATGCGCTCCTCCGGGAGGATGAGGTTTTCCTGTTCCGCCAGCTCCTTTTTCGCCGCTTCGAGGTTCTTTTGCTCGTTGGCGAGCTCCTGTTCAAGGATCGCGCGCCGGTCGTTGTCGCGCGCCTTCTGCTGATCGCCATTGACGCGCGGGAAATCGCCCGGCGTCGCCTGGCGCTCCTTGCGCGCCGGCGGAGAGAAAGTGGACACGGGCTTGTCCTGCGAAATCACCTCGCAGCTCTTGCCGGTCTTCTGGTTCGTGTAGGTGATGCGGCCGTCCGGCCCCTGGCACTTGTAGAGCGTGTCGGCCCATGCCGACGGCAGCATGGCGATCAGGCAAAACATCAGCAGTCGATTCGTCATATGCGCAAGTGTATGCCAAAACGAAAAAGGACGGGCAAAAGCCCGTCCTTTTTCAACGCCCGAAGCCGCGCGCGGCTTACAGCGAGTAATACATCTCGTACTCGACCGGATGCGTGGTCATGCGGAACTTCTGCACCTCTTCCATCTTGAGCTCGATGAAGGCGTCGATGAACTCGTTGCTGAACACGCCGCCGCGGGTGAGGAACTCGCGGTCCTTGTCGAGATAGTCGAGCGCCTGGTCGAGCGAGGAGCAGACGGTCGGGATCTTCGCATCCTCTTCCGGCGGCAGGTCGTAGAGGTTCTTGTCGGCGGGCTCGCCCGGATGGATCTTGTTCTGCACGCCATCGAGGCCGGCCATCATCAGCGCGGCGAAGGCCAGATACGGGTTCGCGGTCGGATCCGGGAAGCGCGTCTCGATGCGGCGCGCCTTGTCGGAATGCACGAACGGGATGCGGATCGAAGCGGAGCGGTTGCGGGCCGAGTAGGCGAGCTTCACGGGCGCTTCGAAACCAGGCACGAGGCGTTTGTAGCTGTTGGTGCCGGGGTTGGTGATCGCGTTCAACGCACGCGCATGCTTGATGATGCCGCCGATGTAGTAGAGCGCGAACTCGGACAGGCCCGCGTAGCCGTTGCCGGCGAACAGGTTCTTGCCGTCCTTCCAGATCGACTGATGCACGTGCATGCCGGAGCCGTTGTCGCCGACAATGGGTTTCGGCATGAAGGTCGCGGTCTTGCCGTAGCTGTGCGCGACGTTATGGACGATGTACTTCAACACCTGCGTCCAGTCGGCACGCTTGACCAGCGTCGCGAACTTGGTGCCGATCTCGCACTGGCCGGCGGTGGCGACTTCGTGGTGATGCACCTCGACCGGCACGCCGCAGGCTTCCAGCGCCAGCACCATCGCGGCGCGGATGTCGTTGAGGCTATCGACCGGCGGCACCGGGAAGTAACCGCCCTTGACGGCCGGACGGTGGCCGGTGTTGCCGGAGTCGAACTTCTCGCCCGAGGCCCAGGCGGCCTCTTCCGAGAACACCTTGCAGTAGGAACCGGACATGTCCACCTTCCATTCGACGGAATCGAAGATGAAGAATTCGGGCTCGGGGCCGAAATAGGCGGTATCGCCCAGGCCGGTGCTCTTCAGGTAGGCCTCGGCGCGCTTGGCGATCGAGCGCGGGTCGCGGTCATAGCCTTTGCCGTCGGCGGGCTCGACCACGTCGCACGAGAGCACCAGCGTGGTCTCGTCCATGAACGGGTCGATGTAGGCGGTCGAAGGATCGGGCATCAGCTGCATGTCGGAGGCCTGGATGCCCTTCCAGCCGGCGATCGAGCTGCCGTCGAAGGCATGGCCGTCCTCGAACTTCTCGATGCCGAAGGCAGAGACCGGCACGCTGACGTGCTGCTCTTTGCCGCGAATGTCGGTGAAGCGGAAATCGACGAACTTGACTTCCTTTTCTTCCACCATCTTGATGACGTCTTGGGGGGTCATGAGAAACGCTCCTGGGAAAATGATCTGGGAAAAAAGCGACGGGTCGGATTAAGCAGCTAGCGTGCCAAGCGGCAACCGAGGACAAGGGATTGTGCCACAAAGGCTTTGGCCTGAGATGATCGGATCGTGGCGCACCAATCTGGGGCAATATGAAGTTTTTTGCACCATTCTGGTGCGATCATAGACTCATGCTGTCGTTTTCCGGATCGAGGTGGATCAGGACCTCGACGACTTCCGGATGGGCCGCGAGGACGCGCTTGCGGGCCGCCTCGCCGATCGCGTGGCCTTCGCGCACGCTGATGTCGCCATCGACCTGCAGATGCACATCGACGAAGACGCGATGCGCCATGCGCCGTGTGCGCAGCTCATGGAGATCCTCGACGCCCGGCGTCGACAGCAGCGTGGCGCGGATCGCCGCGACCTCCTCGGCCGGCAGGCCGGTGTCGATCAGCTCCTGCATCGCTTCCCAGGCGAAGCCGAGGCCGGCCTTGACGATCATCGCGCCGACGACGATCGCGGCCACCGCGTCGGCAAAGGTAAAACCGAGCAGCGCCCCGCCCACCCCGGCGGCGACCACCAGCGAGGAGAGCGCGTCGGCGCGCGCATGCCAGGCATTGGCGATCAGCATCGGCGAGCGCAGCCGCTCGGCCACCTTGAGCATGTAGCGGAACAGCCCTTCCTTGCCGATCAGCGTGATGATCGCCGCCCACATCGCGGCGATTCCCACCGGCGGCAGCGCACCGAGGTTCTGCAGCCGCCCGGCCGCCGAGACGAGGATGCCGGCGCCGGTGATCGTCAGCAACAGGCCCAGCACCAATGAGGCGGCCGTCTCGAAGCGGCCGTGGCCATACGGGTGCTCTTCGTCGGCGCCCTGCGATCCTTTGTGGTTGGCCCACAGCACGAAGGCGTCCGAGACGATGTCGGAGAGCGTGTGCATCGCGTCGGCGACCAGCGCCATCGAATGCGCGGCGAAGCCGACGATCACCTGCATCACCGTCAGCACGACATTGACGACGACGCTGACCCAGGTGATGCGCTGGCCGGCCTGGTAGCGCTCGGGGTCGACCGGCCCGTTGGAAGTAGGTGTCGGGGCAGCCAAACGTTATACTCGGCAAGTAAGGAAACGCTCCCGATTCTACCTTTCATGCAAACCGCCCCGATCGACTTCGCAGCCTTCAACGCGCTCTCCGACCGCGACGCGCAGGCGCGCATCTCCGCCGCGCGCGAGCGGCTCGGCTCCCGCGCCGTGATCCTCTGCCATCACTACCAGCGCGCCGACGTCTATGCCCATGCCGATCTCACCGGCGATTCCCTGAAGCTCTCGCGGCTGGCTTCCCAGTCCGACGCCGAGTTCATCGTCTTCTGCGGCGTGCATTTCATGGCCGAGGTGGCCGACATCCTCTCGCGGCCGGAACAGATCTCGATCCTGCCCGATCTCGCCGCCGGCTGCTCGATGGCCGACATGGCCAACCGCGCGAAGGTGGAACGCTGCTGGCGCGAGCTCTCGACCGTCTTCGACCCCGACGCGACGATCACGCCCGTCACCTACATCAACTCCTCGGCCGATCTGAAGGCCTTCTGCGGCGAGCACGGCGGCATCGTGTGCACCTCTTCGAACGCGCCGAAGATCCTCGATTGGTCGTTCGCGCGCCGCGAGAAGGTGCTGTTCTTCCCCGACCAGCACCTCGGCCGCTGGAGCGGTTACAAGATGGGCATTCCGCTCGAACGCATGGTGCTGTGGAACCCCGACCTGCCGCTGGGCGGGCTCACCCCCGAAGAGATCCGTGAGGCAAAGATCATTCTCTGGCACGGCTACTGCTCGGTGCATCAGATGTTCAATCCCGGCCAGATCAAGCGCTTCCGCGAGAAACATCCGGACGGCAAGGTGATCTCCCACCCGGAATGCAGCTTCGAGGTCTGCGCCCAGTCCGACGCGGTCGGCTCGACGGAAACCATCATCCGCGTCGTCAAGGAATCGCCGCCGGGCACGCGCTGGCTGGTCGGCACCGAGCTCAACCTCGTCGAGCGGCTGGCGGAAGAAGTGAAGGCGGAAAGCAAGATCGTCCAGTTCATGGCCGACATGGTCTGCATGTGCTCGACGATGCAGCGCATCGACCCGCAGCATCTGGCCTGGACGCTGGAAAACCTCGCCGCCGGCAACGTCGTCAATCCGATCAAGGTGCCGGAGCACGAGGCGAAGCTGGCGAAAATCGCCCTGGAGCGAATGCTCGACGCCTCCTGACCCACCCTCCCCCAGCCCCTCCCTCGCGGGAGGGGAGACTGATTGCGCGCAAGCGCGCCAGTAACGAAACTCGGCGCTGGCGGGACGGCACCTAGGGCCTGTTCTCAATCATCCGGCGGATGGCGTTGCTGGCCGGAAAGGGATGGATGCAAGGCGGAGGGCGAAGCCAAGGGCGCCTCCCCTTGGCAAGCC
>JACAEF010000007.1 GCA_013388985.1 Rhodocyclaceae bacterium
GGGGGGCCCCGACGCCGCAACCGCCCAGCCCATACATCGCGCGCTATCTCGCGCCGATTGCCGAAATCGCCGGCCAGGCCGACGTCGCCAGCGCCTTCGGCGTGCCGACCACCTTCCTCGCCTTGCAGCTCGCCGAGAACGATGATTATTTTTTCGAGGAGCTGCGCTGCCATTTTCCTTTCCGTCACGCCGCGCTGCTCGCTGCCCGTGACACCGCCGACGCCGCGCTGCCCCGCCCGCTCGCCGAGGAGATCCACGCCGACCGTCACCATCGCGCCGCCCTGCTCTACGAAGCGGTCACCCGCCCCGGCGGAGGTGAAAAGCAGCCGGTCTGGCAACGCTGGCTGGACGAGCTCTTCCTGCATCCGCGCTGGGGTTTCGTCGGCACATTGGCGGTGTTCGCGCTGGTGCTGTTCTTCGTCTTCGAAGTCAGCAGCTGGCTCGACAGCCATACCGTCGCGCGCCTCGTCGAATGGGCTTCGGCCTGGCAACCGACCGATCTGGCCGGCGTGGTCATGCGTGCAGTGCTGGACGGCATCATCGGCCTGCTGGGCATCGTCATTCCCTATATGATCCCGCTGGTGGTGCTGCTGGTCTTCCTCGAAGAGTCGGGCATCATGCACCGCGTCGCCTTCGTCGTCGATTACGGCTTTCACCGGCTCGGCCTGCACGGCGGCGTCGCCCTGCCCTTCCTGATGGGGCTCGGCTGCAACGTGCCGGCGCTCGCCGCCACGGCCGCCGTCACCCACGGCCGCGACCGCACCGTCGCCGCACTGTTGATCACCTTCCTGCCCTGCTCGGCGCGCTCGGCGATCATCCTCGCGCTGGGCGGCAAGTATCTCGGCGGCTTCGGCGTCTTCGCGCTGTTCATGCTCGCACCGATCGTCGTCAGCCTGATCGGCAAACTGCTCAAGCGCCGCTATCCCGAAACCACGCCGGGCATGATCCTGCACATCCCGCCCTATGCCCTGCCCGGCGCGCGCCGGCTGCTGTGGAACACCTGGGACCGCAGCCGCGACATCGTCATGATCGTGCTGCCGTTGCTGGTCGCCGGCAGCGTCGTGCTCGCGCTGCTCGCCTACTTCGGCATGGATCGCTGGATCAATCTGGCGCTGACGCCGATCACCTCTTGGTGGCTCGGCCTGCCCGTCGCGCTCGGCGTGCCGATCCTGTTCGGCGTGCTGAGGAAGGAACTCTCGCTGCTGATGGTCTTCCAGGCGCTCGGCACGCAGGAACTCGCCGGCGTGCTGACGACGACGCAGATCGCCACCTTCCTCGTCTTCCTCACCTTCTATGTGCCTTGCGTGTCGACCTTCGCGATGATGCTCAAACTGCTGGGACGGAAAGAGGCTGCCTTCTCGGTCGCGCTGTCGGTCGGCGCGGCGCTCATCGTCGCGATGGCGGTGCGCATGCCGTTGGAACTGCTCGATCGGTTCATCTGAAGATCTACTTCAGCCCACCAGCGTCAGCACCAGCGGCGTGGTCAGCGAGGACAGCAGCGTCGTGAGCACGAGGGCGGCGGCGACCGGCCCCTGGAGGGCGCGGAACTGCTGCGCCATCATATAGACGTTGATGCCCATCGCCAGCGAGGCGAGCAGCGTCACCACCCGGGTTTCGAGCGGCGGCAGGCCGAGCGCCCGCGCCAGCAGCCAGACCACCAGCGGCTGCATGCCAAGCTTGATCGCGCTGATCACCAGACTCTGGGCAAGGCCCTCACGGATGCGGTAGGCGGCCAGCCCCATGCCGAGCGCGACGAGCGAGAACGGCACGGCGCCGCGGCCGAGCATTTCCAGCGGCACGTCGATGAAGGTGGGCAGCGGAATGCCGACGAGCCCCCACAGCGTGCCGGCGAGGATCGAAGCGACGATCGGATTGGTGAGCACGCCGCGCGCCGTCTTGCCGAAGCCGCGCAGCGAGAATTCGCCATGGCGCGCCCATTCGACCGAAACCGTGACCAGCGTCCAGAGAATCAACGCATTGAAGACGATGACGAGCGAAACGGCCGGCAGGGCGGCCGGTCCGAGCGCCGTCTTGGCGATGGCGATGCCGAGCATGACGTTGTTGGAAAACACGCCGCCGAGCGCAAACACCGACTGACCGACGCCATCGAGCCCAAACAGGCCGCGCGCGACCAGCCGGCCGATGACGAAGACGATCAGGCAGCCGCCGAAAAAGGCCGCCAGCAGGCGAAAATCGACCGCGGGCAGCTGCGAGACGTCGCTCATCATGCGGAACAGCATCGCCGGCATGGCCACCGCATAGGCGAAGCGGCCGAGCGCCTCGCCGACCGCGTCCGGCCATCGGCCGGAGCGCGCCAGCGCGTAGCCCAGCAGCACGAGCAGGAACAGCGGGCTGGCGAGCGAGAAATGATGGAAAAATGACGACATGCCTTCGTGATCCAAGCCGTTCCGGCGCCACGCGATTACGCTTCGCCCCCGCCTGTGGCGGGGCCCCCTTCGCTACGCGTGGCTTCAGGCGCCGGCTTTTTACGAGAGTGCCGCGATCACCTCGGGCGGCGCCTGCACCAGCTCGATCAGCACGCCTTCGCCGGCGATCGGAAACTCGTCGCTCGCTTTCGGATGCAGAAAGCAGATGTCGTAACCGGCCGCGCCCTTCCGGATGCCGCCGGGTGCTACGCGCACGCCCTGCTTCGAAAGCCATTCGACCGCCTTGGGCAGATCGTCGACCCACAGGCCGACGTGATTGAGCGGCGTGGCATGCACGGCCGGCTTCTTCTCGGGGTCGATGGGCTGCATGAGATCCACCTCGACCTTGTGCGCGCCCTGGCCGATCGCGCAGATGTCTTCATCGACGTTCTCGCGTTCCGAGACGAAATTGCCCGTGACCTCCAGGCCGAGCATATCGACCCACAGCCTGCGCAGCCTGTCTTTCGATAGGCCACCAATGGCGATCTGCTGGATACCCAGCACCTTGAACGGTCTTGTCATTGTTTTTTCCCTCTGACGAACAGAAAAGCGCCGATGACGATCATCGGCAGCGATAGCCACTGCCCCATACTGACGACGTAGGAATGGCCGAAGACGCCGGCATCGGGCTCGCGGAAATATTCGCCCAGCCAGCGCGCCACGCCATAGCCGACCAAAAACAGGGCCGACACCTGCCCACGCGGCCGCGGCCTGGCCGAGAACCACCACAGCAAGGCCCACAGCAATAAGCCTTCGCCGCATGCCTGATAGAGCTGCGACGGATGGCGCGGCAAGCCGTCGACCTGCGGAAAGACCATCGCCCACGGCAGATCGGGCGGGGCGATGCGCCCCCACAGCTCGCCGTTGATGAAGTTACCGATGCGGCCGAGCCCCAGCCCGATCGGCACCAGCGGCGCGATGAAGTCGGTGAGCTGCCAGAAGCCCAGGCCATGTTTCTTCGCATACAGTCCCACCGCGACGAGCACGCCGAGGAAGCCGCCATGGAAGCTCATGCCGCCTTTCCAGACGGCGAGGATCTCGAGCGGGTGAGCAAGATAATAGCCGGGCTCGTAGAACAGCACCTGGCCGAGCCGGCCGCCGATCACCACGCCGAGCACGCCATAGAACAGCAAATCGTCGATGTGCTGCGGCGTCAGGCCATGCCAGGGTTGACGCTGTGCGCGCCGCTTGCCCAGGACCAGGAAGGCAACGAACGCCAGCAGATACATCAGCCCATACCAGCGCACGGCGAGTGGGCCGAGATGGATCGCGACGGGATCGAACTGGGGA
Source organism: Rhodocyclaceae bacterium (assembly GCA_013388985.1). Lineage (GTDB taxonomy): Bacteria > Pseudomonadota > Gammaproteobacteria > Burkholderiales > Rhodocyclaceae > Sulfuricystis. The sequence goes on from JACAEF010000007.1 coordinate 3,717, forward strand.
TGCACGAGCATGGGCGGGCGGCAAAGGCTAAACTAACGCATCGCATTCTACGTTGCCCGCACAGGAGTTCCCCGATGCCCGCCTATCGTTCCCGCACCTCCACCCACGGCCGCAACATGGCCGGCGCGCGCGCGCTGTGGCGCGCCACCGGCATGAAGGACGATGATTTCGACAAGCCGATCATTGCCGTCGTCAATTCCTTCACCCAGTTCGTGCCCGGGCACGTGCATCTGAAGGACATGGGCCAGCTCGTCGCGCGCCAGATCGAGGCGGCCGGCGGCGTGGCCAAGGAATTCAACACCATCGCCATCGACGACGGCATCGCGATGGGCCACGGCGGCATGCTCTACAGCCTGCCCAGCCGCGACCTGATCGCGGATTCGGTCGAATACATGGTGAATGCGCACACCGTCGATGCGATGGTCTGCATCTCGAATTGCGACAAGATCACCCCGGGCATGCTGATGGCCGCCCTGCGTCTCAACATCCCGACCGTGTTCGTCTCCGGCGGACCGATGGAAGCCGGCAAGGTGCGCTGGCATGGCGAGGCGCGCAAGGTGGACCTGATCGACGCGATGATCGAGGCCGCCGATCCCAGGAACAGCGACAGGGAAGTCGCGGCGATGGAACGCTCGGCCTGCCCCACCTGCGGCTCGTGCTCGGGGATGTTCACCGCCAACTCGATGAACTGCCTCGCCGAAGCACTGGGCCTCGCGCTGCCCGGCAACGGCACGCTGGTCGCGACACACGCCGACCGGGAAAAACTCTTCGTCAAGGCCGGCCGGTTGATCGTCGAGCTGGCGAAACGCTATTACGAACAGGACGATGTCTCGGTGCTGCCGCGTTCGATCGCCAACTTCAAAGCCTTCGAGAACGCGATGAGTCTCGACATCGCGATGGGCGGCTCGACCAACACCGTGCTGCACCTGCTCGCCTGCGCGCAGGAAGCCGGGGTGAATTTCACGATGGCCGACATCGACCGGCTCTCGCGCCAGGTGCCGAACCTGTGCAAGGTCGCGCCCTCGACGCAGAAATACCACATGGAAGACGTGCATCGCGCCGGCGGCATCATGGCGATCTTGGGCGAGCTCGACCGCGCCGGGCTGATCCACCGCGACAGCCCGACCGTGCTCTATGCCTCGATGGGCGAGCAGATCGACTTGTGCGACGTGCGCCGCAACGACGACAAGAAGGTGCAGGAGTTTTATCGCGCCGCGCCGGGCGGCGTGCCGACGCAGGTGGCCTTTTCGCAGAACCGCCGCTATCCGACGCTCGATCTCGACCGCGCCAACGGCTGCATCCGCGACCTCGAACACGCCTACTCGAAGGACGGGGGCTTGGCCGTGCTGTTCGGCAATCTCGCCGAGAAGGGCTGCATCGTCAAGACCGCCGGTGTGGACGAGTCGATCCTCACATTCACCGGCCGCGCCAGGGTCTGCGAATCGCAGGAGGAAGCCGTCGAGAAGATCCTCGGCGGGCAGATCCAGCCGGGCGATGTCGTCGTCATCCGCTACGAAGGTCCGAAGGGCGGGCCCGGCATGCAGGAGATGCTCTACCCGACCTCGTATCTGAAATCGATGGGCCTGGGCAAGCAGTGCGCGCTCCTGACCGATGGCCGCTTCTCCGGCGGCACCTCGGGCCTGTCGATCGGCCATGTCTCGCCGGAGGCGGCCGCTGGCGGCACGATCGCGCTGGTCGAAGAAGGCGACACGATCGAGATCGACATTCCGAACCGCCGCATCGAGCTCAAAGTCGAAAAATCGGCGCTGGCGAGACGGCACGCCGCGATGGCAGCGAAGGGTGCCACGGCGTGGAAACCGGCCAAACGCGAGCGCGTGGTCTCCAACGCCCTCAAGGTCTATGCCGCGATGGCCACCTCGGCCGACCAGGGCGCCGTGCGCGACGTCTCGAAACTGTCGTGAGCGAATTCCAACGCCTGTTCGCCGGCCGACTCTGGTCGGTGATGTCTTGGGAACAGCTCGATGCGTTCTGGAAGCGCATCGGCGGCGAGGGCTGGTATGTGTATGCGGTGGGCGAAAGCGTGCCCGCGGCACCCGTCACGCCCGAGGCGCTCGCCGCATTCATCGAGAAGATCGATGCGCTGCTGCGCCGCGAACACCATCACGACTACTGCGGCATCGTCTATGCCGACGATCTCGAAACGCCGACGTTCGTGAAGATCTTCGACCCGAACAATCTCGGCGTCTCCTGCGGCTTTTCCGACAATCCGCCGCTGCCGGGCTGGATTCTCAGCCGCGTGCCGCCCGAGGATCTGAAGCCCGCCGCGCCGCTGCCGGAAGGCCGCCGGCGCTGGTGGCGCGCGCTGTTCGGCTGAATTTTGACAAGGGGAGAAACATGGCAACGACGACAAGAAGAAAACCCGCGGCGAAAAAAACCGCTGCAACCAGAACGACCACACGCCAGCCGAAGCCGCAGGATACCCGGCATGTGCTGAGCGAGCTCAAGCAACTCGCCAAGGAGCTCAACCAGGCCGCCAAGGGGCTGTCGAAGCGTGCGGCGGGCAACCCCAAGGAGGTGGCGGCGATCCTCGGCAGCGTCGAGCGCATGACGGCAGACGCCGCCACCAAGTCGCTCGCCGAGGCCGAAGCGGCGAAACAGCTCGTCAAGGAAGCCCTGACATCGCTGGGCCGCGACTGGAGCCGCAGGGAGCTGGAAGAAAAACTGGCCGGTGTGAGCGGACATCTGACCAACATCATCGTCGCGCAGGAATTCCAGGACCTCGCCGGGCAGGCGCTCAGAAAGGCGATGAAGGCGCTCGTCGGCGCGATCATCGTCGTCGAGAGCGGCGGCCCGACCGAGGAGCAGCGCTTGTCGCAGAAGGATGTCGATAGCCTGCTGAAAGACTTGCTCCCGTAACTCTTTATCCGACAAATTTGATCAGGTATAGTCGGGCTTCCACCGGAGGCCCGACATGAATCCCAACAACCGTCTCGCCAGCGAGACTTCTCCTTATCTGCTGCAGCACGCCGACAACCCCGTCGACTGGCTGCCCTGGGGCGACGAAGCACTGGCGCTCGCGCGCGCCGAGGACAAGCCGATCCTGCTCTCGATCGGCTATTCGGCCTGTCACTGGTGCCACGTGATGGCGCACGAATCCTTCGAGGACGAGGCGGTCGCCGCGGTGATGAACCGGCTGTTCATCAACGTCAAGGTCGACCGCGAGGAGCGTCCCGATCTCGACCAGATCTATCAGAGTGCGCACCAGATGCTCACCGGACGTCCCGGCGGCTGGCCGCTGACGCTGTTCCTCACCCCCGAGGGCACGCCCTTCTATGGCGGCACCTATTTCCCGAAGGAAGCGCGTTACGGCCTGCCGGGCTTCGTCGAGCTGTGCGAACGCATCAGCGAAATCTGGCGCACGCGGCGTCCCGACATCGAGGCGCAGAACCGCGAATTGCGCGCGGCGATGAACCGCGAGGTACCGCCACCCGCCATCGAGCTCGACGCGCGGCCGATCATGCGGCTGCGCGCGATCCTGCTCGGCAGCTTCGATCGCGAGCATGGCGGCTTCGGTGGCGCGCCGAAATTCCCGCACCCGACCGACCTCGCCTTCCTGCTGCACCGCACGAACGATCCCGAAGCGCAGGAGGTCGCTCTTTTCACCCTGCGCCGCATGGCGATGGGCGGCATTCATGATCAGCTCGGCGGCGGCTTCTTCCGCTACAGCGTCGACGCCCGGTGGGAGATTCCGCACTTCGAAAAGATGCTCTACGACAACGCCCAGCTGCTCGGCCTCTACGCCGATGCTTTCACGCTGAGCGGAGATGCGTTTTTCCGCCGGGTCGCCGAAGGCATCGTCGGCTGGCTCACGCGCGAGATGACCAGTCCGGAAGGCGCCTTCTACTCGTCGCTCGACGCCGATGCGGAAGGCGAGGAAGGGCGCTTCTACGTCTGGGACCGCGCCGAGTTCGCCCGGCTGCTCACGCCGCAAGAATCGGCGCTGGCGATACGGCACTGGGGGCTCGACCAGCGGCCGAATTTCGAAAACCGCTCCTGGCATCTGAAGATCGCCGCACCGCTGACGCCGGGCGAAAAGACGCTGATCGAATCCGCGCGAGCGAAGCTGTTCGCCGCGCGCGAAAAGCGTGTCCGCCCGGGCTGCGACGACAAGATTCTGACGAGCTGGAATGCGCTGACGATCGCCGCGCTGAGCCGCGCCGCCCGCCGCCTCGATCGCCCCGACTGGCTGACCGCGGCGCGACGCGCGCTCGACTTCCTGAAAACGCATCACTGGCGAAATGGCCGGCTGCTCGCCACCTCGCGCGCCGGCCAGGCGCATCTGCCCGCCTACCTCGACGATCACGCCTTCCTGCTCGCCGCGCTGCTCGAACTCGACGAAGCCGACCCGCGCGACGAAGATCTCGATTTCGCGCAACAGCTCGCCGACGCGCTGCTCGCGCGTTTCGAGGACAGGAAGAACGGCGGCTTCTTCTTCACCGCCCACGATCACGAAAGTCTGATCCAGCGGCCGAAGCCCCCCCACGACAACGCGCTGCCCGCGGGCAACGGCGTCGCCGCGCTGGCATTGCGCCGACTGGGCGAGTGCCGTGCCGAAATCCGCTATCTCGGCGCGGCGCGGCGCGCCTTGCAGGCCTTTGCCGACCCGCTCGCCCGCCAGCCATCCGGCTGTGCCACCCTGGTCATGGCGCTCGAAGCCGAGCTCGCCGTCAACCCGCCAGGATGTAGCGACGTTGTGTGTAGCGTACCGGCAAGCAACTGAATGACGGGCGATTCCTTCTCAAGCCCCCCGTTTTCCGTTAGACTGTCGGGCGCTTTTCCACCCCACCCAACCGATACGAGGAAGATTCAACATGAAGATTGTCGCTGCCGCACTGATCGCCGCTGGCGTGATGGTTTCCGCTCCCGCGATGGCCAACCTCGAGCTGGCCAAGAAGAGCAACTGCATGTCCTGCCACATGGTCGACAAGAAGCTGGTCGGCCCCGCCTATCAGGATGTCGCCAAGAAATACGCCGGCGACAAGGATGCCGTCAAGAAGCTCACCGAAAAGGTGAAGAAGGGCGGCAAGGGCGTCTGGGGCGAAGTGCCGATGCCGCCCAACTCCGCCGTCAAGGACGCCGATATCGAGACCCTGGTGAAGTGGATTCTCGCCGGCGCGAAGTAAGCCGATCCGAAGGGTTACGCCGACGACGGGGAGCCTTGGCTCCCCGTTTTTTTTTCATCAAGCCAGCGTGTCCGCACCGCCGCCTTGCCCTTGCGGCAGCGTCGCGTTCGCCAACAGGATCAGGCGGGCGATCTCGGCGGTGGAATGCACGCCGAGCTTTTCCATCGCATGGTGACGGTGCACCTGGACGGTCTTGTCGCTGATCGACAACTTGCGCGCGATGGTCTTGTTGCCATCGCCCGCCGCGAGCAGTTCCGCGACCTCGCGTTCGCGCTGGGTGAGAGAGGCGAGCCGGCCTTGCGCCGCCTCGATGCTGGTGCGCGAGAGGCATTGCTGGATGCTGTAACGCACCGCGCGTCCGACGGCATCGAGCAGCACGTGGTCCTTGCAGGGTTTCTCCAGGAAGTCGATCGCGCCGCGCTTCATCGCCTGCACCGCCATCGGCAAATCGCCATGCGCAGTCAGGAAAATCACCGGCAGACAGATGGCCTGCGCACGCAGGATGCGCTGCACCTCCAGACCGCCCATCAGCGGCATCATGACATCCAGCACCAGACAACCCGGCACGTCACGTTGATAAGCGTCGAAGAATTCCTGTGCGGTGGCGAATGCCCGGGAACGCCACCCGGCGGCATCGAGCAGGAAGCTCAGCGAGTCGCGCATCGCCGCGTCGTCGTCGACGACATAGATCAGGGCATCCCGTTCATTCATGCGCTTTCCTCCTCAGGTAGCCAGAAGCTGGCGCACACACCCGTCTGCGTGTTGCGCAGCTGCAGCGATCCGCCATGGGATTCGACGATCCCTTTGCTCAGAGACAGCCCGAGACCGAGGCCCTCCGGCTTGGTGGTAAAAAAAGGCTCGAACAGCCGGGCGCGATACGCTTCGTCGACCCCGCCTCCCTGGTCGCACACCACCACGCGGTAACCGAGCGCCTCGGCCGAGAGGCTCACCTCGATCGGCTGGGCAGGGTTTCCCCGTCCTGCCTGTGCCTCGAAGGCATTCTGCAACAGGTTGAGCACGACCTGCTGGAGCTGGATCGCGTCGGCCCGCACCCGGTAGCGATCGGAGTCGGCGTCTGCCCGCCAGACGATCTCTGCGTCGGGACGGCCGACGCGGAAGAGATCGATCGCCTCCCTGACGAGTGGCGCCAGGCTCACCGCCCTGACACTGCCGCCCCCTTTCCTGGCGAAGCTGCGGATCTTCTCGATGGTCTGCGCGGCGCGGCTGCTCTGACGTTCGATTTCCTGACAGCCGGAACGCAACGGCTCGGCTTCCAGCCGCCCGGCGGCGACGCGCCGCTCGATGCCACGCGCATAATTGGCGATCGCCGCGAGCGGCTGCTTCAACTCATGGGCGATCGCACTCGCCATGCCACCGAGGATCGCCATCCGCCCGGCATGTTCGAGCTCGCTCTGACGCTCGCGCATCGCCGCTGCCAAACGTTCCTTTTCGGCATGCATCTCGTTCAGTTCGCGGGTGCGGCGCTTGACGAGATAATCGACACGCACGGCATGCACGACCAGGGCGATGAGCAGGATGGCGACGATACCGAGGCCGACGCGGTGGCGCTGGAGCAACGCGGCGAGGGTTTCCTCCTGCAAGGTGGCGTATCGGCCGATGCGCAGATCGCGGAACAGGTCGTCGACGATGTCGTAATGGGCGGGCGTCGACCATTGGCTGCCTTCCGGGGTGCGCGGCATTTCGAGCAGGGCGATCGCCACCTTCTTGGCGAGCGCCGGATCGGTATGGCCCAGCGCGGCAAACGGCCAATCGGGATAGAGGCGCGAGGAGGTCTGGCAGCGAAAACCAGGAATCTGCCGGGGAGACAGCACGCGCAGCGCGCCGGGTTCGATCTCTCCTTGCGCCACCATCTGCTCGATCAGACACGTCTTGACGATGCCCGCATCGGCCCTGCCTTCCTTGACGGCGCGCGCGATCGCCTGGATCGGAAAACCGACGAACTCCAGCCGCCCCAGATCACGGTCGGGATCGACGCCCGCCAGCAACAGCTCGCGCGCGGCAATCTGGTAGCAGCAGAATGCATCCGGACTGGCGGCGAGCAGATGCTTGCCTGAGAGATCGGCGAGCTCACGGAGCGGGGATTCCGCGCGCACGATCACTGCCGAGCCGACGGCCTGCGTCGGCGAGATGCCAAGCGGCGAATCCAGGGTGACGAGGCGCGTGACGCCGTCGCTGTGCTCCAGTTCGCTGTAATTCCCCGCATTGGTGATGACGAAGTGAACGCTGCCTTCGCGCACTGCCCGGCGCATGCCGGGATGGTCGAGGCCGACGAGGGCGAAGTTCAACTCCGGCAGGCGCCGGTTGAGCCAATCGAAAACGTAGGCCCACTCCTGCTCGGCGTTCTCGATGCCCTTGTCCGCGAGCACACCGACGCGGATTTCCTGTCGTGTTGCCGTCCCGCCGCTGCACACCCCCGCCTGACCGAGCAAGAGCACAGCCGCCGCTAGCACAAAAAACCTGCGCAGTAAATTGGACAATTCGATTACCTCGCTTGGGCGAACGACCAATATCCATCCGCGCTTTGCATGCCTATATTGCCAATAAAGCAAGGCGCCTGACGGTTTTCAACCAACGGAGGAGGGAGAAACATGAGCATCGCGGAAGAAACGGGCTTCCTGGGCAAACTGCCCAAGGCCCTGCCCGGACTGGCACTGCTGATCGGCACGATGGTGGTGATCCGGCTCTGGGTCGAACCCTGGATGACAAACGCCGTCATCCTCGGCCAGAAAGGCTGGCTGATCAAGGTCACCCATCTCAATTACATCCTGCTCGGCATCATCATGGGCCTGCTCTACCGCAACGTGATCTTCGGCGGCAAGCTGCCCGAAATCTTTGCCGACGGCTTCAAGCTCTCGCGTCTGTTCATCAAGACCGGCATCATCCTGCTCGGCTCGCTCTACACGGTACAGGCGATCGTCAAGCTCGGCGCGATGGCGATCTTCCTGATCGGCGGCTTCGTCGTATTGTCGATCGTCATGGTGCTGTGGCTCGGCAAGCTCTTCGGCATGGATCGATCGATGACCGGCGTGATGGCCAACGCCTGCTCGATCTGCGGCGTCTCCGCAGCCGTCGCCACCGCGCCGGCGGTCGAAGCCAAGGCCTCGCATGTCGCTTACGCGATCGCCACCATTCTCGGCTTCGGCATCCTGACGATGTTCATCAGCCCCTTCATCGGCCATGCGCTGGAACTCAACGACCTGCAGTATGGCGCCTGGGTCGGCACCGGCATCCTCAACTCCGGCCAGGTGCTGGCCGCCTGTCTCGCCTTCAATCCGAATGTCGCGCCCGGGACGGCGGTATCGGTCGGCGAGATCTGGAACATCATGCGCGTGATCTCGATTCCGTTCGCGGTGTTCGCCGTCACCGTCTGGTACTGGGCGGGCCACGAGCAGCCGCAGGGCCAGCGCAAGTCGCTCACCCAGCTCCTGGTCGAGAAGTTCCCGGTCTTCGTCTTGGGCTTCCTCGCCATGGTGCTGCTCACCAGCATCGGTGCCTTCGGCGATGCCGGCATCAAAGGCGGACCGCCGGCCTCGGCGACGATCAAGATGATCCGCGACTGGATGCAGTGGATCTTCGGCATCGGGCTGGTCGGCATGGGCGGCTACATCGATTTCAAGGAGCTCAGGCAGGCCGGCGGCACGCCGCTCAAGGTCGGCCTGATCGTCGGCGCCACCAAATACGTGCTGGCTTTGGTGCTGGTGCTGTTGATTCGCGACCATCTCGTCGAAATCTGATCTTTGGGAGAGGACATCATGGCAGGAACGAAAATCGGCTCCGAGACCATGGCCAGCGCGGCCAAGGGCAAAATGACGCTGTTCCGCGACGACCGGCAGGAAGACTGGGGGGCGATCGTCTTCAGCATCCTGATCATCGCCGTGATCGTCGTGCTGACGATGAAATGAACGGGGCGGGCACCATCGCGGTCGCCGTCGACGGCTCGCCGGCCAGCGAGGCGCCGCTCGCGGAGGCGCTGCGCCTGGCGCGCGACGGGCGGCGTCCGCTGCTCGGCGTGTTCGTCTTCGATACCGGCTGGGCGGATTACATCGGCAACGACTGGCAATCCGCCGCCGGCGCGCGCCAGGGTTTTCTCGACTACATCCGCGGCCAGCTCGAAGCGCAGGCCGAAGCGGCTCGGGAACAGTTCGTGGCGGCGACGCGCGGCCACGCGCAAGCGCGGTTCGCCGTGATTTTCGGCGAGCCGCTGGAAACCCTCTGCGATCTGATGGCGCGCAGCGAGGCGGAGACCCTGGTCGCGGGCAGGGAAACCTTCCAGGTCTGCGGCCGACCCAGCGTCAAAACGCTGGCGCGCGACCTCGCGCGCCGGGTGCGCTCCTTGCGCATCGTCTGAGCGGAGCGATGCGGCGCCACGCCCGGCATTGACATGACGGGTGTGGCAAGCAACAATCGTCGGCACTCGCCTGAACAACTCCAACAATTCGCAAAGGAGCCCGCCCGATGAATTCCCAGCTCAAAACGCTTTCCTTGTCCATCGCCGCCGCTGTCGTGATGATCGGCTGCGGCAAGAAGGAGGAAGCCCCGCAACCCGCTCCGCAGGCCGCCGCGCCCGCTCCGGCCGCCCCCGCGCCCGTGACCGTGAAGATCGGCCACGTCGCGCCGCTCACCGGCGGCATCGCCCACCTCGGCAAGGACAACGAAAACGGCGCGCGCCTGGCGATCGACGAGGCCAACGCCGCCGGGATCAAGCTCGGCGGCGCGCCGGTCAAGTTCGAACTGGTCGCCGAGGATGACCAGGCCGATCCCAAGATCGGCAACACCGTCGCGCAAAAGCTCGTCGACGCCAAGGTCGCCGGCGTCGTCGGCCATCTGAATTCGGGCACGACGATTCCCGCCTCGGCGATCTACAACCAGGCCGGCATCCCGATGATTTCCGGTTCTGCGACCAACCCGGCGCTCACCGAACAGGGCTTCAAGAACGTCTTCCGCGTCGTCGGCCGCGACGACCAGCAAGGTCCAGCCGTCGCCAACTACCTGATCGCCACCGCCAAGCCAAAGGTGGCTGCGGTGATCGACGATGCCACCGCCTATGGCGAGGGCCTCGCCAACGAGGTCGAAAAGACCTTCAAGGCCGCCGGCATCAAGGTGCTGCCGCGCGAGAAGGGCACCGACAAGACCGCCGACTGGAAGGCCGTGCTCACCAAGATCAAGGGCAAGAAGCCCGATGTCGTCTTCTATGGCGGCATGGACGCCACCGGCGGCCCGCTGCTCAAGCAGGCGCGCGAGCTGAAGATCAATGCGGTGTTCAGCTTCGGCGACGGCGCGTGCACCGACAAGATGGCCGAGCTTGCCGGCGCCGCCGCCGAGGGGCTGATCTGTTCGCAGGCCGGCATCCCGGTGCAGGCTGCGGGCAAGAAGTTCCTCGATGCCTACAAGGCCAAGTTCGGCATCGACCCCATCCTCTACTCGCCCTTCACCTACGACGCAACCTGGCTGCTGGTCGAGGCGATGAAGAAGGCCGACTCGGCCGATCCGGCCAAGTATCTGTCGGCGCTGGCGGCGAGCAGCTACGATGGCGCCTCCGGCCACATCGAGTTCGACGAGAAGGGCGATCGCAAGGATGCCGAAATGACCATCTTCACGATGAAGGAGGGCAAGGTCACGCCGCTGGCGATCATCAAGGGTGACAAGTCGCTGACGCTGGACGAATACGCCGCCCAGTCCGCCGCGAAGTAAGCTCCTCTCCGCTCCACGCAACGGCGCCTTCGGTTTTCCACAGGGCGCCGTTGCTGTCTGTTGGGTATCATCCGCGCCCGTGGATACCTTTCTCCAACAGCTCATCAACGGCCTGACCACCGGCAGCGTCTATGCCATCGTCGCCCTGGGCTACACGATGGTCTATGGCGTGATCCAGTTGATCAACTTCGCGCATGGCGAAGTGGTGATGATCGGCGCGATGGTCGCCTTCTCGGTCATCATGGCGCTCGTCGGCGCCGGCACGGGGCTTCCGCCAGCGCTGGTCGTCCTCCTGGGCGTGCTCGCCGCGGTCCCTGTCTGCATGGCGATCGGCTATGCTCTGGAACGCCTCGCCTATCGTCCGCTGCGCCACGCGCCGCGTCTGGCGCCCCTGATCACGGCGATCGGCATGTCGATCATCCTCCAGCACCTCGCCCTCTTGATCTGGGGCCGCGACCCGCGCGCCTTTCCGCAGATCCTGGAAAACGCCAGCTTCGCGATCGGCGGTGCGGCGATCAGCACGGTGCAGATCGCCATCATCCTGCTCTCGCTGCTGATGATGGCCGGCCTCACCTGGTTCGTCCATCGCACCAAGTTCGGCATCGCCATCCGCGCCACCGCCGAGGATGTGCGCGTCGCCGCGTTGATGGGCATCGACGCCAACCGCGTGATCGCCGCCACCTTCGTGATCGGCGCCGCGCTGGGCGCCGTTGCCGGCGTGATGGTCGGCACCTATTACGGCATCGCCCATTACACGATGGGCTTCGTCCTCGGCCTGAAAGCCTTTTCCGCCGCGGTGCTCGGCGGCATCGGCAACCTCGCCGGCGCGATGCTCGGCGGCATCGTCCTTGGCCTCGTCGAAGCGCTCGGCACCGGCTACATCAGCGAGATCAGCGACCTGTGCCAGTGGCCGCTGGTCGGTGAGCTGCTCACCGAGCGCTGCGCGGCCGAAGGCCACGTGATCCTGTTCGGCAGCAATTACCAGGACGTGTTCGCCTTCCTGGTGCTGATCCTCGTCCTCGTCTTCCGGCCTTCGGGTCTGCTGGGCGAGCGCGTCGCGGAGCGCGCATGAAGCGCCAGACCCTCGGCCTTGCCATCGTCGCCCTCGCCCTGCTGGCGCTGCCGCTGGTACTCACCCAGATCGGCACGGCCTGGGTGAGGATCGCCAACCTGGCGATCCTGTTCATCTTCCTCTCGCTGGGCCTCAACATCGTCGTCGGCATGGCCGGACTGCTCGATCTCGGCTATGTCGCGTTCTATGCCGTCGGCGCCTATACCTGGGCGCTCTTGGCCTCGCCGCACTTCGACCTGCATCTGCCCTTCTGGGTCATCCTGCCGTTGGGCGCGCTCTTCGCCTGCATCGCCGGTGCCGTGCTGGGAGCGCCGACTTTGCGCCTGCGCGGCGATTACCTGGCGATCGTCACGCTCGGCTTCGGCGAAATCGTGCGCATCTTCATGAACAACCTCTCGGCGCCGTTCAACATCACCAACGGCCCGAAAGGCATCACGCGCATCGACGGCATGCGCATCGGCGATTTCAATTTCACGCAGACCGACACGCTGCTCGGCATCGCCTTCACCGGTCCGGCCAAGTATTACTACCTGCTGCTACTGCTGCTCCTCGGCGTCATCGTCGTCAACCTGCGCCTGCAGAATTCGCGCATCGGCCGCGCCTGGGTAGCGATCCGCGAGGACGAGATTGCCGCCAAGGCGGTGGGCATCAACACGCGCAACGTGAAACTCCTCGCCTTCGCGATGGGCGCCAGCTTCGGCGGCATCGCCGGCGGCATGTTCGCAGCGATGCAGGGTTTCGTCAGTCCCGAGAGCTTCGTGCTCAACGAATCGATCATGATCCTGGCAATGATCGTGCTGGGCGGCATGGGCAACGTCTGGGGCGTGATCGCCGGGGCGCTGTTGCTGTCCTTCGTGCCGGAATTCCTGCGCTACTCGGTCGAACCGCTGCAGCGTGCAGTGTTCGGCCGCATGCTGATCGATCCCGAAGTGCTGCGCATGCTGCTGTTCGGCATCGCCCTGGTGCTGACGATGCGCTTCCGTCCCGCCGGGTTGTGGCCAGAAAAGCGCCACCAGCGCGAGATGAGCCAAGCTCTGGAGGGGACGGGCGCATGAGCGCAGCCGCCCCGCTGCTGCTCGAAGCGCGCAACATCAGCAAGCGCTTCGGCGGCGTGCAGGCCCTGAAAGACGTCTCGCTGACCATCCGCACAGGCGAGATCTACGGGTTGATCGGGCCGAATGGCGCCGGCAAGACCACCTTCTTCAACGTGCTGACCGGGCTTTACCAGCGCGACAGCGGCGATGTGCTGTTCGCCGACCAGGCGCTCGATTTGACGAGCCCCAACCGCGTCGCCGCCGCCGGCATCGCGCGCACCTTCCAGAACATCCGTCTGTTCGGCAACATGACCGCGCTCGAAAACGTGATGGTCGGTCGCCACGTGCGCACGCGTGCCGGCGTATTCGGCGCGATCCTGCGCACCGCTTCGCAACGCGCCGAGGAGGCTGCGATCAGGCGCCGCGCCCTGGAACTGCTGCACTACGTCGGCATCGCCCATCGCGCCCACGATCTCGCGCGCCATCTCTCCTACGGCGACCAACGCCGTCTCGAAATCGCCCGCGCGCTGGCCACCGAGCCGAAACTGCTGGCGCTCGACGAGCCTGCCGCCGGCATGAACGCCACCGAGACCGCCGGACTGCGCCAGCTCATCGAGGGGTTGCGCAACGACGGCCTGACGGTGCTGCTGATCGAGCACGACGTCAAGCTGGTGATGGGTCTGTGCGACCGCATCGCGGTGCTCGACTACGGCGAGAAAATCGCCGAGGACGTGCCGGCCGTGGTGCAGAAAGATCCGAAAGTGATCGCAGCCTATTTGGGGGGAGCAGGATGAACACCCCTCAGGAGCGGAAATTCGCCTTGCTGGAAGCCGTCGATCTCGAAGTCCATTACGGCGGCATCGCCGCGGTGAAGGGCGTCTCCTTTGCCGTCGAGGAAGGCGAGATGGTCTGTCTGATCGGCGCCAACGGTGCGGGCAAGACCTCGACGCTCAAGGCGTTGGCGCGCATGATCCCCTCGCGCGGCGAAATCCGCTACAAAACCGAACGCCTCGACCGTCTGCCCAGTCATGCGCTGATCAAGATGGGGCTCGCGCTGGTGCCAGAAGGCCGCGGCATCTTCGCGCGCCTGACGGTGGCGGAAAACCTCGCGATGGGCGCCTATCACCGCAGTGACAAGGCCGGCATCGCCGCCGATCTGGAGCACGTCTATGGCCTGCTGCCGCGCCTCAAGGAGCGCGCCGAGCAACTCGCCGGCACGCTCTCCGGCGGCGAGCAGCAGATGCTGGCGATCGGCCGCGCCCTGATGGGCCGGCCGAAGCTGCTACTGCTCGACGAGCCGTCGATGGGGCTGGCCCCGCTGATGGTCGAAAAGGTCTTCGAAGTGATCCGCGCGGTCGCCGCCGAAGGGGTGACGATCTTCCTCGTCGAGCAAAACGCCCGGCTCGCGTTGCATACCTGTTCGCGCGGTTATGTGATGGAGAGCGGCAAGATCACGCTCGCCGACAGCTCTGCAAGGCTACTCGCCGACCCACGCGTGCGGGCTGCCTACCTCGGCGAGTGACCCCTCGTACCGGCAGCCGGAGCGGCGATTTTGCGGATGATCTCCTCCAGCTTGGCCAGCAGGGCATCGCGCTTGCCCAGGACATCATTCATCAGGCCGAGCGCCGCAGCACGTTCGCCGCTCTCGCACAGCGCCACGATACGGCGGCCCAGCGCGTGGATCTCGTCGTGGATGCGTTCGATGGCTGAAAATTCCGGCAGCACGCCATAGCGCTGACGGCCTTCGCCGTACATCCAGCGTCCGAAACGGCAATCGTGCGGATCGAGCGGCAAGAGCTCGCTCCGGTAAGGCTCGGCACGTTCGACACACCCGATCAGGATCTCGACCCAGCGCCGGTGCTCGACCGACGCCGTGACGAGCGGCAGATCGGCGCGCGGCAGCACGTGGCCGGCGGCCTCGCGCAGGCTGGCATCCGGCTGCCAGGCCGCGATCCAGTCGGGTAGCTGCGCCGCCGGCATCGGCCGGCCGATGCCGTAGCCCTGCGCCCGATCGCAGCCCAGATAGAGCAGCATCGTCGCGTGATCGACCGTTTCGACGCCCTCGGCGATCACTTCGTCACGGAAGGCCGTCGCCAGACCGAGCACGCCCTCGACGATCGCCAGGTCATCCGGATCGTGCAGCATGTCGCGCACGAAGGATTGGTCGATCTTCAGGAGGTCGATCGGTAGCCGCCGCAAGTAAGCGAGCGAGGCATAGCCGGTGCCGAAATCGTCGAGCGCGAAACGCACCCCCAGCTTGCGGCACTGCTCCATGCGGCTCGAGACGCCGACGACGTCCTCCAGCGCCGCGGACTCGAGGACTTCGAGCTCGAACAGCGCCGGCGAAGCCCCTGGATGGCGCACCAGCGCCGCGGCGAGGAAATCGGCGAAAGACGGCTGCTGCAGATGCACCGCCGGCAGGTTGATGCTGATGCCGATTTCCAGGCCCTGCGCCTGCCAGGCTTCCAGCTGCGCCAGCGCCGAGTCGATCACCCATTCCGAAAGACGGATGCCGAATTCACGGTCGCTGGCGGCCAGCGGCAGGAACTCGCCCGGTGCGAGCAGGCCATCCACCGGATGCTGCCAGCGCACCAGCGCTTCCACGCCGATGATGCGCATCGCACGCAGATCGGCCTTGGGCTGATAGAAAAGGCAGAGTTCGCCGCCTTCGAGCGCGGCGGCGAGACGAGCGAGCGCCTCCTGTCGCGCCTGGCTGTCGCGATCCACCCCGGGATCGAAAACGTGATGACGATTGCGTCCTGCCTGCTTGGCGCGGTACATCGCCTGGTCGGCATGACGGATCAGCGCATCGGCATCGGCATCGTCCTCGGGGAAGAAGGTGACACCGATGCTGGCCGACAGATTCACATGCTCGCCGTCGATCGGATAAGGTTGCGCCAACGCGGACAGGACGCGACCGAGCAGTTGCAGATAGCCGTCCGTGTCGGCAGAGCCCGAGAGCACCAGCACGAATTCGTCGCCGCCGAGACGCGCGATGGTGTCGGTCTCGCGCAGCGTCGCCCGCAGGCGGTTGGCGACCTCGACGAGAATCAAATCGCCGATGCCATGACCATAGAGGTCGTTGACCGGTTTGAAGCCATCGAGGTCGAGCAGCGCCACCGCCACGCGCGTGCCGTTGCGGCGCGCCTGCGCCAGCGCCATCGCCATGCGGTCGGCGAGCAGCGTGCGGTTCGGTAGCTGGGTGAGCGGATCGAAATGGGCGAGGCGCTCGAGCGCGTTGGCCGCGCGCTTCAGTTCGGTGATGTCGCTGGTGGCGCCCGAAAAGCGCAGCACTTTTCCCGCCGTGTCCCACTGCGCCTGGCCGCGGCTGCGGCACCAGACGGCATGCCCGTCTTTGTGGCGCATGCGGAAGATGCAATCGAACGGCCGCCGCTCCTCGAAATGCTGGCGCAGGGCTTCGGCCAGCAACGGGCGGTCTTCGGGCAGCACGAGACTCTCCATCGCCTCGCGGTCATTGGGAAGCTCGTCGTCGCGATAACCGAGTATCTGTTTCAGGCGCGGCGAAAAGTAGTAATCACCCCGTTCCAGATCCCAGTCCCAGATGCCGTCGTTGGAGCCATCGACGGCATGCTGGAAACGCGCCTCGCTGCGCTGGAGATTGGCGATCGTCGTCGCCAGGCTTTCCGCCATCCGGTTGAACGCGGCGGCCAACCGCGACAGCTCGTCGGCACCGGGCAGGTCGATGCGTTCATCCAGTTTCCCGGAAGCCAGGCGCTGGGCGGCGCGTTCCAGCGCGCCGAGACGGCGCATCAGCCAGAAATCGAGGGGCAGCAGCAAGACGAGGCCGAACAATACGCCGACGAAACCGATCCGGAACAGCTTGGCGGTCAGGCGCGCCCGCGCTTCCTCGATGAAGCCGAGCGCAATGCCATAACGCCCCTCGCCGAGTATTTGCCCCGCGAAGCCAACCGCAACCCGTACATGCCTGACGCCAAGCCGTTCTTCTCCCGGTTCGGGCAGCACCGTGTCGGCCGGCCAGCCGGCACGGGCAACCACCCGCCCCTGGTGATCGTAAATCACCAGATGCGTGACCGTGCCTTCGTTGACGAGACGCTCGGCGAGACCGCCGAGCGTCGCATAATCGCGCTGTGCCAGCGGCAGGGCGAGTGTGGCCGCGAGGAGCGTGTCGGTGCGCTCGACATGTTGCAGCAATTGGCCGCGCAGCTCGCTTTCGAGCAGGTCCCAAGTCTGCCAGACGAGCAGCCCCAGCAGGGAAAGGAGCGCCAGCAGCGTCATCACCGTCAGCTTGGCGCGAAACGAGTAGTGGGCGAACCAGCTCGAAAGCGGCGTGATCGGGATCATCAAGGCTCGCTCATCACGCGCCGCGTTTCCGGCAGGAAGCGATCGAGGGAGACGAGTGTCCTGGGATCGGGCAAGACGAAGCCCCCTTGCCCGGACGCTTTGCCGAAGTTGGCTCCCGCTGCGCTGTCGCTGAATTCGAGCACCACCTTCTGGATCAGCGCCGGCGCCGGGAGATCGGCGGCCGGTCGCGCCATCAACAAGCCGCCGGGCAGATCTTCCGAACGGTAAAGAATGTGCAACTGGTCACGCAGCTCGACGGGAAAATCCGGATAGGCCACATCCGGGCAGGCCGCCGCCGCGGCTTCGCCCAAGGCCACCGCCTGCGCGGCGTTGAACGGCGTCTTTTCCGTGCGCAGCATGACGTCGATGCCGGGTCTGAGCCCACTCTCCTTCAGGACGGCCGCCGTCACCTGGGCCGTCACCGTCAGGGGATCGATCATGGCCACCGTCTTGCCGCGCAGGTCGACAAGCTGGCCGATAGGTCCCGCCTTCTGCACGAGCAGGAATATCCTCAATTTCCTCTTCGCGATGCCCAGCACGAGGTGATCCCGGTCGCGATGGGCCTGCCAGCCCGGACCGGGGCCGATGAAATAGACGTCGAACTCGCCATCGAGCACACGGCGCTGGAAGCGCTTGAAATCCGGCGCGGTCGTCATCGCGACGTGGCGCTGCAAGGCGGCGGCGAAATGGGCACGCAACGGCTCGAAGACGGTCAGCAGCCGGGCGGTCGGTAAATAGGGGACGACGCCGAATTCGAGCGGACGGAGCCGCCCGGACGCATCGGCGCCGTAAGCGCACTTGGCGAGCGCACCCCCCATCAAGCCTAGCGAAGCCATGACGAGGCGCCGACGCTGGGAATCGGTCGCATGAGTCATGTTGTGATTGCCCCCCGACGAACCTGGCGGAATCAATATTAACCCGATTCTGCCGTCATGGCTTGCAGCCCGCGTGCGTCATCCAGGGGGGCCGTGCCGGCGGCGCTCGCGGTCGTCACATCCCGCCTGCAGCGGGACCACCTTCCGCTACGCGCGCCTTCAGCGCCGGCTATTTCGGCGCATAGGAGAAGACGTCGGCGAAGAACTCCTCGGCCGGCAGGCCGTGCGCGGTGAAGTCGCGCTGCGCCGCCTCGCACATTGCCGGCGCGCCGCAGACGTAGGCCTGGAAGGCCGACAGATCGGGATGGTCGGCGAGCACCGCCTGATGGACGAGGCCAGTGCGGCCACGCCAGTCGGCATCCGGTTCGGAGAGCACCGGCGTGTAGGCGATGCCGTTCTCGCGCGCCCAACGCTCGGCCAGCGCATTCATGTAGAGGCCGGCGCGGTCCTTCGCCCCCCAGTAGAGCTGCATCGGTCGCCGGATGCCGATGTGCAGCGCGTGCTCGATCAATCCCTTGATCGGCGCGAAGCCGGTGCCGCCGGCCACCAGGAGGATCGGTTTGGCGGAATCCTCGCGCAGGAAGAAGCTGCCGAAGGGGCCTTCGATGCGCAGGATGTCCTTTTCCTTCATCTTCGTGAACACATGCTCGGTGAAATTGCCGCCCGGGATGCGGCGCACGTGCAGTTCGAGCAGGTCGTCGGCATGCGGCGCATTGGCGAGCGAAAAGGCGCGGCGCTTGCCGTCCGGGAGCAGGAATTCGATGTACTGTCCGGCGAGGAACTGCAGACGCTCGTTGGTCGGCAGCTTCAAGCGGATCACCATCACGTCGTCGGCAACACGTTCCAGCTTCTGCACGCGGCAGGGCAGCGTCTTCACCGGGATGTCGCCGACGGTGGCGACTTCGTGCACTTCGATCACCAGGTCGGAGCGTGGCGTGGCGCAACACAAGAGTGCCATGCCGGCGACCCGTTCCGCGGCGGGCAGCGCGCTTTCCTGGGCGATACCGAGATCGACTTCGCCGCTCAGGACTTTCGCCTTGCAGGCGCCACAGGCGCCATTCTTGCAGCCGTAGGGCAGGTGGATGCCGGCATCGAGCGCGGCTTCGAGGATCGTGGCGCCGTCCGCGACGCTGAAGGTATGGCCGCTGGGCTGAAGGGTGACTTGATGAGCCATGCGATAATTGTCCGGTGAGAAAAAGAAGATTGTTGATCGTCGGTTGCGGGGATGTCGCGCGCCGCGCGCTGCCCTGTCTGTTACGCCGCTGGCAGGTCACCGCGCTGGTGCGCCAGCACGACCCCGGGCTGCGCAGTCAGGGGGTGCGGCAGATCGTCGGCGACCTCGACCAGGCGGAGAGCCTCGCCCGGCTCGCCGGCCTCGCCGACGCGGTACTGCACAGCGCACCGCCGCCCGGCGAAGGCAGCGACGACCCGCGCACCCGCAGGCTGCTCGCAACGCTGGCCAAGGCGCGGAGTCTACCACGCAGGCTCGTCTACATCAGCACCAGCGGGGTGTATGGCCCCTGCAACGGCGAGCGCGTCACCGAGACGCGCCGCTGCGCCGCCGCCACGCCCCGCGCGCGCCGCCGGCTCGCGGCGGAAACCCGGCTGCGTGCCGTCGGCCGACGTGGCCTTCGCGTCAGCCTCCTGCGTGCCCCCGGCATCTATGCCGCCGACCGGCTGCCGCTGGAGCGTGTGCGGCGCGGCGATCCGGTGCTGCTCGCCGCCGAGGATTCCTTCACCAATCACATCCATGCCGAGGACCTCGCCGCCGCCTGCTGCGCGGCGCTGGAGCGCGGCCGGCCGAACCGCGCCTACAACATCTGCGACGATTCCGACCTGCACATGGGCGACTGGTTCGACAAGCTCGCCGATGCGTTTCAGTTGCCCCGCCCGCCGCGCGTCACGCGCGCCGAGGCACAGCTCCGCCTGTCGCCGCAACTGCTGTCGTTCATGAACGAATCGCGCCGGCTGACCAACACGCGCATGAAGCGCGAGCTGAAACTGAAACTGCGCTACCCCACCGTCGATGACGGCCTCAAAGCCGCCCTGGAGAAACACCGATGCTCTGGCTGAAAGCCTTCCACATCTTCTTCGTCGTCAGCTGGTTCGCCGGCCTCTTTTATCTGCCGCGCATCTTCGTCAATCTGGCGATGGTGCCGGCCGACAGCACGCCCGAACGCGAACGCCTGCTCGTGATGGCCAGGAAGCTCTACAAGTTCGTCACGCCGATCGGCCTCCTGGCCGTCGCCACCGGCCTCACGCTGTGGTTCGGCTTCGGCTTCTCCGGCGGCTGGCTGCACGTCAAGACCGCGCTGGTCGTCGGGCTGCTCGCCTACCATTTCTATTGCGGCCGGCTGCTGCGCCAGTTCAATGACGGCAGCAACACCCGCTCGCATGTCTGGTTCCGCGTCTTCAACGAGCTGCCGGTGCTGGTGCTGCTCGCGGTCGTGATCCTCGTCGTGGTGAAGCCGTTTTGAAGCGCAGAGTCGTTCGTCATACGGGGGGCGAAGGGGGGCGGGCCAGCCCAATCGAGAAACAGGGCAGCGCCGCCGCAGGGCCGCCCCAAGGCGGCGCGGCACGTGCCGAAAGCACGAACCGCGACGCGTCCCCCACGAAAGACGCCCTCATTGTCGAGCGCCGCGCCAAGCGGCGCTCGCTGGTGAGAACCCCCCGCGAGGGGGGCGAAGGGGGGCGGGCCGAATATTTCGCCACTTGTCCACGTGGGCTGGAGGCACTGCTCGCCGAGGACATCGTTGCGGTGGGCGGAAGCGACGTGACGATCACCCCCGGCGGTGCGGGATTTTCGGGCAGCCAGGAAACCTGCTACCGCCTGAACCTCACTTCGCGCATCGCCACGCGCGTGCTGTGCCGTCTCGCCAGCGCCGACTTTCGCAATGAGCAGGACATCTACCGGCTCGCCTACGAGACCGGCTGGCCCAGGCTGTTCGACGTCTCGCGCAGCATCCGCGTCTATGTCACCGCGGTCAAGGCGCCGTTCAAGAGCCTCGAATATGTCACGCTGAAGGTGAAGGATGCCGTCTGCGACCGCTTCCGCGCCGAGGTCGGCCGCCGGCCCGACGTGAATACCGCAGCGCCCGACGTGCGCATCCACCTCTATGTCACGGCCCAGGAAGCCACGTTGTACATCGACACCTCGGGCGAGCCGCTCTGGCTTCGGGGCCAGAAGATCGCCAAGGTCGCCGCGCCGCTCAAGGAAAATCTCGCCGCCGGCATTCTGCGCCTGGCGGGCTGGCGACCCGGCATGCCGCTCCTCGATCCGATGTGCGGTTCGGGCACCCTGTTGCTCGAAGCCGCCGGCATGGCGCTCGATGACGCGCCGGGTCTTGCGCGCGAGATGAAGGATTTCGGCTTCACGAAGCTGCTCGATTACCAGCCGGCGCTGTGGAAGCGGCTGTGCGTCGAGGCCGCCGCGCGCCGCATCGCCACGCCGGAAAAGCTGCCGATCTGGGGCGCCGACCGTGACCCCGATGCCGTGGCGCGCTGCCGACAGAACCTCGCCCATGCCGGTCTGGACGACCTGATCGAGGTGCGCCAGGCCGACCTCCTCGACCTCGAGCCGCCGACGCCGGCGGGGGTATTGGTCACCAACCCGCCTTATGGCGAACGCCTGGGCGAGCTCGAGGAACTGGCGACCTTCTATCCGCGTCTGGGCGATGCGCTGAAAAAACGCTTCGCCGGCTGGCACTGCTGGTTTCTCTCCGCCGATACGCGGCTGCCGAAGCTGATCGGCCTGCGGCCCGACCGCAGGATTCCGCTTTATAACGGCGCGCTCGAATGCCGGCTCTACGGCTTTCCGATCGTCGCCGGCAGCGCACGCAAGCCCGTTACTTGAAGAACAGCATCCAGACGACGATCAACACGAGCAGCAAGATCGCCAGCTTGCCGATCAGCGCGAAGAAGCCGCCGCCCCCGCTCGGCGGGCCGTGCTCGACCGGAACATGGGGGCGGACGCCAATTTCGCGTTCCTCGCGGGCGATAGCGTCGCGTGCCACGAGGGGATCGAGCGGATCGCCCAGATCGGCGCCGCGATCCTGCTTGTCGACCTTCTGATACGCCTCGCGCAGCGGAATCTGCAGCTTGCGGGCGAGATCGATCGCCCGGATCAGCTTGTTGATCTCGGCGAGGAACAGCAGCTCGGCCGTCACCTCGACCGGAAAGCCCTTGCGCTGGCCATCGCGCGTGTCCGTCATCAGATGGGTGATGTACTGGTCGAGATCGTGGGTGCCCCACAGCATGCAGATGCGGTTGCGCACATGCGGGAAGGCTTCGATCGCGCTGGCTTCGGTAGTGGGCTTCATGGTCGGTTTCGTCCTCGCGGGTTAGACGATGTCGAGGTGCTTGATGCCGCTTTGCAGGTCGCGCTCGGCCATTTCCTTGCCGTGCAGCTTGATCTGCAGACGGACTTCGTTCATCGAGTCGGCGAAGCGCAGCGCATCCTCGTAGCTGATCTTGCCGGCTTCGTAGAGGTCGAACAGCGCCTGGTCGAAGGTCTGCATGCCGAGCTCGCGCGAGCGCTTCATCACCTCCTTGATCTCGTGCACCTCACCCTTGCCGATCAGATCGGAGATCAGCGGCGAGTTGATCAGGATCTCGACCGCAGCAACCCGCCCCTTGCCTTCGCGCGCCGGCAACAGGCGCTGCGAGACGACGGCCTTCAGGTTCAGCGACAGGTCCATCAGGAGCTGCGGGCGCCGCTCCTCGGGGAAGAAGTTGATGATGCGGTCCATCGCCTGGTTGGCGTTGTTCGCGTGCAGCGTGCCCATGCACAGGTGGCCGGTCTCGGCGAAGGCGATCGCGTGCTCCATCGTCTCGCGGTCGCGGATCTCGCCGATCAGGATCACGTCCGGTGCCTGGCGCAGCGTGTTCTTCAGCGCCGCTTCCCAGGAATCGGTATCGACGCCGACCTCGCGCTGGGTGATGATGCAGTTCTTGTGCTCATGCACGTATTCGACCGGGTCCTCGATCGTGATGATGTGACCATAGCTGTGTTCGTTGCGGTAGCCGATCATCGCCGCCAACGAGGTCGATTTGCCCGAGCCGGTGCCGCCGACGAACAGCACCAGGCCGCGCTTCGTCATGCCGATGTCCTTGATGACGGGCGGCAGGCCAAGATCCTCGAACTTCGGGATCGTCGTGTTGATGGTGCGGAACACCAGGCCGACGCGCCCTTGCTGGATGAAGGCATTGACGCGGAAGCGGCCGATGCCCGCCGGGCTGATCGCGAAGTTGCACTCCTTGGTTTCCTCGAAGGTGGCCGCCTGCTTGTCGTTCATCACCGCGTGCGCCAGCTCGATGGTGTGCTGGGGCATCAAGGGCTGGGCGGTGACCGGCGTCACCTTGCCATCGACCTTGATCGCGGGCGGAAAGCCGGCGGTGATGAAGAGATCCGAGCCCTTCTTCTGCACCAGCATCGCCAGCAGCTGGTAGAGGAATTTGAGCGATTCGTCGCGTTCCATGCGCCTTACCCGAGAAAGGTATCCTTGTTGGCGGCCTTGGCGCGCGCCTCGGCGGCCGAGACGACGTTGCGCCGGACCAGATCCGCGAGGCACTGGTCGAGCGTCTGCATGCCGAACTGCTGACCGGTCTGGATCGCCGAATACATCTGCGCCACTTTGTTCTCGCGGATCAGGTTCCTGATCGCCGGCGTACCGATCATGATCTCGTGCGCGGCGACGCGGCCGTTGCCATCCTTGGTCTTCAGCAGCGTCTGGGCGATCACCGCGCGCAGGGATTCGGAAAGCATCGAGCGCACCATCTCCTTTTCCGCGGCGGGAAAGACATCGACGATCCGGTCGATGGTCTTGGCTGCCGACGAAGTGTGCAGCGTGCCGAACACCAG
The DNA here is from genome assembly GCA_013388985.1 of Rhodocyclaceae bacterium. GTDB lineage: Bacteria > Pseudomonadota > Gammaproteobacteria > Burkholderiales > Rhodocyclaceae > Sulfuricystis. The sequence continues at coordinate 27,737 of JACAEF010000007.1, forward strand.
GTGGCCGGTCTCGGCCGCGGTGAGCGCGAGGCGGATGGTTTCCAGGTCGCGCATTTCACCAACCAGGATCACGTCCGGGTCCTCACGCAGCGCCGAGCGGAGCGCGTTGGCGAACGACAGCGTGTGCGGCCCGACCTCGCGCTGGTTGATCAGACACTTCTTCGATTCATGGACGAATTCGATCGGGTCCTCGACGGTGAGGATGTGGGCGAATTCCTTTTCGTTGATGTGATCGATCATCGCCGCCAGCGTCGTCGACTTGCCGGAGCCGGTCGGCCCGGTGACCAGCACGATGCCGCGCGGCTGGTCGGCGATCTCGGCGAAGATTTTCGGCGCGTTGAGCTGCTCGAGGGTGAGCACCTTCGAGGGAATGGTGCGGAACGCCGCCGCGGCGCCGCGGTTCTGCACATAGGCATTGACGCGGAAGCGCGCCAGATTCGGCACCGCGAACGAGAAGTCGCATTCCAGCGTCTCCTCATAGTGCTTGCGCTGAGCGTCGTTCATGATGTCATAGACCATCGCGTGCACGTCCTTGTGCTCCATCGGCGGCAGGTTGATGCGCCGGATGTCGCCATGCACGCGGATCATCGGCGGCAGGCCGGAGGACAGGTGCAGATCGGAGGCCTTGTTCTTGACCGCAAAGGCCAACAGTTCGGTGATATCCATCTCGAAAAATTCTCCCTGCGGCCCGACAGACCGCTTCGGTATACTAATTTCAGCAATTCAAACGCTATATGACAACAATTTCAACCAACCTGCAAGCCGTGAAAAGGCGCATTATCGATGCCTGTTCCGCCGCCGGGCGCGATCCGGGCACGGTGCGCCTGCTGGCCGTCTCGAAAACCTTCCCCGCTCAAGCCGTCCGGGAAGCCCATGCCGCCGGGCAGCGGGCCTTCGGCGAAAGCTATGTGCAGGAAGCGCTCGCCAAGCAGTCCGAACTGGCCGACCTCGCTCTCGAATGGCATTTCATCGGCCCCTTGCAAAGCAACAAGACGAAGGCGGTGGCCGGACATTTCGCCTGGGCGCATTCGGTCGAGCGGCTGAAGATCGCCGAGCGGCTCGCGGCGCAGCGCCCAGCTGACCTGCCACGACTGAACGTCTGCGTGCAGGTGAATGTCAGCGGCGAAGCGACGAAGAGCGGCTGCGCGCCGGAAGAGGCGCCGGCGCTGTGTCGGGCGGTGGCGAAGCTGCCCAATCTCATGCTGCGTGGCCTGATGACCATCCCCGAGCCCGGTCGGGGCGATGCCGCAGAAAACTCGGCGCTGGCGAGACGGCAGTTTTCCCTGCTACGCGAACTGTTCGAACGCATCAGACAAGACGGTCTCGCACTCGACACGCTGTCGATGGGCATGAGCCACGATCTTGAAGAAGCGATCATGGAAGGTGCGACGATCGTGCGTGTTGGCACGGCAATCTTTGGTGAAAGGAATTACACGACATGAAAATCACCTTCATCGGCGGCGGCAACATGGCCACCGCGCTGATCGGCGGCCTGCGCAAACAGGGCTTCTCGGCCGCCGGCATCCAGGTCGTCGATCCGGTCGAGGAGACCCGCGCGCGCCTCACCGACACTTTCGGCGTGCGCTGCGCAGCGGCGATCGATGCGGCCGCGCTCAATTGTGAAGTGCTGATGCTCGCGGTCAAGCCGCAGGTGATGAAGGAAGCGCTGCTGCCCGCCGCCGGCAGGCTGACGAACCAGCTCGTGATCAGCATCGCCGCCGGCCTCAGGCTGGCGGACATCGGCCGCTGGCTGGGCGGCTACCCGCGCCTCGTGCGCTCCATGCCCAACACCCCGGCGCTGATCGGCGCCGGCATCACGGGGCTCTACGCCCCTCCGGCAGTCGATCATGAAGACCGCGCCACCGCCGAGAAGATCCTCCACGCGGTCGGCCGCACGCTGTGGGTCGAGGATGAGGCGCTGATGGATGTCGTCACCGCCGTCTCGGGCAGCGGGCCGGCCTACGTCTTCTACTTCATCGAGGCGCTGCAAAACGCCGGCGTCTCGCTCGGCCTGCCGGCCGAGACCTCGCGCCTGTTGGCGATCGAGACCTTCCTCGGCGCGGCGAAGCTGGCCGAGGCGAGCATTGATCCCGTCGATCAGCTGCGTATGCGCGTCACCTCGAAGGGCGGCACGACCGCGGCGGCGCTCGAAGTATTCAACGACGAGGCGCTCGACGCGATCATCGCCCGCGGCGTCGAAGCGGCGGCCGCGCGCGGCCGCGAGCTGTGCGAGATTCTCGGGCAGGACTGATGCTGGCGCAGATCCTCTCGCTCCTGCTCGGCACGGCGGCCAGCCTGCTCACCCTTGCTTTTCTCGCGCGCTTTTGGATGCAGTGGGTGCGCGCGCCATTCCGCAATCCCGTCGGCCAGTTCGTCGTCGTGTTCACCAACTGGGCCGTGATGCCGCTGCGGCGTATCGTCCCCGGCCTGTTCGGCCTCGATCTGGCCAGCGTGCTGGCCGCCTGGCTGACGCAATGCGTGTATCTGTTCGTCATCGCCAGCGTGACGGGCGCCACCCTCCTCTCGCTGGGCGGTTTCCTCGCCCTCGCCTGGGCCGCGACCCTCGGCCTCCTCGAGCTGTTCGTCTATCTGCTGATGGGCATCGTGATCCTCGCCGCGCTGCTGTCGTGGCTCGCGCCCTTTGCTCCGGCGGCGCCGCTGTTCCACGGCCTCGCCGCGCCGCTCCTGAACCCGGTGCGCCGCATCGTGCCGGTGATCGGCGGGCTCGATTTCGCCCCGCTGGTCGTCGTCCTGCTGCTGCAGATCGCGCTGATCGTTTTGGAGAACCTGCGCTGATGGCCGACTGGGTCCAAGCCGACGGCACCGGCGTGATCCTCACGCTGCACATCCAGCCGGGCGCGAAAAAGACCGAGGTCGCCGGTCTCCATGGCGGGGCGCTGAAGATCCGGCTGGCCGCACCGCCGGTCGAGGGCAGGGCCAACGAGGCACTGATCGCCTTCCTGGCGAAGAAACTCGGCGCTGGCAGGACGGCAGTCGAGCTGTTGAGCGGCCAGACCGCGCGTGCCAAGCGCGTGCGCATCGCCGGCATCACGCCGCAGGACGTGATCGCGGCACTGGAGACGTAAATGGCGACGTATGCGATCGGCGACGTCCAGGGCTGTTTCGAGCCGCTCCAGCGCCTGCTCGATTACCTGCACTTCTCGCCCGCGACGGACCGGCTCTGGTTCGTCGGCGATCTGGTCAATCGCGGCCCCGCTTCACTCGAAGTGCTGCGCTTCGTCAAAAGCCTCGGCCCGGCCGCGGCGACCGTGCTCGGCAACCACGATCTGCATCTGGTGATGCAGGCGGCCGGCTTCGGCAAGGCGAACAAGGAGGACACGCTCGACGCGGTGCTCGCTGCGCCGGACCGCGACGAGCTGCTCGCCTGGCTGCGCGCCCAACCTTTGTTTCATGTCGAGAACGGCTGGGGCATGGTGCATGCCGGCTTGCTGCCGGCCTGGGATGTCGGCCAGGCGCAGGCGCTCTCGGACGAGGTCTCCGCGGCGCTGACCGCACCGGATTACCGCGATTTCCTCGCCCATATGTGGGGCTCGGAGCCCAATGCCTGGCGTGATGACCTCACCGGCTGGGACCGTTTGCGGGTGATCGTCAATGCGATGACGCGGATGCGCTTCGTCTGGCCTGACGGGCGCATGGAATTCCGCGCACCGGGCTCGAAGGGGCCGCCGGAGCGCGGACCGGCGGGCACGCTGCCGTGGTTCGCCGTGCCGGGACGGCGCAGCGCCGATCACCAGATCATCTTCGGCCACTGGTCGGCGCTGGGGTTCCGGCAGATGGACAATGTGCTCGCGCTCGACTCCGGCTGCCTGTGGGGTGGCAGCCTCACCGCGGTACGGCTCGAAGACCGGCGCGTGTTCCAGATGCCGTGCGGACGTGCAGCCCAGCCCACTGGATGGGAGTGATCCGTTCCGGGTCGGGCTCTCCGGCAGAATTTGCGCGGTCGATCAGACGTTGAACAGGAAATTCATCACGTCGCCATCCCTGACGACGTAGTCCTTGCCTTCGGCGCGCATCTTGCCCGCCTCCTTCGCGCCCTGTTCGCCGCCATAGGCGATGAAGTCTTCATACGCGATGGTCTGCGCGCGGATGAAACCGCGCTCGAAGTCGGTGTGGATCACGCCGGCCGCCTGCGGGGCAGTATCGCCCTGATGGATCGTCCAGGCGCGCACTTCCTTGACGCCGGCGGTGAAGTAGGTTTGCAGGCCGAGCAGATGATAGGCGGCGCGGATCAGGCGATTGAGGCCCGGTTCCGTCATGCCCATGTCGGCGAGGAAGACCTGCTTGTCCTCATCCGACAGGTCGGCGATCTCGGCCTCGATCGCGGCGCAGATCGGCACCACGTCCGCGCCTTCCTTGGCGGCATGGGCGATCACCGCGTCGAGATGCGGGTTGTTCGTGAAGCCGTCCTCCTTGACGTTGGCGGCATAGAGCACCGGCTTCGCGGTGAGCAGGAAGAAGGGGCGCAGATTGGCCTTTTCCTCTTTCGATAGATCGAGCGCGCGCACCGGCTTCGCTTCGTTCAATTGCTTTTGGCATTTTTCGAGCACATCGACGATGAGTTTCGCCTCCTTGTCGCCGCCCGCTTTCGCCTGCTTCGAATAGCGCGCGAGCGCCTTCTCGACGGTGGCCAGATCGGCGAGCGCCAGCTCGGTGTCGATGACCTCGATATCCCGCAGCGGATCGACGCTGCCCGAGACATGGACGACGTTCGGATCGTCGAAGCAGCGCACGACATGGACGATCGCGTCGGTCTCGCGGATGTTGGCGAGGAACTGGTTGCCCAGCCCCTCGCCTTGGCTTGCGCCGGCGACGAGACCGGCGATGTCGACGAATTCGACGACGGCCGGCACGACGCGCTGCGGCTTGACGATCTTTGCCAGTTCCTGAAGACGCGGGTCGGGCACTTCGACGATGCCGACGTTCGGCTCGATGGTGCAGAACGGATAGTTTTCCGCGGCGATGCCCGATTTGGTCAGCGCGTTGAACAGGGTGGACTTGCCGACGTTGGGCAGGCCGACGATGCCGCATTTGAGACTCATGGTTCTTCCTTCCTGGGGAGGGTAGGCTTGGCGTTGATCTTCTGCATCGCGGCGTTGAAATCGCCTTTCGCGAGCAGCGGCCAGGCGGCGAGCGCGCGCTCGAGGGCGGCGTCGATGTCCGCCGCTTCCTCTCTGCGGGGCGGTTTCAGCACATAGTTGATCACTTCGTTCTTGTCGCCCGGATGGCCGATGCCGATGCGCAGGCGCCAGTAATCCTGCGTGCCGAGATGACTGGTGATGTCCTTGAGGCCATTGTGGCCGCCCAGGCCCCCGCCGAACTTGAGACGCAGCTGGCCCGGCGGCAGGTCGAGTTCGTCATGGACGACGAGCATCTCGGCGGGCGCGATGCGGTAGAAGTGCGCGAGCGCCTGCACCGCCTGGCCGGAGCGGTTCATGAAGGTCTGCGGCATCAGCAGATAAAAGTCGGCGCTGGCGAGACGGCACTTGGCAACCTGGCCATGAAAGCGCGACTCGCGGGTGAAGCCGACTCCCAGCGCGCGCGCCAGACGCTCACAAAACCAAAACCCGGCGTTGTGCCGGGTTTCGGAATATTCGGGCCCCGGATTGCCAAGGCCGACGACGAGTCGCAAAGCCACTTGCAATCAACGCGAAAGCGAAGGTAGCGTTTGCGAAGGGCCGCCCCAAGCAAATGCGGCACGCGCCGCAAGGCGCAATCCGCACTGCTCCAGCGACGAAGACGCCCGATATATCGAGCGTAGCGAGCCGTTCCGAACCCCCCGCGAGGGGGGCGAAGGGGAGCGGGCCATTACTTCTTCTTCTCGGGGGCTGCGGCCGCCGGCTTCTTCTCGGTGATGACCTGGGTCTCGACCGGCGCGGTTTCCATGGCCTCGTCGGAAGAAGCGCCGGCACCCCGCACGACGATGGTCGCGACCACCGGATCGCCCTCGCCGTGATGCACCGCCTCGACGCCCGCCGGCAGCTTGAGCTGGGAGACGTGCAGCGACTGGCCGCCTTGCAGGTCCTTGAGGTCGACTTCGATGAATTCCGGCAGATCCTTCGGCAGGCACTTGACGTCGAGCTCGGTCATCACATGCTGCACCATGCCGCCGGCGAGCTTGACGCCCGGGGCGATCTCGGCATTGATGAAGTGCAACGGCACCTTCTGGTGGATCTTGTGGGTGGCGTCGATGCGCTGGAAATCCACATGGCGGATCTGCCGCTTGACCGGGTGCATCTGCACGTCACGCAGCAGGCACATTTCCTTCGTGCCGCCGATGACGAGGTTGATGATCGAGGAATGGAAGGCTTCCTTGCGCAGGGCCTGGAAGAGCTCGTTGTGATCGAGCTCGATCATCTGCGGGGCGGCGGAACCGCCATAGACGATACCCGGCACACGGCCTGCGCGACGCAGGCGGCGGCTCGCACTCGTTCCCTGCACATCGCGCTGGGTTGCATTGATTTCGAATTGCATGGTTTGCTCCAGAAAAGTCCTGCCCGCGACCAGGCAGGGGGTTGATGAAACTCATTCCATGAACAGCGAGGACACCGATTCTTCGTTGCTGATGCGGATGATGGTTTCGGCCAGCAGGCCGGCGATGGTGACGACGCGGATGCGCTTGCAGGCGAGCGCGTCCTCGCGCAGCGGAATCGTGTCGGTGACGACCAGTTCGTCGAGGTCGGATTCCTCGATGCGCGCCACCGCGCTGCCGGAGAGCACCGGGTGGGTGCAGTAGGCGATCACTTTCTTCGCGCCGTGTTCCTTGAGCGCGCGTGCCGCCTTGACCAGCGTGCCGGCGGTATCGACGATGTCGTCCATGATCACGCAGCTCCTGCCTTCGACGTCGCCGATGATGTGCATCACCTCGGCGACGTTGGCGCGCGGGCGGCGCTTGTCGATGATCGCCAGATCCGTTTCCAGCCGCTTGGCCGCGGCGCGGGCGCGCAGCACGCCGCCGACGTCGGGCGAGACGACCAAGAGGTCGTCGTGGCGCTGCTTCCAGATGTCGCCCAAGAGGATCGGCGTCGCGTAGATGTTGTCGACCGGGATGTCGAAGAAGCCCTGGATCTGGTCGGCGTGCAGATCGACGGTCAGCACGCGCTGCACGCCGACGGCCTGCAGCATGTTGGCGACCACCTTGGCGGCGATCGGCACGCGCGCCGAGCGTGGCCGGCGGTCCTGGCGCGCATAGCCGTAGTAGGGCACCGCGGCGGTGATGCGGCCGGCCGAGGCGCGCTTCAAGGCATCGGCGAGGATCACCAGCTCCATCAGGTTGTCGTTGGCCGGCGCGCAGGTCGGCTGCAGGATGAAGACGTCCTTGCCGCGCACGTTCTCGAGCAGCTCGACATTGCTTTCGCCATCCGAGAAGCGGCCGACGGTGGCGCGGCCCAGCGAGATGTTGAGACGCTTGGCGACGTCGGACGCCAATTTCGGATTGGCGTTGCCGGTGAAGACCATCAGACTGTCGTAGGCCATGGCGTCCCTGAAAGCGAAACGGGCAGCCCTTGCCGTCTGCCCGTGAGAATCTGGCTGGGGAGGAAGGATTCGAACCCTCGTATGCCGGAATCAAAATCCGGTGCCTTAACCAACTTGGCGACTCCCCATTTCCCGGCTGCAAGAAAAGGGTGCAGCGCGAAAGGCCGCGAATTTTCCGGGTTTTGGACTAGCCTGTCAATGCCTTGCGCGCCAACTTTCATGATGCGAGGCCTCACCCCGCATCATGAAAGACACCCGCCCCCCCTTCGCCCCCCTCGCGGGGGGTCTTATCAGCTCGCTGCGCTCGAAAATGCGGGCGTCGTCAAAAACGCGTAGAGCGGTTCGCGCCATTCGGCGCGTGCCGCCTGCGGGCAGGGAAACCCTGCCCTCGGCTGCCGTGTCTTTCACGTCAACTCCGGTAACGTCGCGAGCCGCCAGCCCTCGGCTTCGAGCGCGGCGCGCAGGTGGCGGGCGACGGCCACCGCCTCCGCCCCGTCGCCATGCACGCAGACGCTGCCGATCGCGGTGGGAATGCGCTTGCCGGAGAGTGCGATCAGCGCGCCCTCGGCGAGCATCGCCCGCACATGCGCGGCGCAAGCCTCGGCGCCGTGGATCATCGCGCCCGGCGTGCCGCGTGGCGCGAGCTGGCCGTCGTCCTGGTAGGCGCGGTCGGCGAAGATTTCCTCGACCACGGTCAGCCCGGCTTCTCGGCCGGCGACGAGCAAGGCGGAAGCGGCCGGCGCGAGCAGGATCAGCTTGGCGTCGACTGCGCGCACCGCGCGGCAGATCGCGGCGCTGATGCCGGCATCGACGCAGGCCTGGTTGTTGAGCGCGCCATGCGGCTTGACGTGCGTCACCTGCCCGCCTTCGAGCGCGGCCACCGCGATCAGCGCGCCCACCTGGTAGGCGACGAGATTCTCGATCTCGGCGTGACTCATCTTCAGCGCCCGCCGGCCGAAGCCCTGCAGGTCGTGATAGCCCGGATGGGCGCCGATGCTCACCCCCTTGGCGATACAGGCCGCCACCGTGCGGCGCATCACGTCCGGGTCGCCGGCATGGAAGCCGCAGGCGAGATTGGCCGAGGCGACGATGTCGAGCAGCGCGTCGTCGTCGCCCATCACCCAGGGGCCGAAGCTCTCGCCGAGATCGGCATTCAGGTTGATGACTTTTTCATTCGGCATGGATCACCCCATCGACGAGGTTGGTTTCATACAGCGCCGCGAGGTCGGGCTCGCCCATCGCCAGCGGGCGGATCGCGGCGATCGTCGCGGCAAGCCACTCTTCCTGCGCGCGCAAGGCGGCGAGCGCTTCATCGACCGTCACCGCCGCGAAGCGGATCGCATCGCCCGGCAGCAGGCGCCCGAGCCGCGGCAGATCGGCCGAGATCACCGTGGCGATCTTCGCATAGCCGCCGACCGTCTGGCCATCGGCGAGCAGCACGATCGGCCGGCCGTCGCCCGGCACCTGGATCGCGCCGGGTGTGACCGCGTCCGAGACGATGTCGGCGCCGGCGACATGATCGAGCTTCGGGCCGGAGAGCCGCAGGCCCATGCGGTCGGCCTGCGGCGTCACCGTGAATCCGGCGCAAAGGAACGTCTCCCAGGCGGCGTCGGTGAACCGCTCCCGCTGCGGGCCGGGAATCACGCGGAGCGGGCCGGCGGCGAAAGTCGGCGCTGGCAGCACGGCACGTTCCGGGCCGGAAAGCTCGGCCTGGCCCACCGGCAGGCACATGTCCTTCTGCAGGAGCTGGCCGAAGCCGGCGCGCGCATAGGTCGAGCGGCTGCCGAGCACCGGCGGCACGGCGAATCCACCGGCGACCGCGAGATAGCCTGCGCCAACCGTCACCTTGCCGATCTTCAGCACGTCGCCGGCCGCCAGCATCGCGCTCTGCCACGGAGGCAAGGCCTTGCGGCCGCCCTCGGCCGTGTCGATCACGCCTTCGGCTTGGGCGAGCGCCACGCGCAGGGGCACAAGCGCCCGCAGCCGCGGGCCGATGAGTCGCATCTCCAGCGCGGCTGCGCCTTGGGGATTGCCGACCAGCGCATTCGCGAGCCGCAGGCTCACGGCATCGAGCGCACCCGAAGTCGGCACGCCGAAGCGACGGAAGCCCGGCCGGCCGAGGTCTTGCACGCTGGCCGGCACGGGGCAGTCGAGCACCTCGAACGCGCTAGACACGGACGAACATCACCGTGTCGCCGGGGGCGAGCAGGGCCGGTCGTTCGGCGTTGGCGGCGTCGAACATCCGCACTTCGGTGCGGCCGACGAGGTGCCAGCCGCCGGGGCTTTCCCACGGATAGACCGCCGCCTGCTGCCCGGCGATCGCCACGCTGCCGGGCGGCACGGCGGTGCGTGGCGTCGCGCGGCGCGGCAGGCGCAGCCAGTCGGGCAGGTCGCCCAGATAGGGAAAGCCCGGCAGGAAGCCGATCAGATAGACGGTGAATTCGAGGCTGCAGAGCGTGTCGACGATGTCCTCCGCGCTGCGCCCCGTTGCTTTCGCCACCTCAGCGAGATCGGGCCCGGACTCGCCGCCGAAGCGCACCGGGATTTCGACGTGCCGTCCCGCCATCACCGACTTTGACGGAGTTGTCGTCGCCGCCGTCAGCCGCTCGATCAGCGCTTGCCGGTCGATGATGAGCGGATCGAAATGCACGGTCAGCGAGCGGTAAGTCGGCACGAGGTCGGTGACGCCGGGCAGGCTCTCGTTGGCCAGCGCCTCGTAGGCCGCCATGACTTGCGCATGGACGGCGCGATCGATCGAATCGCCGAGCTCCAGCGTCAGCGCCGCGTCGCCGAGTTCGCGAAGCCTCATCCGACCATCTGCCCCGGCAGCCAGGTGACGAGGCCGGGGAAGGCGTAGAGGAGTCCTACGGCGAGGAGCATCAGCACGAAGGCCGGCAGCGCCTGCCAGGCGATCCAGGTGATCTCTTTGCCCGTCATGCCCTGCAGCACGAACAGGTTGAAACCGACCGGCGGCGTGATCTGCGCCATCTCGACGACGACGACGAGAAAGACGCCGAACCAGATCAAATCGATGCCGGCAGCCTGGATGGTCGGCTGAATCACGGCGATGGTGAGCACCACCATCGAGATGCCGTCGAGGAAGCAGCCGAGCAGGATGTAGAACAGCATCAGCCCGAACAGCAGCCAGAACGGTGTGAGCCCCAGCCCGCCGATCCATTCGGCGAGATGGCGCGGTAGTCCCAGATAGCCCATCGACAGCGTGAGGAAGGCCGAGCCGGCGAGGATCAGCGCGATCATGCAGTAGAGCCTCGTCGCGCCCATCAGGCTGTCGCGGAAGGTTTGCCACGACAGCGCCCCCTGGCTCGCCGCGACGATCAGGCTGCCGACCACGCCCAAGGCCGCCGCCTCGGTGGCGGTGGCGACGCCGGCATAGATCGAGCCGAGCACGAGGCCGATCAAGAGCACCACCGGGATCAGATGGCGGGCGGCGTAGAGCTTCTCGGCAAAGCGCGTGTGTGCCGTGCAAGGCGGGATCGCCTCGCGATGCATGAGCGCCCAGACGACGATCCAGCCCATGAACAGGAGCCCCAGCATGAGCCCCGGCAGCACGCCGCCGATGAACAGCTTGGCGATCGAGACTTCCGCCGCGACGCCATAGACGATCATGATGATCGACGGCGGGATCAACAGGCCCAGCGTGCCGGCGCCGGCCAGCGTGCCGATCGTGATCGCCTCGGGATAGCCGCGCTTCTTCAATTCCGGCAGTGTGATCTTGCCGATCGTCGCGCAGGTGGCGGCCGACGAGCCTGAGACCGCGGCGAAGATCGTGCAGCCGATCACGTTGGTGTGCAAGAGCCGCCCCGGCAGGCGTTCCAGCCAGGGCGCGAGGCCCTTGAACATGTCCTCCGAGAGCTTCGTGCGGAACAGGATCTCGCCCATCCAGAGGAACATCGGCAGCGCGGTCAGCGTCCAGGAGGAACTCGCGCCCCAGATCGTCACCGCCATCGCGTCGCCGGCCGGCCGCGCCGAGAACAGCTCCATGCCGAGCCAGCCCACACCGAGGAGCGCCAGGCCGATCCAGACGCCGCTACCCAACAGCGCGAAGAGGAAGACGATCAGCGAGAAGGTGATGAGGCCTTCCACTATTCGCTCCGCACCGGTTCGGCATCGGCGGCGCGATGTCGCGGTTCTCGATGCCGGAGCACGCCGACGAAACTATCGAGAAGCGCGATCACGAAGACGAGGCTGCCCAGCGCCATCGCCGACTGCGGCAGCCACAAGGGCGTCGCGTCGTTGCCCTGGGAAATGTCGTTGAACGTGTAGGACTGCCAGACCAGCCGCAGCGAGAACCACGCCAGGAGCCCCGCGAGCAGCAGGCCCGCCGCATGCGACCAGAGCTGCAGCACGCGATGCACGCTCGGGCCGAAGCGCTCGAGCAGCAGGGTCACGCGGATGTGCTCGCCGCGCTTGAAGGTGTGTGCGAGCGCCAGGAAGGCCGCAGCCGCCATGCAGTAGCCGGCATAGGCGTCGGTGCCGCGCACGTGGAAATGCAGCAACCGTCCGGCGATGGAGGTGAGGATCATCGCCAGCGTGCCGATCATCGCCAGCGCCGCCAGCCACGCGGCGGCGCCGTAGAGTCGATCGAGGAAGCGCCGCACTTACTTCTTGCGATAAGCGTCCAGAATCGCCTGCCCGTCGGCGCCGGCCGACTTCAGCCATTCACCGATCATCGTCTCGCCGACCTTCTGCAGATCGGCCTTGAGCTGGGGCGAGGGCGTGGCGACGTTCATACCGTTCTTGGCCAGCTCGGCGAGATAGAACTTCGTCTTCTCTTCGGAGAGCTTCCAGCCGCGCTCCTCGGCGGCGGCAGCGGCTTTCAGCAGCGCGTCCTGTGTGGCCTTGTCGAGCGCGTCGAAGGCCTTCTGCGAGACCAGCACCGCGTTCTTCGGCAGCCAGGCCTGCACGTCATAGAAGTTCTTCACCTGCTCCCAGACCTTGCTGTCGTAACCGGTCGCACCCGAGGTCATGAAGGCGCCGACCGCGCCGGTGGCGAGCGCCTGCGAGAGTTCCGCCGCCTGGATCGTCACCGGCTGGGCGCCCACCAGTTCGGCGATGCGTGAAGTCTGCGGGCTGTAGGCGCGCCACTTGACGCCCTTGAGATCGGCCGCCGAGTTGATCGGGTTCTTCGAGAAGATGCCCTGCGGCGGCCACGGAACCGAAAACAGCACTTTCAGTCCCTGCCTGGCGAGCTTGGCTTCGAGCACCGGCCGCTGCGCCTGCCAGAGCTTCTTCGCTTCGGGATAGGAAGTGGCCAGGAAGGGCACCCCGTCGGCGCCGAACACCGGGTCTTCGTTGGCATAGCCGGAGAGCAGGATCTCGCCGATCTGCGCCTGGCCGCCCTGCACCGCGCGCTTGATCTCGTTGGCCTTGAAAAGGGATCCGCCCGGATGCACGGTGATCTTCAGCTTGCCACCCGTGGCCGTAGCCACGTCATTGACGAACTGCTGGATGTTCTCGGTGTGGAAGTTGGCGGCCGGATAGGGGGTCGGCATGTCCCAGGCGGTCTGCGCCAGGGCGGTGGTGGCCGCGAAGCCGAGCGCGGCGAGGAACGAACGTGCGGCGGATTTCATCTGCGATGCCTCCTTTTCTTGTGGTCGTGGGCAGAAAAACCGGAGCAACTTAGCGAAGCCGCCGGCAAACGTCAATTGCGGCCAACCCGTAAAATCGTCCCATGCGCTCCGACCGCATCCTCACCATCCCGAACCTGATCACACTCGCCCGGCTCGGCCTGTTGCCGCTTCTGTTGTGGATGCTGGCGGTCCGGCGCTATGAGCTGGCCTTCTGGCTATTCGTCGCCGCCAGCGTCGGCGACGGACTCGACGGCTGGCTGGCGCGCCGCCTCGATCAGCGCTCGCGTCTGGGCGCCGTGCTCGATCCGATCGCCGACAAGCTGACCATCCTCGGCATCGCATGGATTCTCGCCACCGAGGGCCTGCTGCCGGTGTGGATCGCGGCGCTGATGAGCCTGCGCGATCTCGTCATCGTCGCCGGCGCGCTCGCCTACCGGCAGGTGGTCGGCACGCTGGAAATGGCGCCGACGCGGCTTTCCAAGCTCAATACCGTGCTCGAATTCCTGCTGCTCGCACTTGCCCTGATGCTGGCCAATGGCTGGATCGTCGCCGGCCCCTGGCTCTCGCCCGCGCTCGCCGTCGTCGCCTTCACGATCGTCGCCTCCGGCGCGCAGTACGTCTGGGTCTGGGGCAAGAAAGCGAAAGATCATGCGCATCGGCATTGACTTGGGCGGCACCAAGACCGAGATCATCGTCCTCGACGATGCCGGCGAAACCCTGCTGCGCAGCCGCGTGCCGACGCCGCGCGGCGACTATGCGGCCACCGTCGCGACCATCGCCGCGCTGGTGCAAGAGGCCGAAGCGAAAGTCGGCGCTGGTAACACGGCACCCCTGGCCACGGTGGGCATCGGCATCCCCGGCGCCGAATCGCGCGTCACGGGGCTCATCAAGAACGCGAACTCCACCTGGCTGATCGGCCGCCCCTTGCGCGCCGATCTCGAAGCCGCGCTGGGCCGGCCGGTGCGCATCGAAAACGACGCGAACTGCTTCGCGCTCTCCGAGGCCACCGATGGCGCGGCGGCAGGCGCAGCAGTCGTGTTCGGTGTGATCCTCGGCACCGGCGTCGGCGGCGGCATCGTCGTCGATGGCCGGGTGCTGGTCGGGCCGAACGCGATCGCCGGCGAATGGGGGCACAATCCGCTGCCAGACGAAGAGGAAGCCCGGCCCTGCTACTGCGGACGCGAGAACTGCATCGAGACCTTCCTCTCCGGCCCGGCGCTCGCGCTCGAGGGCGGCGCTGACGACGAAGCCGCGCTGCAGCGCTACGAGCGGCGGCTCGCCCGCGCGCTGGCGCAGGTGATCAACATCCTCGATCCGGACGTGATCGTGCTCGGCGGCGGCGTCTCGAACCTCGACCGGCTGTATGATCGCGTGCCCCGGCTGTGGGGCGAATGGGTGTTCTCCGACCATGTCGCGACACGGCTTTTGAAGAACAAGCATGGCGATTCCTCGGGCGTCCGGGGCGCCGCCTGGCTCTGGAACGAATAGAACAATGCATGCGCATCATCCCCAACCCGATTTCATCTTCGATGTCGATCTCGAAGATTTCGACGCCCGCGTCATCGAGGCATCGAAAATCAAGCCGGTCATCGTCGATTTCTGGGCCGACTGGTGCCCGCCCTGCCGCGCGCTCACGCCCGTGCTCGAGCGCGTGGCCCGCGCCTTCGAGGGCAGGCTGCTGCTCGCCAAGGTCGAGGTCGATGAAGGCGCCAACATGAAGCTCGCCGGCCGCTATGGCCTCAAGGGCTTCCCGACCGTGCTGCTGTTCATCGGCGGCGAGATCAAGGGGCGCTTCTCCGGCGCGCGCGCCGAGCACTGGGTGCGCGACTTCCTCGAGGAGCACGGCGCCTCATGAACACCACGACGGCTCCCAACCCCTGGACGCGGGTCTTCGCCCCCTTCGCGACGGGGTATTTCCTCTCTTATCTGCTGCGGAACGCGAATGCGGTCATCTCGCCCGAGCTGCGGCAGGATCTGGGTCTTTCGGCCGCCGATCTCGGCCTGCTGACCTCGGCCTATCTGCTCGTCTTCGGTGCCTTCCAGCTGCCGCTCGGGCTGCTGCTCGACCGTTTCGGGCCGCGGCGCGTCGAAACGGCCTTGCTGCTGATCTGCGCGGCCGGCTGCGCGCTATTCGCCACTGGCCATGGCCTTGCGCAGCTGACGCTGGCCCGTGCGCTGATCGGCCTGGGCGTCTCGGCCTGCCTGATGGCGAGCTTCAAGTCGTTCTCGCTGTGGTTTCCGCTGGAACGGCAGGCCTCGCTCAACGCTGCGATCATGGCGGCCGGCGGTCTGGGGGCGCTGATGGCGAGTTCTCCGCTCTCCGCGCTGCTGCCGGTGCTCGGCTGGCGCGGGATTTTCTTCGCCATCGCCGGACTCAGCCTCGTGGTCGCCCTGCTGATCTTCACCTCGCCGGAAAAGACCGGGCAGGCGGAGCGCGAAACGCTCGCAAAGCAGCTCGCCGGCCTCGCAACGATCTTCACGAGCCGCGCTTTCTGGCGCTTCGCGCCGCAGACCTCGCTGGTCGTCGGTGGCTTCATGGCGCTGCAGGGGCTCTGGGCGCTGCCGTTCATGACGCAGGTCGACCAACTCGCGCGCGAAAAGGCGGCCAACGTGCTGCTGCTGATGGCGGTGGCGATGATGATCGGCTTCCTGTTCATCGCCTTCTTCGTGCGGCGGCTCGCGCAGGCCGGCCTGCCGCCGGCCCGGCTCTTGGCCATCGGCATCGGCTGCGGGCTCGTCGCTACGCTCGGCATCGTCCTGCAGGTCGCGCCCGCCTGGCTGCTCTGGCCGATCCTCGGGCTGGTCTTCGCGGTGAGCAATCTCGCCTATGCGCTGCTGTGCGCCGAATTTCCGGTGCAATTGGCCGGGCGCGTCAATACCGCGTTGAATTTCGGCGCCTTCGTCGGTGCCTTCGGCATCCAGTGGCTGTTCGGCATCGCCGTCGATGGTTTCCAGGCCGCCGGCCTGGCCGCGCCCGCCGCCCATCGCGCCACCCTGGCGGGCCTGCTCGTGCTGCAAACGGTGGGCTGGCTGTGGTACGTGCGGGAGACGCGGCGCGCGCGCCTCAGCGCGTCTTGAAATCCTGGTGGCACCCCTTGCAGGTGGTCTCGACGGCCGACCATGCGGCTTCGGCCGTGCGCTTGTCCGTGGTGCCGGCGACGGCGGCGAGCCGGTCGGTGGCGGCGTAGAAATCCCGTTTCGCGCGGGCGAATTTTTCCGGTTCGCTCCAGACCTCGGCCTTCGCATGGCTCGGCGGATAGAGCGTGTCGGGCAGGAAGTAGTCCCAGGGGGCATCGCGGCGCGCCATCAGTTCGCTCGTCAGCTGCTGGAACTTGGCGGCGTCGAACGAACCGGTGCGGAACATCACCCCCATCGGCTCGAAGGCCTTGAGGATTTCCTTGAAGGCGGCGCGGCGATGCGCCACCGGCTGGCCGGGGCGGTTGTCCGGCGGTTCGCCGCCGCAGGCGGACAAAACGAGAACGGTGAGCAAGAGAAGGGATGAGCGGATGTTCTTCATGAGCGTGCGGAGGGCGTTTCGAGCCGCAGATCGTTGCCGAATGCCGGCGCGGGATAGTGGAAGGCCACCGGGCCGTCGGGTTTGGCGTGGATGAACTGGTGCACGGCCGGGTCGGGCGAGTTGCGCAGTTCGTCCGGCGTGCCGCTGGCGACGACGACGCCGTCGTGGATGAAATAGGCGAGATCGACGACCTTCAGCGTTTCCGGCACATCATAAGTGACGACGATCGAGGTGGCGCCGAGCGCGTCGTTGAGACGGCGGATCAGCTGGGCGATGACGTTGAGCGAGATCGGGTCGAGGCCGGCGAAGGGCTCGTCGTACATCGTCAGCACCGGGTCGAGCGCGATCGCGCGCGCCAGCGCGACGCGCCGCGCCATGCCGCCGGAGAGCTCGTTGGGCATCAGCTGGCTGGCGCCGCGCAGCCCCACCGCATGCAGCTTCATCAGCACCAGATCGTGGATGACTTCCTCCGGCAGATCGGTCAGCTCACGCATCGGGAAGGCGATGTTGTCATACACCGAGATGTCGGAGAACAGTCCGCCGGCCTGGAACATCATGCCGATCTCGCGGCGCAGCTGGTAGAGGCCCGCGTCATCGAGTTCATGGACGATCCTGCCGTCGAAGTGCACGCGGCCGCGCTGCGGCCTGAGCTGGCCGCCGATCAGCCGTAAGAGCGTGCTCTTGCCCGCGCCGGAGACGCCGAGGATGCCGACCAGCTTGCCGCGCGGCACGGTCAGGTGGATGCCGCGCAGGACCCGATTGGCGTTGTAGGCGAAATGCAGGTCCTCGACTTCGATCAGGGCCGCGCCGCGTTCAGGCATGGCAGAGCAGATTCGGATCGTTCTTGCCGCTGGCGGCCAGCTTCTCGAGGCTGGCGAGCACCTTGAAGCTCGTCTCCTCCAGCGTGGCGACGTGCGCGAAGCAGCGCTCGATGTCGCCAGCCGCATTGGCGGCGAGCGCGGCCTGGCCGGCGTCATGGAAGGCCTTGTGCGGGCCTTCCATCTCCGCGTATCCCGGCAGCCTGGCGAAGCAGTCGCGGCCCTCGCCCTCGTAATACCACTTGCCGAGGCGGCAGGTGGTATGCGATGCGAACTCCTCCGCGGACTTGCTGGACACGCCCATCAACACGCGATAGATCTCGAACTTGTAGAGCAGGTGGTCGATCTTCGCCACTTCGACGAAGCTGCGCAGCGCGGCGGCGGCGATCGTTCCTTCCATGCGCCGGGAGAGCTCGAAGAGTGCGCGCATGTCGTCGGTGGCGCTGGCGCCCTCCTTGCCGAAGCCCGCGCTGCGCTCCGCCCATTGCTCCATCTGCTCGCGGGTGACGCGCGTCTCGGACTGGATCGCGGTCACCAGCCCGGAGATCTCGTTGGTCGCGGTCGCCGTGCGTTCGGCGAGCTTGCGCACCTCGTCCGCCACGACGGCGAAGCCACGTCCCATCTCGCCGGCGCGCGCCGCCTCGATCGCGGCATTGAGCGCCAGAAGGTTGGTCTGGTCGGCGATCTCGCGGATCAGCTGGACGATGCCGCCGATCTGTTGCGCGCGCTCGGCGAGGCTCTGCACGTTCTGCGCCATCGTCGCGCTGTCGCTCGCCTGCGCCGCCAGGCTGGCGGCGATCTTCTCCATCGATTGCCGGCAGTTGCCGGACACCGTCGACGCCTCGACGGCCTGGCGCTTCTCCTCACGCAGATCGGCCGCGATGCTCCCCTGCGAGCGCTGAATTTCGACGAAGGAATCGCCGAACGACTGCATGGTCTTGTAGATGCGCTGGCAACGGTCGAAATCGGCATTGAGCAGGGCGAGGCTCTCTTCCGCGGTGCGTTTTGCCTGCATTGCCGCATCGCGCTCGCGAAGGGCCGCGTCGGCGCGCGCGCGCTCGGCGCTCAGTTCCGCTTCCAGCTGGGCGATTTTCTTCTTGTAGTTGCCACAAAACATGATGCTCTTCTCCATTCACGATGCGCCCCGTCGTCCCACGGCGCGAAAGTGCGCATGTTACTCCTGCGTCGCTCGTGCGCGGTCAATACTCCAACGGATCGACGTCGAGATGCCAGCGCAGCCCGCGCGGAGTTTTGAGCCCGTAGAGCTCCGCCAGCCACGCGTCGAGAAAGGCGTGCAGCCGGGGGCGGCTCTTCGCTTCGACCAGCAGTTGCGCGCGCTCGCGGTTTTTGAGCCGGAAGAGCCGCATCGGCACCGGGTCGTAGAGCAGGATGCCGGAAAAATCCTTCATCGCCGGCACGGCGCACGCAGTTTCCCCTCCCGCGAGGGCGGGGCTGGGGGTGGGGGGGCCGAGAGTCGGCGCTCGCGAGACGGCACCCTGCAGGAAATCGAGCGCCTGGGCGAGTTCCGGTGCTTCGGCACGCAGCATCGCCTGAAAGGAAAAGGGCGGGAAACCCGCGGCTTCGCGCTCGGCGAGCTGTTCGCGCGCGAAAGCGACATAGTCGTGGTCGGCCAGCGCGCGATAGAGGGGATGGTCGGGATATTCGGTCTGGATCAGCACCTCGCCGGGAAGCGCATGGCGGCCGGAGCGGCCGCCGACCTGCATCAGCTGGGAAAACAGCCGCTCGGGGGCGCGAAAGTCGGCGGCGAACAGCGCGGCATCGGCGCCGACGACGCCCACCAGGGTGAGCTTGGGGAAATCGTGGCCCTTGGCGAGCATCTGCGTGCCGACGAGGATGTCGGCCTCGCCGGAATGAATCTTGTCGAGCAGCGCTTGCCACTTTTTCGGCGAATCGGCCGAATCGCGGTCGATGCGCAGGATGCGCGCTTCCGGAAACAGCGTGCCGAGCCGCTCTTCGAGCCGCTGCGTGCCACGGCCGAAGGGATGCAGGTCGAGATTGCCGCAGTCGGGGCAGGCGCGCGGGATCATGGCTTCGAGGCCGCAGTGATGGCATCTGAGGCACTTGTCGGCCAGATGCAGCACGAGGTTCGCCGCGCAGCGCCGGCAGCGCGAGATCCAGCCACAGGCCGGACAGGCGAGCACCGGCGCATAACCGCGCCGGTTGAGGAAGATCAGGCTCTGTTCATTGCGCTTAAGGCGTTCGCCCACCGCAAGGATCAGCTCCTGGCTCAGCCCGTCCTGCAGCTTCTGGCGGCGCGTATCGACGACGGCGACGGTCGGCAGCTCGGCCGCGGCCACCGCGCGCTCGGGCAATTCGAGCAGGCGGTAACGGCCGCTTTGCGCATGATGGAAGCTTTCCAGCGACGGCGTCGCCGAGCCGAGCACGATCGGCACGTCGCGCTGCCGGGCGCGCCAGATCGCGACGTCGCGCGCCGAGTAGCGCAGGCCTTCCTGCTGCTTGAACGACGGATCGTGTTCCTCGTCGACGACGATCAGGCCGAGACGCGGCAGCGGCATGAACACGGAAAGCCGCGTGCCGAGCACGATGTCGGCGCTGCCGTCCAGCGCGGCGAGGAAGGCGCGGGCGCGCGCCGCATCCGCGACGCCGCTGTGGGCGGAGACGATGCGCGCCGCCGGAAAGCGGCTGCGCACCCGGGCTTCGAGCTGCGGCGTGAGCGCGATCTCCGGCACCAGCATCAGCGCCTGGCCGCCGCGCGCGAGCACCGCCTCGATCGCGCGCAGATACACCTCGGTCTTGCCGCTGCCGGTGACGCCGAAGAGCAGGAAGGTCTGGAAGCCGGCAGCACCCGTGATCGCGTCGATGGCGGCCAGCTGGTCGGGTGTCGGGGCATTGCCGGGCGGGGGTGCCGTCCCACCCGCGCCGAGTTTTCGCTTCATCTCTCTCGGCCGCTTGCCGCGGCGCAAGAGCGGCGGCAGCGCGAAGCTCAACACCTGGCCGAGGGGGTGATGGTAATACTGCGCGCAGAACCGGCACAGCTCGAGCCACTCCTCCGGCAGCGGCGGCAAGCCGGAGAGGAGCTCGACGGCTTTGAGCTTTTCCGCCGGCTGGTCGCTGTGGGCGATCTCACCCACCACCACGCCGATCTTGCCAGCCTTGCCCGAGGTGCCGAACGGAACCCTGACCAGCCGCCCGACCAGATTGCCGTCGATTTCACCGTCGAGACGGTAATCGAACAGCCGGGGCACCGGCACATCGAGCGCGACCTGAAGCAGTCTCACTTAGCGACGTTCCTTCGAGCAAATCTTCGCAATCGGCTTCAATCGGTTGCCGGGAAAGGCTTTTTCCAATTCACGCATAACCTGTGGATAATTTTGTGAGCAATTGCCGGCGGAAATGTCAAGAAAAACCGGGAGTCTTACCAAAGTAAATGTCGGCATCCGGAAGGAATGTTATTTTCCGTTTCAGATCAAACAGTTACATAAACACCCTTGGCGACCGGAGGGAAAACCGCTTGCAAATCATGGGGATCGGCATTCTGTGCATAACTCGTTTTCCCGCAGGCCGGAATGCCGCACGGGCTGCGGGTTGGCGGCGGGTGGATGGCGCGAAGGCCGACGGGAAGGGCTTTCCCGCCACCCTCATTTCCGGGGATGACGATGGACGGTATCGACCAGCACCGCGACGTTCTCGGGCGGCGTGTGCTGATTGATGCCATGCCCGAGATTGAAGACATGGCCGGTGTCGCCGCCGCCGAAGCTCTCCAGCACACGCGTCGCCTCCCGGGCGACCGCGTCGGGCGAGGCAAACAGCGCGATCGGGTCCATGTTGCCCTGCAATGCCACCCGCTCGCCGACCCGCCTTCGCGCTTCACCAAGGTCCGTGGTCCAGTCGAGGCCGACCGCGTCGCAGCCGCAAGACGCGATCGCTTCGAGCCACTGCCCGCCGCCTTTGGTGAACACGATGCAGGGCACGCGCTCGCCATCGTGAGTCTTCTTCTTAAGGCCCGCGACCACGCGCTGCATGTAGGCGAGCGAGAACTCGCGAAACGCCGCATGCGAGAGCGCGCCGCCCCAGGTATCGAAGATCTGCACCGCCTGGGCGCCGCATTCGATCTGCGCGTTCAGATAGCGCGTGACGGCTTCGGCATTTACTTCGAGGATGCGGTGCAGTAGGTCGGGGCGGTCGTAGAGCATCGTCTTCAGGACGCGGAAATCGTCCGACGAGCCGCCCTCGACCATGTAGCAGGCGAGCGTGAAGGGCGAGCCGGAGAAGCCGATCAGCGGCACGCTGTTGGCAAGCGCGCGGCGAATCTCGGCCACCGCGTCGAGCACATAGCGCAGATGGTCGTAAGGGTCGGGCGCGGCCAGATCGCGGATCGCCCATTCCTCGCGCAAGGGGCGCTCGAAGCGGGGGCCTTCGCCGTCGGCGAAGTAGAGGCCCAGCCCCATCGCATCCGGCACGGTGAGGATGTCGGAAAACAGGATCGCGGCATCCAGGTCGTAGCGCGCCAGCGGCTGCAAGGTCACCTCGCAGGCGAGGCTCGGCGTCTTGCACAGCTCGAGGAAGCTGCCGGCGCGCTTCCTTGTTTCGCAATACTCGGGGAGATAGCGGCCCGCCTGGCGCATCAGCCATACCGGAGTGCGGGTGGTGGGTTCGCGCAGCAGCGCGCGCAGGAAATCGTCGTTTTCGGGACGGGCCATGATCGAAAATCCCCTATGCAGGAATCGAATTATCGCATGCCGGCCCGGCCGAAATCGCGGACAATGCCGCGGTAGCGGCAACACCCGGGAGGCTTCCATGGCAACCAGACAGATCGGCATCCTCACCGCCGGCGGCGACAGCCCCGGCCTGAACGCGGCGATCCGCGGCGTCGGCAAGGCCGCGATGGGTTATTACAAGATGCATGTGATCGGCTTCCGCGACGGTTTCCGCGGCCTGATGGAAAACCGCACGATGGCACTCGACGGCGGCCAGCTCTCCGGCATCCTCACGCTGGGTGGCACGATCCTCGGCACCAGCCGCGACAAGCCGCACAAGATGCCCGTCGGCGGCAAGTTGCTCGACATGACCGACGCGATCGTCGGCAACTACCATGAGCACCATCTCGACTGCCTCGTCTGCCTGGGGGGCGGCGGCACGCTGAAGAACGCGCTGCGCCTCAAGGAACGGGGCCTGAACGTCATCAACCTGCCGAAGACCATCGACAACGACGTCTGGGGCACCGACACCACCTTCGGCTTCGATACCGCGCTCGGCATCGCCACCGAGTGCATCGACCGCCTGCACAGCACCGCGCACAGCCATCACCGCATCATCGTCGTCGAGATCATGGGGCATCGCGCCGGCTGGCTGGCGCTCGGCGCTGGGCTAGCCGGCGGCGCCGACGTGATCCTGATTCCCGAGATTCCCTATGACGTCGAAAGCATCGCCGAAGCGATCCGCGAGCGGGTCAATGGCGGCAAGCCTTTCTCGATCGTCGCCGTCGCCGAAGGCGCGATCTCGAAGCAGGATCTGGCCGCGCTCGCCGAGGTGAAACGGCAGAAGAAGGCTGCCAAGAAAAAAGCGGGGAAGACCGTCAAGCCCCCCGAAAAAATGGACGACAGCGAAGCCGACGCCGCGGCGCTGATCTACGCGAACCGCACGCTCCGGCTCGCCCGGCAGCTCGAAAAGCTCACCGGGCTCGAAGCGCGCCTGACCATCCTCGGCCATCTGCAGCGCGGCGGCACGCCCTCGGCAGCCGACCGCATCCTCGCCACTCGCCTGGGTACCGCCGCCGCCGACCTGATCGCGAAGAAACATTACGGCGTGCTGGTCGCCGCGCATGGCGAGGGCACGCGCCCGTTGCCGATCGAGGAAGTCGCCGGCAAGGTGAAGACCGTGCCGCCCGACCATCCGCTGGTGCTCTCGGCGCGGCGCGTGGGAACGAACTTAGGGGATTGATGGAAGCCTTCCTGATCGCGACGGGCATCGTCGCGCTGGCCGAAGTCGGCGACAAGACCCAGCTGCTCGCGCTGCTGCTCGCCGCCAAGTTCCGCCGTCCGCTGCCGATCGTCGCCGGCATTTTCGTCGCGACGGTGGTGAATCACGCGCTCGCCGGCGCGCTCGGCGCGGGCATTGCCGCACTCTTCGCGCCGGAAACGCTGCGCTGGCTGCTGGGGCTGTCCTTCATCGCCATGGCGGCCTGGCTGCTCGTTCCCGACGCGGTCGAGGAAGACGAAACCCGGCTCGCGCGGCTGGGCGTGTTTGGCACGACGCTGGTCGCCTTCTTCCTCGCCGAGATGGGCGACAAGACGCAGATCGCCACGGTCGCGCTGGCGGCGCAGTATCGGGCGGTCTTTGCCGTCGTCCTCGGCACCACGCTGGGCATGATGATCGCGAACGCGCCGGCCGTGCTGCTGGGCGACCGTATCGCCCACAGGCTGCCGGAAAGGCTGATTCACGGCATCGCCGCCGCAGTCTTCCTGATCCTCGGCATCGTCACGCTGCTGGGCATCGACGAACGCTTCGCCTAGCTGCCGGTTACAAAGGGTTACAACTGCGCCGTCAGCAGCGCCGTGCGATGACGCGTTATTGTCGGTAGGCGCATGTGCGCTGGATACCCCGAACCTGAATGAAAGGAACCGCAATGAACAAGCTGCTCGCCACCCTGATCGCCGGTCTGTTTGCCGCTTCCGCCTTTGCCGCCGATGCGCCGGCGGCGCCCGCGACCCCCGCCAAGCCGGCCACCCCCGCCGTCGCCGCGACGCCGGCCACCCCTGCCGAGGCTGCCACCCCGGCCGCCCCGGCCAAGGCCAAGAAGACCAAGGCCGCCAAGACGCATCGCAAGGCTGCCAAGCCGGCTGCCAACTGATCAGGTAACCATCCGGCCTGGACGCCCCCGAAGGGGGCGTTTTCGTTTCCGGGGCGCGCCGGCTACTTCTTCCAGAACGCCGGCGTCAGCACGACCAGCAAGGTGAAGATTTCCAGCCGCCCGAGCAGCATCGCAAAGGTGCACACCCAGGTCTGGAAGTCGGAGAGCGAAGCGAAGGTCGTCGCCGGCCCGACCTCGCCCAGACCGGGACCGGTATTGTTGATGCTGGCGACGACGGCCGAAAAGGCCGTGATGCTGTCGAGTCCCGAGAAGGACAGCACCAGGGTGAGCGTCGTCACCGCAACCATATAGACGAAGCCGAAGGCGAGCACCGCGAAGAGGATCTTGGCCTCGACCGGCACGCCGCCGATGCGCACCAGCCAGACCGCCTTCGGGTGCATCGCGCGCATCAGCTCGCGATAGACCTGCTTGAACAGGATGATCGCGCGCATCATCTTGATGCCGCCGCCGGTCGAACCGGCGCTGGTGGCAAAGCTGGAGAGAAACAACATCCACAACGGCGCGAAGCTTGGCCAGAGCGCATAGTCGGTATTGGCATAACCGGTCGTCGTGGCGATCGAGACGACGTTGAAGGCGGCAAAGCGCAGTGCCGTCGGAAAATCGGGATAGACGCCGCGCGCGAAGAGATAGAGCGCGATACCAACCACGCTGCCGAGCACCACGACCAGATACCAGCCGAACTCGGGATCGTGCAGGTAGGGTCGCAGGCTGCGGCCATGCACGGCGAGGAAGTGGGTGGCGAAATTGACACCCGCCAGCAGCATGAAGACGATCGCCACCGCTTCGATGGCTGGAGAGTTCCAGTACGCGAAGCTCGCGTCGTGGCTGGAGAACCCGCCCAGTCCCATCGTCGTGAAGGCGTGCATCACGGCATCGAACCACTCCATCCCCGCCCAGTGGAAAGCCAGAACGCAGGCGAGCGTGATGCCGGCATAGACGGCCCAGAGGCCTTTCGCGGTATGCGTCATGCGCGGCGTGAGCTGGGCGTCCTTCATCGGCCCGGGTGTCTCGGCCTTGAACATCTGCCGGCCGCCGATGCCCAAGAGCGGCAGCACCGCGACCGCCAGCACGATCAGGCCCATGCCGCCCAGCCAGACCAGCATGCCGCGCCAGAGGTTGATCGAGCGCGGCAGCGTGTCGAGATGGTCGAGCACGGTGGCGCCGGTCGTCGTCAGCCCGGATACCGCCTCGAAGTAGGCGTCGGTGAAAGAAATGCCGAGATGGAAGACGAACGGCAGGCAGGCGAACGCCGGCACCAGGGTCCAGACCATCACCACCAGCAGGAAGCCGTCGCGTACCTTGAGCTCGTTCCGGTCGCGGTGCGTGAGCCACCACAGCCAAAGCCCGCAGGTCAGCGTCGCCAAAAAGGCTTCGTCATAGGCCGACTCGGCGCCATCCTGCCAAAGCCAGGAAAACAGCACGGGCACCAGCAGGGTCAGCGAGAAACCCGTCAGCAACACGCCAAAGACGCGGATGACCGGGTAAAAGCGTTTCATGACGGAATCGTGGCTCAGATGAACTGGAAGCCGACCTGAAAGAGCTTCTCGACCTGCACGACCTCGCGCTTGCGCATGCAAAAGACGATCACGTGATCGCCGGATTCGATCACCGTGTCGTGGTGCGGGATGATCACGCGTCCGCCCTCGACGCCGGCATCCTGGCGCACGATGGCACCGATGTGGGCGCCGTGGATCTTCGGCAGCTCCTCGATGCGCCGGCCGACCACTTTCGAGGTCTTGCGATCGCCGTGCGCGATCAGTTCGAGCGCCTCGGCGGCGCCGCGCCGCAGGCTATGCACGCGCGCGACATCGCCACGCCGCACGTGCGTCAGCAGCGGCCCGATCGACACCTGGGCGGGCGACATGCCGATGTCGATCGGCCCGCCCTGCACCATGTCGGCGTAGGCGCGGCGGTTGATCAGCGCCAGCACGCGTTTGCAGCCGAGTCTCTTGGCCAGCGACGCCGCCATGATGTTGTCCTCGTCGTCGTTGGTCAGCGCCAGGAACATGTCGATCTCGTCGATGTTCTCCTGCGACAGCAGGTTCTCGTCGGTGGCTTCGCCATGCAGCACCAGCGTGCTGGACAGTCTGCCGGCGATCGTTTCGGCGCGCCGCCGGTCGACCTCGATGAGCTTGACCGCATAGCGGGTTTCGAGCGTGCGCGCGACACGCAGGCCGATGTTGCCGCCGCCGGCGATCATCACGCGCTTGACCGGCTCGGCGCTGCGCCGCAACTCGGTGAGCACCAGCCGGATGTACTGGCTGTCGGCGAGCAGGAAGACCTCGTCGCCCTGTTCGATGACGGTGTCGCCATCCGGATCGACCGGTTGGTGCTCGCGGAAGATCGCGGCGATGCGCGCGTCCACGCCGGGCGGCAGGTGTTCGCGCATCGCGCGGATCGGCTGGCCGACCAGCAGGCCGTCCTGCTTGGCGCGCATGCCGACCAGGGTCACCTTGCCGTTGGCGAATTCGAGCACCTGCAGGGCGCCGGGAAACTCGATCAGCTTGGCGATGTAGTCGGTGATGTCCTGCTCCGGGCAAATCGCGTAATCGACGGCGAAATTCTCGTTCGACAGCAGCTCGGGTTCGAGCAGGTCGGGTGAGCGCAGACGGGCGATGCGCGTGGTGACGTTGAACAGGCTGCGGGCGATCTTGCAGGCCACCAGATTGGTCTGATCGGACTGGGTCACGGCGACGAGCATGTCGGTATCCTCGATGCCGGCCTCGCGCAGCACCGACGGATAGGCGGCGTTGCCGGTCACCGTGCGCACGTCGAGCCGGTCGGCGAGCGCCGCGAGCGCTTCGTGATTCTGATCGATGACGGTGATGTCGTTGGCTTCCGAGGCGAGCGCCTCGGCGACCGAGGCGCCGACCTGGCCGGCGCCGAGGATGAGGATCTTCATCGCGGAGGCTTCACTCGTCTTCCTTGGCCGTGGCGTTGCGCAAGCCCAGATCCTTCAGTTTGCGATAGAGGTGGGTGCGCTCGAGGCCGGTCTTCTCGGCCAGTCGCGTCATGCTGCCGCCATCGACGCGCAGGTGGTGCTCGAAGTAGAGCTTCTCGAACATCTCGCGCGCCTCCCGGAGCGGCAGTTCGAGCATTTCCGGCAACAGGCCCGGAGGAATCTCCGGCGCCGCCTCCAGCCCGGGCGCGAGCAGATGCTCGACGTCCTCGACGCCGATTTCCGTCTCGAGCGCGGCGAGCGCCAGCGACTTGAGCACGCTGCGCAACTGCGGATAGCCCTCCTGCCAGGGATACTGGCGCAACGCATTCTGGGCCGCGACGGAGAGATGGCGCACCGGCACTTCGCCCGTCTCGGCGAGCTGCGCGAGCAGATGCGTGGCGAGATCGGGGATTTCATCCTTGAGCTCGGCGAACGATGGCAAGCCGATGCTGATCTCGAACAGACGGTCGATCACGGCGGCGTCCCAGCCTTGAGCGACGAGCGCGGAAGCGGCGTGCGTCGTGGCGGTCACGAGGCGCAGGTTGTGCCGATCGAGACGATCGAGCGCGAAAGCGAGATTCTTCTGCTGCAGGCGCGTCAGTTTCGCCAGCTCGCCGCAATAGAGCACGCCGCCGCTCGCCTGGGCGAGCAGATCGACCGAGATCGGACTGGAATCCTGGCCGAGATCGATCCAGGGCTTGGCAGGAATCTGCAGAGTGCGCGCGGCGAGCTCGACGATCGAGGCCTGCGGCGCGCGCAGCAGTACCGAACGGCTCTTGGCGGCCACCTGCTCGAGGCGGCGGCGCAGATCCTTGAGCAGCGCCGAGCGGGGGAAGGCGGCGAGCGTCAGCACCGCACCGGCCTTGGGATGATGTTCGAGGCCCTGCTTCACCGCGGCGAGCAGCTTTTGCATGCTGATCGGCTTTTCGAGGAAACCGACGGCGCCGATCTTCGTCGCCTCGACGGCGGTTTCGATCGTCGCATGACCGGACATCATCACCACCGGCATGTTGAGCTTGCCGGCCGCCGCCCACTCCTTGAGCAGGGTCACGCCATCGGTGTCGGGCATCCAGATGTCGAGCAGCACGAGGTCGGGACGATGCGCATCGCGCCAGGCGCGCGCGGCGGCGGCATTCTCACAGGTCGCGACGTCATGCCCCTCGTCGGTGAGGATTTCGGAAAGCAGCTCACGGATGCCGACTTCGTCGTCGATGACCAGAATCTGGGACATGGATGCAGATTATCCCGGAAAAGCGCGCCGTGCCATACGGAATAGGAGGGCATTCGCCATCTCAAACGCCACCATCGGCTTGCCGTTCAGGATCGAGGCGGCGTGCCGAGCCGCGCCAGGAATGCCGCCACCGGCTGCGGCCGTCCGAACAGATAGCCCTGAAAATGACGACAGCCGTTGTGCCTGAGCCAGGCCAGTTGCGCCTCGGTCTCGACGCCTTCGGCGACGACCTCGAGCTGCATCTGGTGAGCGATCAGCAAAATGGTCTTCGATAGCGCGGCATCGTCGCTGTCCTGCGGCAGGCCGGCGACGAAGGCGCGGTCGATCTTCAGTTCCTGCAGCGGCAGGCGCTTCAGGTAGGACAGCGAGGAATAGCCGGTGCCGAAATCGTCGATCGAGAAACGGATGCCGAGCGCCTGCAGTTCGTGCATGCGCGCAGCGGCTTCGCCGAGGTCGGCGAGCAGCAGACTCTCGGTGATTTCGAGCACCAAGCGGGCGGGGCTCGCGCCTGTCTCGGCGAGGATCGTTCGCACCCGGCCGACGAAATCCGCCTTGCGGAACTGTCGCGGACTGATGTTCACGGCCAGCCGCAGGTCGTGGCCGGAATCCTCGAGGCTCCTGAGCAGGATCGCGGCGCGCCGCAGCACCCACTCGCCGAGCCCGTCGATCAACCCGCTTTCCTCGGCCAAGGGGATGAAGGAGGTCGGCGGCACCGCGCCACGGCGGGGATGCATCCAGCGCAGCAGGACCTCGGCGCCGACGATGCGCCCCTCCGCATCGTGCTGGCCCTGCAGGTAGAGCTCGAACTCCTCGGCGGCGATCGCCGCGCGCAGATCGTTTTCCAGCGCGAGTCGTTCCTCGACCAGCGACTGCATTTCCGGCTCGAAGAAACAGACGGCATTGCGCCCGCCCTCCTTGGCCTGATACATCGCGGTATCGGCATTGCGCAACAGGATTTCGCAACTCTCGCCGGCACCATCGGGAAACAGCGTGACGCCGATCGATGCGCCCAGATGGCACAGACCACCGATCGGGCCGAGATCGTAAGGCTGGGCGAGCAGCAGCCGCAGCTTGTCGGCGACATGACGCGCGCCGGACGCGGCCGCCGCCGCATCGGTGGCGAGACCGGGCAGCAGGACGACGAATTCGTCCCCGCCCAGGCGCGCGACGGTATCGACCTCGCGCAGCTGGCTCTTCAGTCGCGCCGCCGTTTCGCGCAGCACGGCATCGCCCGCCGAGTGGCCGTGCGCATCGTTGATCTGCTTGAAATGATCGAGATCGATGAACAGCAACGCGCCATGATGGCCATGGCGGCGCGCCTCGGCGAGCTCGCGTTCGAGCCGGTCGAGCAGCAGCCGGCGATTGGGCAGATGGGTGAGCGAATCGAAGAAGGCGAGCCGCTCGATCTCGTCCTGGGCGGCGCGCCGCTCGGTGATGTCCAGATGCGTGCCGGTGACGCGCAGCGGCCGTCCCTCGGCATCGGTTTCGGTGACCCGGCCGCGCGAGAGGATCCAGCGCCATTGTCCATCCTTGCCACGCATGCGGAATTCGGCCTCGTATTGCGGCGAGGAACCTTCGAGATGCTCCTTGAAGGCGCGTTTCGCCGCCGGCAGATCGTCGGGGTGGATCAGCGCGATCCACGGATCGGCAAGCGCGGCGAAATCGTCTGGGCGGTAGCCGAGCATGCCGGCCCAGCGCGCATCGACGACGAGGCCGCCGGTGGCCAGATCGCGGTCCCACAAGCCGAGATTCGCGCCCTTGAGCGCGAGTTCGAGACGCATCCGGCTCGCTTCGAGATCGGCGCGCAGCCGATAGGATTCCGAGACATCGCGGAATACCATCACCACGCCGAGCATCTGTCCCGTGCCATCGCGGATCGGCGCGGCGCTGTCGGAAATATGATGGCGCCGGCCGTCCTTCGCCACCAGGACGGTGTGGTTGGCCAGGCCCACCACCAGCCCGGTCTCCAGCACGCGCCCGACCGGGATTTCGGCCGGCTGGCCGGAAAGCGCGTGCTCGATCTTCAGGATTTCGGCGACGCTGCGGCCGCGCGCTTCCGCCTCGGTCCAGCCGGTCAGCGCCTCGGCCACCGGATTGAGGTAGGTCACACGCATCGTCTGGTCGGTGGTGAGCAGGCCGTCGCCGATCGATTGCAGGATCGCCGTCACCTCGCCTTCGCTGGCCGCGAGCTCCTGCACGGTGGCCTGCACGGTTTCGGCCATGCGGTTGAAATCGCGGGCGAGCTGGCCGATCTCGTCCTCGGCCGCATCCTTCACGCGCGCATCGAGCCGGCCCGCCGCGATCCCGTGCGCGGTGGCCGCCAGCCGCGCGAGTCGGCGGGTCAGCCGCCGCGCGAAGGTGCGGAACAGCACCGTCACCAGCGCCAGAATCAGCATCGCGGCCAGCAGCATCACCCAGCCCATGCGCTCCAGCAGGAGGCCGATGCCGCCGGCGCTCAAATGCAGCTGCACCCGGCCGAACGATACCCCGCTCTCTTCGAGCTCGAAGGTGCGCGTCACCCCGAAAGGCGACACCCCTTTCTCCTGCGCTTCGGCCACCGGCGTGCCATCGGCGGAAACGACCGTGATCGCGTCGATCGCATCGCTCTTCACCAGCTCCTGCGCGATTTCCCGCACCGTGGCATAGTTGCGTTCGATCATCGGACCGGTCAGCGCCGCGGCAAGCAAGGGGCGCAGCGTCGCCTGCTGCTGCTCGACGCTTTGCTTCGCGGACCAGTCGAGCAGCACGAGCATCATCGCGCCGAACAGCAGCAGCCCCAGCAAGGAGCCGAGCCCGGCGAGCAGATCCAGCTTGTGGCGGATCGGCAGATTATCCAGAATGCGTGAGAATCTCGACAATCAGGCCTCCTCGCGCATCTGGCGATACAGCTCGGTGACGAGCGGATCGAGCGCCTTCATCTCGGCCTCCGTGACCGGTACCAGCCCCTGATGGCCGAGCGCAGCGATGAAGGACTGGCCGGCGGGCTGGGCGGCGAAGTCGAGCAGCGCCCGGGAAAGCGCCGGGGCCTTGTCCGCGAGCCGTGGCGCGACATGGTAGATGACGGCCGCCAGCCCCCGCCCCAAGGGCATCAGCACCCGCGCCTTCGCCGCCAGCGCGGCATCGACCTGGGCGAGTGTGGTGCGCGACAGGATCGCCGCCTCGACCTCGCCCGCGATCAGGCGCTGCAGGGAATTGGCGTGGCTGCCGGTGACGACGAGGCGGTAATCGCGTCCAGGGATGCGGTTCTCGTCGCGCAGCAGGCGCAAGCCGATCACCGTCAGGGCGGCGGTACGGTCGGTGACGGCGATCGAGACCTCCCCCCATTTGAACCCCCTCAAGCTCGTCGGTCCGGAATCCGCCCGCACCGCGAGCACCGGTTCGAGTGGCGCCAGGGTACGCGCGAGCGGCACGTGGCCGAGTTCGCGCTGGGCGATGCGCGCGAGGATCATCGAATCGGCGACGATGTCGTAGCTGCCTGCGCGCATGCGGGCGAGATGTTCCGCGTAGTTCGGCGCGCTGGTCAGTTCGACGCTCTGGCCCAGGACGCCTTCGACGAGCGGCAGCAGCGGTGCGTAGAGGCCGACGAGCCGCCGCGCCGGCAGATACGGCACGATCCCGAACACCGGCCGGGCGGCCGCGCGCACGACTTCGGGGAACCATGCCGCGGCGGCGATGGCCAGGGTACTGGTCAGGAAGCGGCGGCGTCTCACGGGAAAATCAGTATTCATCGGCCCTTATTCCCTGCTGATGCAAGGGGCAATTGTACGCAAACGCGCGCGCCGCCCCCTTCTGCGGCGGACAGGTTCGCCAGCGTGATGCTACCGCCGTGGTCGGTGACGATCTTGTGCACGATCGCCAGCCCCAGCCCCGTGCCCTTGGGCTTGGTGGTGACATAGGGTTCGAACGCATGCTGGAGGATTTCCGGCGGGAAGCCCGGTCCGTCGTCCGTCACGATGAGCTCGACCGTGCGGCCGGCGTGATGCGTCTTCACCGCGATGCGTGCCGTCTCGCCAGCGCCGACTTTGTCCTGCACGGCTTCGCTGGCGTTCTTGATCAGGTTGTGCAGCACCTGGCGCAGCTGGTCGGCGTCGGCGGCCACCGGCGGCAGCAAGGGATCGAGCTCGGCCGCGATCCCGACCGGCCCGCCGGCATACAGTTCGAGCACTTCGCCGACCAGGCGGTTGAGGTCGAGCGGCTGCAGCTTCGGCGGCGGCAGGCGCGCGTAGTCGCGGAAGTCATTGACCATCGCCTTCATCGCCTCGACCTGATCGACGATGGTCTGCGTCGCGCGCTTGAGCATCGCGGCATCCTCCGCTGCGAGCTTGCCGGAGAGCTTCATCTGCAGGCGTTCGGCCGAGAGCTGGATCGGCGTGAGCGGGTTCTTGATCTCGTGGGCGAGCCTTCTGGCCACCTCGCCCCAGACCGCGGCGCGCTGCGCGGCCTCGCGTTCGATACGCGCCTGGGCGAGCTGCTGCGTCATTTCGTTGAACGAGCGCGTCAACACGCCCAGCTCGTCGTCGGTCTCCAGCACCGCGCGCGGCGTGAGGTCGCCCGCGGCGACGGCGCGCGTGCCCTCGGCGAGCATCAACAGCGGCTTGGCCAGCCGCCCGGCGAGGAAGAAAGCCAGCGCGATGGCGGCGAACAGCGCCAGCAACAGCGCGAAGGTCAGCGTCAGCGTGTAGAGCCGCTTCAGGCCGGCGCGACCGAGCTGGAGCTGCTGGTAATCGCGCTGTGCCGCCTCGACCAGCGCAGCGCTTTGCGCGATCGCCGCCGGCACCGGCTGCTCGATCTGCAGGATCAGCGGTTCGGCTTCGAGGCGATAGCTGCTGACCGGAATCAGGGCGCGCACCACGAAGCCGCTCGCGGCATCGCCCTCGACCCGCGCGCTGCCGCTGCCCAGCCGCGCCTGACGCAGTTGCGTCGGATCGGGCAGTGCCGGCATGAGCCCCTGCAATTCCCCGTCGCGGCTGCTGGCGACCAGGCGGCCGCTCGCCGTCAGCAATGCGGCGGAATTGACGCCCGTCTGTTCGCGCAGGCGGTTGAGCAGCACGGCGCCCGGCGCGGGCGCCTCGGCGAGGTCGTAGGCCATCGAGCGGCCCTTGGCGAGCAGATCGGCCTGCATCGTCTCGAACACGCTGCGCGCCAGGTCGAGGCCGCCGTCGAGCGCGGCCTCGATGCGCACGTCGAACCAGGAATCGATGCTTTTCACCGCGAACTGCATCGAAACTGCATACACCAGCGCGCCGGGCAGCACCGCCATCGAGGCGAGCATGATCAGCAGGCGCGACTTGAGACGGGCGCCGAACACGCCCTGACGGTAATCGCGCCACAGGCGGCGCAGCTGGGTGGCGAGCAGGCCGAGCAGCAACAACGCGGCCAGCGCATTCAAGCCGATCAGGAGCGGGATGTGGCGTGCGAACAGCGCGGTATCGGCGGATGCCGAAGCAAGCAGGATCACGAGCATGCCGCCCAAGGCTGCGGCGAGCGCGAGCGCAGTGATCATTGCGGCTCGGGCGTAGGCACGAACTGCCAGGAGAGGATGCCGGCGCCGACCTGCCAGTCGTTGTTGGCGAGTGCATCGACCTGCAGCGGCTTGGGCAGCTGGCTCTGGTCAAGCGAGAGACGCACGGCGGCGATGAGCGGCTCGCCGACGGGCAGCGCGCCCGTATCGGCGATGTGCAGCCTGCTGACATGACCAAGCGCCGTCAGCGCCGCTTCGAGCGTATCGAAATTCTGGTAGAGACTGCCGACGGCGAGGCGATACTGGCGTGTCAGCGCCTGATAGCTCAGCCGGTAGTTGACGACCCGCCCGGCCAGATGCTCGTCGATCCAGTACCAGCGCTTGCGCTTGATCTGCACCTCGAAGCGGAAGTTGAGCGGCACGCCCTTACTGACGGCCTCCTCGAAGCGCGCACCCAGATGGACGTCGAATTCCGCGTTCACCGCCCAGCCGCGTTCGTCGGGCACCACGGCGGCGCTCTTCGGCTGGATGCCGGCACCCCAGGCCCAGCCGGCGAGCAGCAGCCCAAGGCACAGCAAGAGCAGCCGCTCAGGGGCATTTCTCCAGCAGGGCGTAATAGAAACCGTCATGCAAGGCGGTGGGCAATAGTTGCAGTTCCGGAAGCTCCCCACCCGTCGGCAGGCGGCGCGCATCCGGATGGCGCGCCACGAAAGCGCGCACCTGCTCGCCATTTTCGGCGGGAAATACCGAGCAGGTGCAATAAAGCATTTTGCCACCGGGGACCAGCAGCGGCCACAAGGCATCGAGGATCGCGGCCTGGGTCTGTGCGAAAGCCGCCACATCGGCCGCCCGGCGCAGCCATTTGATGTCGGGGTGACGGCGCGCGACCCCCGAGGCCGAGCAGGGCACGTCGGCGAGGATGCGCGCGAAAGGCCGGCCATCCCACCAGTTTGCCGGGCGGCGCGCATCGCCGGTGATCACCTGCGCAGCGAGCCCCAGCCGCACGAGGTTCTCGTCGATGCGCCGGGCGCGCCGCTCATCCGCTTCCAGCGCGGTCAGCTCGAGGTCATGCCGCTCGAGCAGATGGGCGGCCTTGCCGCCGGGCGCCGCGCAGGCATCGAGCACGCGCATGCCGTCCTGTGCAGCGAGGAGCCGCACCGCCTGCTGGGCGCCCCAGTCCTGCACCGAGACGCAGCCCTCACGAAAACCCGGGATGCGCTCGACCGGCATGGGGCAATCGAGCAGGATCGCCGTCTCGTCGAGCGCCCGCCCCGCAGCCCCGGTTTCGGCCAGGCGGGCGAGAAAATCGGCGCTGGCGAGACGGCACCGGGCGTTCAGGCGCAGGGTCATCGGCGGATGGCCGTTGCCGGCGGCGGCGATCTCCTGCCAGTGATCAGGGTAGGCAACGCGCAGCAGATCCAGCCACCAGCGCGGATGGCGGAACGAGGCCACCTCGTCGGCATCGGCAGCGGCGACGAGTTCAGCCCGCCGGCGCTGGAAGTTGCGCAGCACGGCGTTCGTCAGTCCCTTGAACGGCCTGGCGGCGGCCTCGACGGCCTGATCGACCAGGGTGTGCGCCTCCTCCGGCCGGCGCTCGAGCCGCGAGAGCGCCGTGAGCAGCAGTGCGCGCGCCTTCTGGTCCTTGAGCGGTCGTGAAAGCAGCCGCGCCAGCAGGAAATCGCCGCGCCCGAAGTCGCGCAGCGCGTTGAAGGCGAGGTCGCGCGCGGCCGGCCGCACTTCGTCAGCCGCCGCGGCGAGCGCGGCCTCCGGCGTGCGTCCCGCGAGCACCTCCGCCACCGCCCGCGCGGCGGCGGCGAGCGCGCGGGAGAGCGGCGGATGGCGGATGGGGAGGGAAGCGGCGGCAGTCATATGAGCGGCAGACGAATGGTAAGCCAACGAACCGGCATTTCCGTGTTTAATGGGGCCCATGAGCCATTCCACCCCTCTCCCCTTCCCGGGCCGCCTGACGATCGTCGGCTGGGGCGCGATCGCCCAGGGCGTCCTCCCGCTGCTGCTCCGTCATTTCGCGCTGCGCCCGGAACGGATCGCGATCGTCACCGCCGATGCCGAAGGTCTGCAGGAAGCGCTGGATCATGGCATTTCGCATACGATCCTGCCGCTCACGCGTGAGAATTACCGTCAGGTGCTCGCGCCCCTGGTCGGGCCCGGCGATTTCCTGCTGAACCTTTCGATCAATGTCTCGAGCGTGGCGCTGATCGAGTTCTGCCAGGAGCGCGGCGCGCTCTACCTCGACGCCTGCGTCGAGCCCTGGGCCGGTGGCTATACGGACCCGGCGCTCACACCCTCGCAGCGCTCGAACTACGCGCTGCGCGAGGCGGCGAAGGCGCTCTCCCGTCCCGGCGCGCCGACCGCGGTGCTCACCCACGGCGCCAATCCCGGTTGGGTGTCGCATTTCGTCAAGCAGGCGCTCTTGGACATCGCGCGCGACTGCGGCCGGGAAGTCGCCGTTCCCGCCGACCGGCAGGGCTGGGCACGGCTCGCGCAATCGCTCGGCGTCAAGGTCATCCACATCGCCGAGCGCGACTGGCAGACCGCCTCGCCGCGGAAACGCCCCGGCGAATTCGTGAATACCTGGTCGGTCGAAGGCTTCGTCGGCGAAGGCTGCCAGCCCGCCGAGCTGGGCTGGGGCAGCCACGAGCGGCATTTCCCCGCGGACGGCCACCGTCACGGCTTCGGCTGCGAGGCGGCGATCTGGCTCGAACGGCCCGGCGCGGCCACGCGCGTGCGCACCTGGACGCCGCTCGCCGGCCCGATCCACGGCTTTTTGATCACCCACGGCGAGGCGATCTCGATCGCCGACTACCTGACCCTCGGCGCCGGCACGACGCCCGAATATCGACCGACCGTGCATTACGCCTACCATCCCTGCGACGACGCGGTGCTCTCGCTCTTCGAGCTCGCCGGCCGCGAGTGGCGGCTGCAGGAAGCGAAGCGCATCGTGCGCGACGAGATCGTCGGCGGTGTCGATGAACTGGGCGTCTTGCTGATGGGGCATCCGAAAGGCGCTTACTGGCTCGGCTCAAGGCTTTCGCACGCGGAGGCGAAGCGGCTCGCGCCCTACAACTCGGCGACGGTGCTGCAGGTCACCGCCGGCGTGCTGGCCGGTGTCGCTTGGGCGATCCAGCATCCGGCAATGGGCGTCGTCGATCCGGACGAGCTGCCCTTCGACGAGATGATCGCATGGTGCCGGCCTTATCTGGGCGAGGTGGTGGGCGTCTATTCCGACTGGACGCCGCTCAAAGACCGCGCCGACTTCTTCCCGCAGGACATCGACGTCCGCGACCCCTGGCAATTCAAAAATTTCAGAGTGGGCTGAAGCACTGCCCGGCTGTCATTGGAAAGCCGCGTAGAAAATCAGCGACGGGGAGCCGGCGGCCGCCCGGCTTTTGCAGCTCGGTGAGCCTGAGCGCGCCCTCCCCACAGGCGACGACGATGCCCTCGGGCGCGACGGAAAGAATCTCGCCTGGCGTACTGCGGCCTTCGGCCAGCGCCGCATGCCATAGCTTCAACGTCGTCTCCCCCAGCCGCGCGGTGCAGCCCGGGAACGGATCGAAGGCGCGCAGGCGCCGTTCGATGATCTCGGCGGGCTGCGTCCAGTCGATTGCGCTTTCCGCCTTGTCGATCTTCGCGGCATAGGTGACCCCCGCTTCGGGCTGGGCCTGTGGCGTGAGCGTGGGAAGCCGCTGCAAGGCTTCGACGATCAATCGCCCGCCTAAGCCGGCGAGCTTGTCGTGCAGGCTGCCTGCCGTCTCGCCAGCGCCGATTTTCACGGCTTCCTGCAGCAGCATCGGCCCGGTGTCGAGCCCGGCATCCATCTGCATGATCGTGATGCCGGTCTCGGCATCACCCGCCTCGATCGCGCGCTGGATCGGCGCTGCGCCGCGCCAGCGCGGCAACAGCGAAGCATGGATGTTCAGGCAACCGCGCCGCGGGATGTCGAGCACCGCCTGCGGCAGGATCAGGCCATAGGCGGCGACCACCAGCACGTCGGGCGCGGCAGCGATGAGTGGCGCATGGGTGGCCGGATCGCGCAGCCTTTCGGGCTGATGCACGGGGATGCCGTGGTCGAGCGCGACTTCCTTGACCGGGCTCATCGCGCACTTCTGGCCGCGGCCGGCTGGCCGGTCGGGCTGGGTGAGGACGAGCGGAATCTCGAAGCCGGCGACAATCAACGCCCGCAGCGCGACGGCAGCGAATTCCGGCGTGCCGGCAAACGCGACTTTCATGGGCCTGACCTTCCCCAGCCCCTCCCTCGCGGGAGGGGAGACTGCGTGCTCGCTGCGCTCGAAATGATTTTCAAGCAGTTATTCTCGCCTGCTTGGCGAGCTTGGCCTTGATGCGCGAAAGTTTCAGCCGCGACAGGTATTCGACGAACACCTTGCCGTCGAGATGGTCGATCTCGTGTTGCAGGCAGACCGCCAGCAGGCCGTCGGCTTCGAGTTCGAAGGGCTCGCCTTCGAGATTCAGCGCGCGCACGCGGATGCGCTCGCTCCTCTTGACCGTCTCGTAGATGCCGGGCACCGACAGGCAGCCTTCCTCACCGACGTGCTCGCCTTCGCGGGCGAGGATCTCCGGGTTGATGAAGGCCATGGGCTGCGATTTGTCCTCGGAGACGTCGAGCACCAGCACGCGCTTATGCACGTTCACCTGTGTCGCCGCGAGGCCGATGCCGGGCGCTTCGTACATCGTCTCGAACATGTCGGCGACGAGCTTCTTGATGCCGGCATCGACGGCTTCGACCGGTTTTGCGACCGTGTGCAGCCGGGGATCGGGATAACGCAGTATCGGCAATAAGGCCATGTTTCAATCCTTGCCCGGGTCGCCGGGCGTAAAAACTGTTGATGCTTGCGGAATTTACGGGCAGAATCGCTGCATAGCCCGGAGGTTCAATTCATGCGATTCATTATATTCGCGCTGTTACTGGGTATTTCAACCGCTACCTTCGCCCAGGGTACTGCCAAGCCGATCGAGCTCGCGCCCGACGCGCCGGAACGGCACATCGTCGTGCCGGGCGACACGCTGTGGGGCATTGCGGCGAAATTCCTCAAGGACCCGTTCCGCTGGCCGGAGCTGTGGAAGATGAACGCCGAACAGGTGAGGAACCCCCATCGCATTTATCCCGGCCAGGTGCTGATCCTCGATCGGAGCGGTAGCAGCCCGACCCTCAGGATCGGCACCCTGAAGCTCGGCCCAGAAGTGCGCGTCGAGACCCCGCCACAGGAAATCCCGGCAATCCCCGCCAGCGCGATCGAGCCTTTCCTTTCCCAGCCACTGGTGATCAACCCGGGGGATTTCGACACCGCGCCGCGCATCGTCGCCACGCAGGAAAACCGCGTCTTCACCGGCCCCGGCGACATGATCTACGCCACCAACAATGCCGACCCGGCCATCAAGCGCTGGCACGTCTTCCGTCCCGGCCGGCCGCTGGTGGATCCGGACAGCAAGGAAGTGCTGGGCATCGAAGCCGTCTATCTCGGCAGCGCCCGTCCCGCGGGCGAACCCGGCGATGTGCTGCCGCTCGAGCTGACCAGCGTCAAGCAAGAGATCGGCCGCGGCGATTACCTCGTTCCGGCCGAGCGTCCCGACGTGATGAATTATGTGCCGCATGCTCCCACCCAGGACATCAACGGCCGCGTGATGCTGATCTACGGCGGCGTCGGCGAAGCCGCCGTGAATTCCATCGTATCGCTGTCGCGCGGCAAGCAGGATGGACTGGAGGTCGGCCATGTCGTGGCCCTCTACCGCGCCGGTCCGATGGTCACCAACCGTTTCGAGGACGACCGGCCGCAGGCCAATCAGCTGCCCGACGAACGCATCGGCCTGGCCTTCGTATTCCGCGTCTTCGACCGCGTCTCCTACGCGCTGATCACCGCCGCGAACCGCCCGGTGCTGGAAGGCGACCGCTTCAGAAAACCGTAACCCGGTTTTCCGCATCGCCATGGATGCGCCGGACGAGCTGGCCGACTGGCTGCGCCTGACGCTGATCCCGGGCCTCGGCGGCGAAGGCCAGCGCCGCCTGCTACAGACCTTCGGCGACCCGGCCGCGGTCTTTTCCGCCTCGCTCGGCACGCTCGCCAAACTGCTCGGCGACACGCTCGCCGAGCGCGTGCTTCGTCATGACACCACAGCCGAGGTGGCGACGGCGCTGGCCTGGTGTGACCTGCCCGGCAACCACATCCTGACGCTGGCCGATGCCGACTATCCGCAGGCGCTGCTCACCGCGGCCGATCCCCCGGTGCTGCTCTATGTGAAGGGACGCGTCGAGCTCCTGAACCGGCCGGCCTTCGCGATCGTCGGCAGTCGCAGCGCGACGAAACAGGGCGAGGCCAACGCCACGGCTTTCGCCCAGACGCTCGCCGCGGCGGGGCTGACGATCGTCAGCGGGCTGGCGGCGGGCTGTGATGCCGCCGCCCATCGCGGCGCGCTGCAGGAAGATGCTTCGACGATCGCGGTGATCGGCACGGGCTGCGACCGTATCTATCCGGCCCGCAACGAACCGCTCGCGCGCGCGATCGCCGAGCAAGGCGTGATCGTGAGCGAATTCCCGCTCGGCACGCCACCGATCGCCGCCAACTTTCCGCGCCGCAACCGCTTGATCGCCGGCCTCGCGCGCGGCTGCCTGGTCGTCGAGGCGGCGAAACAGAGCGGCTCGCTGATCACTGCGCGGCTCGCGGCCGAAGCCGGCCGCGAGGTGTTCGCGATCCCCGGCTCGATCCACTCGCCGCAGTCGAAGGGTTGCCATGCGCTGATCAAGCAGGGCGCGAAGCTCGTCGAATCGGCACAGGACATCCTCGAGGAACTGCGCTGGGAGAAGGTCGTCGATCCCGCCGGGCTGCCGCCAGTGAAGGAGGCCGAGACCGATCCGATCCTCGTCGCGCTGGGCGGTGACCCTTGCGATCTCGACACGCTCGCGGCGCGTACCGGGCTTGCCGCCGACACACTGCTCTCAAGCTTATTCACCCTCGAAATGGAGGGCCGCATCGCCCAGTTGCCGGGCGGTCGCTATCAGCGTCTGAACTGAGCCAAACTTGCCAGCGGGCATGAAGCCCGCTTAACATCCCGGCCCCATGAGCAAACAATTGATCATCGCCGAAAAGCCTTCCGTCGCCCAGGACATCGCCCGGGCGCTGGGCGGCTTTACCCGCGAGGGCGACTATTTCGAGAGCGAGTATTACGTGCTCTCCTCGGCCATCGGCCATCTGCTCGAACTCGCGGTGCCCGAGGAATACGAAGTGAAGCGCGGCAAGTGGAGCTTCGCCCACCTGCCGGTGATCCCGCCGCGTTTCACGCTCAATCCGATTGAGAAGACCGCCGACCGGCTTAAGCTGCTCACCCGGCTCGCCAAGCGCAAGGACGTCGTCGCGCTGATCAACGCCTGCGACGCGGGACGCGAGGGCGAGCTGATCTTCCGCTACATCGTCCAGCACGCGAAGGTCGACAAGCCGATCCGCCGGTTGTGGCTGCAGTCGATGACGCCGCAGGCGATCAAGGACGGTTTCGCCCATCTGCGCACCGACGCCGAGATGCTGCCCTTGGCCGACGCGGCGCGCTGCCGCTCCGAAGCCGACTGGCTGATCGGCATCAACGGCACGCGCGCGATGACGGCGTTCAACTCGCAGGAAGGCGGCTTCTACAAGACCACCGTCGGCCGCGTGCAGACGCCGACCCTGGCGATCCTCGTCGAGCGCGAGAAGGCGATCCGCGCCTTTTCGCCCCGCGATTACTGGGAGGTCGAGGCCGAATTCCAGGCGGTGGCCGGCACTTATCGCGGCAAGTGGTTCGACGAGAAGTTCAAGAAGTCCGACGACGAGCACGCCAAGGCCGAACGCCTGTGGGATGTCAAAGAGGCCGAGGCGCTGCGCAGGAAGTGTCTGGGCAAGCCTGGCGAGGTCACCGAAGAGGCCACACCGAAGACCGAGTCCTGCCCGCTGCTCTACGACCTGACCAGCCTGCAGCGCGACGCCAACGGCCGCTTCGGCTTTTCGGCAAGGAATACCTTGGCATTGGCGCAGGCACTTTATGAAAAGCACAAGGTGCTCACCTATCCGCGTACCGACAGCCGATATCTTCCCGAGGACATGCTGGGCGCGGTCAAGGACACCCTGCGCGCGCTGACCGACTCCCCGCTCGGCAAGCATGCCGAGGCGGCGCTCGCGAACGGCTGGGTGCTGCCGACCAAGCGCATCTTCAACAACGCCAAGGTCTCCGACCACTTCGCGATCATCCCGACCGGGACCTTGCCGAAGCATCTCACCGAGCCCGAACAGAAGCTCTACGATCTCGTCGTCAAGCGCTTCATCGCCATCTTCTATCCCGCCGCCGAATACCTCGTCACGACACGCATCACGCGCGTCGAGGGGGAGCCGTTCAAGACCGTCGGCAAGGTGCTCGTCACGCCGGGCTGGCTGGCCGTCTATGGCAAGGAAGCCCAGCATGACGAGGAGAACCCGAACCTGCCGCCGCTGGCGAAGAACGAGCGGGTGTGGACCAACGACGTCGAGGTGAAGCCCAACCAGACGAAACCCCCGCCGCGTTTCACCGAAGCGACGCTGCTCTCGGCGATGGAGGGCGCGGGCAAGCTCGTCGACGACGAGGAACTCCGCGAGGCGATGGCCGAGCGGGGACTCGGCACGCCGGCCACGCGCGCCGCGATCATCGAGGGCCTGATCCAGGAAGAATACGTGCATCGCAACGGCCGCGAATTGCAGCCGACCGCCAAGGCCTTCAACCTGCTGTTCGCGCTCGAACAGCTGAAGGTCGATGAAATCCGCTCGCCGGAGCTGACCGGCCTGTGGGAGTGGAAGCTCCGGGAAATGGAGCACGGTCGGCTCAAACGCGAAGCCTTCATGTCGCACATCGTCGAGCAGACGCGCGAGATGGTCGAGCGCATCAAGACAGGCGAGCTGCACGATGCCGACTTCGGCGCCCTGAAGACACCGTGCCCGAAGTGCGGTGGCAAGATCCACGAGACCTACCGCTATTTCAAGTGCGACAAGTGCGACTACAAGC
This sequence comes from Rhodocyclaceae bacterium, assembly GCA_013388985.1. Taxonomy (GTDB): domain Bacteria; phylum Pseudomonadota; class Gammaproteobacteria; order Burkholderiales; family Rhodocyclaceae; genus Sulfuricystis. The sequence goes on from JACAEF010000007.1 coordinate 70,673, forward strand.
TGTGGAAGGTGCTCGCCGGCCGCCAGTGGGAGCCGGAGGAGATGGACGAGCTGCTCGCGAAAGGGCAGATCGGGCCGCTCTCCGGTTTCCGCAGCAAGATGGGGCGCGCCTTCTCCGCGGTCATCCGCCTCGACGACGATTTCGCGCCGAAGTTCGATTTCGGCAATGAAGAAGATGCGGCAGAAGAGGTGGACTTCAGCGGCCAGGAGCCCTTGGGCGCCTGCCCGAAATGCGGCGCGCGGGTGTTCGAGCAGCCGATGGCCTATGTCTGCGAAAAGGCCGTCGGCGCGGCGAAAACCTGCGACTTCCGTTCCGGCAAGGTGATCCTGCAGCAGGAAATCTCCCGCGCCGAGATGCAGAAGCTCCTGGAGACCGGCCGCACCTCGCTGCTCAAGGGCTTCGTCTCGAACCGCACGAAGAAGAAGTTTTCCGCCTACCTGGTGCGTGGCGCGGATGGCAAGATCGGCTTCGAGTTCGAGCAGCGCGCGGCGAAACCGGCGGAAGCTGCAACGGAGAGTAAAGAAACGAAAGTCGGCGCTGGTGGGACGGCACCCGCGGCGAAAAAGCCGGCGACGAGGAAGGCCCGATGACCTCCGGCTTTGCCGAGGCCGTGCTGGCGGAGATTCTGCGGCTCGACGTCTTTCCGCGGCTGATCGGAATCGAGCCGACACGCGCCGACCGCAACGAGGCGCTGGCGCTGGCGACCGAGCTGGTAGCCAGCGGCTACGACAAGAACCTGGCGCCGATCCTGCGCGCCTGTGCCTTCCTGCCCTTCCTGCATGGTGAGACGGCGCTCGATCTGGAACGCGCCGCCGCGCTGTTCGCCGGGCTGCGGCGCGAGAGCGGCGACGACATCTACGCCATCGCGCATGATCACGCGCGGCGCATGGGCGATGCCCTTGCCGTCAGGAAAAGCTGAAGCCCTCCTCGCGGAACACGGCAAGACAGGCATCGACCACCGCCGCATCGTAGCGCGTGCCGCGATGCTTCTCGATCTCGGTGAGCGCGGTCTCGACGCCCAGCGCGGGCCGGTACGGCCGATGCAGCGCGATCGCCTCGACGACGTCGGCGACGGTGATGATGCGCGCGCCGAACAGGATCTGCGCGCCGCGCAGCCCGCGCGGATAGCCCGAGCCGTCGAGATGCTCATGGTGCTGATAGACCATCTCGGCCACTGGCCAGGGGAAATCGACGTTCTTGAGAATCTCGTAACCGATGCGCGGATGCTGGCGGATCAGCGCGAATTCGACTTCCGGCAGCTTGCCGGGAAAGCTGAGCAGCTCCGCCGGCACGTGGATCTTGCCGATGTCGTGGATCGAGGCCGTCAGGCGGATGCCATGCACCATGTCTGCCGGTAGGTCGAGACGAACCGCCAAGCGGGTCGCCAGTTCGGCGACGCGGCGCTGGTGGCCGGCGGTGTAGGGGTCGCGTTGTTCGATGGTGGCCGCCACCGCCTGGATCGCATCCTCCATGCTCTTGTTGAGGCGCTCGAGGTTGCGCCGGCTTTCTTCCTGCAGGCGCACCTGTTCGCTGATATCCTGGATCGCGCCATCCCAGACGCGTTCGCCGGCTTCGCCGGTGGAGGCCATCGCGTTCGCCAGCAGATGGCGCAGGCTGCCGTCGGGAGCGCGCCAGCGCATCGTCACGCGCAGATGCGCGCCGGCTTGCCAACCGGCCAGGGCCGACTCCAGCGCGGCGCGATCCGCTGCGTCGAGGCCGCCGAACAGCACGCTGCTGTCGGCCAGCAGCACCTCGGGGGCAATGCCGAGCACCCTGCGCGCGCCGCCGCTGACATAGGTGAAACGCCAGGCTCCCTCGTTGGCCACCAGCTGGCCGAGCAGTTCGGGCACATTGTTCGCCATGCTGACGAAGCGCTGCTGCGAGGCGATGCGATCGAGCGTCGATTCGATCAGGCCGGCGAGCGCGAGGTAGAGATCGAGGCGTTCGCGCGGCAAGGGCGCCGGGGAGCGGTGGGCGGCGAGCAGCACATAGCCGGTGCGCTGCCGCTCACGGCCGAGCGGCAGCAGCACCGCCGCGTGCGGCGCGGGTAGTTCGAGCACCTCGGTGGCGAGAAAGCCGCTGTCGAACACCGCCGCGAGGGTGGCTGCGGCGGCATCGAGCGCCACCCCGGGCGGCTCGACGTGCAGAAACCGCACGCGACCGTCGGCCTCGCGTGCCGCGAAGGCCGCGACGTCGGCGCCGAAGAAGCGGCAGACCAGCTTGGCGAGCTGCGGCCAGAGATCGTCGTAGCGGACGATGCCGGCGAGATACTGCGCCGAGCGCACGATGGCAGCGACCGGATCGGAATGAGGCAAAGCCATGTTCAGACGCTCATCGGCCGCAGATAGAGATGTTCGAGGAAGGCCGTGTCGAAATCCGCCTGCTTGGCGAGATTGACACAATGCGCCGCAGCCCGGGCATGAAGGAGCGCGGCGCGGGTGGATTCCGACATGAGCAGCGCGACGGCGCCGGCCAGCGCGGTATTGCCGGCCAGCTCGATGCGTTCGCCCGGCACGTCCGGTAGCAGACCGATCTGCTTGGCATTGTCGACATCGAGATAACGGCCGAACAGTCCTGCCGCCACCGTGCGCCGCAACGCCGGCAGCGAGAGGCCTGCCTGCCCGCAGAGCACGGCGATGCCGGCACCGATCGCGCCCTTGGCGCGCTGCAACGCATCCACATCGCGCCAGTCGAGTGCCAATGTCCGCCCGCCGACGACGAATGGGTAAGCCGTCCGGCCATCGGCGAACCGTCCGATGAGCGTGAGCACGCCCTGCCGGCGCAGCCCGGCGACGAGATCGACGAGACCCGAGCCGCACAGCCCACGCGCTTCGTCGTTGCCGAGAACGGTGCCGAGCGGGCGTCCCGCCGCGTCGAAAACGACACGATACACAGCGCCGCTCTCGGCCGGCATGCCGCAGCGGCCCGGTCCGGCCTCAAAGGCCGGCCCACCGGCGGCCGCGGTGACCCACAGTTCGGCGCCCGTCCACAACGCGATCTCGGAGTTGGTGCCGAAATCGACGAACAAGGCCGGTGCCGGACCGGCCAGCAAATCGCTGGCAACCAGGCCGGCGAGCAGATCGGAGCCGACGAACCCCGACAAGGGCGGCACCACCTCCACCTCGGCGCCGGGAGCGACGCCCCAGTCGCGCGCCCAGTCGGCGGTATCCGTTGGTGTGCAATCGAGTTGCGCGGTCCAAAACGCGGGTTGCAGCAGCAATTGATGATGACGGTTGGCCAGCAGCGCGAGCATCGCGGTATTGCCGACGATGACGACGCGCGCGATGCGGGCGGTATCGAAGCCCTCGCGTTGCGCCGCGTCGGCGATCGCCGCGCCGATCGCCATCCGCGCTTCGCCAGCGAGCTGTCGCGCGGTGGCCGGATTCCCCGCAGCAACGAGGCGCGTGACGACATCGGCACCATGATGCCCTTGTGGATTGCGGCCGAAACGCAGGCCCAGGCGCCGTCCCGTGGCGAGTTCATGGACCGCCAGCGTCAGATGGCTGGTGCCGAGATCGACCGCGACGCCGAGCGGATGGGCGATGCCGGGCGGCGGCGGACGATCGAAACTCGGCGCTGGCGACACGGCACCCACCAGGCCGGGCGGCGGCGTGCGCCAGTCGGAAGGCGGGGCCGGATCGAGCAGTTCCACCGTCATGTCGCCGATCGGATGGATCTGGCAGGCCAGCCGCACGCCGGCGGCGCGGGCGCTGGGATCGATTTGCAGGAGTTCCGCCGGCGTGGGCGCCCCGATCGCGGCGTCGAGTGGCCGGACGCGGCACAAGCCGCAGGCGCCCAGCCCATGACAGGCCGAGCGGACGCGGAAATCGGTGGTATCGAGCAGATCGCGCAGCGATGGTCCCGGCTCGTAGTCGATCACGTGCCGCTCGCCGCGAATGAGCAACGTCAGCTGCGGCATGTTCCTGCCTTCGCGCCGGCGGCGTGCGCCAAGGCGCTTACGGCGGCGGCGGCGGATTCCGGCGGAATCTCGCAGCCGGAAGAAAGGATGAAGCCGCCGCGTGTTGAAAATGCCTGGATCAGCGCGCTCGCCTGTGCGCCGATCCGCGGCGCGGCTTCGGGCAGGAGGAAATCGAGCGACTTGAGGTTGCCGGCCAGACAGGTGCGCGGCAGCAACCGTTGCGCCGCCGCCGCATCGACGTAATAGTCGAAAGTGGCGATATCGACGCCGATTTCCGCATAGAGAGAGAGGATCGGCGCCGTCGGCCCGGCGACGTTGAGCCAGACGATTTGCGCGCCGGCGGCCCGCAAGCCGGCGACGAGGCGTGCCAGCCGCGGCTGCAGACGCGTGCGGAAGAAATCCGCTGGCGCCACCGCCGGCGAGGCTGCCGGATCGAAGACGACCATCGCATGGGCGCCGGCCGCGAGCTGGGCGGCGCCGAACGAGAGCGCCGTCGCGGTGGCGAGATCGAGCGCGCGTTCGAAACGTTCGGGGTCATCGACGGCGATAAACAGCGCCGTTTCGGTGCCGTACAGCTGGGTGGCCAGCGTCATCGGCCCGGTGATCGCACCGGCCACGCAGCAACTCTCACCGACTGCCGCACGCATCAGGCCGACGGCGTGCAGCACCTGCGGCAGACGGCCCGCCGATGCCGGGTCGGGAGGCGCTAGGCGACCGGCATCTTCCTGCGGTTGCAGGACGGGAACGACGATGTCGGGATACTGCGCGTCGTAATACTCGAGCCGCGCGCCCAGGGCCTCGGCCTCGATGCTGAAATCGGTGAAAGCGAACACCGCATCGCTACCGAGCGTTTCCCGGCTGCGCAACTGGCATTCGGCCAGCAGTTGCCCATCATGCAGATAGTCGGCGAGACGGAAGCCGGCGGCAATGGCGGCGTACCCGAACAGCTGCGGGACGAAAGGGACGCGATCGGTCGGCTGGAAGCGGACGGCTGCGAGGATGCGTTCGAGGCCGTTCATGCCGCGGCTTCCTCCGCCGCCAGCAGATTTTCGAGATAGCGGGCGCCGTCGAAGGCGGTTTCGGCGACGTAATCGACATCGAGATCGGCCGGAGCGAGCTGCTTGAGCGCGGCGCCGCCGGCGACCACCGCGACATGGTCGAGACCGCGTGCGCGCAAGGCTGCACGCACGCGGCGCACCTGCGGCACGACCGTGCTGATCAGGCCGCTGACCAGCACGGCGCGCGCCTGCTCACGCTCTGCCGCGGCGGCGAGGGCGTCGACCGGGCAGTCGCGGCCGAGATCGACGACGCGAAAGCCCTTGCCGAGCAGCACGGTGCGGACGATGTTCTTGCCCAGATCATGCACGTCGCCTTCCAACGTGGCGATCACGAAGGTCGCCCGGCCCTTTTCGGGCTGAATGCCTTCCGGATAAAGCTCATGCACCACCACCGAGACGGCGCGCCCGACCAGCATGATCTCCAGCAGATTGAACTGTTCGACGGTGCATTTTTCGTCGAGCCGTCCCATCGCGACCTCGAGACCGGCGGTGACGATCTGCTCGGGAGGCACGCCCAGCGCGCGCAGCTGCCGCGTCTCGGCCAATGCGGCCGCGTGGTCGCCGGCCAGCAAGGCGGCGATCAGCAAAGAGAAACCGTTGGCAGGAGAGGCTGGCGGCACAGGGCCGGCATTGACCATGAGCCGACTATAGCAGCGCGCCCCAGCGGAGGAAATGCCGCCGATCAACCTTCTGCCCAGAAGCGGTCGACGTCCCGGATGCCCCAGGCGGCCGCCTCCTCGCGGCCGACGATCTTTTCCGCCGGCTGCCCGGCGAGATCGACGATCTCCGGCGGCAGATAGGTTTTCGATTTCGTCGAGAAGAACACCTTGACGCGCGGCGTCAGCAGCGAGTGCGGCGATTGCTCGACGACCACGCCGAGCCGGCCGGAAGACAGCCGCACCAATGATCCGACCGGGTAGATGCCGACGCTCTTCACGAAGGCGTGGAAGACGCGCTCGTCGAAATGCCCCTTCCATTCGGTCATTCTGCGGATCGACTCGGCCGGGTCCCAGCCGGCCTTGTAGGGACGGTTCGAGGTGATCGCGTCATAGACGTCGCAGACCGCGCCCATCTTCGCGAACAGGCTGATCGCCTCGCCCCGCAGTCCTTCCGGATAGCCGCTGCCGTCGATCTTTTCGTGATGGTGCAGGCAGACGTCACGCGGGATCTCGCCCGCCGCGCCGCCTTCGACGAGCAGGCGATGGCCCTCGACCGGATGCGCCTTCATGATCGCGAATTCCGCGTCGGTGAGTTTGCCCGGCTTGTTGAGCACCTCCAGCGGCATCAGGGCCTTGCCGAGATCGTGCAGGAGGCCGGCCATGCCCAGCTCGCGCGTGGTGTCGTCATCCATGCCAAGCTGACGGGCGAGCGCCACCATCAGCGCACAGACGGCCACCGAATGCATGTAAGTGTAGTCGTCGGCGGTTTTCAGTCGCGCCAGGCTGATCAGCGCGCCGGGATTGCGCGCCACCGAGGCGGTGATTTCCTCCACCAGCGCTCCGGCGGCGGCGTGATCGATGGCCTTGCCCATGCGCGCTTCCTGGAACATCGAGACGACCCGTTCCTTGCCCTTGGCGCAGATCTTCGCGGCGCGCCGCACCTCCTCGGCCAGCGCGACGCGCGGCGGCGGCTCCGGCGTCGCCGCGATCCGCTCCAGTTCGGCATCGACCTGCCGGGCCGCCTCCTCGCGCGTCGGACCGCTCAGCTCGACATCGCGGCCCTTCCTCACGTCGATCCAGACTTCCTTGATGCCGCAGCTTCTGATCTGGCGCAGGTCTTCTGGATCGGTGAGGACGAATTTCTCGCGCCAGAACGGATGCTCCATCCACGAGCCGCAGAATTCGTGGATGTGCATGCCCAGCCGGAGCTGATCGACGGTGATCTTTTTCAACATGTTAGACTCGCCGACCCTTTTTCCGTTTGCTCGTCATGGACCTCTATCCCCTCTTCCAGGCGCTCGTGCTCGGCATCGTGGAGGGTCTCACCGAATTCCTGCCGATCTCCAGCACCGGCCATCTGATCCTCGCCGGCGATTTGCTCGATTTTAACGACGAACGCGGCAAGCTGTTTGAAATCGTCATACAGTCCGGCGCCATCCTCGCCGTGGTCTGGGAATACCGGCACCGCTTCGGCAAGGTGCTCGCCGGTCTGCCCGGCGACCCGCTCGCGCGCCGTTTCGTCGCCAATCTGGCCATCGCCTTTCTGCCGCTCGCCATCCTCGGCCTCCTCTTCGGCAAGGCGATCAAGGCGACGCTGTTCGCCCCGATCCCGGTCGCCATCGCCTTCATCGCCGGCGCCCTCGTCATCCTCTGGGCCGAGCGGCGCACCCACACCATCACGATCCAGTCGGTCGACGAGATCGGCCCGTGGGATGCCTTGAAGCTCGGCTTCGCCCAGGCCTGCGCGCTGATCCCAGGCACCTCACGCTCGGGGGCGACGATCATCGGCGGCCTTTTCTTCGGACTTTCGCGCCAGGCCGCCACCGAGTTCTCGTTCTTCCTCGCCGTGCCCACACTCGGCGCCGCGACCCTCTATCAGCTCTACAAGGAGCGGCAGCTCCTGGTCTGGGACGATCTCGGCCTGTGGATCGTCGGTTTCGTCTCCGCCTTCGTTTCCGCTTTCCTGTGCGTGCGCTGGCTGCTGCGTTACATCAGCCATCACGATTTCACGATCTTCGCCTGGTACCGGATCGCCTTCGGCCTCGTCGTGATCATGACCTGGCAATGGGGGATCGTCGATTGGACCAGCCCCTGATCCTCTATCTGCACGGCTTCACCAGCGGACCGCAGTCGAAAAAGGCACAGGCGCTCGCCCGTCGCATGGCGCAGCGCGGCCTCGCCGACCGCTTCTTCTGCCCGCAGCTGCCTGCCTCGCCCGCCGCCGCGATCAGGCTGGCCGAGGAAATCATTACAAAACTCGGCGCTGGCGGAACGGCACGGATCACGCTCGTCGGCTCTTCGCTAGGCGGCTTCTACGCGACTTATCTCGCCGAAGTGCACGGCTCGAAAGCGGTGCTGGTCAATCCCGCCGTGGTCGCGGCGCTCGAGCTCGAACCTTACCTCGGCCCGCATACCTGGCTCCATAGCGGCGAACCCTTCGAATTCACGCGCGCACACATTGCCGAGCTCTCCGCGCTCGAAGTACCGCGGATCAAAGATCCCTCACGCTACTGGCTGCTGGTCGAGGAAGGCGACGAGACGCTCGACTACCGCGTCGCGGTCGCCCGCTACGCCGGCGCGCGGCAGACCGTGCTGCCCGGCGGCGACCACTCCTTCACGCGCTGGGAAGATTATCTCGAAGAAATTATTGTCTTCGCCGGCTTTGCAGAATGCGAAACATAGCCTGCAGCGACACTCGCAACCACATGAAAAATAGTCAGAAAATCTCCATTTGCAATTTAAGATCACAAGACTGATCTTATTTGCTATATGCTAACCTACAGTATTGAGTTTCTTGATCACCTATGCTGCAACTTTCTGAAAAAGAAGTAGAAGCACGACTGCGACTCGACAATCCGTGGTGGCAGTCTGGCGGCGGCATCGAGCAAGAATTCGCCGCTTTTCCCCGACGCGCCTATCTGAACGATTTCCTCCGTTTGATCTACGAAACCGATGTGCGCCGCGCGGTGGTGTTATTGGGGCCGCGCCGGGTCGGCAAGACGATCCTCGTCTATCACGCAATCCAGGCGCTGATCGATAAGGAAAACATCAGCGGTCGCGACATCCTCTATGTCTCGTTGGAAACCCCGATCTACACCGGCTTGTCATTGGAAGTCCTGATCGATCGTTTCCTGCGTCTGTTCCAGCGGCCTGAAGGCGAGCGCCTATTCGTGTTCTTCGATGAAATCCAGTACCTGAAACAATGGGAAGTGCATCTGAAGTCGCTGGTGGATACTTACCGGAGCATCCGTTTCGTGGCGACGGGTTCGGCGGCGGCCGCGCTGAAGACCAAGAGTGCGGAATCAGGGGCGGGGCGTTTCACCGAATTCGTGTTGCCGCCATTGACTTTCGCCGAGTACCTGCGTTTCGTCGGGCGGGAGACCGACCTGATCGAAACCATGGCCGAAACACCGACGCAGCGCTACACAACGCGCGACATCCATGGACTCAACAACGCCTTCATCGACTACCTGAATTTCGGCGGCTATCCGGAAGCAGTGTTTTCCGATACCGTACGCCAGAACCCGCGTCGTTTCATCAAGAGCGACATCATCGACAAGGTGCTGCTGCGCGATCTGCCGATCCTCTACGGGATCACCGACATCCAGGAACTGAACAGCTTGTTCAACACGCTGGCCTACAACACCGGGCAAGAACTCGGTATCGAGGCCCTTTCCCAGACGTCACATGTCGCCAAGAATACTTTGGTCAAGTATCTGGATTATCTCGAAGCGGCTTTCTTGATCCGCCGCATGCGGCGGGTCGATGCGGATGCCGCGCATTTCAAGCGGGTAACGACCTTCAAGGTCTATTTGACCAACCCGACCATGCGCGCCGCGCTCTTCGGTCCGGTCGACACGAACCATGAGGCGATGGGGCATCTGGTCGAGTCGGCGGTTTTCAGCCAGTGGCTGCACAATGCGGCGTTCGTCGATTCGTTGTATTACTCGCGCTGGCGCAGCGGCGAGGTTGACTTGGTCAGCCTCGATTTGCAGCAGCACCCACGTTTTGCCATCGAGGTGAAATGGTCGGATCAACCGTTCGACGATCCCAAGTCGATCAAGGGCATCCTGGAATTCGCCAAGAAACATCGTCTGACCCGTCAGCCGCTGGTCACGACGCTTACCAAGAGCGGCGTGAAAGAAATGCAGGGCATTATGGTTGAGTTCATGCCGTCCAGTCTGCATTGCTACACCGTGGCGCGCAACACACTCGAACGCCGGCAGAACAGGTAGGCTCCCGGTCTCGTCGCTTCTCAAAAAGACGCTGTGAATGCCCGCGCAGGGCCGACGGTTATAATTTACACTCCATCTGATTGTTTCTCCTCATGAACGTCCTCTTCGAAGAGGATGGCGCCTTCAAGACCGGCACCATCGTCGCCGACCACGACAGCTCGCTGCAGGTCGACACCGCTGCCGGCCGCCGCGTAAAGCTCAAGGCCGCCAACGTGCTGCTGCGTTTTACGAGCCCAGCACCCGCCGAATTGCTCGCGCAGGCGGAGCGCCAGATGGCGGACATCGACACCGAATTCCTCTGGGAGGTCGCGCCCGAGGGCGAATTCGGCTTCGCCGAGATGGCGGCCGAATATGTCGGCCATCCGCCGAGCGCCGTCGAGGCTGCCGCGGTGCTGCTGCGCCTGCACTCGGCGCCGATCTATTTCCACCGCAAGGGAAAAGGCAGATTCCGCAAAGCGCCGCCGGAGATCCTGCAGGCCGCGCTCGCTGGGCTGGAGAAGAAGCGCCAGCAGGCGCTGGCCATCGAGCGCATGGCCGAGGAACTGAAGGCCGGGCAGCTGCCCGCCGAATTCAAGCCGTGGCTGCCCGAACTCCTCTACAAGCCCGACCGCAACAAGCCCGAGACCAAGGCTTTGGAAGCCGCCTGCGCGGCGAGTGGAGAGAGCGCCGAACGCCTGCTTTTCCGCTGTGGCGCGATCGAGGACACGCACGACTATCACCTGGGCCGCTTCCTCTTCGAGCACTTCCGTGCCGGCACCGGTTTCCCGCCGTTCGCGCCGGCCGAGGATCCCGCCGATCTGCCTTCTGCCGCCGTGCGTGCCTTCTCCATCGATGATGCGCACACCACCGAGATCGACGACGCTTTCTCGGTCGACTTCCGGGACGATGGCGGCATGCGGGTCGGCATCCACATTGCGGCGCCGGGCCTGGGCTTCGGCCCGGAGAGCGATCTGGGCAGGATCGCGCGCCAGCGGCTTTCCACCGTCTATATGCCGGGCAGGAAAATCACGATGCTGCCCGAGGACGTCATCGACGCCCATACGCTCGCCGCCGGGCAGATTGTTCCGGCGCTCTCGCTCTATCTCGTCGTCGCGCCCGATTTGCGCGTGCTTTCCCACGAGACGAAGATCGAGCACGTGCCGGTCGCGGCCAACCTGCGTCATCACGACATCGAGCCGCTGTTCAATGCCGCGACGCTCGCCGCCGGCCAAGTGCCCGATTTTCCGTTCCGCGCCGAGCTGATCCGCCTCTGGGAGCTGGCGACGGTGCTGGAGGCCGGCCGCGGCAAGGCGGGGCAGCAAAACCGCAAGGACTACACCTTTCGCATCGATTGGGACGCCGAAACGCCCCAGGGACGCGGTCGCGTCACGATCGAGGAGCGGCCGCGCGGCAGTCCACTCGATACCCTGGTGGCCGAGTTGATGATCCTCGCCAACCGCACCTGGGGCGCTTTTCTGCGCGACGCAAAAATCCCCGGCATGTATCGCGCCCAAACAGCCGGCAAGGCGCGCATGACGACGGTGGCGACACCGCACGAGGGGCTGGGCGTCGACTGCTACGCCTGGTCGACCTCGCCGCTGCGGCGCTTCGCCGATCTCGCCAACCAGTGGCAGCTCATCGCGCTATTGCGCCATGAAAAGCCGCCCTACCCGCCGAAATCGGCGGAGCTGATGGCGGCGCTCAGGGACTTCGAGCTCACCTACGCAAGCTACGCCGAATTCCAGCGGCAGATGGAGCATTACTGGTGCCTGCGCTGGCTGCTGCAGGAAGGCGTGACGGAGGTGACGGCCCAGGTGCTGAAGGAGAACATCGTCCGCTGCGAGACGCTGCCGCTGGTCTTCAAGGCCAGCGGCATGCCGACGCTCGAGCGCGGCGCGCGCGTGCGGCTGGCGATCGCGGACGTCGATCTACTCGCCGCCGAAGTCCAGGCGAGCTTCGTCGAACTGTTGGGCGCGGCTTATGATGCCGTCGAGGAGGAAGAGGGGGAAGGTTAAAATCCCCTCATGCCGTTCGCCCACTCTTTGCCCACAGCGTTCGCACGCCTCGACCCGCCCCGCCGCCATCTCACCGTGGCGCTGGCGATTTCCGTCCTGCTGCATGCGGTCCTGCTGTCGATCCACTTCAGGCTGCCCGAGGCGCTCGACCGCGCGCGCGAGCAGGCGCTCGACGTCATCCTCGTCCAAGCCAAACACGCCGCGAAGCCCGTCCAGGCACAGGCCAAGGCGCAGGCCAACCTCGATGCCGGCGGCAACATCGAGGCGCCGCGGCGCGCCAAGACGCCTTTGCCGCCCAGCCGCGAGAGCCGCAGCGGCGACGATCTCGTCGCCGCGCGGCAGCGCGTCGCCCAGCTCGAACAGCAGCAGCGCGAAATCCTCACCCGACGCGGCGCGCCGCGCGCCACGCAGGCGCAGCCCGAACCCACGCCGGAAGCGCGGCCCGCCGAGCTCTCCGGCCGCGACCTGGCGGACTCGGCGCGCGCGTATGCGCGCCTGGAGGCGGAAATCCACCGCTCGCTCGACGAATACAACCAGCGGCCGAAGCGCAAGTTCATCGGCGCGCGCGTCGAGGAATACCGCTTCGCCCAATACGTCGAGGACTGGCGCCAGAAGGTCGAGCGCGTCGGCAACCTCAACTATCCCGAGGCCGCCCGCGGCAAGCTCTACGGCAACCTGGTGCTGACGGTGGCGATCAAGAGCGACGGCAGCCTGGAGCGCGTCGAGCTCAACCGCTCCTCCGGCCACAAGGTGCTCGACGAAGCCGCGCAGCGCATCGTGCGGCTGGCCGCGCCCTTTGCGGCGTTTCCGGAGTCGATCCGCCGCGATACCGATATCATCGAAATCACCCGCACCTGGACCTTCACCGGCGCGGATCAACTCTCCACCCAATAAGGAACCGACATGGCCCTTTCCGCCGACGACGTCAGCATGGCGCTGTTCTGCGACTTCGAAAACATCGCACTCGGCGTGCGCGACGCGCAATACGAGAAATTCGACATCAAGCCGGTGCTCGAACGCCTGCTGCTCAAGGGCAGCATCGTCGTCAAGAAGGCGTATTGCGACTGGGAGCGCTACAAGAGCTTCAAGGCGGCGATGCACGAGGCGAACTTCGAGCTGATCGAAATCCCGCACGTGCGCCAGTCCGGCAAGAATTCCGCCGACATCCGCATGGTCGTCGACGCGCTCGATTTGTGCTACACGAAGAGCCACGTCAATACCTTCGTCATCATCTCGGGCGATTCCGACTTCTCGCCGCTGGTCTCGAAGCTGCGGGAGAACGCCAAGCGCGTGATCGGCGTCGGCGTCAAGCAATCGACCTCGGACCTGTTGATCGCCAACTGCGACGAGTTCATCTACATCGACGACCTGATGAGGAAGCGAAGCCGCGAGGACAAGCAGGCCAAGAAGCCCGTCGATCCACAGGAAATGGAGGCGCGCCGCACCAAGGGGCTGGAAATGGCGGCCGCCACGTTGGAGGCGCTGCTCGAAGACCGTTCGGATGACGAGAAGGTCTGGGCCTCGGTGCTCAAGGAGGCGATCAAGCGCCGCCATCCCGGCTTCAACGAGGCCTACCACGGCTTCAAGACCTTCGGCGCGCTGATCGAGGAAGCGGCGCGGCGCGGCCTGATGGAAGTCGGCCGCGAGGCCAACAGCACCTACGTGAAGCGGCGCACGGGCGGCGCCCCGGCCGCGGAACCGGCGGCCGCCGCATCGCCCGAAGCCCTCACCGAGGTCAGCCCGCCGACGAACGCAACGGAGGGTGCCGCTCCACCAGCGCCGACTTTGGAACCCGCGCCGGCAGAGCCCGCCACGCCCGCGCCGCGCCGCCGTGGCCGTGGCCGCAAATCCGCCGCGCCAGCCGAGACGCCCGCCGCCGAATCCGTCGCCGTCGAGCCTTCCGTCCCTGCCGAGCCCCCGACGTCCATGCCGGACGAAGTCAAAGCCGAGGCGCCGGCAAAACCCGCCCGCAAGCCGCGCGCTCCACGGCGCCGGAAGGATCAGGCCCCCGCCGCCTCGTGATTGCTGGCGAGCAGCCGCGCCGCCTTGACCACCTGCTCGACCGCACGGCGCAGCGCGCTGGCCGCGCGCAGGCGCGCATCCATCGCCGTGACCTCGAGCGCGCCGCGGGCGCCCAGCTCTAGGAGCTCCGCCTTGAGCCGCTGATAGGCGGCCTCGAACGCCTGCAGATCGCCTTCGAGCGCTGCCGGGTCGCCGGCGCCGGGCGCGGGATCGGCAGCGGCGATCACGCGCTCGCCCAAGGCCCGGAACGCGCCGATGCCCGCGACCTCCGGCTGCGCGGAGGTCTCGCTGGCCGCCGCATTCGCCTCGGCGGCCAGCTCGGCGGCCATCTCGTAATAACGCGCGATGCGCAGCAGCGACGGCAGCCGGCGCGCGCTCTCGGCCGGAATGCGGGTGCGGGAGAGCTCGGCGATGAACAGCGCGATCGCATGCGACAGGCTGGCCGCGCTGCGCTCGTGGCCGGTGAGATTCGTCTGCCCCGCCAGCGCCGCGCGCACGATGCGCAGCGTGATGCCGCCGAGATTGCGCAACTCGCGATCGAGGGCGTCGAAGGCCAGCGTCGGCACCGCCAGCACGTTCTTGTCCAGATAACGCGGCCGTGCCTCGTCCTCCTCGGCGCTGCGGAAGCGGCCTTCGAGGAAGACGACCAGCAGATCGGCCAGCGGCCAGACGAGCAGGACGCCGAGCACGTTGAACGCGGTATGGAAGAGCGCGAGCTGCGCGGCGGGTGCGCCGTCGAGGCCGAGCAGCTCGCGCAGCATCCCCAGCAGCGCCAGCAGCCAGGGCAAGAGCAGCAAGGCGACGATACCGGTCAGCACGTTGAACAGCACATGGGCCATCGCGGCGCGCTTGGCATTCGGCGTCGCGCCGATCGAGGCGAGCACCGCCGTGACGGTGGTGCCGACGTTGGCGCCGATCACCACCGCGGCGGCGGCTTCGAGCGTGACGAGCCCGCTTTGCGCGGCCGAGAAGGCGATCACCAGCGCGGCGGCCGAGGCCTGCATCAACACGGTCATCAGGATGCCGACCCCCACCATCGCGGCGATGCCGGCATAACCTTGCCACTGCGGCAAGGTGAAATCCGCGGCGACACCGGCAAAGCCGCTGCGCAACAACTCGATGCCAAGGAACAGCACGCCGAAGCCGGCCAGCGCCGTGCCCAGCGCTCCCCGCCGCCCGACCTCGTCGCCGAGCCTGAGCAGCATGCCGATGCCGATCAGCGGCAAGGCCAGGGCGTCGATCTTGAGCTTCAGGCCGACGAGCGCGACCAGCCAGCCGGTCACCGTCGTGCCGACGTTGGCGCCGAACAGCACCCACAGCGCGCCACCGAGCGTGAGCAGGCCGGCATTGACGAAGCCGATCGTCGCCACCGTCACGGCGCTCGACGACTGCACCAGCGCCGTGACCGCGACGCCGGTGGCGAGCCCGCGCAGGCGCGTCTTCGTCGAGCCGGTGAGGATGCGTTCGAGCGCCCGGCCGGCGGCGAGCTTCAGGCCATCGGTCATCAGCCACATGCCGAGCAGGAACAGACCGACGCCGCCGGCCAGCCCACCGAGCGCATCGAGAGGGTTCATCTCCTGCCGCCTTCCTCGTCCATGGCGGGATTGTGCCTGAATGCGCCCCGCTGCAGCACGAAAGCGGCATCATGGCCAGCGGCTAAAATCCATCCGATGTCCGCCGCCAAAGCCTCCCGCTGGTTCGTCCGCATGCTCGCCCTCGTCGTGCTGGGCGTCTGTCTCTGGCAGGGCTGGTATCTCGGCTGGGTGCTCTGGTGGCGTGACCATGATCCCGGCCAGACACGCTTCATGGCCCAGCGCCTGGCCGAGCTGCGCGAGAAAAACCCGCGGGCAGAGCTGCGCCAGATCTGGGTGCCCTACGCCAGGATCTCGATCCACCTGAAACGCGCGGTGGTCGCCGCCGAGGACGACAAGTTCATCGATCACGAGGGCTTCGACTGGGAAGGCATCCAGAAAGCCATCGAAAAGAACGAGAAGAAAGGCCGCATCGTCGCCGGCGGCTCGACGATCAGCCAGCAGCTGGCGAAAAACCTGTTCCTCTCGGGCGCCAAGACGCCCTGGCGCAAGGCGCAGGAGGCGCTGATCACCGTCTGGCTGGAAACCTTCTGGGACAAGCGCCGCATCCTCGAGGTGTATCTGAACGTCGTCGAATGGGGCGAGGGCGTGTTCGGCGCCGAGGCCGCCGCCCGCCGCTACTTCGGCATCGGTGCTGGCCAGCTGTCGCCCGAGCAGGCGGCGCGGCTGGCGGTGATGCTGCCCGCCCCCCGCCGGTTCGAGAAAAACCCGTATTCGGACTACCTGAACCGACGCACGCAGCAAATTGTCGGGAGGATGCACCTCTCCTCCGTGCCTTGAGGAGACCGCCGCGGCGTAGAATCCCGTCATGCCTGCCCAGCCCGACCCGCGCGAGGCGCGCCCGCGCGCGCAAAGCCTCTTCGAACAGCACCTCACCGATGTGCAGTTGCTGCTCGCGCGGCAGCGGCGCGTCGAGGCGCTGGTCGAAAAGCAGGAGATGCCGCGCCACGGCGTGGTCGAGGACATGGTGCACCGCCAGCATCTGGTCGAGCTGCACAACCTGCTGCGGCGCCTGTCGGCGGCGGAAATCGCGCGGCTGATCGAGGTCCTGCCCGAGGAAGACCGCCTCACCACCTGGCAGGAAGTCGAGGAAAGCCGCGGCGAGCTGGTGCTCGAATTCCTCCCCGACGAGTTGCGCGCCGAGCTATTGGCCGCGCGCCCGCTGCATGGCGCGCCCAGCAGCGCGGTCTCCGCCTTCGAGCTGAAGAACGGCCGCCTCTCACAGGCGCGCATCAGTCGGCGCGAGGATCTCGCCACGGTGACGCCGATCTGGATCGATCTCGTCGCGCCCGCGGCCAACGTGCGCGCCTGGGTTGGCGAATTCTTCGATCTCTACCTGCCCGACCCCGAGGATGTCAATGACATCGAGGAGTCGGCACGCTTCTACATCGACGACAACGGCGCGGTGCATCTTTCCTCCAACTTCCTGCTCACCCGGCAGGGCGTGACGCGCAACGTCCCGGTCGCCTTCATCCTGCACCGGAACATCCTGTTCTCGGTGCGAAACGAAGAGCTGCCGGTGTTCCGTCTGCAGCGGCTGCGCGCGCGTACCCAGCCCGGCTACGTCTCGGACGGCAAGGACGTGCTGCTCGACCTGTTCGGCGCCGACGTCGAATATTCGGCGGACACGCTCGAAGAAACCTATGCCGAACTCGAGCGCGTCGGCCGGCAGGTGCTCTCGCCGCAGGTCACCGACGACGAGGCCGCCGAGATCCTCGCCGAGATCGCCAAGAGCGAGGACCTGAACGGCCTGATCCGCAAAAACGTGCTCGACACGCGCCGCGCGCTTTCCTTCCTGATGCGCGGGCGGATGCTCACGCCGGAGCAGCACGAGGATGCGCGCCAGATCCTGCGCGACATCGAGTCGCTCGACGGCCACACCTCGTTCCTGTTCAACAAGATCAACTTCCTGATGGACGCCGCGGTCGGCTTCATCAACATCAACCAGAACAAGCGCGTGTCGAAGCTCACCGCGATCACCGTCGTCTTCGTGCCGATCAACATCATCGCCGGCATCGGCGGCATGTCCGAGTTCTCGATGATGACCCAGGGCATCCCCTGGCCGATCTCCTACGGCGCGTTCACCGTGGCGATGGCGCTGCTGGGCTTTGGCACCTATCACGCGCTGCGCTACTTCGAGCGTCGCGAGGCGGCCAGACGGCTCGCCGCGCGCCGTTCTCGAGCAGCGTGAGGCTGCCGTAGCCGAAGGCGAGGCCGAACCAGTCTTCCTCGCCTGCCAGGAGCGCCGCGCACACCTTGATGACGCCCGCATGGGCGACGAGCACCGCCGCCTGCGGCAGCCCGGCGAGGAAATCCGCGACCCGCGCGCGCAAGGCGGCTACGCTCTCGCCGCCGGGCGGGCGGAAATGCAACGGATCGGCGGCCCAGGCATCGAGCAGCGTGCGGTCGAGACTCTCCCACGGGCGCATTTCCCAGTCGCCGAAATCGAGCTCGGCGAGCCGCGCATCGACGATCGGCGCCGGATGCAGCCGTTCGGCCAGCCGCAGGCAGCGTTGCAAGGGGCTTGAATACAGCGGCGCATCCGCCGGCAGCAAGGGGGCGAGCACGGCCGCATGCCCGGCCGGGTCCTCGGCGAGCGGCAAGTCGGTCGCGCCGTAACAAATGCCCGGCGGCACCGCCGGTTGCGGATGGCGAATCAGAAACAGGCGCATGTGAGGCCGAGATAGAACGCGATCTCGGCGAGCTGCTGCGTGGCGCCGAGGCAGTCGCCGGTATAGCCGCCCAGCCGGCGCCGGAACCCGCGCGCCAGCAGCAGCGTGACGAGCGCGACGAGCGCCACGGCGACCGCCGCCTGCGCGGGCGGCAGCCACAGGCAGGGGGTCAGCCCCAAGAGCGCCGCGAAGGCGAGCTCGCCCTTCGCGAGCCGCGTCGCCAGCGGCTTCGCCTTGCCCGCTTCACGCGCGTAATCGAGCGCGAAGATCAGCGCCGTCGACGCCAGCCGCGACACCGCATGCCCAGCGATCAGCGCGGCGAGGAAAGTCGGCGCTGGTGACACGGCACCTCCGCCCGTCAGCAGTTCGAACAGCGCCACGAACTTGAGCAGCAGCACCAGCGCGATGCCGATCGCGCCGTAGCTGCCGATGCGCGAATCCTTCATGATCGCGAGCGCCTGCTCACGGGTCCAGCCGCCGCCCAGGCCGTCGAGCGTGTCGGTGAGGCCATCCTCGTGGAAGGCGCCGGTGACGAGCACGGTCGCCGCCATGCCGAGCAGCACCGCGATCGCCGGCGGCCACAGCTCTGCCGCCGCCAGCGTCACCGCGCCGCCCAACGCGCCGACCAGCCAGCCGATACCCGGAAACCAGCGCGCCGCGTGGTTCAACTGCGCCTCGGAATGGCCGACCCAGGCAGGCACCGGAATGCGCGTGAAAAAGCGCAACGCGGCGAAGAAATACCCGGCTTCGCGGCGGATCACAGCTTTTCGCTCACCCCGGCCTCGGCGAAGCTCGCCATCTCATTGAGCATCGCGCCGGCCGCTTTCACCAGCGGCCAGGCGAGCGCCGCGCCGGTGCCTTCGCCCAGGCGCAAGTCCATATCGAGCAAGGGACGCACGCCCAGATGCGCCAGCTGCGCCTGATGGCCTCGCTCCTGCGACAGATGCGAGAACACCGCATAGTCGAGGAAGGCCGGCGCGAGCTTCGCGGCGACCAGCGCCGCCGCGCCGGAGATGAAGCCATCGACCATCACGAGCATCCTGCGTTGCGCCGCCCCGATCATGCCGCCGGCCATCGTCGCGATCTCGAAGCCGCCGAAGCGCGCGAGCACCGCGAGGGGATCGTCCGTGCGCGCCGGCCAGGCATCGAGCGCCTGTTGCAGCAACGCGCGTTTCCTCGCCAGGCCGGCGTCGTCGAGTCCCGTGCCGCGGCCGACGCAGTCGGAAAGCGGCGCGCCGGTCAGGCAGTGCGTGATCAGCGATGCGGACGCCGTATTGCCGATGCCCATCTCGCCGAAGCCGACGACGTTGCAGCCCCGATCGGCCAGCGCCGCGACGATCCGCTCGCCATGATTCATCGCCGTTTCGCACTGCGCCGCCGTCATCGCCAGCCCTTCGAGATACGATGCCGTCCCGGAAGCCGAGACTTTCGCATCGATCAGGCCCGGCCGGGCGCCGAAATCGTGGGCGACGCCACAATCGACGATGGTCAGAGCAAGGCCGTTGGCCCGCGCGAAGACGTTGATCGCCGCGCCGCCTTTGAGGAAGTTCTCGACCATCTGCCAGGTCACCTCCTGCGGATAGGCGGAGATGCCGGCCTTCGCCGCGCCATGGTCGCCGGCGCAGACGACGATGTGCGGTTTTTCCAGCGTGGGCTGAAGCGATTGCCGCACGCGACCGATCTGGAAGGCAAGCGCCTCCAGCCGCCCGAGCGCGCCGAGCGGCTTGGTCTTCTGGTCGATCGCCTGCTTGAGCGCGGCATCAAGCGCCGGGCTCACCGGCTCGATATGCAAATTCATCCTGTCTCCTCAGAGTTGCAATCAAAACCCCTGCTTGGCGCCGCGAGCGGGATGGGATGCCAGGCGCACGCAGCGCAGGATGCGAGACATATCAAAACGATAGGCGAGCATCCGAGCAGCGCGCAACGCAGCAGACCGCCCGCGCAGCCAGCCGGGCAGGGGTTTTGCATTGTAAGCTTCGCTCATGATTGAGCTCGTCTTGGGAGGCGCCCGATCGGGCAAGAGCGGCTACGCGGCGCAACGCGCCGAAGCGACGCGCCTTCCCGTCGTCTATCTCGCCACCGCGCAGGCGCTCGACGAGGAGATGCGCGAACGCATCGCCCATCATCGCGCCGAGCGGCCGGATGCCTGGCGCACCGTCGAGGAGCCCCTGGCGCTCGCGGCCGCGCTCGCCCGCGAAGCGGCGCCCGGGCGCTGCCTGCTGGTCGATTGCCTGACGCTGTGGCTCTCCAACCTGCTGCTCGCCGGCCGCGAAGAGGAAATCGAGGCGCTCATCGCCGCGCTGCCGGCGCTCCCCGGCGCTCTGATCCTGGTCAGCAACGAGGTGGGCTGGGGCATCGTGCCGGAAAACGCGCTGGCGCGGCGTTTCCGCGACGAACAAGGGCGGCTCAACCAGCGCATCGCCCAGCTCGCCGACCGGGTGACGCTGATCGCCGCCGGCTTGCCGCTCGTGCTCAAGGGCGCGCCGCGCTGATCAGCCTCACCCTGATCCAGCCGCGCACGCTGTTGATGAACCACAGCGCTTGGGCGCGCGAGAGGTCTTCGATGCGCACGCGCCGCTCGACGATTTCACCCCGCGCCAGCAGCTCGGCGCGCAGCACGCCCGGCAGCAGCCCGGCATCGAGCGATGGCGTGACGCGCTCGCCGTCGAGCTCGAGCACGACGTTGCCGCGCGTGAATTCGGTGATCTCGCCCTGCGCATTCCACAGCAGCGTGTCGAACACGCCCGGCGGCGGACCGAAGGGCGCATAGGCGGTGCGTTCCGTGGTCTTGTGGAGGAGGAATTCCGCCTCGCCCTCGATCGGCTGGCTGGCGAGCACGACCGGAGCAGGTTCATGCGTCGGCGCCAGCGGATGGGCCTCGGCGCGCGCTTCGCCCTGCCGGTCGAGCAAGAGCCGCACCCGCCAGTCGCCGCTTCGGTGAGCCGCGGCGACTTCTCCAAGCACGGCCTCGACGCGCTCTCGCTCGCAGGGAAAGCCAAAATGCTCGGCGCTCGCGCCAAGCCGTTCGAGATGACGGTCGAGCAAAACGTAATCGCCGTGCCTGAGCGCGAGCGTTTCAAGTAGCTCGAAGCCCGCCGTCGCGCGCAGCAGGAAGCGGCGCTTGACCAGCCATTCGGCATATTCCGCCGCCGGCTCGGAATCAAAGACGATGCCGCTGCCGATACCGCAAATGGCCCGCCCCCCTTCGCCCCCCTCGCGGGGGGTTGCAGATGGCTCGCTGCGCTCGAATATGAGGGCGTCACCGAAGGCACTCGTCCCGGTTTGCGCCGTAGGCCACAGCCGCGTTTGCTTGGGGCGGCCCGGCGCAAACGCTGCCGTATTTTTTCTCTGCCCGGCGCTTCGGTCGATGGTCACGGTGCGGATGCCGACATTGAAGGTGGCGTGGCCGCCGGGGCGGATCAGGCCGATCGCGCCGCAATAGGCGCCGCGCGGCGCATCCTCCAGCGCCGCGATCGCGGCCATCGCCGCGACCTTCGGCGCGCCGGTGACCGAGCCGCAGGGAAACAGCGCGCCGAACACCCCGGCCAGGCCGACTTCCGGCCGCGTCACGCACTGCACGGTCGAGCTCATCTGCCAGGCGGTGGGCAGCGCATCGAGCGCGAACGATTCCGGCACGCAGACCGTGCCGAGCCGCGCGATGCGGGCCAGATCGTTGCGCATCAGATCGACGATCATCAGGTTTTCGGCGCGATCCTTTTCCGACCGCCGCAGCCTTTCGGCGGCGGCCGCATCGGCACGCGGATCGGCGTGGCGCGGCGCGGTGCCCTTCATCGGCCGCGTGGTGAGCACGCCGTCCGGCCGCCAGTCGAAGAACAGCTCGGGCGACACCGAGAGGATCTCCCATGCGTCATCCTGTAGATGCAGGCAGTAGCCGGCAGGCTGGGCGGCGACAAGCGCCGCGAACAGCCGCTCACCGCGGCCGGAGAAATTGCTGACTACCCGCGTGGTCAGATTCACCTGATAAAAGTCGCCGTCGGCGATGCGCCGGCGCAGACTCTCGATTGCGCCGCAGGCAGCGGCTTCCCCCGTCGCGATGTGCCAGAGGCCGCAATGAAAGTCTTCGTCTGTTGCCGGTTCCGCCCCGTCCTCGGGCGCGGCATGGACCGCAAAGGCTGCCAGTGGCAGGAAGCCTGCCGGCGGCCGCACCTCGAGCGCGGCATCGAAGGCCGGCGCGGCCTCATAGGCGACGAAGCCGACCACCCAGCGGCCGGCTTGGGCCGCCTGCATCGCCGCGTCGAGCACCGCCGCCACCTCGTCGAGCGAATACGCGACGAGCCGCGCCAGCGGCGTGGCGAAGCGCAGCCGCAGACGCGCATCGCCCTGCGGAAAATCGACCCAGGCTTTCACGGCAGATGGGGCCCGAGCGCCGCCTCGACCGCATCGGCCAGCCGCTCCAGATCGGCCTCGCGCCGCGCGGCGAGATCGACCGGCGCGAGGCCCCGCGCGCCGGCCCAATCGAGCAGCGCGGCCAACGCCTCGGGATGGTCGAACAGCCCGTGGCAATAGCTGCCGAGAATCTGCCCGTCGTCCGATACCGCGCCATCGAGCCGGCCATCGTCGAGCGCCACGGCCGGCCGCGCGAGCGCCGCGCCGGTGGTGACGCCCATGTGGATCTCGTAACCCATCATCCGTGCCGTCTCGCCAGCGCCGACTTTCAGGTTCCCCGTCACGTTGCGCAATTGTTTTTCCGCTTCGAGCGTCGTCTCGCAGTCGAGGAGCCCCAGCCCCGCGACGCTGCCGGGCCGGCCTTCCACGCCCAGCGGATCGTGGATCGCGCGGCCGAGCATCTGGAAGCCGCCGCAAATCCCGATCAGCTTGCCGCCATAGCGCAGGTGACGACGGATGCCAGCTTCATGCCCCTGCGCGCGCAGCCAGGCGAGGTCGGCCTGCACCGACTTCGAGCCGGGCAGCACGATCAGATCGCAGGGCGGCAACGCCTGCCCCGGCCCGACCCAGCGGAAGTCGATCCCGGGATGAAGGCGCAGCGGATCGAGATCGTTGGCGTTCGAGATGCGCGGAAACACCGGCGCCGCGACGCTGAGCTTCGCTTCTCCGCCACGCTCGGAATGGTGCGCAAGCGCATCCTCGGCATCGAGGAACAGGCCATGCAGATACGGAATCACGCCCAGCACCGGCTTGCCGGTCTTCCCGGCGAGCCAGTCGAGGCCGGGCTGCAAGAGGCCGATGTCGCCGCGGAACTTGTTGATCACCAGCCCCGTAACGCGCCGCCGCTCGGCTTGCGAAAGGCATTCGAGCGTGCCGACCATGTGCGCGAGCACGCCGCCGCGGTCGATGTCGCCGACCAGCCAAACCGGAATGTCGACGGCCTCGGCGAAACCCATGTTGGCGATGTCGCGGTCCCTGAGATTCACCTCGGCCGGGCTGCCGGCGCCCTCGACGATCACGCAGTCGAATTCGCGGGTCAGCCGCCGCCACGATTCGAGCACCGCCGCCATCGCCACGCGCTTGTAGTCGTGGTAAGCGCGGGCATCGAGGTCGGCCGCCACCTTGCCCTGCACGATCACCTGCGCGCGGCGATCCGTGTTGGGCTTCAACAGCACGGGGTTGAAGTCGATGCGCGGCGCGAGCCCCGCCGCCTGCGCCTGCAGCGCCTGGGCGCGGCCGATCTCGCCGCCGTCGACGGTCACCGCGGAATTGAGCGCCATGTTCTGCGGCTTGAACGGCGCGACGCGCACGCCACGCCGATGCAGGATGCGGCACAGCGCCGCCACCAGCACGCTCTTGCCGGCATCCGAGGTGCAGCCTTGTATCATCAACGCCTTCATATGCCGGATTTTCTCACGCCGCCAACGATCGCCCTCGCCGCCGTCCTGCTCGACCGGCTCTTCGGCGAGCCGCAGCGCTTTCATCCGCTGGTCGGCTTCGGGCGTTTGGCCGATTTTGTCGAGCAGCGCTTGCGTCGTGGCGCGCCGGGCCATCCCGTCGGCAACCGGCTGCGCGGCCTTTTCGGTTGGACGCTGCTCGTCGCGCCGCCGGTGGCGCTGGCGGTGTGGCTTGCGCATCCGCTCGTCGATCTCGTCCTGCTTGCTTTCGCCTTGGGCGGCAAAAGCCTCGGCGAGCATGCCAAGGCGGTCGAAGTGCCGCTGGCCGCCGGCGATCTCGTCACGGCACGCGAGGCGGTCTCCCGCATCGTCAGCCGCGATGCCGCGCATCTGGATGAGGCGGGCGTGGCCACCGCGGCGGTCGAGTCGGTGCTGGAAAACGGCCATGATGCCGTGTTCGGCGCGCTGTTCTGGTTCTTCGTCGCCGGCGGCGCCGGGGCGCTTCTCTTTCGGCTCGCCAACACGCTCGATGCGATGTGGGGCTACCGCGACGACCGTCGCCGTTACTTCGGCTGGGCGGCGGCGCGCCTCGACGATCTCTTGGGCTTCATTCCCGCGCGACTGACGGCCTCGACCTATGCGCTGCTGGGCAGCACGCGCACGGCGATTGCCTGCTGGCGCGCGCAGGCGCCCGTCTGGGCGAGCCCCAACGCCGGACCGGTGATGGCGGCGGGCTGCGGGGCGCTGAAAGTCGGCGCTGGCGGCACGGCACGCTATCACGGCATCGACGAAGCGCGCCCCCTGCTGGGCTGTGGGCCGGCGCCACGGGTGGCCGACATCCGCCGCGCGCTGCGCCTCGTCGAACACGGCCTGTGGCTGTGGCTGGCGGTCTTCTTCGTCTGGAGCCTCGCCCGTGCTTGAACATGGCGGGTGCCTGATCGAAGCCGCGCGGCGCTTCGGCATCCCGGTCGCCGACTGGCTCGATCTGTCGACCGGCATCGCGCCCTGGCCCTACCCGCTGCCCTTGCCGCCGCCGGAAGTCTGGCAGCGGCTGCCGGAGGAGAACGACGGTCTCGAAGAAGCAGCACGCGCCTTCTATGGCGCCGAGGTGCTGCCCGTGCCCGGCAGCCAGTGGGCGATCGAGACGATCCCGCGCCTGTTGCCGCCGGGGCGGGTCATGATGCCGCAGCCGATCTACGCCGAGCATCCGCACGCCTGGGCCGCGGCCGGCCACACGCGGGTCGGCTGGGACGCGCCGGCCGATTACGCCGTCGTCTGCAATCCGAACAACCCGAGCGGAGAACGCTATAGCCGCAGCGAGTTGCTCTCGCTCGCCGCGAGAGTGCGGCTGCTCGTCGTCGATGAGGCCTTCATCGACGCGGAACCCCGCGAATCGCTCGCTGGCAGCGGCGCAGACAATACCCTCGTGCTGCGCTCGCTGGGCAAGTTCTTTGGCCTCGCCGGCGTGCGCTTGGGCTTCGTGCTCGGCCCGGCGGCGTGGCGGCAACGGCTGCGGGGCCACCTCTCGCCCTGGGCGGTGGCGCATCCGGCGCGCTGGGCGGCGAGGCTCGCGCTGGCCGATCGCGGCTGGCAGGCGGCGCAGCGCGAACGCCTGTTGGCAGCCGCGCGGCGTCTCGACGCGACGCTGCGCAGCTTGGGCACGCCGGCCGGCTGTGCGCTGTTTTGCTACATCGCCACGCCACGGGCGGAAGCGCTCTTCGAGCGCCTCGCCCGCTGCGGCATCCTCGTGCGCCGATTCGACGATCCGCCCGCGCTGCGTTTCGGCCTGCCCGGCGATGAGGCACAATGGCGCCGACTGGAAGACGCCCTGAAAGACATCGGATGAAAACGCTGCTCTGGTTGTTCGCCCTCTTCGCCTGCGCCGCGCGCGCCGAGATCGCGCTCACCGACGACACGGGTGCGCCCGTGCGCCTGCCCGCGCCGGCTGCACGCATCGTCAGCCTCGCGCCGCACGTCACCGAGACGCTGTTCGCCGCCGGCGCGGGCGAGAAGATCGTCGGCGCGGTCGATTACAGCGACTTTCCCGAGGCGGCGAAGAAGATCCCGCGCATCGGCGGCTACTCGCGGCTCGATCTCGAGGCGATCGCGGCGATGAAGCCCGACCTCGCGATCGGCTGGGCCTCCGGCAACAGCCCGGCGCACATCGACAAACTGCGCGCGCTGGGCATTCCGGTCTTCCTCGTCCAGCCGCATGGACTCGACGATGTCGCGGTGAATCTCGAACGCTTCGGCGCGCTCGCCGGCACGGCGGAGCTTGCGCGCCCCGCTGCGGCGGCATTCCGCGCCCGGCTCGACAAGCTGCGCAGCCGCTACGCCGGCCGCCCGCCGGTGCGCATCTTCTACCAGGTCTGGAACCAGCCCTTGATGACCGTCGGCGGCGGCCAGATCATTTCCGACGTCATCAAGCTGTGCGGCGGAGAAAACGTCTTCTCCGATCTCAAGCCGCTCGCGCCGAAAGTCACGGTGGAGGCCGTGCTCGCCGCCGATCCCGAGGTCATCGTCGCCTCGGGCATGGGCGAGGCGCGACCGGAATGGGTGGAGCACTGGCGCAAATGGCCGACGCTGACTGCGGTCCGCCAGGACAATCTGTTCTTCATCCCGCCCGACCTGATCCAGCGCCCGACGCCGCGGCTGCTCGAAGGCGCGGCGCGGCTGTGCGAGCAGCTGGAGACGGCGCGCGGGAAACGCATGCAGCAGAGAGGAAACCGATGAATCACCCTCTTCGCACCGTCGTCACCGCGCTGGCCCTCTCGCTTCCCTGCCTGCCGGCACTGGGGGAGGCCAGCGGGCCGCTGAAAACTTTCCAGCCGCCGCTCACGCCCGAGCTGAAGGCGCGCCTCAAGCAGGCCGATCCCGCCGCCGGAGCGCGCTTTTTCGAGCGCAAGTGCTCGCAATGCCACGATGGCGAGAAGACCGGCGCGCATGCGAAAGGGCCGCTCTTGTGGAACGTGTTCGGCCGGCGCGCCGGCACCATCGCCGGGTTTGCATTCTCGCCGGCGATGCAGGCGGCCGGCGTCGTCTGGGATTTCGCCACGCTGGACTATTACCTCGCCGACACCGAGCGCGCCGTGCCGGGACGGGCGATGGATTTCGCCGGCATCACCGATCCGGCATTGCGCGCCGCCGTGGTCCTTTACTTGAGCCGGCTCAACGATTCCCCGCCGCCGCTGCCTTGAGGGTTCGCAAGGCATTGTTGTGCTGCTAGAATTCGCGCCTTTTTGGCGCAAGCCGCCTTGGGGCCGCAGCGGGGTTCCGCGCTGCGGTTTTTAAGTGACGCGGGGCAGGATCGCCCCGCAGCGATTGGGGGAACCGCCATGCAAGGCCTTCACCTGACCGCCGATCTCTATCAGTGCGGTTGCAATCTTTCGTTGCTCGTCGAGGCCGACGCCCTCGCCGAATTGTGCCGTCGCCACACGCGTGAATCCGGACTGACGCTGGTGGACGAAAAATGGTTCACCTTTCCCGACCACGACGGCCAGCCCGGCGGCGTGACCGGCATGCTGCTCCTGGCCGAGTCGCATCTGGCCGTGCACACCTGGCCGGAGCGGCGCGGCGTGACGCTCGATGTCTATGTCTGCAACTTCTGCCAGGACAACTCGGCCAAGGCCGAGCGGCTGGCCACTGCACTGATCGCCGCTTTCGCGCCGGCGCGCGCGCAGACCAACCGCATCCTGCGCGGCGATGCCGACACCGCCGGCGCCTGCGACGAACTGGTCCTCGAAGCGCTCAACGAGCAGAGCGCCTATGGCTACCGCATCCGCGAGCGGCTGCTCACGCAGCAGACCGGCTGCGGCCAGCTGCTGGAAATCTTCGACACGCCGCAGTTCGGCCGCGTGATGCGCCTCGATGGGCATTTCATGACCTCGGAGCGCGAGGAGTTCTTCTACCACGAGGCCCTCGTCCATCCGGCCGCGATCGCCCACCCCGCGCCGCGCCGGGCGCTGATCATCGGCGGCGGTGACGGCGGTGCGGCCGAGGAGCTGCTCAAACACCCGAGCATCGAGCGCGTCGTCATCGCCGAGCTCGACGCCGACGTGCTCGCAGCTTCGAAACGCCATCTCGAAGCCGTGCATCGCAACGTCTTCGCCGACCCGCGGCTCGAAGTGAATATCGGCGACGGCTTCGCCTGGCTAGAAGCGGCCACGGAACGCTTCGATCTGGTGCTCTTCGACCTCACCGATCCGGACACGCCGGCCGCCTCGCTCTACACGGCGGCCTCGTTCGCCAAGGCACGCCGGGCCCTGGCGCCCGGCGGCGCGCTGGTGCTGCACATCGGCTCGCCCATCTTCCATCCGGAGCGCGTGCGGCAGATCGTCGCCGAGCTGCGCCAGGTCTTCCCCGCCGTGCATTGCCATGGGCTCTACATCCCGCTCTACGGCGCCTACTGGGGGCTGGCCGTGGCATCGGACAGCCTCGACCCGACCGGGCTCGATGCCACGGCGGTCGCGCAACGGCTCGAGGAGCGCGGCATCCGCGACCTGCGCTACTACAACGCCGAGGTGCATGGCGCGCTGTTCGCGCTGCCGAATTTCTATCGCGAGCTGGTGTAAGCGGCCTGCGCCGACCCCTCCTTCAGCTGCACCGTGAGACATGGCTGCGCGTCCATCGCGGACGCGCCTCGCCATCTCAAAAAAAAGCCCGGCTGGACCGGGCATGAGGAGTCATGCAAGCAAGCGTTTCAATTCGTATGACCAGTGTCGGCATTCTCGTGCGCGTCGTGCCAGAGCGTATTGACGACCGCCAGCAAGACGGCGAAGCCGAGGCCGAGAATCCAGGTGAAATACCACATGGCGCGTCTCCTCAATAAAGCATCTTGTCATTGGCTTCGATGTAGCGGCGCGTGAGCACGCCGCGCATCTTCCAGTAGCTCCAGGCCGTATAGGCGAGCACGATGGGCACGAAGATCAGGGCGACGATGAACATCACCTTGAGCGTGTAAGCGCTCGAGGTCACGTCGAAGGCGGTCAGGCTGTGCGCCGGATGGCTCGAAGAGGGCATCACGAAAGGAAACATGGCGATGCCGGCGGTCAGGATGATGCCGGCCATCGAAAGTGAAGTGGCGGCAAAAGCAACGAGGGTCTTGCCTGCACGTGCCAAGACCATGGCGCCCAGGGCTGCGACGATTCCCACGAGCGGGAAGAGCCAAAGGATCGGCGCCGACTTGAAGTTTGACAACCATGCGCCATCTCCGATCGTCACTTCCTTGTCCAGAGGCGTGAGCACCGCGTTGCCATCGATCGGCGTAGCCAGACGATAACCCTTCATCCCGGCAACGAAGACGCCGGCGAGCGCGAAAGCTGCGGCCGTCAGCAACGCCATCACCGTCAGCGCCCTCACCGCGCGCGTCCTGAGCTCGCCCTCGGTGCGGTGAGCGAGGAAGGCCGCGCCATGCATCGTCAGCATGCCAAGACTCACCACACCGGCGAGCAAGGCGAAGGGATTCAACACCAGCGCCCAGAAGCTACCCGTGTAATAGGCCCGCAGAGCCTCGTCGAAATGGAAGGGCACGCCCTGGAGCAAGTTGCCGAAGGCGACGCCGAAAACCAGGGCAGGCACGGCACTGCCGGCGAACAGGCCCCAATCCCAAGCATTGCGCCAAGCCGGATCGGGCAGCTTCGAGCGGTAGTCGAAGCCGACCGGACGGAAAAAGAGGGCGAAGAGCACGAGGAGCAACGCCCAGTAAAGGCCGGAGAAAGCCGTGGCATAGACCACTGGCCAGGCAGCGAAAATCGCGCCGCCGGCCGTGATGAACCACACCTGATTGCCATCCCAGTGCGGTGCGACGCTGTTGATCATGATGCGCCGTTCGGCGTCATCCTTGCCGAGAAAGGGCAACAGGATGCCAACGCCCATGTCATGGCCATCCATGATCGCGAAACCGATGAACAGCACGCCGACCAGCAGCCACCAGATGATTTTCAGAGTCAGGTAATCCATTCTCGCCTCCCATTCAAGCCGTCGCGGGTTGCGCCATCGAGGCCGCCGAGGGCAATGCCGCCTGTGGCCCGAGGCGGGCATACTTGAACATCAGATACAGCTCGACGACGAGCAGCAGCGTATAAAAACCGATGAAGGCTGCCAGCGAGCCCCAGACGTCACTTGTCGCAAGTGTCGACGCGGAAAGATGTGTGGGCAGCAAGCCATGCACGGTCCACGGCTGCCGGCCATATTCGGCGACGAACCAGCCGGCATGGGCCGCAAGCCACGGCAAGGGCAACGACCAGAACGCCCATTTGAGCAGCCAGGGACGCTCGGCAAAGGTGCCTTTCGCCGCATGCCAGAAGGCGGCGATGAACAGCGCCAGCATCAGGAAAGCCGCGAGCACCATGAAACGGAAGGTCCAGAACAAGGGCCACACTTTCGGTACCGACTCACGCGCGGCAAGCTTGATCGTCGCCTCGTCGGCCTGTGCGACATCCGTCACGTACTTCTTGAGCAAAAGCCCATAACCAAGATCACCCTGATATTGGGCGAGCCTCTCGCGGGCAGCCGCATCGTTGGGGTCCTTGCGTATCGCCTCGAGGGCCAGCACCGCTTCGCGGCCGTCGCGGATGCGCCGCTCGTTCTCGGCGACGATGTCTTTGATGCCTGGCAGGATCTTGTCCGTCGAGCGCGTAGCGAGCAATCCGAGCACCCATGGAATCCGCACCTCCCAGTCGTTCCTCATCTCGCGTTCGTTGGCCGAGGCGATCACGGTGAAGCCGGCCGGCGCGGGTTCGGCCTCCCACATGCCTTCCATCGCAGCGAGCTTGCTTTGCTGGGCGTGCGTCACCGTGTAGCCCGATTCGTCGCCGAGCACGATCACCGACGCCGCCGAAGCAAGGCCAAAGGCGGCCGCGATGCGGAACGAGCGCTTGGCGAAATCGACATGGCGGTTTCTGAGCAGATACCACGACGAGATCGCGAGCACGAAGATGGAACCGGTGACATAGCCGGCCGAGACGGTATGCACGAATTTGGACTGCGCGGCGGGATTGAAGACGATCGCCCAGAAATCGATGAGTTCCATGCGCAGCGTGTGGGGATTGAAGACGGCGCCGACCGGCTCTTGCATCCAGCCGTTGGCGATCAGGATCAGCACTGCCGACAGATTCGTGCCAAGCGCCATCAACGTGGTGACGACGAGGTGCTGCGCCTTCGACAACCGCTGCCAGCCGAAGAAAAAGAGACCGACCATCGTCGATTCGAGGAAAAAGGCCATCAACCCTTCGATCGCCAGCGGCGCACCGAAGATGTCGCCGACATAATGCGAGTAATAGGCCCAGTTGGTGCCGAACTGGAATTCCATCGTGAGCCCGGTGGTCACCCCGAGCGCGAAGTTGATGCCGAACAGCTTTCCCCAAAACTGCGTCATGTCGCGATAGATCGTCCTGCCGGACAATACATAGGCTGATTCCATGATGACGAGCAGCCAGGAGAGGCCCAGCGTCAGGGGCACGAAAAGAAAGTGATAAAGCGCCGTCGCGGCGAACTGCACGCGCGCTAGATCAACGGCCTGCGGATCGATCATTGCTTTCCTCCTTGGTTGGGTAACCGGATTCCGTCCTCGCCAGCGCACCGAGCCAATGTGCCTGCGCAGCCTGGGTATCGACCGTGACGCGAACCGGCACGACGCAGACCCACCAGAGCGCCATCAGCAGCACTGCCTTCAGCAACAGCACGAGTGCGAGCTCGCATCCGAAAAACGAACGCAACACTTTTCGGAACACGGCCGGGAGATAAGCCTCTCGCACTGTCATGACTCATGCAAAACGAAACCGCGGCGATGTTATCGAGAGGAAAAGCGGAACGGAATGCGGTTTGTTGACGCGCGCCCGTCTGCCGCGCGTCAGCCTGACGCAGGATGCTTCAGCTCTTGGGGGCGTGCTTCTTGAGCTTGCGCTGGAGCGTGCGGCGCTCCATTCCCATGCGGCGTGCGGCGGCCGAGACGTTCCAGTTGCAACCGAGCAACGTCCGTTGCAATGTTTCCCATTCCAGCTGCCGGAGCGTCATCGGCTCGCTGGGTGGCTCGTTGCTTGCAGTGCAGTGGCCAGCGAAAGCGTCGATGATCTGGTCGACGTCGACGGGCTTGGCAAAGTAATGCGTTGCGCCGAGGCGAAGCGCTTCGACGGCGGTGGCGACACTGGCATAACCGGTCAGCAGCACGATACGCATCTCGGGTTCGATCCCGCGCAAGTCCTTGAGCACGTGCAGGCCGTTCTTCGCCAGTGGGCCGAGCATGAGATCGATGACTGCATGACTCGGATGCGCTGCAGCGGCCAGCCGCAAAGCCGCATCGGCATCCGCGGCAGCGAGCACCTTCCAGCCCCGCTTTTCGAAGCTGCGACCGAGAACCTTCCGGAAAGTGTCATTGTCGTCGACGATCAGGCAAGTCGACACATGCGATGCATTTTTCATCGCGGAAAATCTTAGCCGAAGATCGCTTTGCCGATTCGGCATGCGGCGATATGCCACACTGATACCGTCGGGCCATCGAGGTCGATCATGGAAGCAACCCCCAGCGCTGCACGAAGCGCAAGCGAAAAAGCCGGGCAGGAAGTGGCGCGTGTCGCGCCGCTCGCGAAGCGCGCGAGAGCGCGGCGATTTCGGCAGCGGATGGGCCGTGCTCGTTCACGGCAGGAACAGTCGGGCCGTCGCCTCGGCATTCGACGGGAAGTAGGCGTGCATGTAACTCGCCGTGAGCCGCCCGTGCCGGAAGACCGCTTCGCCGCCCTGGCCGGAGAGCTTCTTCGCCTGCACGCTCGGCGCGAGCGACGTCTCGACGGTCGAGTAATGGAAGGTATGGCCGCGCAAGTTCCCTTCGGGCAGCGCCGCTTCGAGCAAGCCAAGCCCGGCAAGCCGCTTCTGCATGCGCGTGCGCCCCGGCAAGAGACCGAACATCGGATGTTCGCGCCCATCGAGATCGACGAGCGTCTCGAAGCAGGCCATCATGCCGCCACATTCGGCAAGGAGGGGCAGGCCCCGCGCGACATGCGCTTGCAAGGATGCACGCAGGGTATCGTTGGCGGCGATCTTCTCCGCATGCAGCTCGGGATAGCCGCCCGGCAGCCAGACCGCGTCGCAATCCGGCAGGCGCTCATCGGCGAGCGGCGAGAAGAAGACGAGCCGCGCCCCCAACGTTTCCAGGCATTCGAGGTTGGCCGGGTAGAGGAAGCAGAAGGCTTCATCGCGCGCCACCGCGATCGTCTTGCCGGCGAGCAGCGGTTGAAAAGTCGGCGCTGGCGGGACGGCACCCAAATCGACCGTCGGCGGCAATTCGGCCGCCGGCGTAGCAGCCAGAAGTTCCACGAGCCGGTCGAGCCGCGCTGCGAGTCCGGCAATCTCGGCGGCGGGCAAGAGGCCGAGATGGCGCTCGGGCAGCGCGGCTTCTACGTCACGCGGCAGATGCCCGGCCCAGCGAATATCGTCGGGCAGGCTGTCACGGCACAGCCGCGCGTGAAACTCGCTGCCGACACGGTTGGCGAGCGCATGGGTGATGGGCGCGCCATCGCGGTAATGCTTGAGACCCCAGGCCACGGCGCCGAAGCTGCCGCCCATCGCCGATGCATCGATGACGAGCAGGATCGGCAGATTCAGCCTCCGCGCAAGCGCCGCGCCGGTGGGCTGCGAGTCGTAGAGCCCCATCACGCCCTCGACGAGGATCAGGTCGGCCTCCTGCGCCGCACGCGCGAGACGCCAGCGCGCATCCTCCTCGCCACACATCACGAGATCGACGTTCTCGCAAGGCGCGCCGGAGGCGATCGCATGGATCTGCGGATCGAGGAAATCCGGTCCGCACTTGAACACCCGCACGCGCCGGCCCAGGCGAGTGTGCAAACGGGCGAGCGCCGCGACCAGCGTGGTCTTGCCGTGGCCGGAGGCCGGTGCGGCGACGAGGAGCGCGGGGCAGACGGTCATCAGAACTCCACTCCCGGCATCGCCGGGATGCCGGAACCAAACGCATGCTTGACGAGCCGCATCTCGGTCACCGTGTCGGCCGCCGCGATCAGCGCTTCCGGCGCGGCGCGGCCGGTGACGACGAGGTGCTGCATCGCGGGCCGCGCGCGGATCGCGGCGAGGATTTCGTCGAGATCGAGCCAGCGGTATTTGAACGCATAGGTGAATTCGTCGAGGATCACCAAATCGACCTCGGGATCGGCGAGCGCCTGCCGCGCCACGGCCCATGCGGCGCGCGCCGCGGCGGCATCCTTTTCCGCATCCTGCGTCTCCCAGGTGAAGCCGGCGCCCAGCACATGCCAGCGCACCTTCGGCTGGGCGCGGAAGAAGGCCTCTTCGCCCGTGTCGCTCCGGCTCTTGACGAACTGCACGACGACCGCGCGCATCCCATGCCCGAGCGCGCGAGCGAGCAGCCCGAAGGCTGCTGTCGATTTTCCCTTGCCGTTGCCGGTGAACAGCAGGAAGACGCCGCGTGCCACTGTCGCCGCGGCGATCTTGGCGTCGATCACGGCTTTCTTTCGCCGCATTCGACTGGAATGGCCAGCGGTACTCATCGCCGCAGCTCCTCCATCGCCCGACGCAGCTCGTCGAGCCCTTCGAGCAGCACCGGCGCCGGGTGCAGAAACTTGTCGCCATCGAGCGCGACGAGCCGCGCGCCCCGAGGCTCGGGAATCGCCGCGCAACTTTCCGCAATCTGGCGGGTAAAGATGAAGACCAGATCAGGTTTTAGTTCCTCGATGCGCGCCGCGATTTGCTCGGCGGTGTCCTCGCGCGCGAGATGCCGAACGCCCGCAGTGGTTTCGGCAAGGCGGAAACCGGCCATTTCGAACAGTTCCGCCAGCCACGTTTCGCGACCGAACGAGTAGGGCTGCCCCGTACAGGAGGAAAGCAACAACACTCGCTCGCCTTTCCCGATACCTGCGGCCTTCTGGCGCCATCGATACGCAAACGCCGCAACCCGGGCTTCATGGTCGGGGACGGCGGCAGCACGGCCGATTTCGCGCAGGTTGTCCTCGATCTCGCTCATGGCACGAAAGCTGGACAAGCGCAAGGAACGGGCGCCCGGAGGGGTGATGGCAGCGAGGACCTCTGCCTTGGTCCAGTTCGATGTGATCACCAGGTCGGGCTTGAGCGCGGCGATCGCCCGGCCGTCGGGGTCCATCACGCCACCGGTATCGGGCGCTTTGATCCTGCGCTCATAGCGGCTGGCGCCGACGATGCACTCCATCAGTCCCAGCCATTCGAGCTGTAACGTGATGTAGGGCGATTGACTGACGATGCGCGGACATTGGGCAGCATGAACCACGCCGGACAACAGAAAAAAAGCCATAAGCCAATGACGCATGATTCACTCCGGTACGAAATGCGGATGAGGCCGCTCGACCCATCGCAGCCGGCAGCCGTAGAGTTCTGACAGAACATCCTCGCGCAGCACTTCTTCGCTCGAGCCGATGCGATGGCGCGAGTCGCCGTAAAGCAAAAGCGCCTGATCGCAGAAGCGCAGCGCGAGGTTCGGATCGTGCAGCACCATGACGACGGCCGCGCCCTCCTCGCGTGCGAGCCTCGAAAACAGCGCGAGGACGGCGAGCTGGTGGTTGAGATCGAGATGGGCGAGCGGTTCGTCGAGCAGATAGAGCCTGGGCCGCTGCGCGAGCAGCATGGCAATCCTCACGCGCTGGTATTCGCCGCCCGAAAGCGTATGAATCTCGCGCTCCTCGAAACCGGCGAGGCCCACGTCGGCGAGCGCGGCGCGCGCGATGCCAATGTCCTCGTCCGCTTCCCACGCCCAGCGGGGCAGGTGCGGATGGCGGCCGATCAACACCGTCTCGAGCACGGTGCTGGCAAAGGGATCGCCGCCGTCCTGGCCCAGCCAGCCGCGCCGCTGCGCCGCTTCGCGCGGCCCATGCTCGGCGTAAGTTCTGCCATCGAGATGCAGCGTGCCGGCATCTTGCGCGCGTAGACCGGCGAGGGTGGAAAGCAGCGTGCTCTTGCCTGCGCCGTTCCTGCCCAGGATGGCGAGTCGGCCGCCCGCCGGCAGCGCGAGGTCGAGCGAGAGGCAGACCTTGTGCAGTCCCACGCTGACGGCGAGACTCTCCGCGCGCAGGATCGGCGCTTCCGCCGGGCCGTCCCAAGGAAGCGCGCGCCCCCCAGTGGGGGGCAGCGAGCCGCTTTTGCGAGCGTGGGGGGGCATTATTTTTGCCCCCGCGAGAGGAGATAAAGGAACACCGGCACGCCGATCAGGGCGGTGAGCACGCCCACCGGCAGTTGGATCGGGGCGACGACGGTGCGCGCCGCGGTGTCGGCGAGCACGAGGAGACTGCCGCCGGCGAGCATCGCCGCGGGCAGCAGGAGGCGCTGGTCGTTGCCCATCCGTGGCCCGATCGCGAGCCGCACGAGATGCGGCACGATGAGCCCCACGAAACCGATCGAGCCGGCCGTGGTCACCGCGCCGGCGGTGGCGAGCGAGGCGACGAAATAGACGAGACGCCGCAGCCTCGACACGGCCACTCCGAGCGCGGCGGCGGTTTCGGCGCCGCGGGCGAGCAGGTTCAGCTCGCGCGCGAAGGGCAGCGCGATGAGAAACGCCGCCGCCAGCAAAGCAAGCGCCAGGCCCGGTGTGCTGGTCTGCGACAGATCGCCCATCAGCCAGAACAGCATGCCGTGGATCTTCTGCTCGGGCGCGAGGGTGAGGATCAACGCGACCACCGCGCCGCAGCCGGCGGCGACCACGACGCCGGTGAGCAGGAGCCTTGTTTGCGTCCAGCCGCCCACACCATGCGCGAGGCCGAAGACCAGCAGCATCGCGGCGAGCGCGCCGGCGAAGGAAAAGCCGGCGACGCTCAAACCGGCCAGCCCGAGCAGCATGGCGGACAAGGCGCCGACACCGGCACCGCCGGAGATGCCGAGCACATACGGATCGGCGAGCGGGTTTCTGAGCAGCACCTGCATCAGCGCGCCGGCCAAGGCCAGCAGGCCGCCGACGGCGAAGCCCGCCAATGCGCGCGGCAGGCGCAAATCGAGAACGATCGCCGCCTGCGGTGCATCGCCGCCTGAAAGCGCCGCGAAGACGTCTGTCAGCGGCACCGCAACGCTCCCCGCCGCGAGCGCGATGACGAGGCTTCCCACGCTCAAGACGGCGAGCAGCACGAGCACCCACAGAGCGCGGCGGCGGGCGGGCATATCACATCGGCGCAGTATTGGCGAAGGGCCGCCCCGAGCCAATGCGGCACGCGCCGAAGGCGCACACCGCACCGTACCCTCTACGACAGACGCCCGTGATATCGAGCGCCGCGAAAAGCGGCACGAGCTGTTCAGAACCCCCCGCGAGGGGGGTGAAGGGGGGCGGGCTCATTGGTAACGGAGGCCGACGAAGAGAGTCCGGCCCGGATTGCGATAGCCCCAGGCGGTCTCGTAATCCTTGTCGAACAGGTTGTCGAGTCGGGCTTCGAGGCGCACGTCGTGGGTTAGTCGGTAGTGGCCGCTGAGATTGACGAGCTCGTAGCGCGGCATTTCCTTCGTCTGCGTCGCGGTGTCAAAACGCCTGCCGACAGCGAGGAGCTCGGCGCCCACGCCCCAGGCGCCGATGTCGTAACCGACGCGCGCCTTGGCTTGGCTAGCGGCGCGGCGCGGCAGCCGCTTGCCGGTGTCCTCGTCATACGGGCTCATCAGATCGAGGGATACCTGCGCAACCCAAGCGCCCCACTGGTGGCTGCCGACGAAGCTGTCGCCCTTGATACGGGCGCGGCCGACGTTGAACGGCACATAGACCCAGCCGCCAGTATTTTGCCAAGAAATCAGGTTCTTGATGCGATTGTCGTAATGCGTGTAGCCGAGGCGTGCACCGGTTGCGCCGAACCAGTCGAGACCGATCTCGCGGTTCCTGGCCGTCTCGGGTTGCAGATTCGGATTTCCGTGGCTGCCATAGGGCGAGGTGTAGTAGAGATCGTTGAACGACGGCGCCTTGAAGGCCGTGCCGACCGCGGCGCGGGCAGTCAGCTGCGGCGTGAGCGCATAGCCGTAGGCAAGGCTGCCCGTGGTCTTGGCACCGAACTGCGAGTTGTCGTCGCGCCGTTGCGAGAGCTGCCAGGAATGGTTGCCGAGCCGCGCCTGCCAGCCGAAGATCAAGGAATCGACCGTGCGTTCCTTGACGGCATAAGGCGTCGTCGAGTCGACCTCCTGCTTGAGATCTTCATAGGCGAGCAGCAGTGTGCCAAGCGGCAATTTCACATCGTTCTGCCAGGTCCATTGGGACTGGCGGGTGGCGAAGCGACTCTTGGTCGGGGCGTAATCATCACTGTAGTCGTGCGACTGCCCATAGCGCAGTGTCGAAGTCCAGATGTCCGCGAAGCGGTTTTTCGCATAGAGCGACCACACGCCGGTTTTGCCGTCGCTATAAGCATCGACGGTCGGGCCGCCGCCATCGTAATGGTTGCGCGAGTCGATCTGCAGGAAAGTCGCACCGAATTCGTGGCCGGTGACGGGCGTCACCGCAAGCCTTCCCCGCCAGGACGTATTTTTATAGCCATCAGCGTCGCGGTTGGTATTGGCGATCTTGGTCGTCGTCGCATCCCAGCCGTTCGTCTCGAAGTGGCTCGCGGCAAGGCTGTAGGAAACAGTGTCCGTGCCACCCGAGACGCCCGCCATCGCCTCACGCGTGCCGTAGCTGCCATAACCTACGAAGGCTTCGGGCTTCATCGGCCCCTCGCCCTTCTTGGTGAAGATCTGCACCACGCCACCGATCGCATCCGAGCCGTAGAGGCTGGAGGCCGGTCCGCGCAGAATCTCGATACGCTCGATCTGCGACAAAGGCAGGTTGTGGAAAGACGGTTGGCCAAGGGTGGCCGAACCCAGCGGCACGCCGTCGACCAAGAGCAGTGTGTGGCCGGCATTCGTGCCGCGCGTAAACAAGCTCGTCGTTTTGCCGAGGCCGCCGTTGGTGACGATCTGCAACCCCGGCTGCTGCGCCAGGAGCGCGGGCAGCGTCGTCGCGCCGGCGCGTTCGATGTCTTCGCGCGTGAGAACGGTGACGTCGGCGAGCTGTTCATCGACGCGCGTCGGGATGCGCGTCGCGGTGACGACGACCGTCGCCTCGTCTTCGATGGCGAACGCCGGCCGTAAGGCAAATGCGAGCGCGACGGTCAAGGCCGTGCGCGAAGGACGAAAGATGGACATGCAAGATTCTCCCTGTGCGGCCAGCGTCCCCGCAGGCCGAAACCAGACTCCGAAGCGGACGGGGGAGACGATGGGAGAAAACGGCAAGAGGGCGCCCGCTCTCCGCGCCGCACCCCGCAACGCTTCGACCCATTCGTCCGTGGCCGGTCTCCGGGCTCGCGATCCCGATTCCGCCGCCTTCCCAGGACAATCGCCCAGTGGCATCGTGGCGGAACCATACTCGCTTACCGTTGCGGGGGCAGCACAGGCCTCGTCTCGCGGACTCACCTGTTTCCCGTTTCACCCTACGCTTAGGGCACCTCGAACGAAGCAGGCGAATTATAGGCGTGCCGTATCGCCAGCGCCGAATTTTTGCCCTCCTGTTGCAGCAGCACCTTCAATAGCGGCGCGAACTGCTTGACCGAAAAACTTTTTTCCAACAAACTGCGCGCCCATGGACGCCCCGCTCGCCAGCCTCGAACGAAAAGTCGAGCAGATCATTGCCTTGTGCGAAACCTTGCGCGCCGAAAATCGCCGCCTCCGCGAGCAGATCGGTGCGCTGGAAGAAGAGAAGCGCGGGCTCATGGAACGCATGACGACCGCGCGCACGCGGCTCGAAGGGCTGATCGACAAGCTGCCCGCCGAATGACGGACATCGCATGACCACGACACTGGACATCAGGATTCAAGGACGCGAATACCGCGTCGCCTGCGCGCCTGGGGAGATCGACTCGCTGCAGGCCGCCGCCGCGCTGCTCGACGCGCGGATGAGCGAAATCGCCAAGGCCACCCGGAGCACCGGGGAGCGGCTCGCCGTGATGACTGCGCTGAACCTCGCGCACGAGCTGAATACAGCCCGGCAGCATGCCACGCCGCATTCTGCAGATCAAGCCATTGACGCTGAGGAGTCGCTGCGTAGAATCCAGGCCATCGAAGCACGGTTGGACGAAGCGCTCGCGCCGCAGGAAAAATTGTTCTGACGGCTGCGCGCGAGCCAGCTGCGCTTCCCCGGTTTTTCCCTGCGGTGTTCGCCAAGGCCATACATTCCTTGAACCTATGCGCATTGGCATCGGTCGCCGCCCAAAGACGCCGCCGTTGTGAGCGCTCCCCGTCGAGCGCACCTGAAGCGGCAGGAACGCGACCACTCTGAACCTCGGTTCAGGATGCCGGCCAAACGGCACTCGCGGGGAACCCACACAACGCGGTCATGGCATCATGACCGCGTTTTCTTTCGGAGCTGAGGCATGCGCTACTGGCTGATGAAAACCGAGCCCTCCGTCGTCGGCGTCGATGACGTGCTGGCGATGCCGAACCAGACCGTGGACTGGTGGGGCGTGCGCAACTATCAGGCGCGCAATTTCATGCGCGATCAGATGAAGGTCGGCGATGGGGTGCTGTTCTATCACTCCTCCTGCCCGCAGCCGGGCATCGCCGGGCTCGCCGAGGTGGCGAAGCTCGCCTATCCCGACCGCACGCAGTTCGATCCCGCGAGCCCCTACTACGACCCGAAATCGACGCCGGAGAATCCGCGCTGGGTGAATGTCGATGTGCGCGTGATCCGCAAGATTCCGCTGATCCCGCTCGACGAGTTGCGGCGGCATCCGGAGCTGGCGAACATGCGCGTCCTGCAGCGCGGCAACCGCCTCTCGATCACGCCGGTCGATCCGGCGGAGTGGGAGTTCATTCTGCGGAACCTCGTCAAGTGATCTGGCTCGCGGGTTATCTACTGCTCGGCGCCGTGGCGGGGTTCTTCGCCGGCCTCTTGGGCGTCGGCGGCGGCGCGATCATGGTGCCGGTGCTGGCCTTGATGTTCACGGCGCAAGGCTTTCCCGAAGGCCATCTGATGCATCTGGCGCTCGGCACCTCGATGGCCGCAATCGTATTCACCTCGATTTCGAGCTTGCGGGCGCATCACGCGCACGGCGCAGTGCGCTGGCCGATCGTGAAGACCATCACGCCGGGCATCCTCCTCGGCACCTTCGCCGGCGCGCAGCTCGCCAGCCTGATCCCGACCCGTCCGCTGGCGATCTTCTTCACCGCGTTCATGAGCTACGTCGCCTTCCAGATGCTGGCGAACATCAAGCCGAAGCCTTCGCGGCAACTGCCCGGGTCGTTTGGCATGTTCCTGGTCGGTGGCGGCATCGGCGCGATCTCGGCGCTGGTCGCGATCGGTGGCGGCTCTCTCTCCGTGCCATTCATGACCTGGTGCAATGTGAAGATGCACGAGGCGATCGGCACCTCGGCGGCGATCGGCTTTCCGATCGCGCTGGCGGGCACGGCAGGGTATCTGGTCGGTGGCTGGAGCGCCAGCGGGCTGCCCGCCTGGAGTTTCGGCTACGTCTATTTGCCGGCGCTCGCCACCTGCGTCGCGGCGAGCTGGCTTACCGCGCCGTTTGGCGCAAAGGCCGCACATCGTTTGCCGGTCGCGACGCTGAAGAAGATCTTCGCCGGCGTGATCCTGCTGTTACTAGCGAAGATGTTGCACGGCCTGTTCTGATCGCTTGTGAAAATTTCTGCTGCGCGTCCCGATGGCTGCGTTGCGCGGTGCTCGGATGCTCGCCTACCAGAGCGGTATGTCTCGCATCCTGCGCTCCGTGCGCCTTGCCCTCAAGCCGCTCGCGACGAAATTTTTTACAAGCTATGCGCCTTGCCGCGTCAGGAGCCGCCACAGCCAGCCGGCCTCCTCACGGCCGGTCATCAGATAGTGCAGCACGTTGCGGTTGCGGGCGATGAGCTCCTGCTCGGCGCGCGCCTTGGCCGTGCCGACGAACAGGATCTGATCGCCGACCGCGAGCGGCGTACTCGCATCGGGCAACAGCGTATCGACCTCATCGCGACGCAAGGCCAGCGCGACGCAGGAAAGTCGCTGCTCACGGTCGGATGGATCGCGCAGCAGGGGCGCCAGGCTCACTTCCCGGCCTTCGGTGATCAACGCGATGAGGGCGGTAGCGACATTGGCGTCGATCGACAATTGCCAGCACAAGGGCACGGCCGAGCCGAGCTCGATCCGTAGCCGCGACTGCAGCGCCCAGGCCCAGTCGTCGCCACGCTCCTCGGCGGCCCGCAGAAAATCCGGCAGCAAGGGCGTCGTCAGCCGCGCCAGCGCCGCATGGGCGATGATCTCGGCTGGCGCCATGATCATCTCCGGCTTCAGAGCGGTGAACAGCTCGGCGCGGCTTTGCTGGTTCTGGCGCATGACGATGAACAGATCGGGATTTTGTTCGCGCGCGGATACGGCAATCGAGAGGTTGGTCAGATCGTCATCGGTCGCCGCGACGAGACCGTCGGCGTGGGCCACGCCGGCCGCGGCGAGCACCTCCGGCTCGACGCCGCTGCCGACGATCGCGGTGAAGCCCGGCGCCTGCAGCGGATGCTGGTCGATCAGCGTGATTTCCATGCCCTCGCGCAGCAGCTCCGTTACCAGCGCATGGCCGAACCGTCCGTAGCCACAGACGATCCAGCGGCCGCGGGGTGGGTCGCGCGTGGCAACCAGGAGGGTGCCCGGTGTGCCGGTCAGCCAGTCGTGCAGGCGATACAGCGCGGGGGCATGGACGGCGAGGGCCAGCAGGCGCGCGAACATGGCGAACGGGTTGATCGTCTGCGATGCGCCGAAGGCGATCATGCGCTGGGCGATCGCGTCGTGCTCGACGCGCAGAATGACCGGCAGTTGCGGGCGCAACAGGCGCACGTGGGCGGCGATCGCCAGATTCGCCGGATCGTCGTTGGTCAGCGCCAGGATGCCGCGGCAGAAACGGTGCTGCAGGCCGGCGGCGAGCAGATTCTGGGTCTGCGCCGCATCGCCGGCGAACGCCGGCGTCTCCGAGCGGAAATCCTCGAGCTCGAGCTCGGCCAGGCGGTTTTCGTCGAGGTCGATCGCCACGGCGCGCGCGTCCATCCGGTCCAGCGCCGCGAGCACCCGGCCGCCCGACTCGCCGCAGCCGCAAACGATGTAGAACGGCTCGGCGAGATGCTGCACGCGGCGCTTGAAACGGCTGGCGGAAAGCGCCTGCTGGAAGGCGCGATCGGAGAACAGCGCCAGGATGGTGAGGATCGCGTAGGTCCAGACGATCACCGTGGCATAGATGATCGCCGTCACCCACATCCGCTGCGCTTCCGAGAAGGCCTGGGGAATCTCGCCGAAGCCGATCGTCGTCGCCGTGTAGCTGACGAAGTAGAACGCGTGCAGGAAGGACATCGGCGGCGCCGGCCTGCCCTCGGCATCGACACCCGGGATCAGCGTCAGGCCGAGGATCGAGACGGCATAAATGGCGATCAGCAGGATCAGCGGCGCGCGCATGCGCCGCAACACGATGAAGAAGGCGCTGCCCGGATGCATGGCCGGCTAGCGCCGCATCATCACCGTTTCGGCCACCAGGATCGCCAGCGAGACGATGTTGGCGAGCAGCGCCCCGCCGGACAGCGATACCACGCTGGCGGTGATCGCCGGCGTCATGCCCTCGCCGCTGACATGCACCGCCACGGCCCAGACGCTCGCCGCGGCGATCAGCTGCAGGTCGGCGACCAGGCTGGTGGCGAGATGGATCGCGCCGATCTGCGTCCGGTCGCCGAACTTGAGCACCGTGGCGATCAGGTTGACGATGATCGCCGCGAACAGCTCATAGACGTGGTGCAGCTCGGGCCGGTCGATGTCGCCGATGAAAAAGCCGAAGTTCAGCGTCGCGGCCAGAACGATGAAGAAGCCGAAGACGACCTTTTCGAAATTCATTTTCGCTCCTCAAGAGAATATTCACGCGCCCTCCGCCCAATCGAGGATCGGCACCCACTGCTCCCAATCCTGCGCCGCGCGCGAGGCTGGCAGCTCGAAGATCGTCAGTCCGTGCGCCGCCGCCTGCACGTAGTTCTGCGTATCGCGCAGATGACTGATCACCGGCAGGCCGGTGTCCTGCAGGAAGCGTTCGAGTTCGGCGGCGGCGCGGGTGCGGGCATCGACGCGCATGCCGACGACGGCGATCTCGACCGGGTGCTTGCGCAGCGCCTTCTCTTCGAGCAGCTCGTCGAGGAAACGGCGCGTGGCGAGAATGTCGAACAATGAGGGCGCGAGCGGAATGATCACCCGATCGACCCGCTTGATGAGAT
The DNA here is from genome assembly GCA_013388985.1 of Rhodocyclaceae bacterium. Lineage (GTDB taxonomy): Bacteria > Pseudomonadota > Gammaproteobacteria > Burkholderiales > Rhodocyclaceae > Sulfuricystis. The sequence continues at coordinate 114,833 of JACAEF010000007.1, forward strand.
GCGTGAGCTTCTTGCCATGCAGCCCGGCGGGCGTATCGAGCACCGCGTGGGTGGTGCCGGCAGGCGGACGGGCCGGTTCGTCGGGTCGCACCTCCCAGGTCGTGATCTTCGGCAGCAGCGGCGAGCGCAGCCGCAGCCAGGCCGCCGTCGATTGCTGCCGGTCTACGTCACCGAGCATCACGCGATGGCCGCGCCGCGCCAGCCCCCCGGCCAGATTGGTCGCCAGTGTGCTCTTGCCGACGCCGCCTTTCGGGTTCGCGATCAAATAGGTGCGCATGGCCGGCAATGGTAGCAGGCGCTTTGCCTACATACGCAAGTGGTTGGCATCGACCACCGCCAGAGCCGTCATATTGACGAGGCGGCGCACCGTCGCCGTGGGCGTCAGGATATGCACGGGTTTGGCGGCGCCGAGCAGGATCGGCCCGACGGTGATGCCTTCGCCGTTGGTTTCCTTGAGCAGGTTGAAGGCGATGTTGGCGGCATCGACGTTGGGCATGATCAAGAGGTTCGCCTCACCCTTCAGGCGACTGGCCGGATAGGCGCGCTTGCGGAGCTTCTCGTTCAGCGCCGCGTCGCCGTGCATCTCGCCATCGACTTCCAGCTCCGGCGCGCGCGCGGCGATGATCTCGAGGGCACGCGCCATCTTGCGCGTCGCATCGGTCGGCACACTGCCGAAGTTCGAATGCGACAGGAGCGCCACCTTCGGCGTCAGGCCAAAGCGGCGCACTTCCTCGGCGGCCATCAGCGTGATGTCGGCAACCTGTCCGGCATCCGGATCTTCGTTGACATAGGTGTCGCAAACGAACAGCGTATGACGCGGCAACAGCAGAAGGTTCATCGCCGCGAAGCAGTGGGCACGGGGCTTCAGACCGATGACGTCCTCGATGTGCCGGAGATGCTGGGCATGGCGGCCGACGGTGCCGCACAGCATCGCATCGACATCGCCGCGCGCAAGCAGCATCGCGCCGATCAGCGTGGTGTCGGAACGCAGCATCTGCTTGGCCATCTCGGGCGTCACGCCGTGGCGCCCCATCAGCGCGTGGTACTCGTTGCACAGCTCGCGGTAGCGCGGATCGGAGAGCGGATTGACGATTTCGAAATCGGTCCCGGCGCGGATGCGCAGGCCGGCGCGGGCGATGCGCATCTCGATCACCTCCGGCCGGCCGATCAGTACCGGCTGGGCCAGCCCCTCGTCCTTCACCGCCTGCACCGCATGCAGCACGCGCTCGTCCTCGCCTTCGCAGTAGATGACGCGGCGGGGTGCCTGCTTGGCGGCGGCGAACACCGGCTTCATGACGAAGCCGGAGTGATAGACGAAATTGTTGAGCTGCTCGCGATACGCGGCGAGATCGGCGATCGGGCGCGTCGCGACGCCGGATTGCGCCGCCGCCTGCGCGACCGCCGGCGCGATCTTGACGATCAGGCGCGGATCGAAGGGCTTGGGGATCAGGTATTCCGGGCCAAACTGGACCGATTCGCCGCCATAGGCCATCGCCACCACGTCGGACGCCTCGGCCTGCGCCAGCTCGGCGAGCGCGCGCACGGCGGCGAGCTTCATCGACTCGGTGATCGTCGTCGCGCCCGCGTCGAGCGCACCGCGGAAGATGAACGGGAAGCACAGCACGTTGTTGACCTGATTCGGATAGTCCGAGCGGCCGGTGGCGATGATCGCATCATCACGCACCTCGCGCACTTCCTCGGGCAGGATTTCCGGCGTCGGATTGGCGAGCGCGAGGATCAGCGGCTTGGCCGCCATCTTCGCCACCATCTCTTTTTTGAGCACCCCGCCGGCCGACAGGCCGAGGAACACGTCGGCATCCGCGATCGCCTCGCCGAGCGTGCGCATCTCGGTTGGCTTGGCGTAGCGCTCTTTGAGCGGGTCCATCTCCTCTCGACGGCCTTCATACACCAGCCCGTGGATGTCGGTGACCCAGATGTTCTCGATCCGCACGCCGAGCTGGACGAGCAGATCCAGACAAGCGAGCGCCGCCGCGCCCGCCCCGGAGGTGACGAGCTTGATTTCGTCGATCCTCTTGCCGACGAGCTTCAGGCCGTTGAGCACGAAGGCGCCGACGACGATCGCGGTGCCATGCTGGTCGTCGTGGAAGACCGGGATCCTCATGCGCTCGCGCAGCTTCGCCTCGATGTGGAAGCATTCGGGCGCCTTGATGTCTTCGAGGTTGATACCGCCGAAGGTCGGCTCCAGCGCGGCGATCATCTCGATGAGCCTAGACGGGTCTTTCTCGGCGAGCTCGATGTCGAAGACGTCGATGCCGGCGAACTTCTTGAACAGCACCGCCTTGCCTTCCATCACCGGCTTGGCGGCCAGCGGGCCGATGTCGCCCAAGCCCAGCACCGCCGTGCCGTTGGTGACCACGCCGACCAGATTGGCGCGCGCGGTCAGGCGGCTGGCGGCGCCCGGATCGGCGACGATCGCATGGCAGGCGGCGGCCACACCCGGCGAATAGGCGAGCGCGAGGTCGCGCTGGTTGGTCAGTCCCTTGGTCGGAATGACCGAAATCTTGCCCGGGGTCGGACTGGCGTGATAGTCGAGGGCGGCGGCGGACAGATCCGCGCCATCCTCACCGAAGTTTTCATGTTCTCCACTCATCGTCGCGGCTTCTCTTTATTGGAATCGCGCGATATTACTCCGTGACGGGCGCGCTGCCCGTCGCGGTGCCGTCCCACCAGCGCCGACTTTTCGGGGCGAGTCGGCGCCCGGCGGGACGCTCTTTCTTCCACCAGCGCCGACTTTCAGCCGAGAAAATCGATCAGCAGGTGCCGGAAAGCCTCCGCCCGCTCGATCGCCAGCTGGTGCGAAGCGTTCGGCAGCAGCTCGAAGCGCGCGCCGGGAATCGCATCGGCGATCGCCCGGTTCGCCGCCGGCGGCGTGCCGGGGTCGTCCGCCCCGCAGACCACCAGCGTCGGCGCCTGGATCGCGCCGAGCTTCCCCGCGAGATCGAGCGTCCGGATCGCCGCCCCCCAACCGGCGTAGCCGGCCACCGGCGTGGCGGCGACCATCGCGCCGATCCGCGCCATCAGCTCGGGATGCGCGGCGCGGTAGGGCGCGGTGAACCACCGCTCCAGCGTGCCGGCGACATGCGCCTGCATGCCCTTCTCCCGCGCGACGGCGATGCGCTCGTCCCACAGCGCGCGGCCTTCCGGCGGCGTGCGGCTCGTCGTGCTCGCCAGCACCAGGCGGTCGACGCGCCCGGGATGCGCGAGCGCGAAATGCTGGCCCAGCATGCCGCCCATCGACAGGCCGACGAAATGCGTGCGCTCGATCTTCAATGCATCGAGCAGGCCGACGAGGTCATCGACCAGCATCGGCCAGGTGTAAGGCCCTTCCGGGGCGCTCGTCTTACCGTGACCGCGCGCGTCATAGCGCAGCACGGTGAAGCGCCCGGCGAGCGCGGCGGCGAGCTCGTCCCAGAGCGACAAATTGGTGGCCAGCGAATGGACGAAGGTGACGACCGGGCCGCGGCCCGCGATTTCGTAGTGGATGTCGATGCCGTTGATGGTGAGCTTCATGCGGCGATCTGCTCGAAAGAAAGATTGGCGACGTCGGCGCGGTTTTTCGCATGCTCGACGGTGATGGCGCAAATATTGCCCTCGGCGTCGAGGTCGAGCAGCGTGTTCTCGTCGAGATCGCGCGTCTCAGCCACCTCGGCAGCGCGAAACTCGATGTAGAGCGTGTCGGTATCCTGGAAGTAGCGGATTTTCATGGCAGGAACCCTCGGTCGAAGAACGCATTGTGCACGGTTTCGCCGTCCGGCAACAAGACGACGCGTAAATAGCGGCCCTCCGCCTCGGGAATGGCCGCCCAGCGCCGGATGCGGCCATCTTGCTGGACGACCTCCTTGACCGGCTGGCGCACGGCCCGTTCGATCCAACTCACCTCGATGCCGGCACGATCCGGACGCTGGCGCATCGCGAGGAAATATTGCGTAAATTTCATGCCGCGCCTGACCCTCCCACGATCGCGATCTCTTCTTCGTTCAGGCCATACAGTTCATAGACCAGCGTGTCGATCCGCCGGTCGGTCGCGGCGATCTCGCGCTCGATGCGCGCCTTCTCATGCGGCGTCTTCGCGGCGGCCCGCTCCTCATGCAGCCGAAGCATCCTTGTGACCAGCGCGACCATTTCCTCGTGGCGGGCGCGATCGGCAGGGTCGGAGAAATCGATCAGACGGATGGGAAGTTGCGCGATGAAGCGCTTGGCATAGGACCAATAGCCGCCGCGGAAGGGCGTGCTGATGCCGTGCAGCAGCCAGTCGAGCAGGCGCGAATTGAGCAGCCCCTGCAGATAGTGCAACGAATGTCGATCCGAAGCGTCGTGCCAGCGCACGCCGTAGTAACCGGCATTGCCGCCCCCCGTGAAATAGCAGGCGGCCTCGTCGAAGGCGTAGCGCCCGTTTTGCGAAAGCACTTGCACGATCAGTTTGGGCGGGGCCATTTCCACGAGGTTCTGATTACGGCCAAAGGCATGCCATTGCGCGTGGTTCCATTTGCCGCCCTCGCGTTTCCTGAGCATGGGAGCGCAAGCCACTAGATAAGCCCAGGTCTTGGGATATTGCAGGGCGATCTCGTCCGCCGACAGCAGCCGTGCGCGGCCCCCCTGCAAGTCATACGGGAAAATCAGCCAGTGCGCGGGCTTCGGCCGCTCGTAACGTCCGAGAGACACATGAGAAAGGAAGGGCTTGAGCAGGCCGCGCTCCAACGTCCATTCGGCGCCGTCGGCGGCGCGCACGACGACTTCTCGCCTGCCGGCGTCGCGCAGGTGCTCGAGCACATAGACTTTGTCGGCACCAGTCACGAGCCCTTGAAAGATTCTTGCTAAATCGCCCAGCCGGCTGGGCGCGGCCATCAGTCGCTCGCGCAGCCCGCCGCCTGCCGCCGCCGAGAAATTCCATTCGGCGGCAGAAAGCGATTTCAGCGGCAGATCGGTCGAGGGCGGCGCCTCGCCCTGCCGCCAGGCTTCGATATCCGTCACACCGTCGAAACGGCAACTTTTACCCGGCGCGGCGTCGAGGAACATCAGGCAGGTATAGGTCGTCGCGCCGGCGAAGACCTGCTGATGGCCGAAATGCACGATGTGCGAGAGATGCCGGCCTTCGGCGATCAGGCGGCGCAGCGGCTCGCCGTATTGCGCGTTGAAGAATTTGTGCGGCAGGATGAAGCCGAGCCTGCCGCGGGGATTGAGTAGTTCGAGGCCGCGCTCGACGAATACGGCATAAAGGTCGTAGTTGCCCTTGCCGGCCGCGCGGTAGCGCTCCTTGTAGAACTCGACTTCCAGCGGCGCCCATTCCTTCAGGGTCTGGATGCGGATGTAGGGCGGGTTGCCGATCACCGCGTCGAAGCCCCCGGCCTTGAAGACTGCCGGGAACTCGGCGCGCCAGTCGAAGGCGTTGATGCGGCGGCGCTCGGCTTCGTCGAGATCGAGCCGGCCGGCGAAGAAATCCGGGCCGATCAGCGAGTTGCCGCATTTGATGTTGCCGTCGAGGTCGGGCAGCGCGCGTTCATGAAAGAGCTTCATCTGCTGGCTGAGCGTCTCGTCGGTCTCGCCTTCGAGCACCTTGAGCAGCAACGATAGCTTGGTCACCTCGACCGCCTGCGCGTCGATGTCGACGCCGTGGATGTTGTTCGTCAGGATGCGTTTGCGCTCGGCCGCCGTGAGCCGCCAGCCGTCCCCGGCGCGATAGACCTTCGGTTCCTTGCCTTTGGCGTGCTTTTCCGGTTCGTGGGCGGCATACCAGGCCAGATGCCAGTCGAGCAGATACTGATAGGCGCCGATCAGGAACGAGCCCGAACCGCAGGCCGGATCGAGGATGCGCAGTTTCGCCACGTCCTTCGGCGTCTTGCCCTCGCACAAGCACCCGACCGTCTGTCCGACGATGTAATCGACGATATAGGTCGGCGTGTAATAGACGCCGCCGGCCTTCTTGACCTCGGGCTTTTCCTCGACCTTGGCTTGGCCACTGGCCGTCAGGCGGATGACCTTGCCGAGGAAGCGCTCATAGACCTGGCCGAGGATGTCGGCCGGCAGCACCGAGAATTCGTAAGGGCTTTCCGGATAGTAGAGGCCGAGGATCAGGCTCTTGAGCACCTTGTCGTCGATGGTCAGGCGCGGCGTGAATTCGTCTGGGCTGCCAGGGCGTCCTTTCTCGGCGCGGAAATGAAACAGGCCGGAGTTGTAGCGGTCGTCCGCCTCGCGGAAGACCTGGATGAGCCGCCCATAGATGCCGGGGCCGTTGACGAGCCCCATCAGCCGGTTCAACGGCTCGATGCCGCGATCCTCGCAGATGCGCAGGAAGATGATGCGGTCGAGGGTGGCCTGCACGGCGAAGTTGAGATCGCGCACCTCGATGCCCGGATTGCGCAGCGCGATGTTCCTCGCCAGTGTTTCCCGCCAGCCTTCGATCTGCGCCAGGAAATCGCCATCCACGCCGGTCGTGCCGCGCTTGCCCTTGCTGGCGCCGGCATAGCGGTCGAAGCTGCCCTTGAGCACGGCCTCGCGCGAGAAGATGCCGGCGATCTCGTCCCAGCGGTCGAGATATTCGCGGAAAGTGAGATAGAGAAGTCGCCCCTTGGCCGGCTTGTCGCCGGGCGCCGGCTTGATGCGGCAATCGTAGACGGCGAATTCCTCGAAATCCGAGAGGATGGACAAGGCGAGGTTCGCCGACCAGGCGTAACGGCGCAGCTGGTAGGCGGGGCCGGGATCGTCCTTGATGACGACCGAGGGTTTCTTCGCTTCGAGGAAGAAGATGCGCCGCCCGCCGATGCGGAAGCAGTAGTCCGGCGCCTTGGTCGAGCCGCCAACCTTGATCGCATCCTCATGCACGACTTCGCGGAAGGCTTCCGCATAGCCTTGGGAATTGTCGACGTCCCAGCCGAGCAGGCGGAACAGCGGGTCGAGGAAATCCCGGCGCAGCAGGGTTTCGTTGTAGGCGCCGGAACGGTAACTGTCGAGATTGGCCTCGAAGCGTTCGACGAGAGCGCGGAGTTCTGCGGGTGCGGGCATGATCGATGATGATATCCGAATGTTCCGTTCGTCAGAGCGTCCGCGCCAGAAACGCCAGCACCGCCTCGATGCCGGCGTCCATCTCGGCGTATTCGTCGTGGCTGCCGGCGATGAGCAGCAACTCTACCGCGTCGTGGGCACGGTTTTCAAAGATCTGCCGGGCCTCGACCACCGGAACGGTCGTGTCTTCGGTGCCGTGGGCGAGCAGCACCGGGCAGTGGACCTTGCGGATCGTGTTCGTCGGCGCGATCGCGTCGAAGCGGTGGCCGATCGCGTGCTGGACATAGGCGAGGATCGCCCAGCCGAGCGGCCGATAGGGGATGCGCTTCCAGGCGAGCCAGCGGCGCATCATCGCCGCCGGGTGCGCGAAGGCGGCGATGCTCACCACCGCGGCGAGCGGCGCGCCGCGCGAGGCGGCGAGCAGGCAAGCGCCGGCGCCGACCGAATGGCCGATCGCGGCGATCCGCTGCGCATCGATGCCGGGCTGCCCTCGCAGCCAGGCGAGCGCGTGTTCGAGGTCTTCGGCGAAGCGCGGCAGCGAGGCGAAGGTGTCGTCGTCGCTGCCGCCATGGCAGCGCGCATCGAAGAGCAGCACGGCGTAGCCCGCCTCCTTGAGCGGGCCGGCCAAGGGCAGCATCGTCTCGGCATTGCCGCCCCAGCCGTGCAGCAGGATGACCGCGGGTGCTGCCGCCTGCGGGCCCCGGATGAACCAGCCGCGCAGGCTGCGGCCGTTCGCGGTCGGGAATTCGACGGCGCGGAAAGGCAGGCCGAGATCAGCGGGCGTGCGCTGCTCGATCATGCGCGGCGCGGCCAAGCCCCGGCGGATCGCCCAGCGCGCGAGCCCTAACAAAGCGAGCAGGCCCAGCAGCAGGGCAAACCAGGCCATCGGATCAGATAGGTTCGAGCTTTGCCACCGACAGCGCCAGCCACTTCATGCCGGCGTGGCCGAAATTGACCTGCACGCGCGCATCCGAGCCCGTCCCCTCGGCATTGACGATGACGCCGAGGCCGAACTTCGCGTGCATCACCGTCTGGCCGATGCGCAGGCCAGTATCCGGTCGTGACCGTGCAAAAGTCGGCGCTGGTGGAACGGCACCATGGGGCGTGGTCTTGGCCGGCCGGGCGTTGAGGAATTTGAGCAGCCCCGCCGGGATTTCGTCGATGAAGCGCGAAGGCAGCGCGTAACGCGTCTGGCCATGCAGCAGGCGCGTCTGGGCGTGAGTGAGGTAGAGCCGCTGGCGCGCGCGCGTGACGGCGACATACATCAGCCGGCGTTCTTCTTCGAGGCCCTTGTCTTCGAGCAGGCTGTTTTGGCTACCACTAACCTGCTGCGCAGGTAAGTGTCCGCCGAAACGCGGTGAAACCGCGTTTTCGTGTGGGAACAGCCCCTCCTCCAAACCGCAGATGAAGACGACGTCGAATTCGAGCCCCTTGGCCGAATGAACGGTCATCAGCTGCAGCGCGTCCTCACCCTCGCCGGCCTGGTGCTCGCCGGCTTCGAGCGCGGCGTGAGCGAGGAACGCGATCAGGTCGGCGGAGAGCTCGCCATCACGATTCGCCGTGCCCTCCTCGGCGACGAAGCCCGCCGCCGCATTGACGAGCTCGTCGAGGTTGGCGAGTCGTTCCTGGCCTTCCTTCTCGTTGCGGTAATGCTCGCGCAGGCCGGAGAGGTCGAGCACGTGCTCGACGAGCTCGGGCAGCGGCAGGCTCGCCGCCTCGCGCATTCGGGCAATCAACTGGGCAAAGGCGGCCAGCTTCGCCCCCCCCGCGCCGCCGACCTGCGGGATCGCCGCAGAGAGACTCGTCCCCTGCGCCTTCGCCGCATCGGCGAGCTGTTCGAGCGTTCGGGCGCCAATCCCGCGCGCCGGGAAATTGACGACGCGGGCAAAGGCGGTGTCGTCATCCGGGTTGGCGATCAGCCGCAGATAAGCGAGCGCGTGCTTGATCTCGGCGCGTTCGAAGAAGCGCAAGCCGCCATAGACGCGATAGGGAATGCCGGCGTTGAAGAGGGCGTGTTCGAGCGCGCGGCTTTGCGCATTGCTGCGATAGAGCAGCGCGATCTGGCGGCGTGCGAAGCCCTCGGCGGCCAGTGCCATGACCTCCTCGACGATGAAGCGCGCCTCGTCGCCGTCGGAATACGCCTCGAAGACGCGGATCGGCTCGCCGGCGCCCGCCTCGGTCCAGAGATTCTTGCCGAGCCGCGAGGGGTTGTTGCGAATGATCGCATTGGCGGCATCGAGGATGTTGCCGTGTGAGCGGTAGTTCTGTTCGAGGCGGATCAGGTTTTTCACCTCGAATTCGCGCTCGAAGTCGCGCATGTTGCCGACATCGGCCCCGCGGAAGGCATAGATCGACTGGTCGTCGTCGCCGACGCAGAACAGACACCCGCCCTCGCCGGCCAGCAGTTTCAGCCAACGGTATTGCAGCTTGTTGGTGTCCTGAAACTCGTCGACGAGGATGTGGCGGAAGCGTTCCTGGTAATGTCGCCGGATCGGCTCGTTGCGCTCGAGCAATTCGTAGCAGCGCAGCAGGAGTTCGGCGAAATCGACCACGCCTTCCTTCTGGCATTGCGCCTCATACGCTTCATAGAGCTCGACGCGCTTTTTCGTCCACTCGTCCCAGGCCTCGACCGCCGCCGGGCGCAGACCGGCCTCCTTCTGCGCGTTGATGAACCAGACGAGTTCGCGCGGCGGGAATTTCTCGTCATCGACATTCAAGGACTTCAGCAGCCGCTTGACCGCGGCGAGCTGGTCGGCGGCATCGAGGATCTGGAAGAGCTGCGGCAGCCCGGCATCGCGGTAATGCGCCCGCAGCATGCGGTTGCACAGCCCGTGGAAGGTGCCGATCCACATGCCCTTGACGTTGATCGGCAGCATCGCCGCAAGGCGCGCGAGCATCTCCTTGGCCGCCTTGTTCGTGAAGGTGACGGCGAGGATCTGTTGGGGGTTTGCCTGCCCGGTCGAGATCAGCCAGGCGATCCGCGTGGTGAGCACCCGCGTCTTGCCGGAACCTGCGCCGGCGAGGATCAAGGCGTGCTGCGGGGGGAGCGTGACGGCCGCGCGTTGCGGCGGATTGAGTCTTTCCAGTAGATTCAAAGGCTTGGCTTTCTTCGAAAGCAGGGAGTCTACTCCATGCCCATTGAACTTTTTGCCAATGAACCCATTTTCGTGGTGTAATGTTGCAGTGCAACAAAATTGCACTGAAAGGAAATGACGATGAAACCCGCCTATCCAAAAATCCTGCCCTGGCTGGCCCACAAGGCCGGCATTTCACAGCGCCGCGCTGAAATCCTCTGGCACGCGGCCTGCCGCCACGCCGCCCACGCGACGAATGAAACCGACACGCCCGCCTATTGGGCCGCTGCGATGGATCGCCTGCTCGAGCTCGTCGTCGCCGAACGCCTGCGCGAGGACGCCGCCTCCTTCGGTTTCCGCCGCTGGGCGCGTTTGAATGCCCGCCTCTGGCAGGCGCCTCTCGCGGTGCTCGATGCGCTGATGATAGGCAGCCAGCGCGGTTGGCGCCGCTTCAAGTCGCTGTCCTTCAGCTGACGACGGGAAACGACGTCTGTTCGCCGGACAGTGACGGTGCCATAATGATTTCATGAACTTGGGCACCGTCCATTACCGGCTGCGCAACGACTTCCAGCTGGCGATTCTGACCCTCCTGGGATCGCTGACGGTGCTGAGCATCACGCCTTTCGCCGTCTATCGGGCGATCGCGGAAGAATGGCTGGCGTTCGCGATGGACATCGGTGCCATCACCGGCATCAGCGGCGGTGTGCTTCATGCATGGCGCACGGGCGACACCGCGCGTCCGAGCACGTTTCTTTGTTATTTCGTCGGCGTCATGGCCGTGATCGCCTCTCATGTGCTGGGGGTCGTTGGCACCTACTGGATCTACCCGGCGCTGATCGCCAATTTCTTCCTCGCACCGCGCAAGCACGCTTTCATCACCGCGATGCTGGTGCTGACGCTGATCATGCTGACGGGCGGCTGGCATCGCGAAACCCTCGAGGCGGCATCATTCGCGGTGACGCTCGTCCTCTCCGTGCTGCTGACCTACGTATTCGCCTATCGGGTGGCGGAACAGCGCGAGGAGCTCCGGCGTCTGGCTTCGCTGGACGCATTGACCGGCATCTACAATCGGCGTGAACTACTGAGCGAGCTGGCGCGCACACAGAGGATCATCGCACGCGAAAGCAGAAACCACGGCCTGCTGATCCTCGATCTCGATCATTTCAAGGAGGTCAACGATCGCTTCGGCCACCTCCAGGGCGACGAAATCCTGGTCCGCTTCGCCCGGCTGCTCGAAGGCTCGCTGCGTCCGCTGGATCGCCTGTTTCGCTTCGGCGGCGAGGAATTCGTCATCCTGACCCAGGTCGACGATGCTAAGACGCTTGGCGCCATTGCCGAGAAATTGCGCGCCACCGCCGAGAAATGGCTCGACGATGGTCACGGCAGCCCAGTGACGACTTCGATCGGCGGTACGCTCTTGCGCCCTGACGAAAGCATCGAACAGTGGATCGCGCGCGCCGATGATGCGCTCTATCGGGCCAAACACGCCGGCCGCAACCGGGTGGTGATCGAGGCCGGCTGACGAAGGCCAAATGGAAGAGCCGCCGGCGGGCATATAATTTTGTTTTTTCGACGTTTCCGCCACCATGCAAGAGAAATATCTGCCAGCCGAAGTTGAAGCCGCCGCCCAGGCGCATTGGGTCAAGACGCGCGCCTTCAACGTCGCGCCCGACGGCGCCCAGCCCAAGTATTACTGCCTGTCGATGTTCCCCTATCCGTCGGGCAAGCTGCACATGGGCCATGTGAGGAACTACACCATCGGCGACGTGCTGACGCGCTGGCACAAGATGCGCGGCTTCAACGTGCTGCAGCCGATGGGCTGGGACGCCTTCGGCCTGCCGGCCGAGAACGCGGCGATCCAGAACAAGGTGCCGCCGGCGAAATGGACCTACGACAACATCGCCTACATGAAAAAGCAGCTCCAGAGCCTGGGCTTCGGCCTCGACTGGGAGCGCGAGCTCGCCACCTGCAAGCCCGAGTATTACAAGTGGAACCAGTGGCTGTTCCTGCGCATGCTGGAGCGCGGCATCGCCTACAAGAAGACGCAGGTGGTGAACTGGGACCCGGTCGATCAGACCGTCCTCGCCAACGAGCAGGTGATCGACGGGCGCGGCTGGCGCACCGGCGCCCTGGTCGAAAAACGCGAGATTCCCGGCTACTACCTGGCGATCACGCGCTATGCCGATGAGCTGCTCGCCGCGCTGGATCGTCTGCCCGGCTGGCCGGAGCGCGTCAAGCTCATGCAGGCGAACTGGATCGGCAAATCGGAGGGCGTGCGCTTCGCCTTCCCCTACACGTTCGAGGGCCGCGACGAGAAGCTCTGGGTATTCACGACGCGCGCCGACACGATCATGGGGGTCACCTTCGTCGCCGTCGCCGCCGAGCATCCGCTGGCGACGCATGCGGCGAAGCAGAATCCGCAGCTTGCCGCCTTCATCGAGGAATGCAAGCGCGGCTCGGTGATGGAAGCCGATCTGGCGACGATGGAGAAGAAAGGCATGCCGACCGGTCTCTTCGTCACCCATCCGCTGACGGGCGAGCGCGTCGAGGTCTGGGTCGGCAACTACGTGCTGATGGGCTATGGCGACGGCGCGGTGATGGGCGTGCCGGCGCACGACGAGCGCGACTTCGCCTTCGCGAAGAAACACGGCTTGCCGATCAAGCAAGTCATCGACGTGTCAGGCAAAGAATTCTCGTTGGACGCTTGGCAGGAGTGGTATGCCGACAAGCAAAGCGGCGTCTGCGTGAATTCCGGCAAATATGACGGGCTGAATTATGCAGCCGCCGTCGAGGCGGTCGCCGCCGATCTCGCGGCCAAGGGCTTAGGCGAGAAGAAGGTGCAGTTCCGTCTGCGCGACTGGGGTATTTCCCGGCAACGTTATTGGGGCTGCCCGATCCCGATCATCCACTGCGACACCTGCGGCGACGTGCCCGTACCGGATGAGCAGCTGCCCGTCGTGCTGCCCGAGGACTGCGTGCCCGACGGCTCGGGCAATCCCTTGAACAAACGCGCGGACTTCCTCGCCTGCACCTGTCCGAAATGCGGCAAGCCGGCCAAGCGCGAGACCGACACGATGGACACCTTCGTCGATTCGTCGTGGTATTACGCGCGCTATGCGGTCGATGCCGCGACGCGCGAGAAAAACGACCGCATGGTCGACGAAGGCACCGCCTACTGGATGCCGGTCGATCAATACATCGGCGGCATCGAGCATGCGATTCTGCATCTCCTTTACTCGCGCTTCTGGAGCAAGGTGATGCGCGATCTGGGCCTCGTCAAGTACGACGAGCCGTTCGCAAACCTGCTCACCCAGGGCATGGTGCTGAACCACATCTTTTCCCGCCGCACCGAGAAAGGCGGTATCGAATACTTCGCCCCCGACGAGGTCGAGCTCGTGCGCGACGAAGGGGGGCATGTGATCGGCGCGACGCTCAAGGCCGACGGCAGCCCGGTCGATTACGGCGGCGTCGGCACGATGTCGAAATCGAAACGCAATGGCGTCGATCCGCAGGCGCTGATCGAGAAGTATGGCGCCGATACCGCGCGTTTCTTCATGATGTTCGCGAGCCCGCCCGAGCAGACCCTGGAATGGTCGGATACCGGCGTCGAGGGCGCCTACCGCTTCATGAAGCGGGTGTGGAGCTTCGGGGTTCAGGCATCGGGAATCAGGAATCAGGAATCAGGGAAAGGCTCCACACCGCTACGCCGGGAGATCCACCTGTTGCTCAAGCAGGCCAATTACGACATGGCGAAGCTGCAGTTCAACACCGTCGCCTCCGCCTGCATGAAGATGCTGAACGCGCTCGAGAAGGCGCCCGCCGATCCGTATGCGCGCGAGGGTTTCTCGATCCTCCTGCGCGTGCTCTCCCCGATCGCGCCGCACATCGCGCATGTGCTTTGGATCGAGCTGGGCTTTGGCGACGACATCCTCAAAGCGCCCTGGCCCGAGCCGCTGGAAGAAGCGCTCGCGCAGGAAGAACAGGAGCTCGTCCTGCAGGTGAATGGCAAGCTGCGCGGCACGATCCGCGTCAAAGTCGGCGCTGACAGGACGGCTATCGAAGCCGCGGCGCTCGCATCCGAGGCGGCGCGAAAGTTCATGGAAGGCAAGCCGGCGAAGAAGGTCGTCGTCGTGCCGGGCCGTCTCGTCAATATCGTCGTCTGATGCGCGCGCTCATCCTCGTCTTCGCGCTGCTGCTCTCCGCCTGCGGCTTCCAGCTCCGCGGCAGCTACAACCTGCCCTGGGAAACGCTGGCGATCTCCGGTCTGCCGGAAAACAGCGAGCTTTACTTCCAGATCAAGCGCGGCATCGAATCCGGTTCGTTGACGAAAGTGGTCAGCGATGCCAAGTCGGCGAATGCGACGCTGGTGGTGCTGCGCAACGACCAGCACAAGAGCATCCTGTCGCTGTCCGCGAAGGGTCTGGTGCGCGAATTCCAGCTCACGCGCAGCTTCATCTATCGCGTCCAGGACGCCAATGGCCACCCGCTTCAGCCCGACAGCCAGATCATCCTGCAGCGTGAGATGACCTTCGACGACGAGCACGTCTTCGCCAAGGAAGCGGAAGAAGCGATCATCTGGCGCGAGATGCAGCAGGATCTGGTGCAGCAGCTGCTGCGTCGGCTGTCGTCCGGCAGCCGCACGGTTCAAGGCTGAGGATCGCTCATTGTGCACTTGCGACCCGAACAACTCGCCGCCCACCTGGAGAAACCGCTGCAGCCGCTGTATGTGCTGCATGGCGACGATCCGCTGCTGACCACCGAAGCCGGCGATCTGCTGCGCGCCGCCGCGCGACGGCAGGGCTACACGGATCGCACCGTGCTCGTCGTCACGCCGTCGTTCCGCTGGGATGAGCTGTTCCACGCCGCCGGCAATCTGTCGCTGTTCGGCGGCCGCACGCTGATCGACCTACGCATCCCCACCGGCAAGCCCGGCCGCGACGGCGGCGAGGCGCTCGTGCGCTTCGCGCGCGAACTGCCGGCCGAGACGGTGACGCTCATCACCCTGCCCGAGATGGACTGGCGCGCGAAAAAGGCTGCCTGGTTCGCGGCGCTGGTCAATGCCGGCGTCGGCATCGAATGCAATGCCCCGCCGCTCGCCCAATTGCCGCAATGGATCGGCCGTCGCCTCGCGGCCCAGAACCAGTCCGCATCGCGCGAGGCGCTCGAATTCATCGCCCTGCACGTCGAGGGCAACCTGCTCGCCGCGCATCAGGAGATCCAGAAGCTCGGGCTCCTCTACCCGGCGGGCGAGCTGACGCTGCAACAGGTATCAGCCGCTGTCCTGAATGTCGCGCGTTACGACATCGAGGACCTGAAGAACGCCCTGCAGACGCGCGATACGGCGCGCTGCGTACGCACGCTCGAGGGGCTGAAGGCCGAGGAGGCCGCGCCGCCGCTAGTGCTCTGGGTGCTGGCCAACGAGGCACGCAGTCGCATGCATCGCGCCGCCCTCTTGCATGCGGCGCGAATCGATCGCATCATCAAAGGCCTGACCAGAGGCGATCTCTGGGACGAATTCCTGCAACTGGCCCTCCGACTCACGCACGCCCCCCGATGAACGCCCCCACCGATATCGCCCTCTACATGCAGACCCTCGGCCAGCAGGCCCGCGTCGCCTCGCGCGCGATGGCCAAGGCCTCCACCGCCGCGAAGAACGCCGCGCTCCTGGCGATGGCCGCCGAGTTGCGCGCGCGCCGCGACGAGCTGCTCACCGCCAATGCGGCGGACGTTCTTGAAGCGAAGGCCAACGGGCTGGAGGCCGCGATGCTCGACCGGCTGACGATCACGGCGAAGAGCGTGGAGGCGATGGCGCAGGGGCTCGAGCAGGTCGCCGCTCTCCCCGATCCGATCGGCGAGATCACGGACATGAAATACCGCCCGTCGGGCATCCAGGTCGGCAAAATGCGCGTGCCGCTCGGCGTGGTCGGCATCATTTATGAAGCGCGGCCGAACGTGACGGCGGACGCCGCAGCGCTGTGCCTCAAATCCGGCAACGCCGCGATCCTGCGGGGCGGCAAGGAGGCGATCCGCTGCAACCAGGCGATCGCGTCCTGCGTGCGCGCGGGGCTGGCCGCCGCCGGCCTGCCGGAAACGGCGGTGCAGGTGGTCGAGACGACGGACCGCGCCGCGGTCGGCCATCTGGTGGCGATGCCGGAATACGTCGATGTCATCGTGCCGCGCGGCGGCAAGGGGCTGATCGAGCGCATCAGCCGCGAAGCCAGGGTGCCGGTGATCAAGCATCTGGACGGCAACTGCCACGTCTATGTCGACGTCGCCGCCGATCCGGCCAAGGCGCTCGCGATCGTCGAGAACGCGAAGACCCAGCGGCTCGGCACCTGCAACACCGCCGAATCGCTGCTCGTCGCGCGGCCGGCCGCGCCGACGCTGCTGCCGCAGCTCGCCGCGATGCTGACCGCGCATGGCGTCGAGATCCGCGGCTGCCCTGAGACCTGCGCGCTCGTGCCGCAGGCGAAGCCCGCGACCGAGGAGGATTACTACACCGAATACCTCGCCGCGATCATCTCCTGCAAGGTGGTCGCCGACGTCGGCGAAGCGATCGCCCACATCAATAAATATTCGTCGGCGCACACCGAGTCGATCGTCACCGAGGACTACACTGCGGCCATGCGTTTCCTGCGCGAGGTCGATTCGTCCTCCGTGATGGTCAATGCCTCGACGCGCTTCGCCGACGGCTTCGAATACGGCCTCGGCGCCGAGATCGGCATCTCGACCGACAAGTTCCACGCGCGCGGGCCGGTGGGCCTCGAAGGGCTCACCTCGCAGAAGTGGATCGTCTTCGGCAACGGCGAGGTGCGGGTATGAGCCCGAGCCCGCCCACCCCCAGCCCCGCCCTCGCGGGCGGGGAGACTTTGTGTGCCGTCCTGCCAGCGCCGAGTTTTTCTCTCGGTCTGCGCTGCACGGACGACGAGGTCACTGAAATCGTCTATCTCGAACCCCGCGCCGAACTTCCGCCGCGAACGCCGCTCGCCAAGGAAGCCATCCGCCAACTCCGCGCCTATCTCAAAAACCCGCGTTTCGTCTTCTCGCTGCCGCTCGCGCCGGCGGGCACTGCCTTCCAGCGCCGCGTCTGGGCGGGCATCGCCGCCATCGGTTCCGGGGAAACACGCACTTACGGCGAACTGGCCCAATCGCTTGGCAGCAGCCCGCGCGCGGTCGGCAACGCCTGCGGCGCGAACCCCTATCCGCTCGTCGTGCCCTGTCATCGCGTCGTCGCCGCAGGTGGAGGGCTGGGCGGCTTCGCCCGGCAGCGTGGCGGCTTCCTGCTCGACGTCAAGCGCTGGCTGCTCGGGCATGAAGGCATCCGATTCTGAGCTGATCGACACTTTCGTCGATCAGCTGTGGCTCTCCGACGGACTGGCGAAGAATACGCTGGCCGCCTACCGCTCCGATCTCGCGCTGTTCGCCGGCTGGCTCGCGGAACGCCAGCGCACGCTGGTCGAGGCGCAGGAAGCGGACGTCGATGCCTGGCTCGCCCACCTGCATGCGCGTCCCGGCAGGGCGCGGCCGACGACGCTGCGGCGCTTCCAGGCGAGCTTGCGCCGTTTCTACCGCTGGCTGCTCGATCAGGGCAGGATCGACCGCGATCCGCTCCTCAACATCCAGCCGCCGGTGGTCGCCGAGCGTTTTCCGAAGACGCTTTCCGAGCCAAACGTCGAAGCCCTGCTCAATGCGCCCGATGTCGCCACGCCGCTGGGCCTGCGCGACCGCGCGCTGCTCGAACTCCTCTACGCCACGGGCCTGCGCGTCTCGGAGCTCGTAGGTCTGAAGCTCTTCAACCTCGGTCTCGACGACCGCGTCGTGCGCACCTTCGGCAAGGGCGGCAAGGAGCGCCTCGTGCCGCTCGGCGAAGTCGCCGCCGACTGGCTCGCCCGCTGGCTCGCCGAGGGGCGCCCCGCGCTGCTCAAGGGCCGCGCCAGCGACCATCTGTTCGTCACCGCACGCGGCGCCGGCATGACGCGCCAGATGGCCTGGACGCTGATCAAGAAACACGCGATGACCGCCGGCATCCCGCGCGAGAAGATCTCGCCGCACGTGCTGCGCCACGCCTTCGCCACGCATCTCCTGAACCACGGTGCGGATCTGCGCGTCGTGCAGCTCTTGCTCGGCCACGCCGACATTTCGACGACGCAGATCTACACCCACGTCGCGCGTGCGCGGCTCAAGGAGCTGCACACACGACACCATCCCCGCGGCTGATCAGCTTCTTGCCCGTTCGATCTGCACGCCGACGCGCCTGACGCCCCTGGCGATGCCGACCTTGGCGATCGACACCTTGACCCAGGGCGCGCGGAATTCGTCGAGCAGCAGGCCAATGACGAATTCGCCCAGCGTCTCCAGCAGATTGAAGTGGCGCCGGGCGAGCTCGTCGCGGATGCACGCGATCACCTGCGCGTAGTCGATCGTCTTGGCGATGTCGTCGTCCCGCGCCGCTTCGTCCGGCACGCCGAAGGTGAGCGAAAGTTCGAGCGTCTGCGGCGCGACGCGTTCGCGCGCATAGATGCCGACATGCGCTTCTACGCGCATCTCTTCAATGAAGATAAAGTCCATGACATGGCCTTTGCTTACAATGCAGGGCATTCTATGGAAACCCTGCCTATTTACCTAATCCTCGGCTACCTGATCGGCTCGCTGCCGTTCGCGGTGATCGTCTCGAAGCTGTTCGGGCTGGCCGATCCGCGCAGCCACGGCTCGGGCAACCCCGGCGCGACCAACGTGCTGCGCACCGGCAACAAGCTCGCCGCGCTGTTGACGCTGCTGGGGGATGCCATGAAGGGCTGGCTGGCGATGGCCATCGCCGCGAAACTCGGCGCTGGCGGCACGGCAGTCGCGCTCACCGGGCTGGCCGCCTTCCTCGGCCACCTCTTTCCGGTCTTCCTCCGCTTCAAGGGCGGCAAGGGCGTAGCCACCGCGCTCGGCGTGCTGATCGGTCTCGATGGATGGGTGGCGGCGGGCGCCGCGTCGGCCTGGCTCATCACGGCGATCGTGGCGCGCTATTCGTCGCTCGCCGCGCTCGTCGCCGCCGCGGCCGCGCCCGTGCTCGCGCTGATGCATCATGGCCTCGACGGCGTCTCGCTCGTCGTCATCCTGATGTGCCTGCTCTTGATCTGGCGCCACAAGGCGAACATCCAGCGCCTGCTGGCCGGCACCGAGAGCCGTATCGGCGAGAAAAAAAGCTAGACCGTAGCCAAGGGCCAGCGCGGGCGAACGACGAACGCACCATCGCGCGCGCTGGGTTCGGCCAGTCCCGCTTGCAGGCGCAGCGCGCCGGCGAAGGCGATCATCGCGCCGTTGTCGGTGCAAAGCGCCACCTCCGGATAGCAGACGCGCACGCCCTGCCGACCGGCCGCGGCGTCGAGACGCTCGCGCAAGCGGCGGTTCGCACCGACGCCGCCGGCGACCACCAGCGTGTTCAGTCCTGCCACGCGGCAGGCTTCCAGCGCCTTCGTGGCGACGACCTCGGTCGCCGCTTCCTGGAATTCCG
The DNA here is from genome assembly GCA_013388985.1 of Rhodocyclaceae bacterium. GTDB lineage: Bacteria > Pseudomonadota > Gammaproteobacteria > Burkholderiales > Rhodocyclaceae > Sulfuricystis. The sequence continues at coordinate 134,429 of JACAEF010000007.1, forward strand.
CGGCGAGGTCGGCCTTGTCCTGTTCAGTGAGCGAGCGCTCGCGCACGGCGGTGAGTACCGCAGTCTTGAGACCCGAGAAGCTGAACATGAAGTCGCCGCTACCCAGCATCGGCCGCGGCAGTTTGAAACGGCCCGGCGTGCCGGTTTCGGCGAACCGCGCCAGCGCCGGCCCGCCGGGATAGCCCAGGCCCAGGAGCTGCGCGGTCTTGTCGAAGGCCTCACCGGCCGCGTCGTCGAGCGATTCGCCCATCAGCGCGTAGCGGCCGACGCCTGTGACGCGCATGATCTGCGTATGGCCGCCGGAAACCAGCAACGCGATGAAGGGGAAGGCGGGCGGGTCCTGCGCCAGCAGCGGCGAAAGCAGATGGCCTTCGAGGTGATGGATCGGCACCGCCGGCACGCCCAGGGCGAGCGCGAGGCTCGCCGCGAAACTCGCGCCGGTCAGCAAGGCACCGGCGAGTCCCGGCCCGGCGGTATAGGCGATCGCGTCGATGTCCGACTTCGGGCAACGGCTCTGCGCGAGCACCTGTTCGAAGAGCGGCACGAGGCGGCGGATATGGTCGCGCGAGGCGAGCTCGGGCACGACGCCGCCGTAATCCTCGTGCATCGCCACCTGCGAATGCACCGCATGCGCCAGCAGACCGCGCTCGCTGTCGTAGAGCGCGACGCCGGTTTCGTCGCAGGAAGATTCGATGCCCAGGACCCGCATCGACGAATTTTACTTTGACAAGCGGCCGAAAATCGCTAGAATGCGCGCCTCTTCATCACCTCAACCGATTAGGAAGCCCGCATGCCCGGTATTCGCGTCAAGGAAAACGAGCCTTTCGAGGTTGCCATCCGCCGTTTCAAGCGCACCATCGAAAAGGCCGGCACGCTCACCGAACTCCGTTCCCGCGAGTTCTACGAGAAGCCCACCGCCGAGCGCAAGCGCAAGCTGTCTGCCGCCATCAAGCGCCATCACAAGCGCATCCGCAGCCAGCTTCTGCCGCCGAAGCTGTACTGATACGTTGCCGATTTCCCGCGAAAACCGCCTTGGCTGGCGGTTTTCGCATTTGTGCAGGAACCTTGCCATGAGTCTCAAGGAACGCATCACCGAAGACATGAAAGCCGCGCTGAAGGCGAAGGAAACCGCGCGCCTCGGCGCGATCCGTCTGCTGCTGGCGGCGATCAAGCAGAAAGAGGTCGATGAGCGGATCGACCTCGACGATGCCGGCGTGGTCAGTGTCATCGAAAAGATGCTCAAGCAGCGCAAGGATTCGATCGCCCAGTACGAGGCGGCCAAGCGGCAGGACCTCGTCGATGCCGAGAAGTTCGAGGTCGAAGTCCTCTCCGCCTACATGCCCCAGCCGCTCTCGGCCGACGAAGTCGCAGCGATCGTCGCGCAGGCCATTGCGGAATCGGGGGGCCCCGCGCCCCCC